>NZ_JAIWPE010000065.1 GCF_021028955.1 Salipaludibacillus sp. CUR1
TTTGTAGAGGATTGGGAACAAGTATTGGTCTCTCCTCTACAATAGGAGCTTTTTTTGTGTTTGTAAACTCAAAATTACATTATATTCCATTCATGCAAGGCTACTGGGTCTGTCCCCCCAGTTATTGGAATAAAAGTTTTCCTTTATAATATGAGAAATTTATTATATAATATTGGGTGGACCTTTTACATAAAAGTCATCCGGCTCCGTAGCTCAGTGGATAGAGCGTAGGTTTCCTAAACCTTGCGTCGCAGGTTCGATTCCTGCCGGGGCCGCCATCATTAAATACATAAAAAAAACCTCGACAGCACACATGCTGATCGAGGTTTTTTTATTAAATGCGTTTGAATGGAGCTCTTCTGTCTGCGGCAGCTTACAGCTGGTTTGAAGAGACAGCGTTGGCAGAGACAACGACACCGTCCCGGTCGACTTCGAGCAGCTCAACCGAGTGTGAAGGGAAATGCCCTCTGAGCTGCAGCCTCACTTCTTTGCCGTATCCGCGAGGTACGAAAAACAATACGATTGGTCCGGCTCCGCTTAGAGTAGCTCCATAGACAGGGAGCTCTCCAGTTAGTTCTGCCGCTTTCTGCCATTCAGGAATATGCGGCATCCTGAAAGGAAGATGGAACAGATCTTTTGTCATCATCTTTCCTGCAAGCTCCCAGTTCCCCTGCAGAATGGCTGCTACGAGAACGTTGCTAATACTGCTGGCTTCCACCGCATCCCGGTAAGAGAACTCTTTAGGGAGCGTATCACGGGATTCTTTAGTACTCAGCTCATAATCCGGAATAACTGCAACAAGGTCAATATCCGGGGTACCAGCCAGAACAATATCTGTCTCTTCGTCACGGTGGCTTCCGATAATCAGGCCGCCGTAAACAGACGGTGCGACATTATCCGGGTGGCCTTCATATTGGCTGGCCCAGCGTGCTTTTTCATCAGCCGGCAACTCCAGCCCGAGCAGCTGATTGGCCAGCTCAATTCCAGCTACAATAGCGGTGGCGCTGCTGCCAAAGCCACGGGAGAGAGGGATGTCGCTGTCCATTTTCACATGGGCCGAAGGAAGATTTTCCCCGTATTCGCCGGCGATCCAGTCAGCTATTTTAAAAATTAAATTATCCTTCCCGGCAGGAATTCCATCAAGATTATCTGACTGGGCTTCAAAACGCCATGTGTCTCCCGGTTCCACTGTCAACGTTAAATACCTGTTCAGTGCCATGCCGACAGAATCAAATCCGGGACCTAAATTGGCCGTGCTGGCCGGGACACGGATCGTAAAAAGGGAGTTCTTCATTGTTTCACACGCCCTAACATATGGTCGATAACCACGGACTCCTCGTTTGGAAGTGCCACAGGCTTGACTGGTGCAGTATCAATCGCCGTATTTGGATCTTTCAGTCCGTTACCCGTTAAGACGGCTACGACACGTGAGCCTTTTTTGATTTCACCTGTTGCCAGCTGCTTCCTTAAGCCTGCGATCGAAGCGGCTGAGGCCGGTTCAGCAAATACACCTTCTTCACGGGCTAAAAGCTTATAAGCATCAACAATTTCTTCATCAGTGACATAATCAATTTTTCCAGAAGAATCTTCAGCGGCTTTCACCGCTTTATCCCAGCTTGCCGGGTTGCCGATTCTGATAGCGGTAGCAACTGTCTCTGGGGCGTCAATCACCTTATTTTTTACGATAGCTGCGGCGCCTTCTGCTTCAAAGCCCCGCATTTGAGGGAGACCGGTCCCTTTCTCAGCGTGATATTCAGAGAATCCTTTCCAGTAAGCAGTGATATTCCCTGCGTTTCCGACCGGAATGGACAGCACATCAGGCGCCGCACCGAGTGCATCGCAAATTTCGAAAGCTGCTGTTTTCTGGCCCTCTATCCGGTACGGGTTTACCGAGTTTACGAGTGTAATGGGTGATTGCTCTGCAAGACTGCGCACCATCTGCAGCGCGTTATCGAAATTACCTTCAATGCTGAAGATCTCAGCACCGTAAACAACTGCCTGAGCGAGTTTGCCCATCGCGATTTTACCTTCCGGGATGACTATGAGACAGCGCATATTTGCCTGCGCTGCATATGCGGCAGCAGCTGCAGAAGTATTTCCTGTAGAAGCGCACATAATCGCCTCGCTGCCGGCTTCCTTGGCTTTTGCGACTGCCATGACCATGCCGCGGTCTTTGAAAGACCCGGTCGGATTAGCGCCGTCATATTTCACATGCAGATCAATGTCCAGTTTTTCCGAGAGGTTTTTAAGCGGCAAAAGGGGTGTATTCCCTTCCTGCAGTGACAGCATAGGTGTCTTTTCATTAACAGGTAAATATGATTTATATTCTTCTAAAAGTCCACGCCACATCATTTTTTAATTTCCCCTTCCACACGGTAGCTGCTTTTAACTTCTACCACGACATCCGTGTCGTTTAGTTTTTCAAGCACAGTCTCGTAGTTCTTCTTTGACACCCCATGAGTGACTAGAATAATTTCCGCCAGTTTCCCGTCGTTAAGAGGCACTTGCAGGATTTTTTCCAGGCTGACGCCATATTCATCAAACAGTGAAGTAAGAGCTGAGAAGGTGCCAGGCACATCCTTCGCGTGAATACGCAGGAAGTATTTTGAAAAAATCTCTTCGTCTTTTTTCAGTTTTTTATCGAACTGGGGAATAACGACGCTGTTTCCGTTCACACCGAGCCGTTTATTTTTTAAAACTTCCACAAGGTCGGATACTACTGCTGTTGCTGTTGGCAGCTGTCCTGCTCCTGCTCCGTAGAACATCGTCTCGCCAACGGCTTCACCGTAAACATAGACGGCATTGTATTCATCATCAACGCCTGCTAACGGGTGATCATGAGGAACAAGTGCTGGCTGGACACTGACTTCTACTTTGTCATCACAGCGATTCGCTATGCCGACAAGCTTCATTGTGTATCCCAGCTGATCGCCGTAAGACAAGTCTTCGCTCGTAACATCAGTTATTCCCTTTACATCCACATCATCAAGATTAAGGTTCATAGAGAAGCCAAGCGTTCCGAGAATAGATATTTTACGGGCCGCATCGAGGCCTTCTACATCTGCAGTCGGGTCTGCTTCAGCGTAGCCAAGAGCCTGAGCTTCTTTAAGCACTTCGTTATAGACTCGTCCTTCTTTTGACATTTTTGTCAAAATGTAATTTGTTGTGCCGTTCACAATACCCATCATTTTTGTAATCCGGTCGGAAGCAAGCCCTTCAACAAGCGTGCGGAGGATAGGAATACCACCGGCCACACTCGCTTCATAAAATAAATCACAGTCTTGTTTATCAGCTAACTCAAGAAGTTCGCTTCCGTGGACTGCCATAAGGTCTTTGTTGGCTGTGACCACATGTTTCCGGTTTTCCAGAGCATGGCTGATATAGCTTTTAGCATCATCAATTCCGCCCATAACTTCGACCACCACGTCGATGTCCGGGTCCTCTAGGATTTCCTGAGGATCCACTGTCAGCTGGCCGGATTCCACATTAACGTCCCGTTTCTTTTCTAAATTACTGACGAGAATTTTTTTAACATTAACCGCACAGCCAAGCTGATGTGCTAATTTATCCTGATGGTCCTGGATAATTTGCAGGACACCCGTCCCGACTGTTCCAAAACCAAGTAAGCCTACGTTCATTTCTTTTTTCATATGAGACTCCCCCTTGAAAACGTCTTCTTTTAAAGTACATTTGTATTTGTATACAGGACATTATAGAGAGGTTTTGGAGCTAATACAACAGTTTTAATCTAAAAAATCATTAAAAAGTTCATAATTGAACATGTTTGCGCTTTCATTCTGAAATATCTGAATTCCTATGATATTATTAAATTGAAATTATTTCTATTTTCGAAATAAAGGAGCGGATAAGTGATGAGTCATAATCATACTATTCACCGTCATTGCCACCATTTTACATGGGACAACTCTATTGAGCCAGTTTACTCTGTGGAACCGGGGAAAAGCCTAAATTTTGAAGTGACAGACAGTTCCGCGGGACAGCTTAACTCAAAGTCTGTAAAAGAAGATGTTGCAGGGCTCGATTTCGAACGTGTAAACCCTGTAAATGGCCCCGTTTACGTTAATGGCGCACAGCCGGGAGATACGCTGGAAGTCGAAATTGAAGGATTTGGCCCGCAAAGCTGGGGGTGGACAGCCGTCATACCGGGGTTTGGCCTTCTCCACGAACAGTTTCAGGATCCTTATTTAAAAATCTGGGATTTAAAAAAAGGAAAAGCAGAGTTTCTTTCCGGAATAGAGATCCCGATTGCCCCGTTTCCAGGTACCATCGGCGTAGCTCTGCCTGAAAAGGGGACTTACAGCGTGGTACCGCCAAGGAAAAATGGAGGCAACATGGACATTCGGCATTTAACAAAAGGAACAAAGCTGTACTTGCCAGTGTGGGTGGAGGGAGCCCTTTTTTCAGTAGGCGATACGCATGCCGCCCAGGGAGACGGAGAAGTGTGCGGCACAGCCATTGAGGCCCCAATGGATATTCAGCTCCGCTTTAAACTTCATAAAGGAAAGCAAATAAGCGAGCCGCAATTTGAAACGCCTGGGCCTTTAAACCCTGGGCCAGAGTCAAAAGGGTATTTCGCCACGACCGGCTACGGAGAAGATTTAATGACGGCCACAAAGAAAGCTGTCACATATATGATTGAACACCTCGTCATGAAATACGGCCTGAGTGATGTGGAAGCCTATGCGTTATGCAGTGTGGCTGTGGATTTAAAACTGAGCGAAGTGGTGGACGTGCCTCATTATTTAGTTTCAGCTTATCTGCCGTTAAACATATTTAAATAGTTGTCCGCATAACATAAGGAAGGAGACCGGTATGGTCAGGTATGGAATAATAGGAACGAACTTTATTACAGAATGGTTTATTGAAGCCGGAAACACTTTAGATAGCTTTCAGCTGTCTGCTGTTTATTCCCGGACGAAAGAACGGGCTGAAACGTTCGCGGATAAATACGGCGGGGCAGAGGTTTTCACCACAATAGAAGAGATGGCAAAAAGCCCGTTAATTGATGCTGTGTATATTGCCAGTCCCACATCGCTTCATGCTGAACAGGCGATCCTTTGCATGAAGCACGGAAAACATGTGTTATGTGAAAAGCCGATGGCTTCCCACCACAAGGAAGTGGAACAGATGGTCCGGGTGGCAGAAGAAAATGGGGTTATATTAATGGAAGCTGTAAAAAGTACGGCTTTGCCTAATTTTCAGAAACTGAAACAAGCTGTCAGTAAAGTGGCGCCGGTCAGGAGGATGGTTACAAGCTACTGTCAGTATTCGTCACGCTACGACGCTTTTAAAGAAGGAACTGTATTGAACGCATTTAACCCGCAATTTTCAAACGGCGCATTAATGGATATTGGCCTTTACTGCCTTTATCCAATTGTTGACTTGTTCGGAAAGCCGGACAAGGTTAAAGCTTCGGGGATTAAACTGAGTTCAGGAGTGGATGGGGAAGGGACAGTGATTCTGACATATCCTGAAATGGAAGCAGTAGCCATGTACTCGAAAATCACCAATTCATCTCTCCCTTCAGAGATTCAGGGTGAAAAAGGAACGATCATTATTAACCATATCCAAAAGCTAAGCTCTCTTGAGATTTATTACCTGGACGGGTCAGTGGAGAATGTAACTGTGTCGCAGGACAAGCCGGATATGGTTTATGAAATCGAAGTATTCCATAATAAAATTCACAGACTTCCCGGTGCCGGCTCTGTTAACTCGCTTGACACTTCAAAGCTTACATCAGAGGTAATGACTTCAGCAAGAGACCAGTTACAGGTATGCTTTCCTGCTGATCACTCACGTCTTTAAACGGTCGTCACTAAACCAACTTTGACTTTTCAAGTTGAATGAACGATAATAACCTTATTTGGTACGTACGAAAAGGAGGTGAATACAGATGATGTTCGAATTTTCCCAGGACCTCGTTCCGGTTTTATTAACAATCAGCTTATATATGACATTTGCCGGCGCACACCTGATTCAGTTTATGTCCCATGAATCAGCGGCTGCCAACCGGTCACTGACCCAGAAGCAGCTGCACTCGTGGCACAGCCGCCTTGCTCCGTCAAATATGCTCTTGGACCTCAGAGTCGACCGCCTGTCCTGGCTTACCCGAATGATGGGGCGGAAAGAGGGACCGGAAGACGACGGAGACTATCTATCCTTCTCGATTGATAAGCTACAAACACATCGAGGAGGATATACATGGAAAAAAACTCTGTATTCACCAGACTTAAAAAATATAGTCCGATTGTTTTAATCGGCGTTCTTTTACTTTTAACATTAAGCGGCTGCCAGGCAAATATGGAACCGATAGATGCCGAAACAGCGGGGGTCTTTAATCACTATGTGATTTACCCGTTTTCCTTTGCCATCAAGTTTCTCGCTGGTATTTTTAACGGCAATTACGGACTGTCCATTATTTTCATGACTTTCCTGTTGAGACTTGCCCTTATGCCGCTGATGATGAAGCAGCATAAAAGCCAGCTTTTCATGAGGGAGAAGATGGCCGTCATCCAGCCGGAAATGGACGAAATTAAGGGAAAATTCAAGGATAAAAATTCAGCCGAAGATAAACAGAAAATGCAGAAGGAAATGATGGCTCTGTACGAAAAGCATAATTTCAACCCGCTGACGTCTATGGGCTGTCTTCCAATGCTGATCCAATTTCCGATCCTGATTGGATTCTACTATGCGATCATGCGGACACCTGAAATTGCCCAGCATAATTTTCTCTGGTTTAACTTAGGCGCCACAGATATGGTCCTGCCGTTTGTGGCAGCCGCTGTTTATTTCGTACAGTTTAAAGTATCGCAAATCGGAATCGACTCTGCCCAGCAAAAGCAGCTTGCAATGCTAGGCTATGTTACCCCGGCGATCATGGGGATCTTCTCATTTAATGTCGCCGCAGCTCTTCCTTTGTACTGGTCGGTTGGGGGATTGTTCCTTATTTTCCAAACCGTCTTATTCAAATGGATATACCGGGAAAAACAGCCAGCCTTCAAAACGGCTGTAGAACCTAAATAACAATTACACGCACCTGCAAAGCTTTTCAGCTTTTGCAGGTGTTTTTTATTTATGAGCGTTGGTATGAGGTCGCTGGCACAGGGGCAGAGGGAACGAGCGGGTGTGGGGTGGGTGATACGCGGGTGCTACGCGAGTAACAGGTAAGTGGGTGTTACAAACGGCCCAGGGAGGAAACGCGAGAAAAAAGGCGTAAGGAAGAGCAGCGTCAGGGTGGGTGCTACGTGGGTGATACTCGAGTAACAGGTAAGTGGGTGCTGCAAACGGCCCAGGGAGGAAACGCGAGAAAAAAGGCGTAAGGAAGAGCAGC
>NZ_JAIWPE010000066.1 GCF_021028955.1 Salipaludibacillus sp. CUR1
ACGGTCAACATCCTTTGGGTCTCTTTTTTCCTTTCTGCAGCTTTTTAATGACAGTATACTCGACAAATCCCGGACAGACAACGCTGTCAGCAATCAGTCATTTATAGCTAGCAGAAACAGTATCTGAACAATGGGAGTTCTTTTCTTTCGATTTTCCCTATAAAACGAGGGAAGGCGAACTATATGCGAAAAAACGCTCAAACCTCAAAGAGGGATATTTAGTGAGATACGCGGACGATTTTAAAATCCTCTGCCGAGATTGGAAAACTGCCCAGAGATGGTTCCATGCCGTAAGGCTATACCTTAAAGAAAGATTGAAGCTAGATATTTCACCCGAGAAGTCTAAGATAATCAACCTTCGTAAGAAGGAATCAGAGTTTCTGGGTTTTACCATTCGGGCGAATAGAAAAAGAAAAACGAGAGTAGCACACACAAAAATAAAAGAAAGCAAGAAACGAAACATCAAAGCACGAGCGAAGGAACTTATTCAAAAGTTAAGAGCATCGCCCACATCAAAAAACGCGCTACTCTTTAACAGTTTTGTCTTAGGAACTCACAACTATTTCAATCGTGCAACTCATGTTTACGGAGAGTTCTCACGTATTGCCTACCAACTGAAAGCTTTCATATACAATCGTTTAAAAGATGTCGGGAAATATGGACATCCCTCTAACCCACCTCCGACCTACAAGAAATTTTACAGCCAAGGAATGAAAACATTTAAGGTCTGTGGAGTATATCTCTTTCCACTTGCTGATGTGAAGACAAGTAATAGTATGAACTTCAGCCAGAGTTTAACGCCATTCACGAAAGAAGGACGTGAAAGAATATACAAGAAACTTAGAGGGGATATCCAATATGAGATTTCTATCCTAATGAAATCAAAAATTCCGACACGGAGTGTCGAATATATGGATAATCGGATTAGTCGTTACAGTATGAAACTAGGCAAATGTGAAATCACAGGAATGTTTCTCACTGCCAGTGAGGTAAACTGTCACCACTATACCCCGGTACATCTTGGAGGAGATGACAAGTTTAACAATCTTCGCATTCTCCATCAGGAAGTACATAAAATTATCCATTTAAAAGATACATCGATGATAGAATCACTAACAAATAAACTGAAATTAACCAAACCACAAATCAAAAAGATTAATAATTATCGAAAAAACAGTGACCTGGACCCAATACAGTAAATAGTAATTCTAAATCAACGAGTAACATGGAACTTATAATCTAACACATTCAGATAGATGGCGCGCCGTATGCGGTGAAAGTCGCACGTACGGTGCAGAGCAGGGGAAAAGCTGGAGATAACTTCAAATGCTTACCTATTGCTACTTAGTTCAACACCATTTTCCAGAAAACTGGTACAAAAAAGAGCTGGAACATTGCAACTCGCTAATTCCACTAAAGCACCCTTTAAGTACATTTCTTCACAAGGTTATCGCAGATCGTATCTAGAAAGAAAACTATCATATTTTTAGGAGTTTTACATATTCACCTTATTCGCCTTCACCGATACAATTTATTACACTTCCAAATTCACTTAAATTAAATAAAAATTGTTCTTAACCTTAAAAATTATTATAGATAACGAGGTGGTGAAACCTTTTTCACAAAAAATATTCCATCAAATTGCTCTGATGGAACAATCAATTTTTGCATCGTTCCATGCTCTAAGATAAGCGTTTTTTTAAATATCCACTTATTAAATGGTTGTGGCGTGACATTTGAGAAATCAAGAAACGAAATCGAGGAATCTGTATGGCTCATATAATCCTCTAGACTTTTTTTTGGAGGATGGGCAATTTTATAGACGGTTCGGTTCATTAATGCAGCCTCTCCTTCATACATAAAGAGTCCAATGTAATAGGAGTCATCCATCAACGCTTTGCTTATTAATGAACCCATAGGTCTATACTTAGTAATTGTTTGGTAATTTTTATATATATGAGCATTGTGAGCCCAAATGATTATCTTTTCATTCGGATATAATTCATTACAAACCCATTCTAAGTTAGCTGCCATTATTTGATCTCTAAATTTGGAATAGTCTCTGTTGTTATCAATTAAATGATTAAAAAATAGGCGTTTGTTATCCAATCCCTTCTGAATTACTTTATAAGGCACGTCCAAACCATTATTAATAAAATCTTTTTTCAAATCAATTAATATATGATGTAATCGATCTATAAGCTCATTTTGTTCTTTTTGAATGGATTTATATTTGTGGAAAATATCTTTAGGTACTCTTTTTCTTCTTGCTTTATATTTACCAATACGATAATACCAATCAAAAGTCACTTTTTCCACATTTTGTATATTTTGTTTGAATTCTAAGGGAAAATCAATATTTAATGCGTCTAAAAATTCAATCATCATACTTTGTTTAGTGGTGGGTTGAAAATCAAAACCTATAAGTTTCAACTCTATATTTTCTTTTATTAATTCAAATAATGGATATGTTTCTTTGGTTTTCCACACCGAGAAAACAGAATTATCCATTAATTCACCAACTGAAAGTTCATCTTTCTCATAGTTCGATGTAAAACATTCAGTTAACCCGCTTTCGAATGCAATCACTTTGAAGCCCATTTTATGATAGAGAAAATCAATTAATTTGGTTTTGATAATATTATGCTCAGCAATCCCATGACCATTTTCGCCAAGCCAAACAATTCTCTTATCTTCTAGAATCTTAACTAAAAAAGAAAACTCATCCCCTCTGCATTCGGTCAATGTATCTACGAGATTAGCGTTTTCCTTTATCCACTCTACCGACTTTTTATATGTTTTCTTTTTTGATTGAAAATATGACATCCTTTTCCCCCTATAGTCTCTTCTAATTAATTTGATAGGAGAGTACTTATATTCAGCTCTTCTCCCCGTTTAAGTGAAACAATTCACAAAATAGTGTGTTTTCTATTATCATATTAACATAAATTTTCCAATTAATAATTGATTTGTATTAACGTTCTGATAAAATCATTGCACTACCGTTCCAACAATCTGTCATGATTTTTAACTATCATTATAAAAATAGTCATATCACTTCAAACATTATAAAGAGAAAGCATTTGTTGCGCAGTATGTGTCTACTACGGCGCAAACTACTGACGATTCTCTTCTATAACTGCCTGGGTTTGTTCACAACATAAACTGACACTTTGTTAAGGATTCCCTTCCCTTAGTGCACAACGGATGCGACTGGCTGTCCCGCTAAAGTTTTCCATTACTTGAATATGGTCATTTATTCCTTTTTGGTTTTTAGAAACTGAACAAACCAGTATAATGCTACCTAAGGTAAGTTTTTTTACAAGTAAGGTATAACAATAACTAAAATATATAATATTCTAATGGAAGGGAGGAATATTCAATGGATAAAGAAAAACGTGTACCTTGTAACTCTGAAAATAATGATAGTGAAAAAGAAAGTCGTTTGGTAAGAGGTTTGAGGGAGAGAGGTGTTGAGGTCAGAAAAGCTCGAACAGTCCAAGAGAAATATAAAGGCCCTATTTTTGGTAAGATAAAATAATCATTTACCACCTTTATTTTTAAGGTGAGCTTCGGCTGGGCTGGATGGCTGCTTATTCTCTTGCTGAAATTAGTTAGAGTTTATTGTTTTATTACAATATTTTCCTATGGGTGAAACTCATGGCAAATTATGGGAAGTACTTAATATTGATATTATCAACGGTTGAACGGGACCTTTGAATGTTATCAATAATAATTCGGTTAACTCCAGCCGGTATTATGAATATTAGATTTTTGTTATGAATTTACACAGAAATAAAATAAAAATTATTTGCACAACCAGGACAACCACCTTGGTTTTTTCTTACTTTCCTTTTTTTTGATTGTTGATTTTAGAAATCCTCCGTATTCTCCACCTGGTCCTCCAGTCTTTTTTATCACTAGCCCTTTTTCTTTCATTCTCTCAATGCCTTGTTGAGGTGTCATTTTTTTATTCTCATTTTCTCTTGATTCCATTTTATCTACTCCCCTTCCGTTTATTACATGTAAATGTTCAAAAAATTAATCCAACTTAGAAGTTTCTCATAGGGTTTGTGATTGGTTGTGAGGAATCATTATTTGTTATCAGTTTAGTCTTTCAAATCCCTTCTTCTTTAATCAGTTGTTCATCCACTTTAATTATGTTAGCATACACAACATGTAGGTGTAAATAATAAAATAACACCATATATCGTTATTTTAGTATTTATATATATCATTTAAATAGTAATTAATTATATTGATTTAGTAATATAAAT
>NZ_JAIWPE010000067.1 GCF_021028955.1 Salipaludibacillus sp. CUR1
TAGGTGTGCCCGGCATGTGCATACGCTCTAGGGTTCAAGTCCCAAATGGCGAAGATCGTTGTAGCCATTAGCCAAAAGCAAGGGTGTCCGAGGCGACTCGGAATCTGAAGGAAGCCGGAGGCAAATCTCCGACCCGAGGAACACGAATCTCATACTAGGCTGTCCTTCTTGGATGAGACTGCCTAACAAGTCGAAGTCCGAACGATCAAAGGGATTGACAGTAAATGAGGCGGGTACATGGAGAGGAAGTTTATGCACTTACCCGGGGAGGTCTGACAAGAACGCCGTACACATACGGTAACTGGTTCCAGGAGGAACCACTGAATTGTCAGAAGTCAGCCGAAGCCATAGTACCACAGAATTCTAGACGCTGTGGGAAGGGCTGAATCATGAAAAGAGTGTTCACCTCCTTGCGTACGCTTCATTTGATGACACAGAACATATCAGCTTCCTTATGAAGTAAAGGTGAATTCCTTGAGGGCATAAGAAGCGTGGAGAATGAAGCCACACAATAGAAAGGATTGAACCACGTGGAGGTCAATGAGATGTTGGAAAAGATATTGCATAGAGACAACTTAAACAACGCCTACCTTAAAGTGGTCCAAAATAAAGGGAGCCAAGGTGTTGACGGCATTACCATTGCGGAACTGAAATCCCAGATCTCCGAAGAATGGTCTGCCATCCGTCAAGGACTCCTATCGGGAACCTACCAACCGTCACCGATCCGCCGAGTCGAAATCCCGAAACCGGACGGAGGTAAACGGATGCTGGGAATCCCGACAGTCATGGACCGCTTGATCCAGCAATCCATTAATCTCTATCTTCAACGAATCTACGATCCGACATTTTCTGAAAACAGTTATGGTTTTCGTCCGAAAAGACGAGCCCATGATGCCGTGTTGAAAGCAAAACAGTTTATCAACGATGGACACACATGGGTGGTTGATATCGATTTGGAGAAATTCTTCGATAAAGTGAACCACGACCGGTTAATGCGAACGTTAAGCTATCGTATTAGCGACAGAAGGGTGTTAAGCCTCATCCGCAAATATCTCCAGGCAGGAATCATGGAAAACGGATTAGTAAGGCAAAACGAAATGGGGACTCCCCAAGGGAGTCCATTAAGCCCGCTTCTTTCAAATATTGTACTTGATGAACTGGACAAAGAATTGGAGAAACGGGGTATTCGCTTTGTCCGCTATGCGGACGACTGTCAGATCTATACTGGGTCAAAGAAGGCCGCAGAGCGTATCCGTAAGAACATGATTACCTTCATTGAAGGCAAACTGAAACTAAAAGTAAATCGGGAAAAGAGCGCGGTCGATCGTCCGTGGAAACGAAAGTTTCTAGGGTTCAGCTTTACAGCTTCTACTAAAGGAAAAGCGAAAATACGGATCCACGGAAAATCAATCCAACGGGTAAAAGACCGAATTCGGGAGATGACGTCCCGAAAGAAAAGTATTCCGATGGAATACAGAATTGATAAGCTGAACCGATTTATTGTTGGGTGGAGGAATTATTTTCGACTGGCGGAAACACCAACGGTACTAAAGGAATTGATGCAGTGGATAAGAAGAAGACTCCGAATGATCAGATGGAAAGAATGGAAGGCACCTAAAACCAAAGCCAGAAACTTAATCGCCTTAGGGGTGTCGAAACAGAAGGCTCATGAATGGGGAAACACAAGAAAAGGCTACTGGCGAATCGCCTGTAGCCCAATACTCCATCATACGCTAAACGACGCTTATTGGCGGAAAATGGGTTTAAAGTCGTTGATATAACGTTTGATTTTCATGAAACCGCCGTATACGGATCCGTACGTACGGTGGTGTGAGAGGTCGGGGGCTAATCACCCCCTCCTACTCGATTTA
>NZ_JAIWPE010000068.1 GCF_021028955.1 Salipaludibacillus sp. CUR1
GCCAAGCGGTGGAAGCGACTTGGACCTGGACCGTTACAACAACCAGCGGTTTCACATCGTCGATCAGTAACCATTGCTAAAAGAATGTCCTTCATTAAATAAAGGGGGTGAAAAAATGAATAGTGTACTCGAATTGCAGAAGTTCGCCGATGAAGCAGACGGCAAGGGCCAAGCGGTGGAAGCGACTTGGACCTGGACCGTTACAACAACCAGCGGTTTCACATCGTCGATCAGTAATCATTGCTAAGTTTTGATTGGCAAATAATGTAGCGAAAAGAACGCAAGTAAAATTACTTAGTTCATTCTCGGGTGCCTAGGTTGTAAAACTCTAAGCACCCGAGAGTAAAATTATACCCGCAATTTTAAAAAAATTCAATAGAAGGTGAAAAGTTATCGAAAAGTTATTAGAAATAGCAAATTTTCCAGAGGCATTTGAAGAAGGAACACAAGAGATTTGGCTTGACGCAGAAAGATCTGACGCTGTATTGGAGTCCCATTTTGATAAAAATATGCCTGGGGGAAGTAAGGAAAGCAGTTTTATTGCTGAAACACTTGATTTTATTAACCAAATTGCACCAGTAGATAAGTATAAAAATGTAATTGATCTCGGCTGTGGTCCTGGCCTCTACTCTCATGGGCTGGCTATGAAAGGATATAATGTTGTTGGTGTAGACTTTAACAAAAAAGCAATCGAATATGCAGCCAGTAAAGCAAATAAAGAAAATCTTTCAATAGAATACAGGAATGAAGATATAACTAAAATTGGCCTTAATGAGGAATTTGATGTAGCTTTACTAATTTATCACCTTTATGGGTCTTTTAGTCCGGAGAATAGAAGTAAAATACTTAGTAATTTATACCAGGGATTAAAACCTGGAGGGTTAGTCTTATTAGACGTATTATCAGAAGCAGAATTTAATAAGACTGAACCACAATTTATGTGGGGATTATCCAGAAAAGACAGCCCCTTTTCTAATAAAAAACATCTAGCATTATATGCATCACTTAAATACCCTAATAAAGTTACACTTACAAAAAATATGATGGTTTTTAATAATGGTGATTTGATTAATTATCATTACTGGAATCAATATTTTAGTATTGACGATCTGGAAAAAGAAGTGAATGAGGCTGGTTTTACACTTGAAAAGGTATATGCGGATGTAAACGGTAGAGAATATGTAGAAGATAATGATGTCTTTGGAGCAGTGTTAAAAAAGAAAGAATAAGTGAGTATGTACAATTCCATTACAATAGAATTCAGTGTTGTCCATTATTGAATACCCGTCAATATGCTCTAACACTGAATTCTATAAGTGGAGAGTTCTTCTTATTGTTTTTGTTTCTTTACAGGTGAAAACTTGTTTGGGTTATTTTTAGAAACAAAATAAATTGTAAAGGATAATTTATTATGAAGACACTATCTGTTAAGCAATTTATAGATATTCTAAATAAATACAGGCCTTCTACTTGGCTTATAATAACAGCATTGATCCTTGCAACCATACAAACAGGCGTAGCACTTGTAGTCCCAATAATTGCTATGAATCTAGTGGATTTATTAGTAGATAATGAATTTAATTTGTTCGTCATACTAGGTCTAATATTAGTTTTTCTTCTGCAAATTTCACTGGCAGCTATTTCAATGTATATGATGATTTTTATTGGTGAGAAAATAATAGTACGTTTAAGAGAGGATTTATGGAGAAGGGTAGTAAAGTTTCCAGTAAAGTTTTATGATGCAAATAATTCTGGAGAAATAATGAGCAGAATTACAAACGATACTAATGTAATGAAGAATTTCTTTGTAGATCATTTAATACCCTTTTTTACTGGCTTAATAACAATAGTAGGGTCTCTTGTTATACTTTTTCTAATAGACTGGACTATCGCCCTTATCTTTTTGCTTGTATTTCCAATGGCATTTTTGGTTCTAAGCCCTCTTGGGAAAAAGATGTATAGCGTTTCACGGAGTCTTCAAGATGAAACTGCGTCTTTTCAAGGGGATCTAGGAAGGGTGTTAAGTGATGTTCGTCTAGTCAAGCTTTCAGTGGCTGAAAATGAGGAAGCGGTTCAGGGTGGGGAACGTGCAAGGAAGTTATATAGCTATGGGTTGAAACCAGGCAGAATTATGGCAGTGGTATCCCCTTTAATTACTTCAACTGTCCTTATGGTGCTGGTTTGTATCTTTGGTTACGGAGGATATCAAGTTGCCACCGGATCCTTATCTGCAGGAGCTCTAGTAGCTATCGTGTTTTATATATTCCAAATTATGACCCCCGTCACACTAATGGCACAGTTTTTTACTCAATTTCAAAAAGCAATGGGAGCAACAGAACGTGTTAACTCATTATTAGAAGAGGATCTTGAAAAAAGCGTTATTACAGAAAAAGATAATGGTAAAAAAGAAAATGATCATGGTATTACATTTTCTAACGTTGGATTTTCATATAGTAAAGAAAAAGAAATCCTGAAATGCGTTAGCTTTACAGCTAAAGAGGGGCAAAAAACTGCTATTGTAGGTGAAAGTGGAGCGGGTAAAACTACTTTGTTTTCTCTAATTGAACGATTTTACAACGTGGACCATGGGGATATTTATTACAAAGGAAAGTCTATATATTCTCATAATTTAGAGCGGTGGAGGAAAAAAATCGCCTATGTTAGTCAGGATACACCTGTAATGCAAGGCAGCATTAGAAGGAATCTGGTGTATGGTATTAAGGGAGAGATAAGTGATTTCAATATCTTTGATGCTTTAAAAAGATCCAACCTTGATTCGTTTGTTTCATCACTGCCTCATGGTCTGGACACAGAGGTTGGTGAAAGAGGGATTCGTTTATCAGGTGGGCAAAAACAAAGATTGGCAATAGCTAGGGCGATTATAAGAAATCCCAAAATACTCCTCTTAGATGAAGCTACGGCTCATTTGGATGGTCAATCAGAAGCACTTGTCCAGGAGGCTCTCAACAATTTAATGAAAGATAGAACAACAGTAATTATTGCGCATCGTCTGTCAACTGTAATGGACGCTAACCATATTGTTGTAATTGAGGATGGTGAAGTCTCAGGTTTTGGCGCACATCATGATCTCTACAACACAAATTGGTTATACAAGAAATTAGTTGATCAGCAAAAAATCTCAAATGATTATGGTGCATAAGAAATGAATGGGAATTTAAACCAAATATGGGATTTGTAAATTGTCCTCTAAGTCACAGGATTAAATACTTAGGGGATTTTTTATTGTTTTAGTTCGTTTTATTAAGTAAAATTATTTTAAACAAGCTTTTTCACGCCCCACCTTTGACTTTAGAATAGAAATCCTCATGCACCTGCGTGCGCTTAAAAAAGTGCGTAAAGATGTTTCGCTCCACGACCCTATCGGCCAGGATAAGGAAGGTAATGAGATCAGCCTGATTGATGTTCTGCAGGCGAATACTGAAGATCTGGCTGAGCAGATTCAGTTAAAAATGGAAAAAAAGCAGATTTATCAATATATTCATGTGCTTGATGACCGGGAGAAAGAGGTAGTTATCGGGCGTTTCGGACTGGACATGAAAAAAGAAAAAACGCAAAGGGAAATTGCTAAACAGCTTGGAATCTCAAGAAGTTACGTTTCCAGAATTGAGAAAAGAGCGTTAATGAAGCTCTTCCACGAATTTTACAGACATCAAAAAGCAGTGCTTAGAAAAGAGGACGGATAAGCAGCACCAGGAATAAAGAGGAGAGAGCCTTCATCGCTTTCTCCTTTTTTAGTATTAAAATAAAATACCGTGCCTGACGATATCAACAGTGACATCTACTTGAAAGTCCACCTCGGAATAGACTTCTTTCCAATCAATTTCTTTCCAGTAAGGATAATGGTAGGCATGAATTCTCCGCCCTATTCCCAGGATGTCTGAATTGCTGTCCTGAAGCTTTTCTGTCACCTTCTGAAATTTTTCTGTGAAATTCCGGGATAGCAGAGAACTTAATTCGTTTAACTTTTCCTCATTGTCCAGGTCGTCTAACGGATATTCGATCACATTGACGAACAAGTCTATTTTTAGCGGCACTTCGATCTGTCCGGTTGCCTTATTTATAGTTACGTCTAAATTTCTGTGTACTTCTTCTACCTCAATAGTCACGTAATTTTCTAATTCATTCTCTCTGCCGCTGTGCACTTTTTCGGTAAGTGAAGCTGTCTGCTGCAGCTTGTCCATCATTAGGAGAAGCATTGTTGTTTCTTTTACAGACAAAGATCCTGTCATTTGTCTGTCATTAAACAATGCAACACCTTTAAGATGAGGGTTTCCTTCTTCGAGTGTCATATAAGGGACCATCGCATCCTGCCCGCGGTCGAACAAGGGAGGGCAGATCAATTGAATGTTGGTAATAGGAAGCATTGTTTTTTCCTCAGCAGCTTTTATAAGTTCTGCAATTAATTCACTTGTTCTGGGCCGGTCTTCGAGCTGTAAATCAATAATATCTTTAGCTTGATCTTCTGCAATAACAATTTGAGCTGCTAAAGCAGAGCGGGGGTCCCGGTAAACGATATCCAGAGGGGGATAAAGGTCTTCACTTGCAAGCTCTTTACCGATCATCAGGACCCGCAGTTTACCTAAATCCAGCGCTTCTGAAACTTCTGCTTCTAGATTGTCACGTGCATGGCGGGGGGTATGTCCCAAAGCAGAAACGATCTGGGCTCTTTCTGTTGTCCGGTACTTTTCAGGAATTGGAGAAGCAAAGGTTACCTCAATCAGCTGATCTTCTTCATCAGCATCAATCCCCGCTGATTTGACAACTGTAATGTCCCTGAGCTGTCTGGAATCCCAGCATCCGGTATTTAATATTATTATACATATAAATAAAGCTGTTAAAACCGCCCTCATGAGGCCTTCTCCTTTCCCCGTGCCGGTTTTTTCCTGACCAGAGCAATGATAAGCAATATAAAAGGAATACCCACAATAAAGGTGTAACTGATATTTCCTACAAATTCTGAAAAAGCATCAATTGCTTCATTTGACTCGAAGAAGAGAGCAATAAACAAAATAAGCAGGCCTAAATAAAATACGGCGCTTTTCCGTTTTTTAAGACTGAAAATTACCTGGGTATATTGTGAAGCTAAAAATAAGTAAGTCATTAGCGAAGTTGTTACTGAAATAATCCAAACAGAAATAAAGATAAGGTCAAGCCGGTCAACAACAGGGGAAGTAAAGGCTTTAAGCATGTAGAGCACAGGATTTGGAACCAGTACTATTTCGTCAGGACTGAAAAACAAAAAAGCTGTGACAGAGGAAAAAACATAGACCCCAATCGTAAACCAGATCGCATAAGAAGAGATCTTCGTCACCTCTTTTTTAGCACCCTGAATAAATGGGTAAATAAACAAAATGAGTTCAAAACCGAGCATCGCCTGGAGGGAAGCGTCTGCACCTTTTAAGTAGTCAGCTATACCGATATGCCCGAGCGGAAGCAAATATAGCGGCTGTGCGGCCGTATACCCTGTCAACTGGACACCGATAATCAGGATCAGCAAGCAGGAAACTAGCGTATAAAACCTTGCGATAATATGTATATCTTCTCTTACAAGAAAAACAGCCGCGCTCACGATAAGCGCCATAATAATCCACTTTGGCGTTTCCGGAAAAAGCCATGAAGCAATTGTCCGGTAATAGAGAGTTAGAATAAGAATAGTCACTGTCAGAAAGTATATAAAGTAGGAAAAGTTCACCACTACGGACAAAGGCTTTCCTATAAGGATTCTCGTCATTGTAAAGAACGTGTGGTCTTTAAAACGATGAACAAGAGAAATATACAGTATTAAAAGGCACTGGACAAAACCGCCTGCAATAAGAATAGAAATCCACCCTTCCCACTCTGCTTCTGCGAAAACCCGGGCAGGAAGAGTAAGCACGGCTATTCCGATCTGTGTCTGGACGATAAGAAAGAAAATCTGTTTGGCTGAAATGCGGTTATTTAATAACGGTTCCATATCATCCCTCAACTTTCGTTATTGTTATTATGATTATTATCCAGGTTCAGCCAGGTGGTTTTTGTGTGAGGGAAACGTAAAACGTCTTTTAAAATCCCTTTAAAATGAAAAGGAGCAAACGGATAAAAGTAAGGCTGGCCAAGACTTGTAAGTTTACATAAGTGAATAAGGTAAATGTTCAGACAAAATACGATGCCGAGAAAGCCTAACAGAGACGCCATAATCATAATAGGGAAGCGGAGAAGCCTGACAGACATGCTCATTTCATTTGCGGGTACAGCAAATGAAGAAATAGCAGTTAAGGCTACTACAATAATCATGACGCTTGAAACAAAGCCGGCATTTACGACGGCATCTCCAATCACGAGACCACCGACAATACCAATTGTCTGGCCGATTGGGCTTGGAAGGCGGACCCCTGCTTCTCTTATCAGTTCTAATGTAAGTTCCATGAAAAAGGCTTCCACTATAGGCGGATAAGGGATTTCTTCCACGGCGTCTTTTATAACAAATGTCATCCCGTACGGAATAATTTCGAAATGGAAACTGATGATAGCAATGTAGATGCCCGGCAAGGTTACTGACGTAACAAAGCTGAACATTCGAAGGAGCCGGAAGAAAGTCCCCGCATACCAGCGGCTGTTATAATCATCGTTTGACTGGTAAAAAGACAGGAAACTCATTGGGAGGAGCAAAGCCGTCCCTTCTCCCTCTACAAAAAGAACGATTTTTCCATCAAGTAAGTTAAGTGCACACCGGTCCGGCCGTTCGGTACTCATAAACTGTGGAAACGGGGAGTAAGGGAAATCCTCCAGATATTCTTCAATCACACCTGAACTTATTAATTTGTCAGAGTCTATTTTAGAAAGGCGCCTGTCAATTTCATTAAGTACTTTTTTATCTGCGGTTCCTTCCACATGGACTATACATACCTTTGTATTCTTTTTCTTTCCGACTTTTTTAAAACGTATCGTTAACTGCGGATGCTGAACCATCTGCCGGAGGAGGTAGATATTAACCATCAGGGATTCCACAAAGCCTTGATGGGCCCCGCGGATAATCTGTTCATTTTCAGGCTGTCCTATGTCTCTCAGGATAATTTTGTTTGTATTTAAGATATAGCAGTAATCGAGCCCGTCAATAAACAACAGACATTTTCCAGCCAGTATATGCGGTACGGCTTCCGATACATGGAGAAGTTTTGAAGCATCCATATTCGTCAATGTCTCTTCAAGGGCTCCAATGGAATGGACGCGATTTAACTTACTGTAAAGGTTTTTTTCCATTTTCTCTTCATCAGTCAGAGACTCGAGAAACATGACTGAACATGCATGAGTGTCTATTGTAAAAGGCTTGTCAATTAAATCCTCTGTGTAGTTGAATGTCTCTTTAAGGTAGACTTTATTCTCAGCCATATCATCCTTCGCTGGATATGGAGGAAGTTCATAATCAGCGATGACAGGATTCGTCCTGTCATTATCCGTTTTACTTTTATCTCTCTTAAACCACTTTAAAAGTTTCATCGTCTTCCCCCTTTAAACAGAAACTATTTAGTAATGTGTGTGTAACTGGAAAAACTTATACATTCAGTGTCATTCAGGTAAACCATTTAATTTTTAAATGAGATGTGTGGTAAGATAATGACGAATGACCAAGGATGAGGAGGCAAACTTATGAAATTTATTGACAACGAAAACATTACTGATCCGAGAATTAATCTCGCTATCGAAGAATATGCGCTGAGAAATCTTCCAATTGACGACACCTATCTGCTTTTTTATGTCAATGAGCCTTCGATTATTATCGGAAAAAACCAAAATACGATAGAAGAAATTAATAAAGAATACGTGGATAAAAATGGGATCCACGTTGTTCGCCGCCTGTCAGGGGGAGGAGCAGTTTATCATGATTTAGGGAATTTGAATTTCAGTTTTCTTACGAGAGATGACGGAGACAGCTTTTCAAACTTTCAGAAGTTTACCGAGCCGGTTATACGTGCGCTCGAAAAAATGGGTGTAGAGGCTAAGCTGAGCGGCAGGAATGATATTCATGTCGGAGAGCGCAAAATCTCCGGAAACGCCCAATATACAACTAAAGGCCGTATGTTCAGTCATGGTACGCTGCTGTTAGATTCGGAAATTGAAAAAGTAGTAGATGCGCTGAACGTAAATGAGGAAAAAATACGTTCAAAAGGCATTAAATCCATTCGGAGCCGTGTTGCCAATATTAATGAGTTTCTGGAAACAAAACTGACAGTTAACGAACTGAAAGAAATTTTACTTAAAGACATTTTTGCAAGCGGGGAAGTGGACACTTATCACTTGACCGATGAAGACTGGGAAGGTATAGAAAGAATTTCCGAGAAACGCTACAGGAACTGGGACTGGAACTACGGGAAGTCCCCTAAATTTGATTTGCAGAGATCTAAAAGGTTTGAGGCAGGCACCATTGATATTCGCTTAAATGTGTCTAAGGGATATATTAAGGAATGTAAAATTTATGGAGATTTTTTTGGAGTAGGTGACGTAAGCGAAGTAGAGGAAATGCTTACAGGAGTAAAATATGAGAAGAACGCTCTTCATGAAGCTCTAGCGAATCTGGATATGACGTATTATTTCGGAAGAATTCCGAGAGAAGGGTTTATTGAACTTATTTACTGATAAAATAACCGCCGCCTATTCTGGTCAGAAAAGGCGGCGGTTTAGCATTTTATTTTTCTGAAACGGCAGCTGTGAGAGCAACATCAACCATCTCATTGAACGTTTCCTGTCGTTCCTGAGAGCTTGTCTCTTCGCCTGTAATAATGTGGTCACTTACCGTCAATACAGATAAAGCTTTGACACCAAAGCGGGCAGCGATTGTATATAAAGCAGAAGTTTCCATTTCCACTGCAAGAACCTGATGTTCAGCCAGCTGTGGAATAAGATTTTTATCTTCATTATAGAAGACATCACTTGTAAATACACTTCCTACTTTAACATTCAAGTCGTGCTCAGTAGCACCGTCATAAGCCCTTTTTAACAAATCAAAGTTGGCGGTTGGAGCAAAGTCGATACCATTAAAGTGGTGTCTGTTTACACCTGAATTTGATGTAGCGCTCATTGCCAGAATAACGTCGCGGACTTTAACATCTTTCTGTATTGCTCCGCATGTTCCGACGCGAATAAGATTTTTAACATTATAGCTGTTAATTAATTCGTGAACATAAATAGAAATAGATGGCACACCCATACCTGTGCCCTGAACAGAAATTCTTTCTCCCTTGTAAGTTCCTGTAAAGCCGAGCATTCCTCTTACTTCGTTATAACAGCTCACGTCTTCAAGGAAGTTTTCAGCAATATACTTTGCGCGTAACGGATCTCCGGGCAGCAAAATAGATTCTGCAATTTCTCCCTCTTTTGCTCCAATATGTACACTCATTATGATCATCCTTTCTGCAAACATGTCTCTACAAGGTAATGTTAAGCTGGTCCTATTCTCCGTATTATTTTGCTTTTTCTCCTGAGAGGAGGGCACTGACCTTCAAAAGAATATTTACTGAATTTTCCCGGCTAAACTTTTCTGCCGGAACATTGGCAGATTTTTTGCGAAGTGATACAGAGAATATACTTTAACAGAGCCTTGTTTAAATTAAACGTACCATATAGTAAACAAGTAATGCAAAGTATTTTATGCCGTTATTGTAAGGCTTAATTTTTTCTGCTGGCCCTGCTGGTATAAAAAAACCCGGAACGAGTCAATCGTCCGGGAAGTACTATTACTTATTTTGCTTCAACACCAAGTACGCGGTTGACCCGTTTTCTGAGCATCTTCATGCCGCCGCCTCCGGCCTGGAAGTGCCGAAGCTGGCCATCTTTATCAAATACATAATAGGCTGGTACATATTGATTTTCGAACGCATCGGTGAGCTTGTGTTCGCTGTCGACAAAAATTGGCTGAGTAATATCATGACCCTGAGCGGTAGCTTCAATGACGCTCAAATCCAGATCTTTCTCAGATCGCGGCATGTGTACAGCAATAACGTTTAACTCATCTTCATATTCATCACGAAACTCATTTACGTCAGGCATTGCTTCTTTACATAAGCCGCAGCTTACTGACCAGAAGTGAATAAGTGTTGGCTTATCACCGATTAAATCCTCTTTTGTCACTTCTTCATTTAACCATTTTGTGGCACCGGACAATTCAGGCATTTGTTCACGAAGTTTCATACAGAACACTCCCTCTATAAAGTTTAATTTTCTTCTAAATACTAACGGATACTTACAATTTCACAAACACCAGATAAGATTCTCACGCATAAATATGGATATATATTGAAACTGGAATATATTTT
>NZ_JAIWPE010000069.1 GCF_021028955.1 Salipaludibacillus sp. CUR1
CGAGACTACGTAAGAAAATACTGTGGAGGCAAGTGGTTAGAACCCATGCGGGTTAACCCGCATGGGTTCTAAAGAGAGTAGAATTGGAAAATTCTACACCACAACAATTGACAGAGAACCTTTTATTTTTAACAGAAAGAAGGGAAAGCCGTGGCAAATACCCAATTAAAAGAAGAGTTAATTGCATACAGTAAGCTTATAGGTATTGATAAAATTGGCTTTGCTTCGGCTGATCCTTTTGTTACTTTAAAATCAAGGCTGGAAGCTCAGCAAAAGTCAGGGTTTGAGTCAGGGTTTGAAAAAGGGACTATTAAAGAACGGACTGAACCGGAGCAGCTGCTTCCGGAAGCAAAAACAATTATTGCTATAGCACTTGCTTATCCGTCTAAAATGAAGGAGGCTCCGAAATCCAAAAAAGGGGAGCGCCGGGGGATTTTTTGCCGGGCTTCCTGGGGGGAAGATTACCACCATATTTTGCGACGCAAGCTTAAACTCGTGGAAGAGTTCATTCAAAAACGAGTACCTTCTTCGAAGAATGTGTCTATGGTGGATACAGGAGAACTTTCAGACCGGGCAGTTGCTGAAAGAGCGGGAATCGGATGGAGCGGCAAAAATTGCGCGATCATCACCCCTGAATTTGGTTCTTACGTTTATTTAGGAGAATTAATTACAACAGTTGACATTCCGGACGACCAGCCTTTAACGGATCAGTGTGGCACATGCAATAAGTGTGTAGACGCCTGCCCGACAGGGGCCTTAGTTCAGGGGGGGCAGCTGGATTCTAATAAATGCATTGCCTTTTTAACTCAGACGAAAGATTTTCTGCCGGAACAGTACCGGAAAAAAATCGGAAACAGATTGTACGGATGCGATACTTGCCAGGTTGTCTGCCCGGAGAATAAAGGCAAAGATACTCACAACCATCCGGAAATGGAGCCTGATCCTGAAGTAGTTAAACCGAAACTTGAACCTTTACTGACTATGAGTAACAGGGAATTCAAAAAAACATTTGGCAATATATCAGGAGCCTGGAGGGGAAAAAAACCTATTCAGAGAAATGCCATTATAGCCCTCGCCCACTATAGAGAACACTCAGCTCTGCCCCTTTTGTATAAATTGATAAGGGAGGATCCGCGTCCGGTCATACGGGGAACGGCGGCCTGGGCAGCAGCTGAAATATCTCAGGATAATGAGACACTCAGCGAGCTTAAAAGAGCGAAAGAAAGAGAAAACGACTCTGAGGCTGAGTTTGAGATAGATAACGCGCTAAAAAAGCTTAAAATGAATTCAAATCGACTTGGAAAGCATGAGAAAAGTTCAGTATGATATTTTCAGCTGAACTGAAGGAGGGGCTTTAATGACACTTCGGCCACTTATTTATTACAGTGAAATGGATAGTCCGATTGGTACGCTTACTTTGGCAAAGTCTGAAAAAGGTATATGTTTTATTGAATTCGGTTCAGTTAGCAGCGCATATGCGTCCATAAAAGCAAAATTGAGAAAGATGCATATAAATGGGGAATTGGCTGAAGACCCGGCTGCCCTGGATGAAGAGACACACCAGCTTGCCGAATACTTTTCAGGAGAGAGAAAGACCTTTGATTTACCGCTCGATTTGATCGGCTCGACGTTCCAGAAACTTGTTTGGGAAAAAGTAAAAGACATTCCTTACGGGACCACTAAATCATACAAGCAAATTGCGAGTGAAATAGGAGCTCCAAAAGCTGTAAGAGCGATTGGCGGAGCAAATAACAAAAACCCAGTGCCAATCATTATTCCATGTCACCGTGTTATTGGTTCTAACGGGGCAATGGTTGGATATGGAGGCGGTTTGGATAAAAAGGAAATATTATTGAGACTTGAAGGAGCATTTGAAAAACTGACTTCTTGATAAACTTCTCTTAATCCCTCATTGCTGCAAGGCAGTGAGGGGTTTTTGCCGTTTATATGAATGAACCTCCCCCTCAGCCGAATAAGTATAGTATGAATGGCTACGGGGAGGGATTGTGCAATGAAAGATATTATGGATGTTATGAAAAAATATTGGGAAAACAGCTGCTATCCTTATATATCCGGCGGAGAAAAAGCGGAGATAACATTACCTTTTGTAAGGGAAGATGAGGCTGAGGCAGCTGAGAGAAAACTGGCTAATTTAAAACGGCGCGAAGCAAAAATTGTAAAAAATATGGTTGACGGATATATTATTAACCACCAGCAGTCCTCTTACAGAACATTACTTGATTACCTTGTGACGCTCGAACATTTTATTTACCAAAAAAATAAGCCTTATCTTGAAACTCAAATACAGACGAGAAGAGCTGTCATTGACAACGGAGAATTAATAGATGATTATGTTCTGGAGCCGGACGGCTTTTTTGGCACGTGTGAAAAAGAGTATTTTGAAAATGAAGCACTTAATCAGACCCAGTCCAGAGATAACTCTGATACGGAAATCAGGTTCAGTTATGACCGGCTGGCAGCCGTAAGATACGCAGAAAGATGGTGGAATGACTATAACCCTGCCTACAGGCAATTTGAAAATGACTGTACCAATTATATTTCCCAATGTTTAAAGGCGGGAGGAGCTCCTATGCGGGGCGTGCCTGTAAGGAACCAGGGCTGGTGGTATCAGGAGCCCCAGTGGAGCTTCAGCTGGTCAGTTGCCCATTCTTTACGCTGGTATTTAAGCGGTTCAAATAAAGGATTAAGAGCAGTGGAAGTCAACTCCCCGGAAGAACTGATGAAGGGAGATGTCATCTGTTATGATTTTACCGGTGATGACAGGTGGCAGCACACGACAATTGTCGTTGATAAAGATGCGGACTATATGCCGCTCGTCAATGCCCATACGACGAACAGCAGAATGAGGTATTGGGCTTACGAAGACTCTACTGCCTGGACCCCTGAAATCAAATACAAGTTTTTTCATATTACGGGTTAATTTACTGGCTGTGAATGAGAGCTCATTCTTTAGACACTCACATTCAGCGACGCCAGTATGGTATAGTAATAATGGATATTGGCATCTTATTATGGCTATTAATCCCAGGTAAAAGTTCATTTAAATTAATTTTGTAAGAATAATAGAACTCTAAAAAGCTGCGGTGTGAAATTTATGATAAAAATAAACTTAGTAAAAACAAGTCTGATAGCTGTCCTATTGTTTATTATGGCTGCTTGTACACAGGCAGAAAACACACTTTCCCAGGCGAAGCGGGATCTCCCTTTTCCCGTTTTATTTCCTGAAGAGATGCTTGAAGACTGGGACATAGAAGAAACGGTTTATGAGGACCGCCTTCTTGTAACTACCTTTCATAATAATGAAGAAGGACGTGTCGAACTGATCCAGGACCAGAACATACAAGGCCTTGATTTAGAAGAACTCAGAAACTATGTCCTGTCAAACAGGTCTTTCACAGATCAGGTTCTTGAGAGTAATAAAGTAATTGAAGTAGAAGACTTTGTTGGAGAGATGGCTTTTTTCATGGAACCGACTCCAACGGTCCAATATACCTTTGTTCAAAAAAAAGATCTGTTCAGTGAAGTAAATGGGAGTGTCCCTTATTATCAAGTGATCGGAACAGATATCTCACAAGAAGAATTAAAGCGGTTCATCAGTACGCTGGAAGCTTCAACTTAACATGAAGCTTCTTTCTTTTCGTTTAAGGACATGGTAAGATAGCTTTTGGAAGTTTGAAGAAAAGACAGAGGTGAATACAGGTGGGACTGCACGTTGTTTTACATGAGCCGGAAATACCGGCAAATACAGGGAATATTGCCCGGACGTGTGCCGGCACAAATACAGCTTTACATTTAATTCACCCGCTAGGGTTTTCCACGGATGACCGGATGCTGAAAAGAGCCGGGTGCGACTACTGGCCCAATGTGGAAGTTCACCACTATGACTCTATGGAAGAATTAATTGAAAAGTACAGCGAAGGTGAATTTTTTTATATCGAAACTATCGGTAAAAAAAATTATTACGAATTTGATTACAGTGACACCGGAAAAGACTATTTTTTTGTGTTTGGAAAAGAAACAAAGGGGCTCCCAGGAGAGTTGACAGAATCAAATGAAGAGCGCTGTTTCCGTCTTCCTCAAACAGATAAAATCAGATCACTGAACTTATCTAATACGGCAGCTATTGTCGTTTATGAAGCATTAAGGCAGCAGGCATTTCCGTTTCTGGATTAGTACGCAAGCCTCAAAGACACAAGATACACAAGATTAAACTAAAAACCTGTTGTGGTTTCACAACAGGTTTTTTGCCGTTTTAAGTACTTGATTAGTTTTTATGAGGATTAGAATTATAGCCAGCGGTAAATATGGCGACAAGGAATGCCAGGCACACGCCTAAAATCAGGATAAGTCCCATATTAATAAGCCCCCTTTTACAGTATCTGTTTTTCAATATACCATTTTTTTCGCAAGAATGAAAGGAACAATGCAAAATTCGCCGGGTTAAGGAAAATCTTTGAAAACCCTCTCTTATGTCGTATAATATGAGATAGTTAAAGGAGGATTCGATACTATGTACGTTGTTATGAATGAACTGCATGTGCCTGCAGAAGGGCGCGGGAATGTTGCGGCCCGTTTTGCTGAAAGCGCTGAAAAAATGAAGCAAGTACCAGGTTGTCTTGACTTTATGTTTCTTAACCCGGAAGAAGATGAGAACTTCCAGATCGTCATGACAAAGTGGGCATCAAAAACAGACTATGAAAATTGGGTTAATAGTGACGCTTTTAAACAAGCACATAAGAAAAGAAGAGAAAATCTTGATAAGAGTCCGACCTCCGGAAATAAGATTTATGCTTATGAAGCCGTTCACCATTTATAAGAGCCTGTACCGTAAATGAAAAACCGAGTGCGCGCACTCGGTTTTATTATTTCACTATTCTGTAAGACTATGATGAGCAGGAGTATATGACATGAGAAATGCGTATTTAACGAGCCATTTTCCGTTATTTTCTATTATTTTATTCAGTCTTTCTTTTTCTGTTTATAGTGAGAGGCTTATTGTTTCTTATTTAGAGAACATAGGATTGTACAGCGGGATGATTGAATTTTTTTCTGAAAGAGGGATTCATTTAACCTTGTTATTTGTTTTATGGCTGTTTTTCTTTATGCTTTTTTCAGCCCTCAAACTTATTGCTAATACTGTTAATGAACTCTCTCTTTTGTTTTTTTCGAAAGATGAAGAGGGAGCTGATTTGAAAAAAGTCCGTGCAGGGACGTGGATCTATTTAGCCGGAGGAGTTATTTCCTTAGCCGCTTCACTGAACATTCTTGCTCTGCTTGGTGTATTCTCTCTCTCAAGTTTTATTTACTTCATTTATTTTATTTATAAAGTTAGCGCCTCAATATCTTCTTCCGCTATAATAAGTCTCGTATTTTTCCATTTGTTTTTCTGGTTCGCATTCGGTATTGCAGTCATTTACGCTGTTGTGAAACTTTACAATAGTTTAATTGCAAGCCTTCCAGTTTAAGCCTCTTCGCCGTGTGTACCGGCTCCATTCTGATAGAGGCTCCTGCGTCCTGCCCTTAACACTTCTCCGCAGTTCTTGAGACCATTCTTAATGAAACCCCTTCATTATTTCCCGCCATAAGCTTGTGTGCAAGTTGTTCTGGCTTTCCCTGTAAAGGGAGGCGGGCTCATCTTTTCCTATCCAAACCCCAGCTGTATATTGGCTGGAAGAACCGATAAACCATAAATCCTGAAAATCGTTGGTTGTCCCTGTTTTTCCTCCAATATAACCTTGAGTGTTAAAACGGGCAGTTCTTCCGGTCCCCTCAGACGTAACCTTTTCCATCATTTTCTTCATTTTGTTTATCGTCTCTTCATTCCATACTTCTTTACCCGTTTCAGCCCATTCAAATAGTATATCGCCCTCGGCATTTTTTACTGTTTGAATCGCTTTAGGAGAAGTGTATATACCCTTTGCTGCAAAAACAGTATAGGCCTGTGTCAATTCATTTACTGACATGCCCGTTGAAAACCCGCCTAAAGCTGCAGGCAGCCGCTGATCATCTGACGTGACTCTGCTGAAATCAAATTTATTTAAATATGAAAAGCTCTCCTCAACACCAACCATATCTAAGATCCTTACAGCCGCTGTGTTATATGAATGCTTAAAAGCCGTTTCAAGAGGGACTTTTCCGTAGACAGCGCCTCCGAAGTTTTGCGGTTCGTAAGCCCCTCTTTTGATGGGGCTGGCGTCAATAATTGAGTTGATCCCCGCATTAGTTTCTTCCAGAAACGGGGCAAATACGAGAAGAGGTTTAATAGCTGATCCCGGCTGGCGAAAGGCCTGAAACCCCCTGTGAAAATCAAATTTATTGTAGGAGGTACCACCTGTGAGCGCGACAATCTCAGAAGAGTGATGGTCTATAACTGATACTGCCCCTTGAATATCCGTTTGAGACAAATGATCGTTGACTGTTGAGACTGTATGAGCCTGTATGTCGGGAGCGAGAGCTGTTTCAATAGTAATGCCACTCGCCAGCACTTCCTGAACGCGTGCTTTTAATGAGGCAGTTATGTCTGCACGTTCCTCGTTATTGCTTGACGTCCGCAGACGCTGAGCGTACCCTTCCTCGTTTGAAATGAGCTGTTCAAGTTCATATAAAACATAGGTCACATAATCAGGATACTGATCTTTCTTTTCAAAAGGATGGAGCACAATTTCTTCCTCTAAAGCCGTCTCTAATTCTTCATTTTCGAGAAAGCCCTGTTCGTACATTTTTTGAAGGATCCACGCTTTCCGCTCGTGAACAGCCTCTTTGCCTGTTAAAGGATTGTAATGAGAAGGGTTGTTTGGCACCGCGCATAAAAAGGCGGTTTGAGCTAACGAAAGGTCCTGTGCAGAGAGGCCGAAGTAATAGTCAGCTGCGGCTTCTATGCCGTATACTCCATTTGAGAAATAGACAGAGTTTATGTATAGCTCCATAATTTCTTCCTTGGAAAACTCACGTTCGATCTGATAAGAATATAGCAATTCTGACAGCTTGCGTTCATAATTTTGAGAATGGGATAAATAGAGGTTTCTTGCTAACTGCTGAGTAATTGTGCTTCCTCCTTGTTCAATAGACCCGCTTTGTACATTAACCATGAAAGCTCTGGCAATCCCTGACAAATCAAACCCTGGATGGTCATAGAAAGACTGGTCTTCAGCAGCAACAAAAGCATTTACCACTGGAGTGGGGATTTCTTTAAAAGGAAGGGAAATTCTGTTCTCGCTTGTAAAAACATCAGAGATGACATTGCCATGTCTGTCAAGAATCAGACTGTTACTGGAGAGGCGGACATCTTCAAGTTCTACTGACTCTTCAAGGACGCGGTGAACGGACTGGGTGGAAGATAATTCTTTGGCCATCTCCATAAACAGTAAGGAGAAGACACTGATAAAAATTAAAATAAACAGGTTTCCGATAAAGATACGCATAATGGTCACAACACTCTCTAATAAGCTTAATACATTCTATTTTACTCTGAATTGGATAGACGTGGAAGAGAACAGGGCAGATTATTTACTGTAATGGATATGAGAGTCTTTTAAAGCTCTCTACAGGGACTTGGAAAAAGCCGGAGTAAATATTTTCTTGTACTTTTGAACATGGAATTCGGGTTGGACGCATAAGATGAACTATGGCCCATTGGAAAATGATCCTTGATGTTAAGAGGAGGAGATTATGAATATTATAGACAGAATACAGATGCACCGGGAAGAAGAAGAGCGTCTCAAATGGGAAGGGACGTTCGCTGATTACCTGGAAATTTTGCGTGACAGACCGGAAGTGGCTCAGACAGCCCACTCCCGTATTTATAACATGATTAAAGATGCGGGAGTCGTTGAAGAAGACGGAAAGAAACGGTATCTGTTTTTTGAAGACCAGATTTTTGGTTTGGAAGAAGCGGTTGAGAGACTGGTGGAGGAGTATTTTCATTCAGCTGCTAAACGTCTTGATGTTAAGAAGCGTATTTTGCTTTTAATGGGGCCGGTCAGTGGTGGTAAATCGACTATTGTAACTATGCTGAAAAGAGGACTTGAGAAATACACCAGGACGGATCGTGGAGCTGTTTATGCAATTAAAGGCTGTCCGATGCACGAAGATCCATTACACCTTGTTCCCCACCATATGAGAAAAGACTTTCATAAGGAGTATGGGATCAGAGTTGAGGGCAACCTTTCACCACTTAATATGATGCGTCTGGAACAGGATTATGATGGAAGAATTGAAGATGTAATGGTAGAAAGGATTTTCTTATCAGAAGACCGCCGGGTGGGTGTCGGTACTTTCAGTCCTTCAGACCCTAAATCTCAGGATATTGCTGATTTAACAGGAAGCATAGATTTTTCAACCATAGCGGAATTCGGATCGGAATCGGATCCGCGCGCCTACCGGTTCGATGGTGAATTGAACAAAGCGAACCGGGGATTAATGGAGTTTCAGGAGATGTTAAAGTGTGATGAGAAATTCTTATGGCACCTCTTATCTTTAACTCAGGAAGGAAATTTTAAGGCCGGCCGTTTTGCGCTTATTTCTGCTGATGAAATGATTGTAGCTCACACGAACGAAGCGGAGTACAAATCATTTATATCCAATAAGAAAAATGAAGCCCTTCACTCACGTATCATCGTTATGCCGATTCCTTATAATCTTAAAGTAAGTGAAGAAGAACGGATTTATAAAAAAATGATTGAGGAGTCTGATATTTCCCATGTTCATATTGCTCCTCACGCCCTTAAAATAGCAGCGACCTTTACCATTTTGACACGTTTAAAAGAATCCCAGAAAAGCGATGTGGATGTGCTGAAAAAGTTGAAGCTGTATGATGGACAGAATGTCGAAGGCTTTAACTCCCAGGATGTCATAGAGCTGAAAAAAGAGTTTTCCGATGAGGGTATGAACGGGATTGATCCGAGATATGTTATAAACCGGATTTCTTCAGCTATTATACGTAAAGAAATGACATCGATTAACGCGCTGGATGTTCTGAGATCTATTAAAGACGGCCTGGATCAGCATGCTTCCATATCAAAAGAGGATCGGGAACGCTACTTGAACTATATTTCCATTGCCCGCAAGGAATACGATGAGATGGCTAAGAAAGAAGTCCAGAAAGCATTTGTCTATTCATATGAAGAATCGGCAAAAACATTGATGGATAACTATCTTGATAATGTTGAAGCTTACTGCAATAAAAACAAACTTCGGGATCCACTGACAGGGGAAGAAATGAACCCGGATGAAAAACTGATGCGTTCAATTGAAGAACAAATAGGAATATCTGAAAATGCTAAGAAAGCTTTCCGGGAAGAGATTTTAATCAGGATTTCTGCCTACGCGCGCAAAGGAAAGAAATTTGACTATCATTCACATGACCGTCTGCGGGAAGCCATTCAGAAAAAACTGTTTGCTGACCTTAAAGATGTTGTTAAAATTACGACCTCAACAAAAACTCCTGATGAGAACCAATTGAAGAAAGTAAATGAAGTCATAGCCAGATTAATAGATGAGTACGGCTATAACAGTACGTCGGCAAACGACCTTATCAAGTATGTCGGCAGCCTGCTGAACAGGTAATGGTAAAAGCTGGGGGGTCTGACCCCCCAGCTTTTTACATATACACCTCCAGCTCTTGCCACGTTTATTACAGTTCCTTAACAAATTTAATTCTTTCTTTATAATTGTTTAAAATAAGAGACTTCTGGTTATATTTTAAAAGGAATAGAGATTTATTATTGAATAAAGTAACTGGAGGATGAAAAATGAATATGGAAGAAAGGTCTGCAGCAGATATGCCGGAAAAGAAAAAGTCCCAATGGAAAAAGCATGTGTGGGCCCTTACAAAGCTCATAACGGTAGTACTGATTTTTTCATTTGCTATCCGAGGCTTTCTCTTTACAAACTATGTTGTCTATGGTCAATCGATGATGCCTACTATTAATGACGGTGAGAGGATTATAGTGAACAAGATTGGCTATGAGATGGACCAGCCCGGACGGTTTGACCTTATAATTTTTCATGCGACTGAAGACTCAGATTATATTAAACGTGTTATTGGTTTACCTGGAGATGAACTTTATTATGAGGATGATATCCTCTACATTAACGGGGAGGCACAGGAAGAAGATTTCCTGGACTCTTATAAAGAAGATCACGATAACGGTTTATTTACCGAAGATTTCACTTTGGAAGAGATGACAGGAAAAACAGAAGTACCTGAAGGCCACGTGTTTGTACTTGGAGATAACCGGCAAAACAGTATTGACAGCCGCCACATAGGTTTTGTGGAAGCAGAGAAAATCGTAGGAAAGGCAAACGCTGCTTTCTGGCCGCCTAAAAATATCCGCTTCCTTTCCTAGTTGAAAAGCCTCAGCGCCTAAAAAGCGCTGAGGCTTTTTCTTCATCCTGCCAAATTGCCTGTCCAATTTTCAGAATTTTAGTCAACTCGCTGTCCATCCTGCATAGTATAAAGTAAGCTTTAAATGTTGGAAAAGGCTTAGAGTAACAAAAAAGAAGGAGGGAATGCGGATGACAAACTATTCAGGGAAAAATTTCGTTGTCTCTCAGGAAAATTGGTCCCTCCATCGGAAAGGCTACCAGGATCAGCAGCGCCATCAGGAGAAAGTCCAGGATGCGATTCAGAAGAATCTGCCTGACTTGGTCAGTGAGGAAAGCATTGTTATGTCAAACGGTCGTGATGTGATTAAAGTTCCCATCCGTTCCTTAGATGAATATAAGATTCGCTATAATTATGATAAAAATAAACATGTAGGCCAGGGGAACGGAAAAAGCAAAGTCGGTGATGTTGTGGCCCGGGAGCCGGGTGGTCAGAAAGCACCTGGAAAAGGAGAAGGGGCCGGAGATCAGGCAGGCGAAGATTATTACGAAGCTGAAGTGTCTATTTCTGAATTGGAAACAATGCTGTTTAAAGAGCTGGAACTGCCAAATTTGCAACAGAAAGAAGAAGACAACATCGTAATAGAAGAAATTGAATTTAATGATATCAGGAAAAAAGGATTAATGGGGAATGTGGATAAGAGAAGGACAATTCTTGAGGCACTCAAAAGAAATGCGATGAGCGGAATCCCAAACGTGAGCCCAATATTAAATGACGATTTACGCTTTAAAACGTGGGAAGAGAAAATAAAGCCAGAGTCAAAAGCAGTTGTATTGGCGATGATGGATACTTCAGGAAGTATGGGACGTTTTGAAAAGTATATGGCTAGAAGCTTTTTCTTCTGGATGACCAGATTTTTACGTACAAAGTATGAAACAGTGGACATTGTATTTATTGCCCATCACACTGAGGCTAAGAGAGTGTCAGAGGACGACTTCTTTATGAAAGGGGAAAGCGGAGGCACCATTTGTTCTTCAGCCTACAGAAAAGCACTGGAAGTTATCGATAAAGATTATCCGCCTTCACTGTACAATATTTATCCGTTCCATTTCTCCGATGGTGACAATCTTACCTCAGACAATCAGCGGTGCCTGAAATATGTTCACGAATTGATGGAAATGGCCAGTCTCTTCGGGTATGGAGAAGTTAATCAGTATAATCGTCCGTCCACCCTGATGAGCGTCTATAAAAACATTCAGGACCCAAGGTTCCGCCATTATGTCCTTCGCGAGAAATCAGACGTTTACAGATCACTTAAGTGGTTTTTTCAAAAAGAAGATGCCCTGGTAAATTAATCATTTCAGATGCGGCTGCCGAAGAGCGTGGCCGCATCTGTTTATAGTATTGCTGCCATTTACACCGGTTGAATTGTCTAAGATTTTCCCAAACCTAAAATTCATTGAATAAATAATATAAATATTAATTCTATTCAGTTTTTTAGGGCTAAATACTCATTTACAAATACTAGAAATAAACATAATATTTAGTTAAATAATTCTTAATAAAGAACATTTTTGAGAGAGGAAGGAGGTAGTAACTTACAAATTTCGACTTTTATACAGGAGATCCTCTTAAATTATAACTTTTTGTTCATTATGTTGAACGGATCTGAGGAGTAGGTAAGATGAAATTAAAACTGCTCATTCAGAAAGGGCAAACCTATTGAAAGGTAGGGACGCAAAGCTGTGGGTCTAAGGGAGCGGGCGTTTTCCTATGACTGCATAGCCGCCTCATTGACGCAGTATAAGGAGGACAACCTTATGCTGAGTATGCCAAAAGATGAAAAGATGGATAAAGAATGGGTAGCCCTTATTGAAGCTGCACGCAAATTAGGACTGACTCCAGCAGATATAAGATTTTTCTTAAACAAAAGAAGCTTATAAGCGGCAGTATTTTTTTGGGGGAAGTAAAAACGGCTGAGGTATACAGGCTCCTAAGTAAAGCGCCTTTAATTTTAAGATATATTATTAAAATTTTCAAAAACCTTCTTATCCGGTTATAAGAAGGTTTTTTTGATTTCCTGCCCTGGCTACTCTTTAGTTTATAGTTGTCTGTTTGCCACAATAGTAAATTTATATTCATCACTTTTAAAATAAATATCTGTATATTCGAAGGTCGTTTCATCCGTAAGAGTTGAAAAAAGCTGCACTTTAATAATAGGTATCGATTCTTTTAAGTGAAGCAGGCTCTTAATTTCCTCGTCAGGCATCAGCGGCAGTACTTCTTGAAAGCTTTCCTTTATTTTCATCTGTTTTACTTTCTCAATATACTCGTATTTGGACCCTTCCATTAACTCATATGATAAATCGGGGAACAGCTTCACAGGCAAATATGTATTCTCGACCACGAGCGGGGTCTCTTCCACATACCGCTGCCTCCTGACAAAAAATACTTCCTCTCCATCCTCCAGTCCGAGGATCTGCTGTATACGCGCATCAGGCTTAGTTAACGAAAATGTCAGGACTTTATTTCTGGTCGGCTTGTTTAGAGCATGCATTTCTTCAGTAAATCCTCTAAGAGAATATATATTATGTTCAAATTTATTATCACTTACATACGTTCCGCTGCCTTGGATTTTATATAATAAGCCTTCCTGTACAAGTAATTTAATAGCCTGGCGAATGGTGACCCGGCTGACTCCGTATGTTTTAGAAAGTTTAGCTTCCGTAGGGATCGCTTCCCCTTTTAACCACGTTTCTTTTGTTATTTCCTCTTTCATTTGATTGGCGATTTGTCTATATAAAGGAGAGCCGCTTTTCATTATGAACACCCCGCTGTCTATATTTGTATTGTTTATTATTAATTCAAGCATATAGCAGATGTTTGTCAGATTCAATTCAATTAATTTTAAATGTTATATTCAGTTGTAACTCCTTGTTAATAGCGGTTTACATGATGTTCAAGAGAAAATCAATCATTTTTTTACGAAAAATGTGTTGACGCTTTCATAAATAAGTATTATATTTGTATTAACAAATTAAACATACAAATGTAATACAAATAAATGGAGGAATGACAAATGAAGCGTCAGAACTTAGTAGTTGTCGGTGGAGGAAGCACTTATACTCTTGGGATGATTATGAGCTTGATAGAGGAGAAAGAAAACTTTCCCCTTAAATCCATTACTTTTTATGACACAAATGCCGAGCGGCAGGAGAAAATTGCGAAAGCGACTGAAGTAATTCTAAGGGAGAAGTATCCGGAACTGGAATCTTTCCACTACACAACAGATAAAGAGGAAGCTTATACAAACGCTGATTTTGCTTTTGTACAAATTAGAACAGGCGGCCTTCAAATGCGCGAAAAAGATGAGCAGATCCCGCTTAAATATGAAGCTGTTGGCCAGGAAACATGCGGACCGGGAGGAATGGCTTACGGACTTCGTTCTATTGGAGAAATGATTGACGTTGTAAACGATATCCGCACCTACGCACCGGATGCGTGGATTTTAAATTATACAAATCCGGCAGCAATCGTAGCAGAAGCACTCAGAAGAGAGTTCCCGGATGATAACAAAATACTGAACATTTGCGATATGCCTGCGGCGATTATGGTCAGTTACGCGAAAATCCTTGGAAAAGAAATTTGGGATCTGGTTCCTGAATACTTCGGTTTAAACCATTTCGGGTGGTTCACTAATATTTATGATAAAGAAGGAAACAAGCTTACTGATGATATTAAAAGAGCCATCACTGAGGACGGTTTTATCCCTGAAGATTCAGAGATTGTAAACGATCCTTCCTGGATTAAAACTTTTAAACAGGTGGAAACGATGCTGAATGACTTCCCTGACTATTTGCCAAATACGTATCTTCAATATTATCTTTACCCGTCAGACATGGTAGAAAAAGAGGATATGGAGAATACACGTGCACGCCAGGTTATTAATGGACGGGAAAAACGTGTTCATACGATGAGCGACCAGATTATAAAAGACCAGTCTACTGAAAATGTTGATCTGGAAGTGGATATCCACGGCTGTTATATGATTCGCGTCGCGGCATCACTCGCCTATAATAATGGGGATACTTTCATTGTTATAGTTAAGAATAACGGAATTATTTCCAACTTACAGGAAGATGCGATGGTCGAAGTTCCCGCAGCGCTAACGAGCAGAGGTCCAAAGCCATTCGCAGTGGGAGAAATCCCGACCTTCCAGAAAGGATTAATAGAAGGACAGCTTGCATTTGAAAAACTTGTGGTCGACGCCTGGTATGAAAAAGATTACAACAAATTGCTGCAGGCGTTAACATTAAACAGGACGGTTGTAGATGCACCAAAAGCGAGAAAAATTCTTGACGATCTTATCGCTGAAAATAAAGAGTATTGGCCTGAACTGAAACAGTTGGAAACGGTGAAAGTGTAAGTAATAAATGAGGGGGCGCAGGAACATATTTCCCGCCTCCCTTTCTTTCCAATAAAAATGATAACGCTTTTATAACTAGTTTATTTCCTATATGGAACAGGAGGAAAGAAGAATGTTTAATTTTGCAAGCTTACAAAAGTTTGGGAAATCTCTGATGGTCCCGGTAGCCTTATTGCCTGCTGCAGGTATTTTACTCGGTATTGGCGCAGCACTAACCGGACCTCTTGCAGATTATGTCACCGTATTGCAGAACGACTCGGTGGAAGCGTTCAGTTCAGGTATGACTACCATCGGTCTTAGTATTTTTCAAAACTTGCCGATTATTTTTGCTTTGGGGGTCGCTATCGGTTTAAGTGGTGGGTCTGGTATTGCAGCGTTAGCAGCTTTACTTGGATATATTATTATGAACACCACGATTTCCCTTGCCATGGGAATTACGCCGGAAATGGCTCAGGAAGCAGGCGAGTACGGTATGGCACTTGGGATTCCTACACTTGAAACAGGGGTTCTGGGCGGGATTGTCGTCGGCCTTCTGGCTGTCTGGGTGTACAACCGCTTTAAACGATTTCAACCGCCTGAAGTTTTAGGTTTTTTTGCAGGTGACCGTTCTGTCGGTATTGTGATGGTATTTTCATCTATTATTCTTGCTTTTGCAGTTATGATTGTCTGGCCGCCAATTCAGACAGGAATTGACACTGTTGCTAATGTCATAGCTTCTGACGCAACTAATCCTGCCTACATTGGTTTATATGGATTTTTAGAACGTGTTCTTATTCCTACAGGGCTGCATCATATCTGGTATGCGCCATTTCTGTGGACATCCCTGGGCGGAACAGCAGAAGTAGGGGGACAGCTTGTTTCTGGTGACCAGTATATTTTCCTTGCCCAAATCGCGGAAGGAGTGGAAGTGACTGCAGGACGATTTATGGCAGGGAAATTCCCTGTGATTATGTTTGGCCTTCTCGGAGCGGCACTTGCGATGTACCGTCAGGCTGACAAGAAGAACAGGCCTGTTGTTAAAGGGATGCTTGTAGCAGCGGCAGGGACCGCTTTCTTAACGGGTATTACTGAACCAATTGAATTTACTTTCTTATTTGTAGCCCCTGTTTTGTTTGTGATACACGCCATTTTAGCAGGGATCAGCTTCGCACTTGCCTTTATGATGAACGTCCAGCTTGGGTGGGCCGGGGGCTCAGGATTAATCGACTTTGTGCTCGTTAATGCCCTTCCAGGGACTAATAACTGGTGGATGAATCTCGTTATGGGTGCAGGATTCTTTATAATCTATTACTATGTCTTCTCCTTTGCTATTAAAAAATGGGATCTGGCTACTCCTGGCCGAGCCGGACAGGAAGCAAAACTTTACACACGTAAAGATTACAATGCTAAAAAAGAAAATGAAGAAGCAGACAGCAAAACAGCCGTCGCCTCCCATTCAAAAAAGAAGTCAAAAGATGCCTATCGCGATACTGCAAAAGAGATTCTTGAGGCTTTGGGAGGTGAAGAGAACATCGATTATGTGGATGCCTGTTTCACAAGACTCCGTGTGACCGTGAATGATCCCGGGAAAATAGATGAAGTTCAACTGAAAGCTCTGGGAGCAGCCGGGGTAATGAAATACAATAAAAATATTCAAGCCGTTTTCGGCGGAAAATCGGATTTATATAAGAATGAAATTAACGATATTTTGAAAAAGACTGCTTAATTAACGTGTATTTTTTGCCTTTAAGAATCCAAATCTTACTGAGGCATGCAGAAACTGTATGGCCCCTCCTGATTATATTTCTAAATTGGGAGGGGATTATTTTTTTGGTTAAATTTAATATAAGCCTATCCGGTTGTCACATGACTTACTAAGCACGCTTTATCATCTGTTTAATACCCACTCAGGGGCGGTTTGCCCTCTGAGTGTTTTTTTATATTCAAGAATGATCCGCTCACTTGTTGTTCTATCTCGAATAAACCTTTTCAGCTTGGGGCTTCAAAAAGGAGTTATCCATTAATGTTAAAGAACGGCAATTTTTGCAAGATAATAAGAATTTTTCGACTATTAGACTTTTAAAACTGAGCCTTTATTAACGCAAAATGCCGTACTCCAGTCTTGGAACAGCAATTCAAAAACCATGGATTTTTTTAAAATATAAGTTAATTACTGTAATTATAGGAAAAAAGAAGCGAGAAAAACGTACGTTTTAGTCGATTTCTGTAAGGGAAGAGAAGACGGTAGATAAAAGGGTGCATTTACTACTTAAAGGAGGTATTAACAATGAAGGAGCAAAATGGTATTTGCTATGACTTTCTGGAAACCGGCAGACCGGTCATGCAGGGGACTAACGGAGCGGTTACATCTCCTCATTATCTGGCGACTCAAGCTGGTAAAGATGTGTTGAAGAAGGGTGGACATGCGGTAGAAGGTGCCATAGCCATTAACAGTGTATTATGCGTCGTTTATCCTCATATGGCGGGGTTAGGCGGAGATTTGTTTGCTCTTGTGTCAGACAAAAGCGGGCACGGCGTTAAGGCTTTTAACGGAAGCGGAAGATCCGGCTCAGAGGTGACAAGAGATATTTTTGCAGAACGCGGTTTAGACAGCATTCCCGACCGCGGGACGCTCGCTGCTAATACTGTGCCTGGCACAGTAGACGCCTGGTGGGAACTTCATCAGCAATACGGGAGACTATCTTGGGACACACTGTTTGAACAAGCCATTCAGTATGCAGAAGAAGGCTTTCCGGTCAGTGAAAAGTTCAGCAGGTTTGTCCATGAAAAGCAGGATTTACTTAAACAATATCCTGAAACTGCGAAGGTTTTCCTCCCGGACAACACCCCTTTAAAAACAGGAGATATATTAAAGCAGCCTGATTTAGCCTGGGCTTTTAATCAAATTGCGCAGAATGGACGAGAAGCCTTTTATGAAGGGGAGGTCGCAAAGAAAGTAATTGACTCACTCCGGAAAAATGACGGCCTTCTTAATGAGGAAGATTTTAAAGCCCATCAGACTACGGTTGAAAAACCTTTGTCTTCAGAATACAGAGGTTATACGGTTCATCAGCTTAAGCCGAATACTCAGGGAATTGGCACGTTAATGATGCTGAATATCCTGGAAGAGTATGACCTGCAGAAGATTGGTGACCAGACTCCTGGGTATTATCACTTGATGGCTGAAGCAGCCAAAATTGCTTTCACTTACAGAGACCAGTGGGTCACCGATCCAGAATTTCTATCTGTTCCAATGGAAGATATGTTATCTGCCCGGCAGACGCAAACGATGAATGAGCAAATAACAATGGATAAAGCATTCCCGGTTGAAGACCTGGAAGAACTGCCCGAAATGAAAACGAACAGAGACACAACTTTTATGAGTGTAGTAGACGGTGAGGGAAATGCTGTTTCTCTTATTCAAAGTATTTTCCACGAATTCGGCTCAGGTTTTATACCAGAAGGCTGCGGGTTTTTACTTCAGAACCGGGGCTCATTTTTCAGCCTTGATAAAGACCATCCAAATACTCTTGAACCGGGTAAAAGGACATTCCATACGATTATTCCGGCGATGGCAACAAAAGACGGGAAACCGTTTATGCTGTTTGGATCTATGGGAGGCGAAGGACAGCCGCAAACCCAGTGTGCATTATTTACGAGAGTAGTTGATTTTGGCTATAACATTCAACAGGCAATTGAAGCGCCAAGGTGGCTGTTTGGAAGAACATGGGGGGAAGCCAGCTCCTCTTTAAAACTTGAAGCTCGTATATCAGACAGTATCATTCAGACATTAAAAGACAGAGGACATGAAGTTGAATATGCAGAAAACTATTCCCAGCAAATGGGGCATGCCCAGGGGATCGTCATAGATCCGGAGACAAACGTCTATTATGCCGGAGCCGACCCTCGGGGGGACGGAATCGCCCTCAGCTGGTAGACAGTTGATATTTAAAGGAAGGAGACAGTTTCAATGGATAGTAACTTACCAGTTGATTTATTGCACTGGTCAGTGGCAATTTTGCCATTGGCCCTCTTACTTATCTTGCTTGTCGTAGTAAAGTGGTCAGGCCCGGTTTCCGGCTGGATTGCCATGGCTACGGCTACCGTCATAGCTTTTATACTCTTCCAGGCCCCGATTGATAATATAGCAGTCGGCTTTGGAAAAGGATTGTGGGAAGCCTTTTTTATCCTGCTGGTCGTATGGCCGGCTCTGCTTCTCTATCAGACTACGAAAGAGTCGGGAGCTTTTGAAGCGATACGGGAAGGTATTCAGGAACACAGCCAAAATTACCTGTTTTTAATACTCGCTTTTGGGTGGGTTTTCGCCTCGTTTTTACAAGGCATCGCAGGCTTTGGAGCCCCGATTGCGGTAGTCGCCCCGCTGCTTATTGGGATCGGGGTTAAACCGGTGACCGCAGTTGTCATACCGTTAATTGGCCACGCCTGGGCAAACATGTTCGGTACACTGGCAGTAGGATGGATTGCCACAGTGAATGCTGTTGAAATACAGGAGCAGGCACTGACATTGCTGTATACAGGTATTCTCCTGTGGATTCCAAATATAGTGGGAGGCTTAATGATCTGCTGGCTGTTCGCCCGCTGGAAAGGTGTAAAACAAGGATTTGTTGCAGTTATCATTATTTCCCTTATTCACGGGGGAGGCCAGTTAGCTTTAACACAGGTGAATGCGACACTTAGTAATTTTATCCCTGCCACTTTAGCTTTAGGAGCGTTATATCTTCTTGCACGAAGAAAAGCATACAAAGAGAAAACAGAGCTTGAAGATGAAACGGACATTCTTGAGGACAGCGAAGATAAGGAAGAAGGAGTGGAAACTCCCAATATCTCCTTGCATAAGGCATTTATGCCATACTATGTTCTTACCGTCCTCTCAATCGTTATGCTGGGCATACCATTTATACATGATACACTTGAACAGCTGGAAGTCGGCCCGTCATTCCCTGCAGTAGAAACAGGGTACGGCCATGAGGTTGAAGCAGAGGAATCTTATTCACCAATTGCTCCGCTGACCCACCCTGGCTTATATTTGCTTATCTCAGCAGCTTTTGCGTATATATGGTACCGCAAGTTAAATTTATACGAAAGTGATTCAAAGAAAACAATTTTTAAAGGTTTAAAAGATAATGCTGTCGGGGCCTCCCTGGCTATTTCCGGTTTCTTGACTATGACAGAGATTATGGAAAGTTCCGGACAGACAACCGTTTTAGCGCTGGGGATAGCAGAAGTCTCACCGCCGCCTGTATATGTTGGACTCGCTACAATCATAGGGGTGATCGGGTCATTTATGACGTCATCCAACACATCATCAAATGTGCTGTTTTCCCCATTGCACGGGTCAGTCGTACAGTCGATGGATGGATTGAGTTTACCTCACGTTATTGCTGCCCAGTCTGCCGGGGGTGCAATTGGTAATGCTATTTCACCTGCTAACGTTATTTTAGGGACAAGTACCGCCGGACTGAAAGGGAAAGATTCAGAAGTGTTTAAACCAACGCTTGTCTTCTCCATCATCTCCGGTGTACTCGTTGCAGCGGCAGCTATTCTGCTTCATTTTATAGGTTAATTTGAAAAGATGCCACGCAGGGCTTTCCGGCCCTGCGTTTTTTCTTTGGTGCTGTTCCTGCAACGTTGGCGCCTCTAACAAAGAGCTCTTTTACTAACCTAAGGATAATTTCCAAGCAAAAGTCTCCGGCGGCATCCTCTTACTTAATGAATGAAATGTACTTATTAAGTAAAGGACAAGGAGTTGATCAGTATGTGGATGAACGGACTGACCAGCCGTTTAGAGGACCTGCGCAGCAAACTGCCGGTCCACCGGAATAAAACATATTTAAAAAGCAAAGAGGCAGTTCCGCAATACTTAACCATTCATCATAGCGGGACAAAAACGGGAGATGCTTTTTCATTTGCAAAATACCATGTGAACCATCATGGCTGGCCGGGAGCAGGCTACCATTTTGTTCTCACAGGGAAAGGTGTCATCCAGTGGTGTCATAACCTGAATGTTATAAGTTACCACACGAAAGGGCGAAACAGAGGGAATATAGGGATTTGTTTAGTAGGAGAAGGGGATTTCACAGACCCTCAGAGGAAAAGTTTATTAGATTTATCGGCTGCGCTCTGCAGTTATTACCGGATTCCTTCTTCAGCGGTCCTTGGCCACCGCGAGCATCCACAACAGCAAACTGTTTGTCCTTCAATTAATATGAAAGAGTTTCGAATGGAACTTTCAAAGGCTGTTTTACAAAAAGGAGAGCAGGGTGCATTACCGCCTGTTTTACGAAAGGGAATGAGAGGGCCTGCCGTCACTTTGCTTCAGAAAAAACTGATACACGCAGGCTTTCCATTACCGGGTTACGGGATTGACGGGATCTTTGGAAATGAGACAGAACAGGCCGTCCGGAACTTTCAAAAAAGCAGGAAAATCCTGCAGGACGGCATTGCCGGCCCTGTGACTTGGAGTGAATTACTAAGTGTTAAGCCGCGCTGAGAAATAAAAAAAAGGACTTGAAAAAGTCCTATTTGAAAATCATTTATTATTCCTTGTGGCCGCCGCCCATTTTTTCAAAGATAAAAGCAATTGAGCGGTAAATGCTGAACAGCACCACCGCGGCGAGCAGAGAGCCTGCCATGTAGCCTGCTGTAAAATTCCTTGATGCAATCCATTCTTCGTTTGTGCCGACAAAAATGCCAACTGCAACGGCTGCACCTAGGAGAGCGAAAACTATAATTATATTTATTCGTTCCTGTTTAGACATTTCTTTAAGCTTTAATGCTACCATCAAAATCCCCCTCTGAATCTTACTTGTAAATTTATTATAATAGCAATCCTTTAAGGGTGCAATTTGGAAAAAAGAGGAATGTTGGAGAGAAGTAAAGGGAACGCCGGTTGAGGCGTTCCCTTTATCTTTTATTTGAATGATTTAAGTGCTGTTCCAATGGCTTCATCACCGCTGAGTATCTCGATGACGCTGTGGTTTGTTTCTTCAATGGTAAGAGAGGCGGAAGCTACAGCTGCCACATCTTCTCTTGGAATATCTGAATCTGTGTTATCAAGAGATGTTTTTGCAGTTATTTTACCGCGGGCCGGTTCGTTCACCAGTTTCCCCGGGCGCAAAATAGTGTAGTTCAGAGAACTGTTTCGCAGTTTGTCATCGGCATCTTTTTTCGCTTGCATATAATGCTCAAGTTCTTCCGGTCCTTCTTCAGGGTGATCCGCACCAAGTGCGCTGATCATAATATACCTTTGGACACCAGCTTTTTCGGCCTCTTCAATCGACTTGATAGCTCCCAGTTTATCTACATCTACTGTTTTGTCCTTACCCGTGTGAGGGCCGGAGCCGGCAGCGAAGATAACCGCATCTGTATTCTCAAATGCGTGGCTGAAATCTTCTTCCAGGTTCCCGATGACAATTTCCTCAGCTCCCAATTCTTCCATAGCCTGGCGCTGATCCTCATCACGAATCATCGCTCTTGCTTCATGAATCGTGCTTAATCCTACCATTCTAACGGCATGTCTGCCTACTTGTCCATTTGCTCCAATAATTAATACTTTCATCCGAATCTCTCCTTTCACTATCCACTAATTCCCAACCGTAATGGGCGTTAAACCTGATTAAATAATACTTTTAATTGACGTTTTCATTTTCTGAAGATTATGATAGAAAAAAAGAGAAAGCAGGTGGAAGAGATATGATAAAAAACTGGCCGAAAGTAGCGACTTTTTCAATTATAGGGTTCGATCCAGAGACAAAAGAATGGGGGGTAGCAGTCCAGTCCAAATTTCTTGGTGTGGGAGCAGTTGTTCCATGGGCAGAGGCAGGTGTCGGGGCAGTGGCTACTCAGTCTTTTGCAAATACGGCTTTTGGACCTGAAGGACTGGCTTTGCTGAAAAAAGACCTTGCGCCCGAAGAAATAATAGAAGAACTTATTAAAGGAGATCCTGACCGCGAATTGAGACAGTTCGCAGTTATGAACAGTAAAGGTGAGACAGCCGCTTTTACAGGAGAAAACTGCTACCACTGGGCCGGCCATCAGGCAGGTACATACTGTACAGCACAAGGGAATATACTAGTTAGTGAAGATACTGTCCAGCAATTGGTTGAAACGTTTGAAAGTGCTCCAGGCACCCTTGCTGAACGGCTTGTAGAAGCATTGGATAAAGCGCAGGCTGCAGGCGGTGATTCAAGAGGAAAACAATCTGCTGCCCTGTTCATCGTCCAGGATAAAGGCGGATACGGCGGCTATAATGACCGTAAGTACGATTTAAGAGTAGATGATCATAAAGAACCTATTAAAGAGCTGAGAAGGCTTTATGAGCTTCATAAGCTGTATTTTTCACAGCCGGCGGAAGAAGATCTCCTTCCGCTTGAAGGCAACGTGCTTAAAGAAGTCCAGCAGCTGCTTGTCAGCAACGGTTTACTGGAAAGTGTCGAGGACACTTATACTGACCATGTAAAAAAACAGCTGAAAACCTATTACATGCAGGAAAATTTCGAAGAGCGCTGGAGAGATGACCATTTGATCGATCCGCAAATTATTACTTATATGAAAGAAACCGCTGACCAAAAAGAAACCTTATAAGTGTGTCCCGCGTATTAGAAGTATCAAATGTTCCGGGGAGGAATGGATATGATAGTGGTAAATACTGAAAATTTAGCGGGTATGGAAATTGAAAAGCATCTGGGAATCGTATCAGGCAACACCGTTCAAGCTAAGCATATTGGAAAAGACATCGTAGGCGGCCTGAGAGGGCTGGTTGGCGGAAAGATGAAAGAGTATGAAGAAATGTTTAATGAAGCAAGGGATATTGCTGAAAAAGAGATGATTTCACAGGCAGAGAATCTTGGTGCAGACGCTATCGTAAATGTCCGGTATACGTCTTCTTCCATCATGTCCGGATCCTCTGAAGTGATGGTCTATGGCACGGCTGTTAAGTTAAAAGAGTAAAGTGTTTTGCAAGGTATATAAAGCGGGAAAATAGAGATAAGCACGTTAACATAAGGAGAGAATACACATGGATGTTATACAGCCGCTTATCTTTATAATAATGACTTTCCTGTTGATTTTTGTTTTCATAAGCAAAATACCTGACAACAGCTCATTAAAAAAACCTGCTTATTATCTGGCAGGCATCGTGTTAACTTTGACAGTCCTCATAATAATAGCAGGCCTTATCCCCGTCCTGAATTAAAAAACCTCTGCCCGTGAAGTGTACGGGTAAAGGTTTTTTTAGTGGTAATTTCTGGGGGGTCTGACCCCGGATTTTTTGTCGGATAACGTCGGGATTTGTTATACGGTAGAGTGGATGGTTTATACGGTATAGTTGCCCGATTATACGGTAGAGTTCTGCGTTTATACGGTAGAGTAGCCCGCTTATACGGTAGAGTTCCCCGATTATACGGTATAGTTGCCCGATTATACGGTAGAGTTCCATATTTATACGGCAGACTTCCACCTCTATACCCTCTGTTAGCGGGACTGGAATGCTGATAATTAGGGAAAAGAAAGAAAAAGATAATAGGCATATAGACATTAAAAATGGGGTTTGAGTACAATGGAACTTAAAGGCAGCTTGAATGTATGAAAGGAGACGGGATATGAAAAAGCAGCTATTGTGGCTAGTCATACTTGGAATGGTGATCGCTGCCGCTTGCAATGGCGGTAATGAGCCAACCGAAACAGAACAGGATATAACTGATGATAATGTGGCTGAAGAAGAAAACAGCGTGCCCGAAAACAATGAACCAGAGGAAAACGAAGGTGAAGAAGAAGGAAATCAGCCGGTTGTTTCTGAAACCGATGCAGGAGATTTTATGCTTAGGCTTGTGTCAGAAAAGGCAATTTATGATCCGGAAGAAGAAGTTCAACTAAAAGGTAAACTGAAGTATATCGGAGAAGCTGAAGAATTGGAAATCATCCATCAGGAAAGCCCGTTTAATTTTGAAATGATTGAAATAAACAGGGGGGCCGAACTTCCTTATCCATTAAAAGAGATTGAGCAAACGAGTACTCTGGAGCAGAAGCAGTGGTATGAAGAAGAGTATATTAAACGGATCGCTTACAGCCTGGACGATGAACATGCCGATTTTTATCAGGCATTTATGAATGAGACCGGTTTCCCGCCGGGAGAGTACGAAATAGAACTAAGAACGGACTTTGCTGTTACGGTAGAGGAAGTGCCGGAGAACCATACTTATACCACTTCTATTGTGATTGAAGTCAGAGAGTAGAGAAGGAGGATGATCATGTCACTTGCCTCGTTCGATTTTTCACCTTCAATGACACTTTCATATTTTGCGGAGCGGCCGAACCGTTTTATAATTAAGTGCATACTTGCCAGTAAAGGCACCGAAATAGAAGCGCATCTGCCTGATTCAGGAAGGTTGACCGAACTACTTAAGCCGGGAGCAGAAATTTATTTATTGCCAAATAACAACCCTGAAAGAAAAACGGCGTATTCAGCTGTCTGTGTTAAAAGGCCTGATGGAAAAGGGTGGGTATCTCTTAATTCCACTGTTCCTAACAGGCTTTCGGGTCTTGCGCTGAAAAATAATCTCCTCCCGAGTTTCGAGAAGTGGAATTATGTACGATCAGAATTTACAAAAGGGAAATCAAGGTGGGATCATTTGCTTGAAACCGACAGCGGGGAAAAAATGGTGGTGGAAGTAAAAGGCGTCACCTTGACAGATAACAATCAAACGGGCTATTTTCCTGATGCAGTTACTGCCAGGGGGACAAAACACGTGCTTGAATTAATTGATATAAACGAGGAAAAAGGCTGGCATGCAGCATTACTTTTTGTGGCACAACGAAGTGATATAAAGGAATTAAAACCGGCTGACTGGATCGACCCGGCTTTTTCCCGGGCTATGAGAAAAGCCGACAGTGCAGGAGTACTGACAGCTGCCTGCCGCTGTGACGTATCTCCGCGAGGCATGCGTCTGACTGATGAAATTCCTGTTGTCCTGGATAAGCCCGCTGATAAGCTTTAATTCTGTTTTCCCTGCGCCACGTTTTTGTTATGGGCCAAGTCAGATGAGCATATAAATTATATGCAGTGAAATCAGACCCACACTTAAACTGGCAGGAGGGGTTACATGTTTACGCGTATTAACAAGCTTCAAATTGAACTGCCTATGCCTAAAAGCCCGGATGCAAATGGAGCAGCGGCTGTACAGGAATTGCTTGGTGGAAAATATGGCGAAATGTCTACGTTAAACAACTATATGTTCCAATCATTTAATTTCAGGCAAAAGAAGAAATTCCGGCCGTTTTATGAATTGATTGCCAGTATTACAGCTGAAGAATTGGGCCACGTGGAGTTAGTGTCTAATACAATCAATCTTATGATTAGCGGAACTACTTTTCCAGGAGACCCTGATATTACCCCGATGCAAAATGCTAAAGACAAACGGAATTCTTACCACTTTATTCAAACTGCCCAAACATCCCTGCCCGGCGACTCAATGGGAAGGCCATGGACGGGAGATAACGTCTTCAGCAGTGGTAACCTCGTCCTCGATTTACTTCACAATTTCTTTCTCGAATGCGGAGCTCGTACTCATAAAATGAGAGTTTATTCCATGACGGATAATCCTGTCGCCCGTGAGATGGTCGGATACCTGCTTGTAAGGGGCGGCGTCCATATTCTGGCTTATGCAAAGGCGCTCGAAGTAATAACAGGGGTGGATGTTAAAAAAATGCTGCCGATTCCCAATTTGGATAACAGTAAGTTTGAAACTGCGAGGAAGTTTGAGGCGGAAGGTTCACAGAGAAAATTATATACATTCAGTGCGGAAGATTATAAGCAGATAGGCCAAATATGGAAAGGCGTACATCCAGACGGCGGTCAGCTGGAAGTGATACAGGGAACCCCTCAAGGAGGCCCTGTCCCTGACCTTGAAGAGATACCTGAGGAATTTGCGCCTGGAATTACGGAAGATATGTTTCAGGAAATTGCTAAACGCCTTCAACGATCAGCTGGAATATAGATTAGCAAATTTTGACACGGTTTTTATCGAAAAACCGTGTTTTTTCTCGGATTTTGCGGAGATAAACCGAGAAATAATCTGTAAAAATTTAAAAAAATTCAAAATTAATTATAATTTTTTGGTAAGATAGGATTACATTGACTCTTTTTGTACTTATCGGAAAGTATAATTTTCCATTCATTCAAAATTTATGTGCGCTCAGCAAAATTTTTCGGCAATAAACTTTAAGATAAGTCACGTTTTTCATATGGACCATAGGGGTGACAAGCATGAAAGCTGATAAACATCATATATTGCAAAATGATATTCTCTCGCTTATAGGACAAGAAGAAGACCGGGAAGGGGTCGTATCTTCTTTTGCAAGTACGATGGATCTTCTGTCTGATGGAGTTATGTATATTAATTCCCGCTGGGAAATTCAATACATAAACAAATCAGCAAAAAAGTACCTTGGAAAAGACAGAAATTATCTGCTTGGAAAAAATATATGGGAGGAGTTTCCAGGACTCGTCCGTACGTTCTTTTATGAAGCTTTTTACCATTCCCTTATGAACGAGACGCCGGTAGAGTTTGATGAGTACTACTCAGCTAATGATACGTGGTTCCATGTTAAGGCCTATCCGAAACAAGGAGGGCTGTTAATTGTCTTTCAGGATATTACTCAAAAACATTTAGCGATGGAAGTGGTGGAAGAAAGCTATCGGACCCTCTTTCAAAAGCACCCTGACGCTGTATGCTCAGTTGATATGGATGGTAATATGCTTGCGGTGAATTCTGCGTTTCAAAAATTATTTCCAATAAATGAGAAACTATTGCTTGGAAGCAATTATTTAGAGTTTGTTCCGCAAAGTAAGAAACATATTCTAAAAAGCCTGTTTAACTATGCAATTAACGGGAAACCTCAAGCGGCGGAAGTCAATTTTTCGGGGAATGTTACTAAACCATTCCATCTTTTAATTACAGCTTTGCCAATTATTGTTCAGTCAAATATTATCGGTGTCTACGGCATTATTAAAAATATAACGTCAGAACGGGAAAGCTTGGAGAAATACCGGGAAGTTTTCAAAACAAATGAATTGATACTGGAATCGGTTAAAGAAGGGATCGCAAGCTTTGATAATGAGTTTAACGTCATTATGTGGAATCAGGCAGCAGCTGAAATGACAGGTTATTCAAAGGAAGAGTTGGATGAATATACGCTTGGCCGGCTTTTTAACAAAGAAAAAAATGTGATGTTAAGAGATATATGCCCGGATGTCAGCGATTTGTCTACAGAGACGGTAGTCCGTAAAAACGATGTATCTATTTTCAGGAAAGACGGAAAGCCTTTAATTATAGAATACGTGATGACGCCTATGGTGATGGGCGAAAAAGTGGTCGGGACAGTGTTTACATTCAGGGATGTGACAGAAAAGAAGAAATCGGAAGAACTGCTTTACCAGTCAGAAAAATTATCTGCCGTTGGCCAGCTGGCTGCAGGAATTGCCCATGAAATACGCAACCCGCTGACATCACTGAAAGGGTTTCTACAATTAATCCAGATGAGCGGGGAGGGCAAACAGGAGTATTTCGATATTATGAATTCCGAATTTGCCCGTATAGAACAAATTTTGAATGAGCTTCTTATCTTATCTAAACCCCAGATTTCAGCCAAAGCAGTCTGCTCATTAAACTCGCTGCTTGACCATATTGTTACACTGCTGAATACTCAGGCGATTATTAAAAATATTTATATTTATATAGAAGAAGAGACGGAAGATCTGAGAATCCGCTGTATCAGTAACCAGATTAAGCAGGTTTTTATGAATTTTATTAAAAATGCTATTGAGGCAATGGACAGTGGTAAAATAACGGTCTGCCTGAAAAAAGAGAAGGCATTCGCGGTGGTAGAGATTATTGACGAAGGATGCGGGATTCCTGAATCTATGCTGTCCCGTGTTGGTGAGCCTTTTTTTACGACTAAGGAAAAAGGGACCGGACTGGGGCTAATGGTTTCTTACCAGATCATAGAAGATCATGATGGCGACATAGAAGTTGAAAGTACAGAAGGCCTGGGGACAAAATTTACAATTCGTCTCCCCCTTTACCTTGAAGACGGCTGAAATTAATCCGGTGGACAGGGGCGGAAGAGGTGTACATGTATTCGGTTTTTCTAAAGCTGGCCGTTAATCTGTTACTTGATAAATGACCACTTTTCCAAACGGATAAGTGGTTTATTTTTAATACTTAAATATCCGGGGGAAAACAATGTGGATCAATTCAATAATTATCTGGACCCTGATCTTTTTTATGTTTGTTGGAATTGCAGATAAAACAACGGGTTACAAAAAAGGATACGGAAAGGCGTTTGATGAAGGGTTTCATGCGATGGGTCCTCTTGCTCTGGTGATGGTAGGCATGATTTCCTCGGCCCCGGTTATAGCAGAAATAGTCAGACCGGTTATTACACCGGTTTTTTCGTTCATGGGTGCTGACCCCGCAGTTTTTCCCGGGATGCTGCTGGCCATAGATATGGGAGGCTATCCTTTAGCTTTGGAGCTGGCCGGCAGCGAGGAAGCGGGTCTGTTCTCCGGTATCATTCTTTCTACAATGCTTGGTCCTACATTTGTATTTACGATACCCGTGGCCTTAGGACTTGTAGGCAAAAAAGAATACCCTTTTCTGGCAAAAGGGGTTATGATAGGGCTTATACCAGTCCCTGCAGGGGCTTTTATAGCTGGGGTTATAGCAGGTTTTTCTCCTTTGTTTATTCTCCAGCAGTTAATTCCAATTATCCTCTTTACAGGAATGATTATTGCCGGACTTTTATGGGCAGATAAATTAATGATTCAGTGTTTTATTTTTTTGGGGAAAGGCATTATTGGTTTTTCGGCTGTTGTGCTCGGAGTTGTAGCAGTACAGGAGTTAACAGGGAGCGTGCTGATCAACGGGCTGACTCCTTTTAAAGAATCGATGGAAATCATCGGGCTGATTGTATTAGCTTTAGCAGGTGCTTTTCCACTCGTACATTTTCTTAAAGAGAAAGCCATTCCGTTTTTTAAACCGCTGATTCAGAGAAGCGGAATAGGTGACATGGCCTGGGTAGGGCTCACTGCTTCATTGGCACACAGTATTCCTATGTATAAAAAGTTACATGAATTAGATAATAAAGGAAAATTAATAAATGTTGCTTTTTCTGTCAGCGGGGCGTTTGTATTGGGCGGTCATTTAGGTTTTACTGCTGCCCTCGAACCGCATATGGTAGTGCCGATGGCAGCAGGTAAGCTGTCTGCAGGGATATTATCAATTATGATTGCTGTATATATATCGGATAACTCAGTCAGATGAAGCTGCTGTTTCTAAAGATTTATTTTTATTGGCCGAATCAGAATTAAACGGAATTTCTTCATTATTAACCGGCTCTTGAACTGGAATGTGGTTTTGGTGTGCCATTAAAGCCTTCGAGGCTTTTTCCTCATGCCTGGTTATCTTACTGGTATATTTTTCGGTACCGTAATAATACCCTTTCGCTTCATACCACATGGCCCAAAAACAGTGCCATTTATATTTGTAATAATCTTTACTGAATTTCATCTCCATATGAAGAACCCTCCTCTGTTGATATATATCTTGCTTTTATCATATGCATTCCCGATATAAAAAAATAAAAACAAATTATGCCAGAGTATATAAAAGTCCTGCTTTTATATGCTCCTTTTTTATGGTGTTAATTAGGATAATGTACACATGCAAAAAGAACCATGATATAATGAAAACGATTTCAATATCTGGGAGAAGAGGGGACCTTATGAGAAAATTAAAGATGAAACATTTTTCTCTGACACGAAAGTATGGAATTGTTTTTGTTTTTACAGCAGGTTTATTTTTAGCTTCTGCTCTTTTCGTTGCTTACGCATTGAATAATGTACAGCAGGATGTAGAGGAGATGGAAAGAAGCGGTGAACGCGCAGTGATTTTAACGGATATGGCCCAATTATTTGAAGAGCGGTATGCCTTGCTGCTGGAGTATCTTTTTATACCTGAACCCGGGGTAGAAGAAGCGTTTGCTGAAAATGGTGAAGCTTTTTCAGAGCTTTTGCATGAAATTGAGCCCTACCTGGATACAGAGGAAATGCAGAGCCTTATCAACCTTGTGAGAGGAAATGCGGATGACATTAATGAACTGTTTTTCAGTCAAGCTTATGAAGTGGCGGGAGATACAGACAATCTGGTTTTTATTAACGTTATTAAAGACAGAGGAGAAACGATTAAAAATAGAAATGTTTATTCTTTGCAGCAGTTAAGGCAAATGGTCGATGAAGAAAGAGCCCAGGCAGCAGAGTCAACACACCAGAGTCTTTACTGGTCTTCCAGCTTATTGCTGTTTTCATTTTTAATTTCTTTAATACTTGCTGTATTGTTATTGCTGCTTATAAGCAGGAATATTAAAAAACGGCTATCCGTAATGATCGGTTACAGCAGAAAAATAACCTCCGGAGAATTGGATATCCAAAACCTTCATGATGAAAGCAGGGATGAGTTAGGGCAGATTTCACATGCGATGGATGAATTAAGGGAACGTCTTGCTTTAATGATGGGGCATATTAGTGAAACTTCCTCAAACGTTAAAAATAAAACTGATTTTCTTACTGAATTTACTGATCACCTCAAAGATAACAGTTTGAATGTCCAATCAAGTATGCAAACATTACTCGCCGGCATAGAAGAACAAAGCCAGTCTTTCGTAGATATATCTAAATCAGTAAATATTAATTCCGACGAAATCAATCAGCTGCTGGCAAGCAGCGAAAAAATGAATCAGTCTGCGAAAGAAATTGCTGAATTAACTACGGAAGGCAACAGAAAAATGGAAGCTTCAGTGAACCAGATAGAAAGCGTCCGTGATGTGGTGGATGAGTCGAATTATCAGGTGAAAGTGCTGGGTGAACGCTCTCAGGAAATTTCAAGATTTGTGAAGAGCATTAAAGATATTGCCGAGCAGACTAACTTACTGGCGTTGAATGCTTCAATTGAAGCAGCGCGTGCCGGTCAGCATGGGAGAGGATTTTCGGTCGTTGCCGGTGAAATACGTAAATTGTCAGAAGAAGTAGCTGTTGCAGTAAGAGAAATCACAAGCATTGTGAATAAAATACAGCATGATACTGGAGAAGTGGGGAAAGCTTTGTCAAACGGGGCTATTCAGGCAGGACAGGGAGTTAATCAAATACATGAAACAGGCAGCTATTTCAAGCAAATATTTGACCGTATAGGAGAAATGGAAAAGCTTGTTTCTGATAATACTGATTCAGTTTTTAAAGTAAACAGGCAAAGCGGAGAAATTAGCCAGGTTATAGAAAGGACGACACAAACAGCTTTGGAAGCTACGGAAAAGATTGAACAGGTTACACATACTATTGACCAGCAGCAGCAGCAGGTGGAAGAAGTTGCCGCAAATTCGGAAGATCTGCAGGCTACCACTTTGCAGCTGAACGGTTTGATCAGCCAATATCATAAAGTCAGTTAAAAAAAGTGTCTCACAGCCATTCAGGTAATGTGAGACACGCCGTATCAAACTTTTGTAGTTGTTTTAGTGTTTTCGTCTAAATATTTATATAGTATATCCCGAATCACAATTTCACTTATAGGTTTCTGAATAAACGTATAAGCTCCAAGGTATAATGCCTTGCGTAAATGAGACTGCTGCGAGCAGGAAGACGTCATAATCACTTTTATCCCGGGATTGATTTGGACGATCTCTTTTAAGGCTGCGATACCATCTTTATTCGGCATAATAATATCCATAAACACAAGGTCGGGGTTTAATTCTCTGCAAAGTGAAACAGCTTCTGATCCGTCTTTTGCTTCAATTATGGTCTGGACGCCTATAGAAGCCAGTGTTTCTCTCAGCTGTGTCCTCACAAGTTCCGTATCATCACAAACCAGGACACTAAGTTCTTTCAAAATCATCCCTCCCATTTTGGTGATAAAGTCTTTGTATGTAATCTTAACATAATTTGGACAAGAAGAGGGTTAAAAAATCATTTATGAAAGCGGTTCATTAAATTGTAAAACAAAATATAAATTTCTTCAAAAAAACTATTTATTATCTCTAAAAATAATGATATATTTATGACGAATCAAAAAACGTTGATAAAAGGATAAGTTTGACAATTAAAGTTGTCAGACATCGTACCAATGAATAACCATATAATCCCTTTTTGAAAACGTTTTTAAGATTATATTTTTCTTCATTTTATGTCATAATAGTGGTTGAACTGTCATCATCTAACATACATATTTGGTGGCGGACAAAAAATACAATTTCAAGGGGGATTTACAGATGAAAAAACGTTTCATGATGCTCATGTCTTCTGTTCTGGCAGCCGGGACACTTCTTGCTGCGTGCGGAGAAGGCGATGAGGACACAACTCCTGTCAATGACGGGGGAAACAATAATGAAAACGAAGCTGCAGAAGGCAACAATGAAGCTGCGGAAGACGGAGAAGGTTTCTCATCGAAAATGGTTACTGATGTCGGCGGTGTAGATGACCGTTCATTTAATGAATCGGCGTGGGCAGGTTTGACTGAATTCGGCGAAGATTATCCTGATGTAGAGGTGGATTACATTCAGTCGAATGACGCTTCTGACTATGCTCCTAACTTAAACAGGCTTGCGCGTGAAGGAACTGACCTTACATTTGCTATAGGTTTTCTCATGCTCGATGATATTAAGACTGTGGCAGAACAAAGCCCGGATCAAAACTTCGCTCTTGTAGACGATGTGGCAACCGGCGAAGATGATGAGCCAATTGATAATATTGCTAACCTGACTTTCGCAGAGCATGAAGGGTCTTTCCTTGTAGGGGTTGTAGCTGCAATGCATACTGAAACAAACCAGGTTGGATTTATCGGCGGGGTAGAAAGCCCGTTAATTAAAAAGTTTGAAAACGGCTTTAAAGCTGGTGTTAAATATGTGGACTCTGATATTGATATCGCTGTCCAGTATGCCCAGGACTTTAACGATGCCTCCCGCGGACAGCAAATTGCTGACACGATGTACGGCAATGGAGCAGATATTATTTATCATGCGGCCGGCGGTACAGGTAATGGCCTTTTCACAGAAGCAGTTGACCGTGCCCAGGGTGGAGAAAACGTATGGGCAATTGGAGTGGACCAGGACCAGGCATTGACAGAAGGTGAATGGGAAGAAGGAAATGTTATTTTAACTTCTATGGTTAAGCGTGTGGACCAGGCTGTGTATCAGGTATCTGAAGATACGATGAACGGCAATTTCCCAGGCGGAGAAATCATTGAATTCGGTCTTGAAGATGAAGGTGTAGGAATCGCTGAAACCCGCGATAACGTTTCTGATGAAGCAATTGAAGCCGTCGAAGAATATCAGCAGATGATCATTGATGGAGAAATTGAAGTGCCTCAGACAGATGAGGAATACGAGGAGTTTGAAGGCGAGCTTTAATTTAAAGAATAATTAAAATTGGATTGGATGCCGTAACAGCAATCCTCTTCAACAAAACAAGTTAAATAAGTAATGACCGAAGGCTAGTCTAGTACTAGCCTTTGTTCATACACTCTCAAGTTAAGGTTGAGAATATTTGAACAGCGGAAGCTTGCTGATAAGACAGGTAAGACTGCTTTTCTTATAAGTCCGATAGGAGTGTTTACATTGGAATATGTAATTGAAATGAACAACATAAGGAAAGAATTCCCGGGTATTGTTGCCAATGACAATATTACACTGCAAGTTAAACAAGGCGAAATTCATGCTCTTTTAGGTGAAAACGGAGCCGGTAAATCAACCTTGATGAACGTCTTGTTCGGTTTGTATCAGCCTGAAAAAGGCGAAATTAAGGTTCGGGGGAAAAAGGTGGACGTGACAGATCCTAACGTTGCGAATAACTTGGGGATCGGTATGGTACACCAGCATTTTATGCTCGTACAGAACTTTACCGTTACTGAAAATATTATACTTGGCAGTGAACCTACGAATAAGGGGACAATCGATCACCGTAAAGCGGCCAAAGACGTAGCTGATATTTCAGACCAGTATGGTCTAAGGGTGGACCCAAAGGCAAAGATAGAAGAGATTTCTGTCGGAATGCAGCAGCGGGTGGAAATTCTTAAAACATTATACCGGGGCGCAGATATTCTTATTTTTGACGAACCGACAGCGGCTCTTACACCGCAAGAGATAAAAGAACTTATTCAAATTATGAAAAATTTAATTAAAGAAGGAAAATCTATTATTTTAATCACACACAAATTAAAAGAAATTATGCAAGTGTGTGACAGGTGTACGGTTATCCGCCGCGGTAAAGGGATAGGGACGGTAAATGTAGCAGACTCCACTGAAAACAGCCTGGCTGAAATGATGGTAGGACGCGAGGTAAGCTTCGAAGTGGAAAAAGGAGCCGCCAAACCGAAAGATAATGTCCTTTCAATAAAAGACCTCCACGTAGAAGATGCAAGGGGAGTAAGTGTGGTTAACGGCCTGAACCTCGATATCCGGGCTGGTGAGATAGTCGGCGTGGCCGGTGTCGACGGCAATGGACAGACAGAATTAATTGAAGCTGTAACAGGTTTAAGGCAGGCTAAAAGCGGAACAATAAACGTTTCAGGGCAGGATGTGACGTCATTCAAACCGCGAAAAGTAACAGAGGCCGGCGTAGGGCACATTCCTCAGGACAGACACAAGCATGGCTTAGTTCTGGAGTTTACAGTAGGTGAAAACATTCTTCTGCAAACCTATTATCAGCAGCCATTTACCAAAAACGGGGTACTTAATTATCCTAAAATGTATGAAAAAGCCCGCAAATTAATTGAGGAATATGATGTGCGCACACCTAATGAAAAAACCTTGGCCCGGTCTTTATCAGGCGGTAACCAGCAAAAAGCTATTATTGCCAGGGAAGTGGACCGTTCACCGGATCTTCTGATCGCGGCGCAGCCTACAAGGGGCCTGGATGTTGGCGCAATTGAATTCATTCACAAAAAGCTTATTGAAGAAAGAGATAAAGGCCGTGCTGTGATGCTCGTCTCACTTGAATTGGACGAGGTATTAAACGTAAGCGACAGAATTGCCGTCATCTATGAAGGTGAAATTGTAGCTATTGTTGATGCAGATAAGACGGATGAAAAAGAGCTTGGGCTGCTTATGGCCGGAGGTAAACGGGAAGAAGGTGAGCCGATATGATGAACAACATATTTAAAGGGAAACTATTCGGATTAGTGGTCCCTCTAATTGCTATCGGCTTTGGGTTCCTTGCTGGAGCGGTCATTATGCTGATCAGCGGAAATAACCCTATAAATGGTTATGTCGCACTGGTGCAAGGGGTCTTTGGGGATACGTATTATTTTGGAGAAACACTGCAGCGAATGACACCGCTAATTTTTTCAGGTTTGGCAGTAGCTTTTGCGTTCAGGACAGGCCTTTTGAATATCGGGGTTGAAGGACAGTTAATTGTCGGGTGGTTTGTATCTGTATTGGTTGGTATTACTATAGAAGCACCGATGATTATCCACCTTCCCCTGGCTATTTTGGCTGGTGCACTGGCTGGTGCATTATGGGGGTTTGTTCCGGGTGTTTTAAAAGCACGCTTCCAGGTACACGAAGTAATCGTGACTATTATGATGAACTATATTGCGATGCATGTAGTTAACCATTTTATCCGAAACTATATGTTGGAATCGGGTCAAAGAACGGCCTTCATAAACGATACGGCGTCACTTTCTTCTGACTATTTGTCTACTTTGACGAATTTTTCACGGCTTCACTGGGGATTTCTTATAGCAATTGCCGCCTGTGTCGTCATGTGGTTTATTTTATGGAAAACAAAAAAAGGATTCGAACTCAGATCTGTCGGCTATAACAAGCATGCTTCCTCATATGCCGGGATGAGTGTGAATATGAATATTATTTTATCCATGTCTGTCTCGGGCGCTTTTGCAGGAGCTGGAGGGGCTATGGTCGGTCTTGGAACATATAATTATGCGAATATCCTCCCATCTTTTACGAATTTAGGGTTTGATGGAATCGCTGTTGCTCTTTTAGGATCAAGTACGTCAATTGGTATTTTCCTGTCTGCATTCTTATTTGGCGGACTTAAAGAAGGTGCTAATAACATGCAGGGCCAAGCTGGAGTTGCTCCGGAGCTGGTAGAAATTATTATTGCATTAATTATTTTCTTTGTAGCTTCAAGCTATTTGATTCGCTGGATCTATAGCCGTGTGCAAAGCAATAAGGAGGGGAAATAAATGGATATGATTTTACCAATCCTTTATACCATTGTACCCGCTGCTCTGATTGCAGCTACCCCTCTGCTTCTGACAGCTATGGGTGGTTTGTTCAGTGAACGTTCCGGAGTAGTAAACATTGGTCTTGAAGGGCTTATGGTTATGGGAGCTTTCGCAGGGATTGTAGGAACGTTATTTTTTGAATCGCTTGGTTTTGGCGCCGCCTCTCCGTGGATGGGCATCCTGGTTGCCATTGTACTCGGTTCTATTTTCTCGCTGTTTCACGCTGTTGCCTCAATTTCCCTGAGGGCAGACCAGATTGTAAGTGGTGTTGCCCTTAACTTCCTTGCCGTAGGGCTGACGGTCTTTATTGTAAGAGAAGTGTTTGAACGCGGGCAGACAGATACCATTTCAGCAAGGATTTTCAGAATTAATGTCCCTTTCTTAAGCGATATTCCTGTAATAGGACCAATGTTCTTTTCAAGGATTTATGTAACGACGTATATCGCTTTCGCGCTGGCCATACTCGTATGGTATGTCGTTTTTAAAACGCCATTCGGTCTACGACTGCGTTCAGTAGGTGAACATCCAATGGCAGCAGACACGATGGGTATTAAAGTTAACCGTATGCGTTATATCGGAGTTATGCTGAGTGGAGCGTTCGGCGGTATGGGTGGAGCCGTATATGCTATTACCACTGCTGGTAACTTTGCCGGGGGAACGATTGTTGGACAAGGTTTTATGGCGTTAGCCGCCCTCATATTCGGAAAGTGGCATCCTTTTGGAGCTATGGGTGCGGCTGTATTCTTCGGGTTTGCCCAGGCCTTAAGTATCTCAGCCCAGCAGATTCCTGGTTTAGCAAATGTCCCTCAAGTATATATGCTTATATTACCTTATGTTTTAACCATTCTGGCTCTTGCCGGATTTGTTGGTAAGGCTGAACCTCCAAAGGCTCTAAACCAGCCTTACGAAAAAGGCAGCCGGTAACAAACACCATCAGTTCCTTTCTGAAAGAAACGTACCAGCATCATGCTGGTACGTTTTTTTACACAGGTAAAATCGTTTGCTTTTTAGCACTAAATCCATTAGATTAAGTAAAGATATTCATCACGATTGCTACCGGGAAAGGATGAACGCTATGAGTCCGCTGGATATGTCCAAATTTGAAAAAAAAGTGATTATACGAAATATAAGGCACGAGGATATAGATGATATTGTTAAGCTTTCTAAAATATGCTTTCCAAACATGGAGCCCTGGAAAAGGTCCCATCTTATGAGCCATTTGGAGATGTTCCCTGAAGGCCAGTTTTGCGTGGAGCTGGAAGGGGAAATTATCGGCTCGTGCTCGAGTTTAATTATTAACTTCGATGAGTATGATGACCAGCATACCTGGGATGAGATTACAGATGAAGGTTATATTACGAATCATGATGATGAAGGGTACAATTTATATGGCATTGAGGTAGCGGTCCACCCCGACTACCGCCGTATGAAAATCGGCCGCCGCCTTTATGAAGCACGAAAAGAGCTGGCAAGAGAAAAAAACCTTAAAAGTATTATTATTGGGGGAAGAATTCCCAACTACAGAAAACATTCATCTGAATTAACGCCTCGCCAATATGTCGAAGAAGTGATTCATCATAATATATTTGACCCTGTCCTAACTTTTCAAGTGATGAATGGTTTTACTTTAAAAAGAATTAACCAGAACTATTTAGTAGATGATGAAGCATCCATGAAGTATGCTACTTTAATGGAATGGAATAACGTAGATTACAGACCGACGACAAAACGCCATTTTAAAACAGCGTTTCCGGTAAGAATATGCGCGATTCAATATATGATGAAAAAAATTAATTCTTTTGAGGAATTTGCCCAGCAGTGTGAATATTACGCAGATGTGGGAGCGAGTTATGCGTCTGATTTTGTTGTTTTTCCGGAAATTTTTACGACCCAGCTGCTCTCATTTATTGAGGAAAAGAGCCCCAGCCGGGCGATTCGCCGCTTAACAGATTTCACAGAGGACTACATTAATTTATTTACTGACCTGGCAATAAAATATAATGTTAATATTATCGGAGGCTCTCACTTTGTAGAAGAGGGCGGAAAGATTTATAACATCGCCTATTTGTTCCGGCGTGACGGTACCATTGAGAAGCAATATAAGATTCATATTACGCCTAATGAAAGGAAGTTCTGGGGGATACATGGCGGTGACAAAGTGGAAGTCTTTGATACTGACTGCGGGAAAATTGCCATTCAGATTTGTTATGATATTGAATTTCCAGAGCTTGGCCGAATTGCTACAGAGAAAGGTGCTAATATTATCTTTACGCCTTTCTGTACAGATGAGCGGCAAGGATATCTGCGAGTCCGTTATTGTGCACAGGCGAGAGCTGTGGAAAACCAAGTCTACACAATGATTGCAGGTACTGTGGGGAACTTGACCCATGTGGAAAATATGGACATCCAGTATGCCCAGTCAGGAATATTCACCCCTTCTGATTTTGCTTTTCCGAGAGACGGAATTGTTGGGGAATGCCATCCGAATATAGAAACCGTGGTCGTGGGAGATGTGGACCTTGAACTGTTAAGGCGCCATCGTAAATCAGGCAATGTCACACAATTGCGTGACAGAAGAAAAGACTTGTATGAAGTTTATTTTGACTGTTGATTATAGATGATCAGACTGGGACAAAACCGGTGAATAAGAATGATACAACTTGTTGAATTTAGCTGAAGACAAGCCCCTGCGCAAGCGTCCGCCTGGCGGACTGACATCACACCTTTTCTCAAAAAGAAAGCCGACAAAATTCTTCCAAAATTTTGTTCGGCTTTCTTTGCCTTCCTGAAGACTTTCAGATTCTTATACTTTAGAAGTGAAGCTCAATATATACTTACCGATCCTCCCTTTATACAATAAGAGTATAGTTATATTTATTGAAAGGGGCATGCCTAATGACTGAACCTGTAGTTTTCCCGCCTTTGAACGAGAAAGTACCCGGTCTGCTTCATGGTGCCGATTACAACCCTGAGCAATGGAAGGATTACCCTCATATTTTCGAAGAAGACTTGAAACTGATGAAAAAAGCAAAATGCAATGTGATGTCTGTAGGTATTTTCTCATGGGTATCACTCGAACCGGAAGAAGGCCGTTTTACATTTGAGTGGATGGATGAGGTACTTGACCGGCTCTATAAGAATGGCGTATTCGTATTCCTGGCTACTCCGAGCGGTGCAAGGCCTGCATGGCTTTCCCAAAAATATCCCGAAGTTCTGCGAGTCACAGAGAGGAGGGTGCGTAATCTGCATGGCTTAAGGCATAACCACTGTTACACCTCGCCAAAATACCGCGAAAAAGTATCAATTATTAATACTGAGCTGGCAGAAAGATATAGCTGGCATCCCGCGGTAATTGGATGGCATATTTCTAATGAGTATGGGGGTGAATGCCACTGTGATTATTGCCAGGATGCTTTCAGAGCATGGCTGAAAAACAAATACAAGTCGCTTGATAAGTTAAACCATGATTGGTGGACGGCATTTTGGAGCCATACATATACTGACTGGTCTCAAATTGAGTCACCATCGCCTCTGGGTGAAAGTATGGTTCACGGGCTGAACCTTGATTGGAAAAGGTTTGTAACCGACCAGACAGTTGACTTTTTGAAGCATGAAGTGAAACCGCTCAGAGAAAAGAACCCGAAGATTCCAGTGACAACCAATTTTATGGGAGATTATGAAGGATTAAATTATTGGAAATTCAAAGATATCCTCGACATTATTTCGTGGGATGCTTATCCGGACTGGCATGTCCCGCGGGATGGAAGCAAACTGGCAGCAAGAGTTGGCCTCTTGCACGATTTAAACCGCTCCTTTAAAGGCGGCCGGCCATTCATGCTTATGGAGAGCACGCCAAGCATGACTAACTGGCAAAGTTACAGTAAGCTTAAACGTCCTGGAATGCATCTTCTTTCCTCTATTCAGGCAATAGCTCATGGTTCTGATACTGTCCAGTATTTCCAGTGGCGGAAAAGCAGGGGCTCCAGCGAAAAATTCCATGGAGCAGTCGTGGGTCACGATGGAACCGATAAAACAAGAGTGTTTAAAGAAGTACAGAAGACAGGGGAGACTCTGGAGAAACTTTCTGAAATAAGCGGGACAAGTGTGCAGCCTGAAGCAGCGATTATTTATGACTGGGAAAACAGGTGGGCGTTAAAAGATGCCCAGGGGCCGAGAAATATCGGCATGCATTATGAAGAAACAATAGAAGAACATTACAGACCCTTCTGGGAAAAAGGAATTCCCGTTGATATTGTTGATATGGAAGCAGATTTTTCCCGGTATAAATTAGTGATTGCTCCAATGCTTTATATGATTAGGGCCGGTGCTTCGGACAAATTAGAAAAGTTTGTAAAAGATGGGGGCACCCTTGTGACCACTTATTGGTCAGGAATTGTTAATGAATCAGACCTCTGCTTCTTAGGAGGATTTCCTGGTCCCTTGAAAAATGTACTGGGGATTTACTCTGAAGAAATTGACAGTCTCGTAGACGGGGAAACGAATGCCGTACAATTTAAGACACCAAACCATTTAGGGCTTACAGGGAGCTATACTGCAAAAGAGCTCTGTGACCTCATTCATCTGGAGACAGCAGAAGCACTGGGAGCTTATTCGAATGATTTTTATGCGGGAGCCCCTGCGCTGACGGTAAACCAGTTTGGCAAAGGGAAAGCTTACTACGTTGCTTCCCGTAACAGCAGCCCGTTTCAGCTTGATTTTCTGTCTGCCGTCATATCAGAAACCGGTCTTAAACCGGTGCTTAAAGCTGATCTCCCTGCAGGAGTGAGTGCTCAGAAGCGGACAAACGGACAAGAAGAATTTATCTTTTTAATGAATTTCAATGAGACCGAAGTTTACATTCAACTATGTGGTGAAGCTAACGGATTAACAGACATGCTTTACGGTAAAAAGAGTCAGGAAAGAATCCTTCTTGAGCCTTATGGCTTTAAGGTTTTTAGAAAGGGGCTTTCATAGGGGCGCTTCCCACCGGGACTGTTTTTGTGTAAAATAGACCTATTATAACTTTCAGGGAGGGAGAACAGGTGCCGGAAAATTTATTCAGCAGCCGAAGATATTCTTTTTCTGCACATGACAAGTCCCTCCCTCTGTTTATTGAAACCATCGGTTACAACTCACAGGAAAGTACTATTTCCAGGCCTGCGGGTTATCCGTATATTCATTGGCTGCAAACGGTTAGCGGGGAAGGGAACTTCCGGACAGGGTCTGAAATATTTACGCTTAATGAAGGGGAGGGGATATTTTTGCCGGCTAACATTCCCCACCAATATGAGCCGGCTGGAAAACAATGGGCCACTGTTTATTTGACGTTTGGCGGGGGAGCAGCGGAATCGATTTTGCTCGGTTTGAAATTAAATCAGGCTGTAGTTTTAAAAGATACCAAAGACAATAAACTCCAAGAGACGCTCATGGACCTTATGGAAGGTATTAGTAAACAGCCAAGAGTTTTGCCTCTTGAAGTTTCAAGTCCCTTATATAATTTTTTAATTTTATTAAGAAAGTATGGGGAGTTTAATTTTCAACCTTCTCTCACGAGTAAAATGACCCGTCTCGAACCATTGATTGACTGGATGAATGCTTGTTACGGCCAAAATATCGGTCTGTTGGACATGGAACGAAAAGCAAGCATAAGCAGCCAGTATTTATCCAAACTATTTAAAGAAACAATGGGGACAAGCCCTTATTCCTATTTAGTTCAGGTCCGGATCAGGAAAGCGAAAGAATTTCTGATCAATGAGCCTGAACGGCCTTTGAAAGAAATCAGCCGGATGGCAGGCTTTGAAGATGTCAGCCATTTTATAGCTACTTTTCGCAAAAAAGAAGGATTAACACCGGGACATTACCGGAAATTACATACAGAAACGAGGGAGTTAGAATGAAGAAAAAAGTTGCCAGCTTTAATGGCCAGGAAATTTTTTCTTACACCATTGAAAACAGCCGGGGAGTATCTCTAACTGCAATAAATTACGGAGCAGCGATTATAGATCTGCTAGTCCCTGACCAAGATGGGAGAAAAGAAAATATAGTAATTAATTACAGTGACATCGCTGATTATGAAAATAATCCGCATTATTTAGGGGTAGTGGCAGGCCGTACAGCCGGAAGGACGGCGGAAGGGATACTCAACTTTGACGGGCATTCTCTTCAACTGGACAAAAATGACGGGAATAATCACCTGCATGGAGGTTTTAAAGGACTGTCCAGAAAAATATGGAATGTGACTCAGGATCAAGCGAGACTGACATTTGAGTGTGTCAGCCCGGACGGTGAGGATGGTTATCCGGGTGAGGTATCTTTTAAAGTTATTTATGAGTTAACCGAAGAGAACAAGCTGGTTATTTCATACTGGGCTGAGCCGGATGAGAAGACACCAATTAATTTAACTAATCATACGTATTTTAACTTAAGCGGGGATAAGAAAACTACTGTATTAGACCACATTTTACAGTTGTCCAGCAGTAAATTTTACGAATTAGCTCCAGACTCAATTCCGATTGGAATAACGGAGGTGGACAGGCACCCGGCATTTGATTTCCGGGCAGGAAAGCCGATCAGGGAAGCAATTGAACAGGAAGATAAGCAGTTGGAAATTGTTAAAGGAGGTCTTGACCATCCCTTTTTATTAGATGAACAGCCAAAAGTAAAAGCACGGCTGAGTGATCCCCAATCCGGAAGAACGCTGGCTGTTGAAACAGAGGACCCTGCCATAGTTGTTTATTCAGGCAATCAAATTGAACAAAAGCCTGGTTTAAACGGAAGTGATGGGACAAAGTATGACGGAATATGCCTTGAAACTCAAATGCCTCCAAACGAGACCGAAACCTATCTGGTTGATAAAGGAGACATCTACGAAAAAAAGACAGTTTTCTCATTAGGTACAACTGACACAGAAATGTGACCTTTTTTCTTCTGTGTTCTGCTATAATATCTTTTACATGAGTTCACAGAAGAAAAAGGAGGTAACCATGCATTTCTCAAACTCAATGATACTTCCAGCCATAAGGGACTTGAAGGATCTGGATAAAGTAGCACAAACAGATTACGAATACATCGTTCTATTAAATACTCATATCGGCCAGCTGAAAAGCCTCGTTAAGATGCTTCGCGACCACGATAAGAAAGTATTGCTGCACGCAGATTTGGTTCAGGGGCTGAAAAGTGATGAGTACGGTGCCCAGTTTCTATGCAGGGACATCAGGCCGACAGGGTTAATATCAACGAGAAAGAATGTTTTGTTAACTGCCAAAAAAGCTAAGTTAATAACTGTCCAACGGTTGTTTCTTCTCGATTCGATCGCTTTGGAATCGAGCTATAATATGCTCGAAACAATACAGCCTGACTGCATAGAAGTGCTCCCTGGCATTATTCCGCATATTATTGAGGAAATTTATGAAAAAACAAATACGCCAATAATAGCCGGGGGACTCATCCGCACGGAAAAAGAAGTCCAGGCTGCGATTGATGCCGGGGCAACTGCTGTCACCACGTCCAATAAAGAGCTTTGGAACCGGGATCACGGACTTTAATAGAATATCAGATAATTAATTATTTTAATTATCTTAGCCTTGTTGACAGCGCTTACATTATTTGGTTTAATTATGGAGAAGTTAATAATTTTTTCGTGGAGACTATGGAGACCAACGGAAATTCACCTGGAGTAATTTAACGCCAGGGGAATTCTGCTGGTCTTTTTTGTCTTCCAATTTTTCAAAAGGGGGAAATGGAATGTCGCCTGTATTAGCTGAGTTTTTAGGTACGATGATGCTTATTGTCTTCGGGGGAGGGGTCGTAGCAGGGGTAGTCCTTAAAGGGACAAAGTCAGAAGGCACAGGATGGGTTTTAATAACTTTTGCCTGGGGTCTTGGTGTGGCCATGTCGGTTTATATGATTGGAGAAATCAGCGGAGGCCATATTAACCCTGCAGTAACAGTAGGGTTAGCGTTAATTGGGGATTTTGCATGGTCGAGTGTGCCGGCTTATATTGGGGCACAGTTAGCCGGAGCCTTTATCGGTGCCGCACTGGTTTTCTGTGTGTATTATCCGCATTTCAAAAATACAGAAGATCAAGGGGCAAAACATGGGGTTTTTGCTACAGCTCCGGCAATTAAACATACACCGTCAAACTATTTTAGTGAAGTTATAGGCACATTTGTGTTATTATTTGGTATCCTTGCATTAGGTGCCAATGATGCAGGTGGGCTTGATCCTCTTCTGGTTGGATTTTTAATCGTCGTCATTGGTATGTCTTTAGGTGGGACGACAGGGTATGCAATTAACCCTGCACGTGATTTAGGACCAAGAATTGCTCATGCAATTTTGCCCATCCATAACAAAGGGGATTCCGGCTGGTCATATGCGTGGATACCTATTGCAGGACCGATTATTGGTGGAGGGTTAGGAACATTAAGTTATATAGCTTTATTTGAAGGCGTTGTCAATCCGTCTCTATGGATTTTCATAGTATTATTTTTCATTGTTTTGTTTATCTCATTTAAAATGGATCAAAAAGAAGTACAGCCTAAGAGTTTGGAAGACACTTACCATAATCCAAAAGAACAACAAGCATAGGGGGAATTTAACATGGAAAAGAAATATGTATTAGCATTAGACCAGGGGACTACTAGTTCAAGAGCTATTTTATTTAACAAAGACGGAAAAATCGTAGACGTTGCCCAGAAAGAGTTCAGGCAGATTTTTCCTAATCCGGGCTGGGTAGAGCACAATGCTAATGAAATCTGGTCTTCAATCTTAGGGGTTATCGCAGAAGTACTCAGTAATCAGGATGTATCACCTAAAGAGATTGCCTCAATCGGGATTACAAATCAGCGTGAAACAACGGTGGTATGGGAAAAAGATACAGGCCGGCCGATATACAACGCGCTTGTATGGCAGTCTCGCCAGACTGATGATATTTGTAAGGAACTGAAAGAACAAGGCCACAACGATCTTTTCAGGGATAAAACGGGCTTATTAATCGATGCTTACTTTTCCGGGACTAAAGTGAAATGGCTTCTCGATAATGTTGAAGGGGCGAGAGAAAAAGCAGAACAGGGCAAACTTTTATTCGGAACCATTGATACGTGGCTTATTTGGAAACTTTCCGGAGGTACAGCCCACGTCACAGATTATACAAATGCTTCCCGTACGCTTATGTATAACATTCATGAATTAAAATGGGATGAGGAACTTCTTGATATTCTCGGTGTTCCACAATCGATGCTTCCTGAAGTAAGGCCATCTTCTGAAGAATACGCTAAAACGATCAGTTACCATTTCTTTGGAGAAGAAGTGCCAATCGCCGGGGCTGCGGGGGACCAGCAGGCAGCTTTATTCGGACAGGCATGCTTTGAGAAAGGGATGGCTAAAAATACTTACGGGACAGGCTGCTTTATGCTTATGAATACAGGAGAAGAGGCGGTTAAGTCCAATCATGGGCTGTTGACTACCATCGCCTGGGGAATTGACGGAAAAGTGGAATATGCGCTCGAGGGAAGTATTTTTGTAGCGGGTTCAGCGATCCAATGGCTGAGGGACGGATTAAGAATGGTTAAATCCGCACCGGAAAGTGAAGGATATGCGGCGCGGGTGGAATCAACTGACGGGGTCTATATGGTGCCTGCGTTTGTCGGATTGGGAACACCGTACTGGGACAGTGAAGTTCGCGGTGCTATATTCGGTCTTACGAGAGGAACGGAGAAAGAACACTTTATCCGTGCGACACTTGAATCCCTTGCTTACCAGACGCGCGATGTACTGGAAGCCATGGTTGCTGATTCAGGTATCGATGTCAAAACGTTAAGAGTTGACGGCGGGGCAGTGGCCAACAACTTCTTAATGCAATTTCAGAGTGATATTCTTGACGTGCCTGTTGACCGTCCGGAGATCCAGGAAACTACCGCTCTGGGGGCAGCTTATTTGGCAGGACTAGCTGTGGGATTCTGGCAAAATAAAGAGGAAATCGCCCAGCAGTGGCATATCGATAAAACGTTTAACACCGAAATGGATAATGACACACGTGAAGAATTATATGACGGCTGGAAAACGGCGGTCGACGCAACGATGAAATTTAAGAAAAAGAAAAAACAGACTATTTAATACAATTAAATTAAAAACTATGATATAATGACCTTAAATTAATTATGAAGGTCTGGAGATATGGAGAGACCACAGCACTTAAGCATAAAAGGATTACCTTTCATGCTTAGGATGTTGTGGTCTTTTTCTGTATATCCACCTTCCCACCAGGAAAGGATGTCTCAGATGGTAAAACCTTTTTCAGCAGTTCAACGGCAATCATACTTAAACCAAATGAGTGAAACTGAACTTGACCTTCTAGTAATCGGAGGAGGGATCACAGGGGCCGGGATCGCATTGGATGCGACTTCCAGAGGCATGACGACCGGGCTTGTTGAAATGCAGGATTATGCAGCAGGAACGTCAAGCCGCTCGACAAAGCTCGTACACGGCGGATTGAGATATTTAAAACAGTTTGAATTTAAAATCGTTGCAGAAGTAGGAAAAGAAAGAGCGATCGTTTACGACAATGCCCCTCACGTGACTAACCCTGAATGGATGCTGCTTCCGATTATCCAGGGGGGAACTTTCGGAAAGCTTGCGACGTCGATGGGATTAAAAGTCTATGATTTTCTAGCAGGCGTAAAACGTAAAGAAAGACGAAACATGTTAAGCAAGAAAGAAACTATGAAAAAGGAACCTCTCCTTCGACAGGATACATTGAAAGGAAGCGGTGTATACGTCGAGTATAAGACGGATGATGCAAGATTAACTCTCGAAATTTTAAAAGAAGCTGTTCACAGAGGGACAAAAGCAGTCAACTATACGAAAGCCGAGTCGCTCTTATATGAAAATGGCAAAGTAACTGGCGCTAAAGTAAAAGACCTGGCCAGCGGAGAAACCTACCATATCCGGGCTAAAAAAGTCGTTAACGCTGCAGGGCCATGGGTGGACGAGTTAAGGGAAAAAGACCGCTCTAAGAAAGGGAAATTCCTTTATTTAACGAAAGGTGTCCATATTGTCATCGACCAGTCCCGTTTTCCTTTAAAACAGGCTGTTTATTTCGACACAGAGGGAGACGGCAGAATGGTCTTCGCGATCCCAAGAGACGGGAAAACTTATGTTGGAACAACGGACACTCATTATGCAGAAGATATTGCGTCTCCTCGAATGACGGAAGATGATCTTACCTATCTTATTGATGCGACCAATTATATGTTCCCTTCAGTGAAGCTTAATAGGGAAGATGTGGAATCGAGCTGGGCAGGGCTGCGTCCGCTTATTCATGAAGAAGGAAAGGATGCTTCAGAAATTTCACGTAAGGATGAGATTTTTGAATCAGAGTCCGGCCTTTTATCCATTGCCGGAGGAAAGCTGACAGGTTACCGGAAAATGGCTGAACGGATTGTCGATTTGACTGCGAAGGAACTGGGAGTTTCTGAAAAGTGCACCACAGAAAAAATCGTTCTGTCGGGCGGTGATGTCGGAGGCTCCGACCAGCTGGAAACGTTTATAGAGAACTGGACGAAAAAAGGAAAAGAGATTGGCCTGAGCGAGAAAGAGGCCAGGAAACTTACCCGTCTTTACGGTTCTAATGTAGCGAGAGTTTATGAGATATTAGAAACTTCCGGGGATGAGGGCAAACTATACGATCTGCCTGCAAGTGTCTACGCTTCTCTCGTTTATGGAATCGAAGAGGAAATGGTTGTTTCACCGATTGATTTCTTTAACCGCCGCACGAGCGCCTTATTCTTTGATATAGATTTTGTTAAACAACATAAAATAGGAGTCTTAAAATATATGAATGACCGTTTTCACTGGAGTGAGGAAGAACGTGACCGGCACATTAAACTTCTTGAAGAAGAAATTTTCTACGCTGTAAATCCTGTGGCAGCAAAAGATAAAAATTAATGTGAAACCTCTTTACTATAGGCAGGAAATTGCGTATAACTAAACTTAAGAACTTTGCCTATATATAAAGAGGAGGAAACTAAATGGATTGGAAACAGCAGTATGAGAAATGGAAATCAAAGATAGGGCTGGATAAAAATATTAAAGAAGAACTCCTTCAGTTTGAAGATGACGAAAAGTCTCTAGAGGACTGTTTCTATAAAAACCTGGAGTTTGGCACCGGAGGCATGCGCGGAGAGATCGGGCCAGGCACGAACAGGATGAACATTTACACAATCAGGAAAGCAGCCCAGGGCCTGGCCCAGTTTATAAAAAAAGCCGGACAGGAAGCCGCTGATAAAGGGATAGTAATCGCCCACGATAACCGGAGGATGTCTAAAGAATTTGCTCTTGAAGCAGCCTACACGTTCGGGGCGAACGGCGTTAAAACGTATCTCTTTAAGGAATTGCGGCCTACTCCCGAACTTTCTTTTGCAGTCCGTGAATTAAATACGCATTCAGGGGCCATGATTACAGCGAGCCATAATCCTCCGGAATACAATGGTTTTAAAGTATACGGCGAAGATGGCGGACAGCTAGTCCCGGAAGAGGCAGACCGTCTTATAGCAATGGTTAATGCGGTTGAAGATGAGCTTGACGTAAAGACAGAAGATGCTGAAAAACTTGAGCAGGAAGGCCTTCTGGAATGGGTCCTTGAAGATATCGACGCCCGCTATCAGGAACAGTTGGAAACGGTGCTAATTGACAAGGAATTGATCCGCCAAACAGGAGATGACCTGTCGATCGTTTTCACCCCACTTCACGGAACAGCTCAAGAGCCTATGACGAGAGCTTTTGAGAAGGCAGGATTTACAAATGTGAATGTAGTGGAACAGCAGGCAACACCGGATACAGAATTTTCAACGGTTAAATCGCCTAATCCTGAAGAGCGTGAAGCATTTGAATTGGCAATTAATCTTGGAGAAGAAACCGGAGCTGATGTATTAATTGCTATGGATCCCGATGCAGACCGCGTCGGGCTGGCCGTGAAAAATAACGAAGGCAAGTACCAGGTATTATCAGGCAACCAGACAGGAGCCCTGATGCTTGATTACTTGCTGAAAAAGAAAAAAGAAAAAGGGCTTATTCCATCAAACGGGGTAGTTATTAAAACAGTGGTGACCTCTGAAATAGGCCGTACAATCGCCGAATCTTTCGGTGTTAAAACGCTGGATGTACTTACCGGGTTTAAATTTATCGGGGAAAAAATCCGCCAGTTCGAAGAGAGCGGAGAATACACCTTCCTGTATGGCTACGAAGAAAGCTTCGGATATTTAATTGAGCCTTTCGCAAGAGATAAAGACGCCATTCAAGCAGGCCTGTTAGCCGCAGAGATGTGCGCGTATTACAAGCAGGAGGGAATGACCTTATATGAAGGGCTGCTCAGCCTTTTCGACACTTATGGTTATTACTATGAAGATTTGGCTTCTTTCGTATTTAAAGGGAAAGAAGGAGCAGAGAAGATCCAACGAATTATGAGTGAATTCCGCAATGACATTTCTAATGGAAACCTGTCAGAAGGCGTATATGCAGTTGAGGATTATAAAACCAGTGTGCGGCACTTAATAAGCAACGGCGACACAGAGACAATTGATCTCCCGCAGTCCAATGTACTTAAAATATTGCTTGAGGATGGCTCCTGGTACTGTCTCAGACCATCAGGGACAGAGCCGAAAATAAAATGTTATTTCGGGGTGAAAGAAGACTCTTCTGACCTTGCTCATAAACGGATTGACGAGATTAAACAGAATGTTTTAGAAAAAGTTAATAACATTTAAAGAAAATTTCCAGAGGCCTGCAGGCTTCTGGAAATTTTTTAATACAGTTTTGGGAAAAAAGGGGAATTATCGCAAAACTTTTATAGTTTATATTAAAATAAAACACTAATTTTGCGTAAACTTTTGTGTAATTTTAATAAAAATTTCGTTTTTTGGCGTTTAATAATGGAAATAATGAATAAGAGTGTGGTAAAATTACAAATATCGTAAGTTCACATTAACTGTAAATTTTCTGAAACATTGTATGATAAGTATTTAAATCGAATGTAATTCAAGGTGAGGCGATTGTAAACAATGGGTTTTAAAAATTCTCTAAAAGTCCAAATGGAAGCTAAACGGAAATTAATGATATACTCAGCTAACAAACACGGTTTTACTTCCTCAGAAACCATTCGTTACAGCCAGGAACTTGATCATCTTATGAATCTTTACAGGAAATTCGAAACAGCAGGAGAAGAAAAAACGACATTTGTAAAATGAAACGTTACTTCATGATTAAACATACAAACAGAGTGTTTTTACAGAATAAAAAGTATCGTAATGGCAGGGCCGTTACGATACTTTTTATGTTTAATCATTTATGGAGGGGGCCTCTGAATGGAGGCTGACAGATTATTATGATGAGCAAACAGTTCACAAGCACCCTTCAGCTATTAAGGTTTTAAAACAGGGAGAAGAACTTACAAACAATAGAGATGGAAGCCGGTACGGTTTCTGTGTGGCCCTATACATTATTAGGAAGGAAAATAATTATTTTTTTCTATAAAGTTAACCAGCACAGCATTAGCAGAAATATAATTCTCTAAATTAAAATATCTGCAGCTGGTACTGCCACCTGGATGATGGTTGCAGCCTCTCACCCATTCGACTATGGACTGGTAGTAGAAGCGTTCTAAAGGAAGTATAGGATCTGATAATAGAATAGGATATAATACACTGTGGAGACTTATTTAGTGTCGAAAGGAAGGGTAATTATGAAAGTTAAAATGACTGATTTGCCGGGAATAGGTAAGAAAATATCATTTATAACTGGTGAAGACAGCATGATTGTGCTGGTAGTCCACCATACAGGGAAGAGAGAAATGTATTTCTTCTATGATAAAGATAATGATGAGGCAGACTTTAGTATAGATTTAACCGCCGATGAAACGCGTGAGTTAGGGGCCCAGCTTTTGGGGGCTGTTTTCCAGCCTGTCGATTCAGAAAAAATGAAACTTCTTAGAAGTCAAATTGTAACTGAATGGATTAAACTTGAAAAAGAATCGCCCTTAGTAAACAAGTCAATAGGAGCTTCGGAGATAAGAAAAAAAACTGGGGTTTCGGTAGTGGGAATTTTCAGGTCAGATGGAGTGATTGCCAGTCCTGATGTAGATCAGGTACTCTTGGCTGGCGACACACTGATGGCTATTGGGAAACAGGAGGAAATCAGTTTATTTGAAGAACTATGCGCAGGAGAGGCGGTTATATAATTGGATTTTCAGTTGCCAGTGATCCTTACGGCCGGCTTGTTATTCCTTCTGATGTTTTTTATAGGTGTTTTTGGAAGTCGCTTTAAAATACCTGAAGTGATCGTATATATATTATTAGGAATGGTTTTAGCTTCATTTATAAGTGAGTCAGAATTGCTTTATTTAGTGGGGGAAATTGGCATAATTTTATTGTTTTTTATGCTGGGGATGGAATTTCCCCTTAAACAGCTAATGAATGTAGCAAAAAAGGTCACACCCGCCGGTACCTTGGATGTTATTTTAAATATCGGAGTAACAATGGGGATTGTTTTATTATTTGGTTTAGGTGTCATAGAAGCATTATTAATAGGAGGAGTAGTTTACGCTACCAGTTCTTCAATTACCGCTAAAATGCTTGAAACATCTAAACGTATGGCTAACCCCGAATCTGAGTTTATTTTAGGATTATTAATTTTTGAGGATCTTGTGGCTCCTGTGTTAGTGGCCATTTTAGTCGGCTTGACAGCAGGCACAGCCTTAACTGCCGGTGCTTTCAGTGTTATCGCATTTAAAGTTATTTTGCTGATAGCAGGAGCTGTCATTCTTGGTCAGGTTTTATTTAAAAAGCTGGAGAAATTTTTCGATAAGTATTTGAATTATGATGCTTTTATACTTTTTGTGGCAGGGACAGCTTTAGCTTATGGGGGCATCGCTTTATATTTGAACTTATCCGAAGTTTTGGGGGCTTTTCTTGCTGGTATTATGATTGCTGAAGTAAGGAAAACGGAGCAGCTGGAACATCTTATAGTTCCTGTAAGGGATTTGACTCTGCCTATATTCTTTATCTGGTTTGGGACAACAATTGAATTTGGTGAAGGAATTCCTATGATCGGTCTTCTTATTACTCTTGTAGTTTGGGGAATAGCAGCAAAGCTAATAGTTGGAGTAGTTGGAGGAAGAATATATGGCCTGTCTAAAAAAGTTTCACTCAGAGCAGCATTCTCTCTCGTTCAGCGGGGGGAGTTTTCCATTATAATTGCCGCTTTGGCTTCTGCAGAGGTTATGGTTTTTAGCAGTGTAATCATTTTATCCACTGCAATCATAGGCATCATTCTTTTCCAGTTTGCTCCAAAGATTTCAAGAGCGTTCTATCCCAATAAAAAGCCATCTAAAGTTAAATTGCCTGGATAAAATGAAGGAGCTAATACTTAATGGTTACCACCCTTTCAGTGATCAAAATTTTGGAGCAGCTCAAAAATATTTAAATGGCCTGCAATTTTCTTGTTCTCATCTACTACAGGCAGCTCATCAACATTTTTTTCGACCATAAACTGAAGAGCTTCTTCCAAGGAATCATTAACATATATGACAGGACATTTGATCATTAAATCTTCAGCAGTCATGTGAGAAGATGTCAACTGGAATAAACTTTTTACAGAATAAGAATGATGCGTACGGATTCCTTTTTTCAGAGAGAAACCTTTTATCACTTTGCTGACTGGTATAATTCCTTTAAGCATGCTGTCATCTTCCACTACAAATAGCGAGCGGAAGAGAGGATTCATATTTTTAAACGAAGTGAATATTTCCTCAAAGTCCGCTGTGGGTGAAACCGTTGGAAAGTCACTTGTAATTGTGGTGAATACGTCCTTTACTTTAAGCATGTGATCACTCCTTTTGTTCTGGAAGGCCCCTTATTAAGGGGCTTCCTTCATAAGGTGGTGAATACCAATGGTTTGTTCCACCGGGAGAACAAATGAAATTCCTTTACCTGGTTGATTTATTTGTACGTCTTCCTCAATAGCTTTTAAAACTTCCTTTGTAAAACTTTTCTTTATCAGTGTAAGCACAACGTCTTTTTCCGGTTCGATAGCAATAGAAAAAAGTTTAGCTTTTTCATGAATGCCGCTTCCGCGTCCGTTAATAACTGTTCCGCCTTCAGCCCCTCCCCGGTTTGAAGCATCAATGACTTTACCTGCGTCCCCTTTATTTACAATGGTGATTATTAGGTCGAATCCTTTATGTTTAATATCATCAGTCATTTCCTCAATATCCTCCTTTACTACTTCCTCGTAATCCATATGGGCTATTCCAATTGTTTTTTTTATGTCAATAATGAACCCTAATCCTTTTCCTTTTTCATAAAGCTTGGCTTCTGTTAATACGGCATTCAGCACATTAGGGAGAATGTCTTCAGGGATTAGATTAAGAACCAGTTCTTTCTCATATAGTGCATCAATTCCAAATACTTTCTTTTTTTCGTGAATACCTCTTCCAGCGCCGAATAATATTGTTCCACCTTCAGAGCCTGCAGTTTTGGCCGCCTTCATAACTTTTTTAGCTTTGCCCTTTTTTATAATAGTGATTAAAAGTTTGTGATCTCTGCGAAGTTTACTCATTGTTCCATCCGCTCCTTTTGTTTGTAAATCAGGCCGAGAATGAGTACTGAAATGATAGGAGTCAAGGCTACTAAAGCAATCATGCCAAATCCGTCTACTAATGGGTCCCTTCCTTCTGTAACAGTGGCGACCCCTACGGCAATAGCCATTATAAATGTCACCGTCATAGGTCCCGTTGCTACTCCACCCGCATCAAATGCTATAGAAATAAAGCGGTCTTTAGAAAAGAATATCAGGATAATAGCAAGGGCGTACCCGGGTATAATAAACCACCATAGTGGAATACCTGCTAATATTCTGAACATCGATAATGCGATAGATACACCAACGCCTAGAGATAGTGTAATCAACATAACGTTTTTAGATATGGAACCGGCTGTAACTTTTTCTACTTCATAATTTAAGATTCTTATAGCCGGTTCAGCGAATGTGGCGACAAGGCCGAATAAAAATCCTAATACAGGGAGAAGTAACATCGTGTTTTCCCGGGCACCTAAGGATTCTCCAATTGCTTCGCCTGCAGGGAAGAACCCAACTTCTACACCTTGCAAAAATAAAACAAGCCCTGCAAAAGTAAAAATAATCCCTATCACTATATTTTTTATCTTTTCTTTTTCCAGTTTGAGAAAGAAAAACTGAAAGACGAAAAAGAAAATCAGCAAAGGAATAACCGCCATAGTTACTTCAATTAAAACATGGTCTATGTCTTCAAACAATGCAGTAATCATCCGTAAATCACTCCCAAAATCATCACCGAAATAATGGGACCTATAGAAGCTAATGCAACTAGGCCAAACCCGTCACTAGTGGATTGCTTTCCCCGCAAAACTGAGGCTACCCCAACTCCCAAAGCGAGTATAAAAGGAACGGTCATAGGTCCGGTTGTTACTCCCCCTGCATCAAATGAGATAGGTATAAATGCTTCCGGCGTGAAAGAAGCTAAAATAAAAACAGCTGCATATCCAACCATTAGTATATATTTTAATGGGATGTTGAAAATGGTTCTGGCCATAGCTACAGCAACAAAGAATCCAACTCCCATAGCTACGGCATATACAAGAACTAGATTGGAAATTGCTCCATCGGAGACTTGGTCCACCTGTGAAGCAAGTACTCTGACGTCTGGCTCTGCTATCGTTACTACCGCACCAAGGATAAATCCAATTACGATAATTAACCAGGGTTTTTTTGTTTTAGGTAAGGCAGACCCGATCATATCCCCAATAGGTAACAAACCGATATGTACACCTACCAGAAACAAAAATAAACCAAGCCCCACCATGATAACACCCGCTATAAAACGGAAAAAAATATCAAAAGGGAGACCGATTACTGTAAATTGTAAAATAATTATTAATACAGCCATAGGCAGGATTGCCATAATGACTTCTTTCAGCTGTTCATATATGTCTCTCATGTTTTCCCTCCAATCAGGTCATTTATTAATAGGTCGATTGTTAGTTCTTTACCCAAAAAACAGTTAGTTCACGCACGCTTTAAAATTAATTGAATAGTTTGAAAATAGGAGATATAATAAATATACTAACACGTCTTCATAAATTGAAGAAAGCGGTGAAAAGACATGGCCATCATCTATATTTGCAAGCAGTGTAACGGGTCGGGTCGTGTGGAAAGAAAACTTTGGTTTGTCACTGCATCATTATCGTGCCGCTCGTGTGAAGGAGAAGGAAAGAGAAAATCCTCCAAAAGAAAAGTAATAAATTAAGAAGCCTGCAGTTTTAAAGCTGCAGGCTTTATTCTGTTAAAAAACTATTCCAGAATATCCCAGCCTGTAGATAACTCAACGTCAGGATGCTTGTCGCTGAACCACCTGAGGGCAAAGTCATTTTCAAATAAGAGGACGGCACGCCCCTGCTGGTCGTTAACAAGCATTTTACGGCTGTCTGTCATATCATCAGAGACTTTTCCTTTTGTTACCCATCTGGCTAGTTCGTGGGTCATATGCTGGAACTCTATATCGACTTTATATTCATTTTTCATCCGGTACTCGAATACCTGGAACTGAAGTTCACCGACAGCTCCGATAATATAATCTTCAAAGTACGGCGTTTTATATAACTGAATCGTTCCTTCCTGGACGAGCTGTTCGATTCCTTTATGATACTGCTTATGTTTTAGAGCATTCTTGGCAGTGACTTTAGCGAACTTTTCAGGCGGGAACTGCGGCATTTCTTCATATTGCAGGCGCTCTCCGCCGCCGACAATCGTGTCGCCGACCTGAAAGTTTCCGGAATCATATAAGCCGACAATATCTCCAGGTTTGGCACTTTCTACTGTTTCCCTGTCGGAAGCAAAAAAGGAGTGTGACTGGTTTAGTTTCATTTTCTTCCCTGTCCGTGACAATGTCACTTCCATTCCTCTGTCAAACTGCCCGGAACAGACTCTTAAAAACGCAATCCGGTCACGGTGATTCGGGTTCATATTTGCCTGGATTTTAAAGATGAATCCGGAAAACTGCGGACTTTCCGGAGGCACGGACTCCCCTGAAGCTTTACGCGGCTGGGGAGGAGCGGCCAGTTTAACAAATTGATCAAGAAAAGACTGCACTCCGAAATTAGACAGCGCACTGCCAAAAAAGACAGGAGTTAAGGTTCCGTTCTGAACTTTTTCATGGGAATATTCATTTCCAGCTTCCTCAAGAAGCATGATTTCTTCTTCCAGAGCGTTACGTTCGTAGTCCTGAAGCACTGATTCCTCTTTGTAAGGGATGATCTCTCTCTCGTGTGAATCATTATAAATTTCGACGGTGTCATCGGGAATGCTGTAAATTCCTTTGAGCCGTTTTCCCATGCCGACCGGCCAGTTCATAGGATAAGTGTCCATTTCCAGCGTCTCTTCAATCTCAGAAAGAAGGTCTAATGGCTCCTTGCCTTCTCGGTCAAGTTTATTTATAAATGTTAAAATCGGAATACCTCTCATCCGGCAGACTTTAAAAAGTTTTAAGGTCTGGGCTTCGATTCCTTTAACACTGTCGATAACCATAACTGCCGTATCGACAGCTGTAAGTGTACGGTAGGTGTCCTCACTGAAATCCTGGTGCCCGGGAGTATCCAGAATATTAATTTGTACATCATTGTATAAAAGCTGCATGACACTGGAAGTAACAGAAATTCCTCTCTGCTTCTCGATTTCCATCCAGTCTGATGTGGCAAACTTTCCTGATTTTTTTCCTTTTACAGTTCCGGCACTGCGAATCCCGCCGCCCAGGAGAAGCACTTTCTCAGTTAACGTTGTTTTACCTGCGTCAGGGTGGGAAATAATTGCAAACGTGCGTCTCGGTGTGTCAACTGACATAAACAAATTCCTCTCTATAATAAAGTTATTAATGAACAGCAAGTTAATGTTATTCCAATACTCCATTATAACTAATAAACAGGAAAAAGCGAAGAGCTGAACATCAGTTAATTATTTTTAGCCCATACCGTGTGAATAGTTATGGCATAAGCTGATAGGACCTAAGAAAGGGGGAAGTATGCCATGAGTTATACGCCGCATCACGGAATGGGTTATGGAGACAGCTTTCTGCTTATATTAGTCCTGTTTATTCTGCTCGTCATTATCGGGTCGGCTTATATGTATTAAAGGCGGAAAAACCACCAGCTTTATATGCTGGTGGTTTTCTCTTGCGCTTGTTCAAAAGCATCAATTTTATCCTGATGGGTGAGAGTCACGGCAATTTCATCCCATCCGTTTAAAAGCATTTCTTTTAAATAGTTTACTATTTCAAATGAAGCTTCAAAACCGGTATCGTCGTAAACGACTTGATTTTTCAGGTCTGCGGATAAATTGTAGTTGCCTGACTCAGCTTTTTTAACAAGCTCTGAAGTTTGTTCTTCCGGCAGCTGAACTGGCAGAATACCATTTTTCACACAGTTATTATAGAATATATCGGCGAAACTCGGTGCTATAATCACTTTGAAACCGAAGTCCTGAAGAGCCCAAGGCGCATGTTCCCGCGAGGAGCCGCAGCCGAAATTTTCACCGGCAACTAAAATAGATGCTCCTTCATAAGCAGGATCGTTTAAGGAGAAATTCTGTTTGGGATTTCCTTCATTATCATAACGCCAGTTATAGAATAAAAACTGGCCGAAACCCTGGCGTTCAATACGTTTTAAAAATTGTTTAGGGATAATCTGGTCGGTGTCAATATTAGAACGGTTTAATGGATAGACAAGGCCAGTATGATGTTTTACAGGTTCCATTAAATACTACCTCCTGACTGTTTCGGATTTATACCGGAGCGGTTAAATAGCTGCGCACATCTACAAAGCGGCCTTCTACAGCAGCGGCTGCTGCCATTTCAGGAGCTACCAGGTGAGTTCTTGCTTCGTTACCCTGGCGGCCTTCGAAATTCCTGTTCGATGTGGAGGCGCATCTTTCTCCTGGCGGAACGATGTCATCGTTCATAGCGAGGCACATACTGCAGCCTGCTTCTCTCCATTCAAAGCCCGCATCCGTAAAAGTCTTATCAAGGCCTTCAGCTTCAGCTGCCTTTTTGACTGTTTGCGAACCAGGAACCACCATAGCTTTAACAGAAGGGTGGACTTTCTTACCTTCGACTACTTTAGCTGCCCGGCGTAAATCACTTAGACGCGAATTAGTACAGGAGCCAATGAAAACGTGGTCGACCGTAACTGAAGAGATAGGCTGATTTGCTTCAAGCCCCATATATTCCAAAGCGCGTTCAATTTCTTCTTTATCTGCAGCAGAATGTCCATCTTCAGGTGCCGGCACATGTCCGCTAACCGGAATACACATACTTGGGTTGGTTCCCCATGTGACTTGAGGCTCCACCTCATCCGCTGCAATTTCTACAGTAGCATCGTAGGCTGCCCCTTCATCAGAAGCGAGGGAGGACCAGTAATCGACGGCTTTTTCAAATGCCTCTCCTTCAGGAACATGGCGGCGCCCTTTCAAGTAGTCGAAAGTTGTGGCGTCAGGACTAATTAAGCCTGCTCTTGCACCTGCTTCAATGGACATGTTGCACACTGTCATTCTTTCTTCCATCGTCAGGTTCCGAATCGCTTCTCCGGTGTATTCAACGACATACCCTGTGCCGAATTTAACTCCGAATTTAGCAATAATAGCCAAAATTAAGTCTTTTGCTGTTACAGCAGGGTTAAGTTGTCCATTTACCTTTACATTCATTGATTTCGGACGGGCTTGCCAGAGTGTCTGGGTAGCAAGCACATGCTCTACTTCACTTGTTCCGATCCCGAATGCGAGCGCTCCGAAAGCTCCGTGGGTCGATGTATGGCTGTCGCCGCATACAATTGTTTTTCCAGGCTGAGTCAAGCCGAGTTCCGGCCCGATCACATGGACGATTCCCTGATCGGGGTGGTCAATATCCGCAAGAGGAACATTGAATTCCTCGCAGTTTTTCTGCAAAGTTTCCATTTGTTTTTTTGAAACAGGATCATTAATAATATGCCGGGCAACAGTCGGTACATTATGGTCCATTGTGGCAAAAGTCCGATCAGGGCGGCGGACACTGCGGCCTTTCATCCTCAGTCCTTCAAACGCCTGGGGAGAAGTCACTTCATGGACAAGTTGTAAATCAATATATAATAAGTCCGGTTTGTTTTCTTCCTGGTGTACGACGTGCTGTTCCCAAATTTTATCAATAATTGTTTTCGGTGTTGCCATGTGTGTCACTCCTTTAGGCATAACAGCTCATAATGCTTTTAGTGGTATTATTTGATTTAATACAGTCGACGACCAGTTGAGTCATTTTTTCTGTGCCTACTTTATGGCCGCCTTTAATGTTTAAGTCACCTGTATGATATTTGTTATCCAGTACTTCCTGCACTGCCGCTTCTATGACATTTGCTTCATGTTCGAGATGCAGGGAATGACGGAGCATCAGCGCTGTGGACAAAATCATTGCTAAAGGATTAGCAAGACCCTGGCCGGCAATATCCGGGGCTGAGCCATGCACCGGCTCGTATAAGCCGAAACCGTCTTCCCTCAAACTTGCTGAAGGAAGCATGCCCAATGAGCCAGTCAATACGGATGCTTCATCACTTAAAATATCACCGAACATGTTTTCCGTAACAATGACATCAAAGTAGGCAGGGTTTGTGATTAGTTTCATAGCTGCAGCATCCACAAGCATATGCTCGACCTGTACATCGGGATAATCCGCTTTTTTCTCTTCAACGATCTCACGCCAGAGTTTACTTGATTCCAGGACGTTGGCTTTATCTACAGATGTCAACTGTTTTCTGCGGATACTTGCTGCCTGAAAAGCTTTTTCAACGATCCGCTCAATTTCTTCCCGGTCGTAGGCAAGCGTATCTACAACCGATTGGCCGTTGTTTCTTCGTTCACTCGGGGTTCCAAAGTAGAGTCCACCGGTTAATTCACGGACAATCAGCAAATCGCTGTCTTTGACTACCTCATGCTTTAATGGAGAGGCATGCAGCAAGTTCTCAAAACCCTGAATCGGACGAAGGTTTGCGAAAAGACCGAGAGACTTCCGAATACCGAGCAACCCTTTTTCCGGTCTTAAGTGTGAAGGGTTCTGATCCCATTTTGGACCGCCGACGGCACCTAACAGCACAGCGTCAGCCTTCTGACAGGCCTGGTCTGTTTCGTCAGGAAGGGGAGTGCCATATTCATCAATAGCAGCTCCTCCTATGGCATGGGTTTCAAAGGAAAAAGTATGGTTAAATTCATCTGAAATGGCTTCAAGCACTTGTTTTGCGGATTCAATAACTTCAACACCGATCCCGTCTCCGGGGAGAAGAACGATCTTTTTATTCATGGTGGACCTCCTTTAATTTGTATGAGCTTGAACCATTTTGTCTTTAACAGGTGCCGGCTGGTAAAAAGCCCGGTTTACAGCATTTAAGAAAGCTTTAGCCGAAGCTTCCAATACATCTTGTGAAGAGCCTCTGCCGCTTACAGGCACGTCATTGACGACCATTTTAACGTGGGCCTGCGCGAGAGCGTCCCGGCCTCTACCGATCGAACTTAAATGAAAGTCTGTCAGGTGAATTTTCTCTTCAATCATAGAATCCAGAGTGTTATATAAAGCTTCTACACTTCCTTGGCCGGTTGAAGCTGTCTCGAGTTTTGATCCATCTGGAGCAATAAGCGCTACTGTGGCAGTCGGAAGGTTTGAAGAACCATACTGGACTTGGAAAGCTTGAAGCTGATATTTTTTAACATCGTCTGAATAGGTTTGAATTTCGGTTAAAATGGTAAATAGATCTTCATCGGTAACTTCTTTTTTACGGTCTGTCAGCTGCTTGAACGTTTTAAAGGCTTCAGCGAGTTTTTCTTCCGAAAGCTCGTAGCCTAACTGTTTTACTTTGTCGTTAAACGCATGTTTTCCAGAATGCTTTCCCATTACGAGATTGTTAGATTGTACTCCTACAAGCTCAGGGGTGATAATTTCATAGGTAGAGGCGTTTTTAAGTACGCCGTCCTGATGGATTCCGGATTCGTGTGCGAACGCATTTTGCCCGACAACAGCTTTATTTCGGGGAACCGCCATCCCTGTCAGTTTACTGACCAGATCACTCGTCCGCTTAATTTCTTTTAAAACCAGATTTGTTTCAAAAGGATAGAAGTCTTTACGGATATTAAGGGCGACCGCCAGCTCTTCTAATGCCGCATTGCCGGCGCGTTCGCCAATTCCGTTAATAGTTCCTTCAATTTGGGTAGCGCCATTTTCAATGGCGGCGATAGAATTGGCAACTGCCATTCCTAAATCATCGTGGCAGTGTGCCGAAAGGATGGCCTGGTCAATATTCGGGACGTTTTCCTTTACATATTTGAACAGTTTTCCGTACTCATATGGCGTAGTGTAACCGACAGTGTCAGGCAAGTTAATGACAGTTGCCCCGGCATTTATCACTTTTTCGATTATTTTTACAAGGAATTCAGGATCGGAACGGGAAGCATCCTCCGCTGACCATTCCACTTTAGGAAATTTCCGGCGGGCATATCGTACCATTTCTTCAGCTGTTTCCATGACTTCCTCAGGCGTTTTTTTCAGCTTGTAGGTCATGTGAATAGGGGAGGTGGCAAGGAAAATATGCAATCGTGGATCCGAACCTTCCTTTAGAGCCTCCCAGGCTGTATCAATGTCTGATTTTTTGGCCCTTGCCAATCCGGCCACTGAAACGCCGCGTATATGGCGTGCAATCTCACGGACGCCCTCAAAATCGCCTTGTGAGGAAGCAGGGAAGCCTGCCTCCATCACGTCGACGCCGAACCTTTCCAATTGTTTTGCAATTTCAAGTTTTTCTAATTGATTAAGGTTAACGCCTGGCGATTGTTCACCGTCCCGAAGAGTTGTATCGAAGACGTTAACGTGAGCCATGGGTGACCACATCCTTTTTCTTTTTAGACTGCTGCTTGACAAATGGCATCAGTTCGCGAAGCTCACGTCCAACTTTTTCGATTTGGTGCTGATTTTCTTTTGCATTAATTGCTTTAAACTGAGGCCGGTTGGCCTGGTTTTCAAGAATCCAGTCTTTTGCAAATTTACCTGTCTGAATATCTGTCAGCACATCTTTCATACGCGCTTTTGTGTCTTCATTAACGACACGCGGCCCTGATACGAAATCTCCCCACTGGGCAGTGTCAGAAATAGAGTAACGCATGCCGGCAAGTCCTCCTTCATAGAGAAGGTCAACGATCAGCTTTGTTTCGTGCAGACACTCGAAGTAAGCGACTTCAGGCTGATAGCCTGCTTCAGTTAAAGTTTCAAAGCCTGCTTTAATCAGGCTTGTAATTCCGCCGCAGAGAACTGCCTGCTCACCGAACAAGTCTGTTTCTGTCTCTTCCTGGAATGACGTTTCAAGAATTCCGGCACGACCGGCTCCGACACCTTTTGCATAAGCGAGAGCTACTTCTGCAGCCTGGCCGGTTGCATCCTGGTAAACACCGTAGAGGGCCGGTACGCCTGCACCGTCCTCAAACGTTCTGCGGACAAGGTGGCCTGGTCCTTTAGGAGCGACAAGAAAAACGTCGACGTCTTCCGGAGGCTCAACCTGGCTGAAATGGATATTAAACCCGTGGGCAAAAGCAAGCGCATTTCCTGCTTCAAGGTTCGGTTTAATTTGTTCCTCATAGATTTTCGGCTGGCGTTCATCAGGAAGGAGAACCATTACGACGTCGGCTTGTTTGACGGCATCCGGAACAGTTTCTACCTGAACTCCGTCTTCAACAGCTTTATCCCATGACTTCCCTTTTCGGAGACCTACTACGACATCAAATCCGCTTTCTTTAAGATTTAAAGCATGAGCATGGCCTTGGGAGCCGTAACCGATAATGGCGATTTTTTTAGCTTTTAAAACCTCGTCCTGAATATTGTGATTGTAAAGTACTTTTGTCATTTGAATACATCCTTTCGAATTTTAAATTTTAATTTTTAAATTTATAAATATATTTCTAAGAATTTTTACTGTCCTTGTAAAAATGTCTTATTTAAGAAGAGAGTAGGTCGTCATTTCTGCCACTTGCGGCTGGTGCCCGCGGGCGAATGCTGTAAGGCCGGTACGGGCAATGTCTTTAATGCCATATGGCCGGAGCAAATCAATGAGCGCCTCGATCTTATCCGGTTTCCCGGTTACCTGAATAGACAGGCTGTCTTTACTCACGTCAATAATGGATGCCCGGAATGGTTCAATCATGCCTTGGATCTCACTTCGATGGTGGGCGTTGCTGACTACTTTAATCAGGGCAAGTTCCCTCGCTACAATAGCTTTATCTGACAGGTCGGTGACCTTCAGGACGTCAATCTGCTTGTTTAATTGTTTTGTCAGCTGTTCAAGCTTTTGGTGGTCTTCCACATGAACCACAAAGGTCATTTTCGAAATTCCTTCAGTTTCTGTTCGGCCTACAGAGATGCTTTCAATATTAAATTGCCGTTTATGCATGAGGCCTGTGACACGGTTTAGCACTCCGCTTCTATTTTGGACGACTGCTGTGATGATACGTTTCATGGTTTCACACCTACCATTTCATGAATTCCTTTACCGGGTGCAATCATTGGATAGACATTTTCCTGCTGCAATACCCGGCAGTCCATGAGTACAGGGCCGTCGTAAGCCATTACCTCATGAATAATATCTGTAAATTCCTGCTGTGTCTCTATTTTCATGCCGCGGATGTTATAGCTTTCAGCCAGCTTTACGAAATCCGGCTGGACTCCGACAATCGATTCAGAATAGCGTTTATCATAGAACGCTTCCTGCCACTGCCTTACCATCCCTAGTGCGCCGTTATTTACGATAATGATTTTAACAGGAAGGCCTCTTTCCTGAAGGACCGATAATTCCTGTAAAGTCATTTGGAATCCACCGTCGCCTACAACAGCAACAACAGGATCTTCTGGTTTTGCAAGCTGGGCACCGATAGCTGCAGGGAAGCCGAACCCCATGGTGCCAAGTCCTCCTGATGTGACCCAGCGGTTAGGGCGTCCGAATGAATAATACTGTGCCGCCCACATTTGATGCTGCCCCACATCTGTGGTCACAATCGCTTCGCCTCTTGTAGCATGGTAGAGGGATTTCATAAGCCACTGAGGAACCATTTCTTCAGGAGGGTTGTTATACCAAAGCGGATAAGCCATTTTATTCTGGTTAAGCTGATCCATCCATTCCGAATGGTCCGGCCCTTCTTTTAACTGTTTCTTAAGCTCTGCTAACGCAGCTTTTGAATCAGAGACGATCGGAATATCAGTCGGTACGTTTTTGCCGATTTCTGCAGGATCAATATCTACATGAGCGACAGTTGCATTTTTGGCAAAGTAATTAAGGTTTCCTGTTAAACGGTCATCAAACCTTGCACCGATATTGATGAGTAAATCACATTCGGCGATCGCCATGTTTGCTGTATACGTTCCATGCATGCCGGCCATACCGAGGAACAAGTCGTGCTGACCCGGAAACGCCCCGAGGCCCAGCAGGGTGGACGTTACAGGCATGCTGTATTCTTCAGCAATTTCCAGTAAAATATCGGAGGCGTGCCCGTGAATAACGCCTGCACCGGTTAAAATTAATGGTTTCTTCGATTTTTTAATTGCTTCTGTCAGTTTTTTTATCTGAAGCGGATTAGGCTTTATAGTCGGCTGATACCCAGGCAGGTGAAAGGCTGACTGGTCTGTTTCTGTACACAAGTTTGCTGAAATATCTTTAGGAATATCAACCACTACAGGTCCTGGTCTGCCAGTGGAAGCAATATGAAATGCTTCTTTTATCACTTTTGGAAGTTCATAACTGGATTGCACCTGATAATTGTGTTTTGTAATAGGTGTCGTGATTCCCATCACATCGGCTTCCTGAAAAGCATCTGTCCCTGTGACAGAGGTGGCAACCTGTCCTGTAATGACAACGAGTGGGAGAGAGTCCATCATGGCATCTGCTATTCCTGTAACCAGGTTAGTAGCTCCCGGCCCTGAGGTAGCAATAACGACCCCCGGTTTTCCCGCTACCCTTGCATAACCTTCCGCGGCATGGATCGCTCCCTGTTCATGGCGGGTAAGGATATGCTCAAAATCCCCGTCTGACCGGTATAAAGCGTCATAAATAGGGAGGACGGCGCCACCAGGGTAACCGAAAATTGTTTCCACTTTCTGTTCAAGCAATGACTCTACGAGAATATCTGCACCTGTTTTCACTGCGGCTTCGGGCTTTGTGTTTAGCTTAGTATCTACCTTCACTTTATCTTCCCTCCTGAAAATATAGGCTTATAGTGTAAGTTGGACTAGGCGTCCAATATATGTCCAATATAAAAAGGCCTGTTTCTCCCGTGACATTCAGGGCCTGCTCTGCAGGTTTAAATGTTCAGCGGGGAGAAAAGGCCTTTACTTTTCTCGGTACCACCCGTTTTTACAATACTCTCGCGAATATTGTCTCATGAAGCAGGACAGATCATCTGCTGCTTCTTTTGATAACAGGTGCGTTCATACACCTGATTATGCCTACTAAAATGACTTGTTCAGCATAACACTCGGGGAGGATGTCGGATTAAGCTGTATTACCGGGCTTCCAGCAACCCCGGTTCTCTGTGAATACAGGCCCTTAAACCTTTTTTCCCATCATCGATTTTGAAATATAAAATTTTTAATTCAGACTAACTGACGATTGCCTTACCTGTTGAGGAAGAGTCGTAGCAAGCAACGCCGTCCGTTCTGACGACTTTTCTGAATTCCGATAACAGATGATTTGTTACTTTACCAGGTTTGCCGTCCTGAATCTTTCGCCCATCTACTTCAACGACAGCAATGACTTCGACAGCCGTGCCTGTAAGGAAAACTTCATCGGCAACATAAACATCATGCCGTGTAAACGGTGTTTCCTTCATTTCGTACCCATGCTTTTCAGCAAGATCAATAATGACATTCCGGGTGATTCCTTCAAGCGCTCCGAGATAAACAGGAGGTGTATAAATGGTATTGTTTTTTACTAAAAAGATATTATCAGCAGAACCTTCGGTGACATACCCTTGATCATTCAGCATCAGGGCTTCATCTACACCGGCCTGGTTAGCTTCCAGTTTTACAAGTATATTATTTAAATAGTTCAGCGACTTAACTTGAGGACTGAGTACATCCGGTCTGTTTCTCCGGCTGGCTACTGAGCCGACTCGCAGGCCGCGCTGATATAATTCTTTAGGGAAAAGCGCGAGCGCCTCAGCAATCACAATAACCTGGGGCTCAGAACAGGAGGAAGGATCGAGTCCTAAGTTTCCCCGTCCTCTGGAGATGACTACTCGGATATAAGCACTATCCAGTTTGTTTTTTCTGACCGTGTCCACAATAATCTGCTCCAATTCCTCCTTCTCGTATGGAATGCTTAGCATTATTGATTGTGCAGATTCATAGAGGCGCTGAAGGTGTTCATCCAGTTTAAAAACATTTCCGCTGTAAACCCTAATGCCTTCAAACACCCCGTCACCATATAGAAATCCATGATCATAAACAGAAACGACGGCTTCTTCCTTTTTAACAAATTTGCCTCCAAGAAAAATCCACTGGCTGCTCATACCGATCCACTCCTTTCTTTAAAGTTTAGACGCTGTAACGTGTTAAAATTATAAGGACTAATATTAGCCTTCCGTTCATTCTAATTTCAGAGTTTTTACTCTCCAAATTTTAAAAATGAAAAAAGGCCGCTGCGGGAAAATTCAAGTCTTTAAAATGTGTAACGTCTGGCCAACAAATATGATATTGACGCCAATAATACAGCCAAAAACAGTGAAGGTCAACAGCTATTTGTTAAAAATTCTAACATTTCAAAACTATCAGTTATATAGTAACCGCTTACATTATTGCAGTTGAGCCGAATAAATTAAATTTTCTGATAAATTGTAAATTTTTTTAAAGCGCTTACAATAGAGGGTCTCAGTCAAGCAGAACAGTAGGAGTTTAAGAAAAAGGGGTGTCTGGTAATTATATCCTAAAGAACAGTTTAATAATTTATTAGAAAATGTATTGCTTCAAAGAACAGCTTACTGTTTAAATAGACTTAGACAGTTAATGTAAAGGAAGGATTAATAATGGATGGAAAGTTTGGTAATTTTTTGGATGATAACAACGACTTAGACTTAAATGTTGACATGATTATTAATGCCCTGCCTTTTGGTGTATTAGTTGCAAATGTTAAGGGCGAGTTTAAGCATATGAACACAAAAATTAGTGAAATATGGGGGGGAGACCCTTCTAAACGAACCCGCCATTCAATTTATGACAATTATGAAGGATACTACAAAAACACCGGCAAAAAAATAGCTGTTGGAGAATGGGCGGTAGTGAAAGCTGTAGAAAAAGCAGAGTCAACCTTCGGTGAAGTCATTGATATTATCAGGCTGGACGGAAAGAAAGCCACAATCCTTAATTCTGCCATTCCGTTGTTTGACGATACAGGAAACGTCAAAGGGGCAATTCTTACTATATCTGATATTACTGATGAAAATAAAATAGAATGGGAACTCGACATACATAAACGTTATCTGCATAATCTTGTCGAGGAGAAAACAAGTGAGATTCAGGCTCAAAACCGGAAACTTCAGGAAGAAATATCAGAACATAAACGGATGCTGAAGCAGAAAGACAGAATAGACAAACTTAAGCTGGTTGGAGATATAGCTGTCGGATTTGCACATGAAATCCGAAATCCGCTGACAACGGTAAAAGGATTTTTACAAGTTTTTAAAATGAGAGATGAATTTAAGGGGCATCTGGACAGCATTGAGCTTATGCTGTCAGAGTTGGATTATACGGATGAAATTATAAAAGATTTTTTAACTTTAGCTGATAATAAAAGAAATGAAATCAATAGATACAATTTAAATGATTGTATTCAAAAAATAAAACCGGTAATTATGGCTCAGTCGGCAGTAGATGAAAAAAAACTTATAATAGAAATGGCATCTGAACTTCCTGATACTCTGATAGATGAAATAGAAATCCAGCAGCTCATTCTCAATTTGGCAACGAATGCATTGGAATCAATGGAAAGCGATAAGTCTCTTACTATAAAAACTGAGGTTGAAAATGACCATGTTGTGTTGTCAGTCAAAGATGAAGGACCTGGCATTTCAGACAGTATAATTGAAGAATTAGGGAGGCCTTTTTTATCTACAAAACCCGGCCATCAGGGGATGGGGCTTTCTGTTTGTTACAGTATTGCAAGACGGAACAATGCTGATATAGACTTTGAAACTGGCCCATCAGGGACAGTATTTTTTGTTAAATTCCCGGTTTTTATTAAAAAAGAAGAAGATTTAGAGGCTGAGACAACAGAATAGCAACCTTATAGACATCCGAACCAAACTTTAAATGAATGTGATTCGGATGTTTTTTATATAAGAACGGATGTCAGTCAGCCAGGTGAACGTTTTAAACCCTTCAGCGTGGTTTTCGCGTGAGGTTTAAGAGACAATAAGTTTTTCTAATGGGTGATTGATTAAGCAAATCTCTCATCATTTAGCTGACTCACACATAAATTGTAATAACCGGAAAACAAGGAGGAAGCTAAATGAGCGGACAACTGGAACTGGGCCGTGCCATTGAAGAAATTACTGAAATTGCGGAAAGTTTCGGGCTTGATTTTTACCCGATGAGATATGAAGTGTGTCCCGCGGATATTATTTATACGTTTGGTGCCTATGGTATGCCGACACGTTTTAATCACTGGAGCTTTGGAAAACAATTTCATAAAATGAAACTTCAATATGACTTAGGTTTAAGTAAAATTTATGAATTAGTCATTAACTCTGATCCTTGTTATGCTTTTTTACTTGACACGAACTCATTAATACAAAACAAGCTGATAATAGCTCACGTACTCGCCCACTGTGATTTCTTTAAGAATAACGCCCGGTTTTCAAATACCCGAAGAGATATGGTTGAAAGCATGACAGCTACAGCGGAAAGAGTCCACCATTATGAGACTGTACACGGCAAAGAAGAAGTAGAAAAATTTCTTGATGCGGTCCTGGCTATTCAGGAACATATTGATCCAGGGCTTCAGCGCTCCAAGTTAAGTTGGTCTATGGAGGATGTCTGGGTGGATGTTGAAGAAGAAGAAGACCAGAAGAAAGAAAGCCCTTACGATGATTTATGGAATTTAGATGAGAAAGGTAAGGCAAACAGGCCGTTGCCTGCAAGGAAGAAAAAGGCGTTTCCGCCTGAACCGGAAAAAGACCTTTTATTATTTATTGAGCATTACAGTAACGAGCTTGAAGGCTGGCAAAGAGATATATTAACTATGATGCGCGAAGAAATGCTCTACTTTTGGCCTCAGCTTGAAACGAAGATTATGAATGAAGGGTGGGCCAGCTACTGGCATCAGAGGATTATCAGAGAGATGGATCTCACATCAGATGAATCGATTGAGTTCGCAAAGCTCAATGCGGGGGTGGTCCAGCCTTCCCAAACCCAAATTAATCCTTATTACCTTGGATTGAAGATTTTTGAAGACATAGAAAAAAGATATGACAATCCGACTGAAGAGATGAAGGAGCGGCAAGGGGTCAAACCTGGCAGCGGGAGAGAAAAAATCTTTGAAGTCAGAGAAATAGAATCTGATATCTCTTTTATTAGAAACTATTTAACAAAAGATTTAGCAGCTCAGGAAGATATGTATTTATTTCAAAAACATGGAAGAGATTATAAAATTGTGGATAAAGACTGGGAAGAAGTTCGGGAGCAGCTTATTACAAGCAGGGTGAATGGAGGTTTCCCATTTATAACTGTAAAAAACGGGGATTATTTAAAAGCCGGAGAGTTATATTTAACTCATGAATTTGAAGGGGTAGAACTTGATACGAAATATCTCGAAAAAACACTTCCATATTTACACCAGCTTTGGGGAAGGCCGGTTCATATGGAAACGGTACTTGCAGACAGGAAAATCGTTTTCTGCTATGACGGAAAAAAGATATCCAAAAGGTATGTGTAGGACTTAAGAGGCTGGGACAAAAGAATAGTAAAGAAAACCGAACAAATCTTATGATTTTTGTTCGGTTTTTCGCTTTTGTACTTAACTCTATAAATAGTAATGGCAGTGATTTCAGTCCGCCAGGCGAACGCTTGCCCAGGGGCTTGTCTTCAGCTAAATTCAACTCAGCCTGGAGCTTCGTTGAATTGGATCTTCAGACTGCGCTTAATCCCTCGGGCGTCGCCGCCTTCTGTCCTTCAATCAAAAAAAGCTAAAAAATGATGAGGGTCAAAAATCACGAGACGCCTGCAGGAAAAGCATCTTCTGAAGATCCCGCAGGCGATCTTTGCCGAGGAGCTGAAGAGATGCCTGCGGCAAGCGAGTGCGTTTGTGAACCTCATCTCATCTTATGGTCTATTGTGAATTTATTCTTCGGTTATCCTGGATTTAATTTAGTTTTGTCTCAGCCTCTTTCAGCTAATGTATGACGGTATGGGGAAAAAGAGGGAAAATTTCCTTGTTTAATTTTGAATAATTATAAATGATTAGTATGAGGGGATATGGTATGTTTACTATATTCCAGATACGAGAGGGGGCTTATAAAGTTTATGCATAATATAAAACCTGTTACGATAATAAAAATAACCAGTGTTCTTCTCATTACAGGTTTTCTTTTTTGGTTTAACTGGCGCTATGTGAATCTGGGGCCTGAAGATATAAAAACGGTCTTTCACGGTTTCGGTTGGGCCGGGCCAATAGTATTTGTTACGGTTTATATTTTTCGCCCTCTCGTCCTGTTTCCCGCTTCAATTTTATCTCTGGCAGGAGGCCTGATATTTGGTCCGTTTCTTGGAATGGCTCTAATTATTACAGGTGCAGCCGGAGGAGCGACCCTTTCTTTCTGGATTGCAAGAAAACTCGGAAAAAATATTGCAGCAAAAAATTGGACAGGCAAAGCTGAAAAAATACAAAAGCAGCTTGAAAGAAACGGGTTTATATATATTTTAAGCCTGCGTCTGATACCTGTTTTAAATTTTGATCTTATCAGTTATCTTTCAGGTATTTCTAAAATCTCATTCCGGCATTTTCTGATTGGAACGGTTATTGGAATAGTACCTGCTACTTTTGCTTACAGTTTTCTTGGTTCCAGTTTTGCGTCGGGAGACATGTCAGTCATTATTTTTGCATTGTCCTTATTTCTTGTCGTAAGCTTAGTTCCTTTATTATTAAAAAAAAGGTTGAACCATTTGTAAGTAGCGTTGTTAAGACTGAACCGCTTTCCGACTACTTTCCGGGGATTTGGGGAATACCGTATTAGCGAAACTATTTGACAGAGCCTGCAATAGAGGCGGCCGCAAAGGAGGAAGACTATGAAAGCCTACGATATAGTAGTTATAGGAGGCGGTTCAGCAGGATTAACTGTGGCAGCAGGAGCCGCCCAGTTTGGTGCTGAAGTCGCTTTAATAGAAAAAAAGAACACATTGGGCGGAGATTGCCTCCATTACGGCTGTGTTCCTTCTAAAGCTCTTATTGCAGCAGCAAAAGAGGTCCATCAGCTTTATAAATCAGCGGAGACATTTGGTTTAACTGTAGATGGTAAACCTGGATGGCAGACAGCTAAAGAAAAAGTAAAGGAAGCTGTGGCATTTATTCAGGAGCATGACAGCGAAGAGAGGTTTCGTGATCTCGGTATCGAGGTGATTTTTGCGGGAGCGCGCTTTAGAGACAACCATCATATTCAATTATCTTCAGGTTCAATTATTAAAGGAAAGCGAATAGTTATTGCCACTGGTTCCAGTCCTGTCATTCCTCCTATTGAAGGGATAGAGTATCTCCAGACAGTAACAAATGAAACGGTATTCGATATGGAAAATCTGCCTGACCGAATGGTTATGGTTGGCGGAGGACCGGTAGGACTGGAACTTTCACAGGCGCTCAGCAGACTTGGGGTACACGTTACAATTGTGGATTCAGCCTCCGAAATTCTGCAGAAAGAGGATGAGGACATTTCTAAGCTTGTAATAGAACAATTAAAATTAGAAATGACTGTTCTTAATTCCTCAACAGTTGAAAAAGTTATAAAAAAAGAAGGGCAAACGTTCGTTGTTATTAAAGGGGAACACTCGCAGGAATTAGAAGCCGATACGCTTTTTATAGCTGCAGGCAGAAAGCCCAACACAGAAGGCCTGGCATTGGAGAAAGCCGGAGTGGATGTGAATAATAAAGGTGAAATAATAGTAAAAGAGACGTTACAGACGTCCCAGCCCAATATTTATGCAGCGGGTGACGTCAACGGAGCTTTTCCATTTACACACGCTGCCGGCCATGAAGGAAAAACCATTGTGGCAAATGCGGTGTTCGGACTGAAAAGAAAAGTGTCCTACGAGAATGTTCCCTGGGCTTTTTATACTGATCCTGAAATCTTTCATCTTGGTAAAACAGAAAAGGAAGTTCGTAAAGAAAAAGGCCGTGACTATTATGTCTATTCAATGGACAGCAGCCGTGTTGACCGGATGATTGCCGAACAGGACAAGCTGTCAGTCGTAAAAGTAATCACTGATAAGAAAGGAAAAATCCTGGGGGCGCACGCTGCAGGAGGACATGCAAGTGACTGGATGCAGCAGCTGATCTATATGAAAACTAATAACGATTCTTTCAGTAAGGTTTCAAACAGCGTCTATCCTTATCCATCAAGAGGGGAAATCGTTAAAAATGCAGGGGATTTATACTGGCGTGAAAAACTGTTTGAGAGCGGCATGTCAAAAGTTATGGCTAAATATGTCTCGCTGTTCCGGTAAGGATTGAACAGAAGATGTCCCGAAAGTCAGGCTTTCGGGACATCTTCTTTACAGGCCCTATACCGGCCATTTCTGTAAAGTATAAGCCATATCAAAAAACATGTATTCCATTCGGCAAGCTGTATAAAAGTGTTTTTTCATATCCGCTGTTTCCTTTTCGGAAGCATTTACGGCAAGTTCATCTAAGCGGTCGATTGTCTTTTGGATGCGGGGCATCTTCTGAGCGCCGTAGAAAGAAATCCATGGATAGAACGGGTGGTTTTCATCCGGCTGAAAGTCTTCCATAAGTTTCTCTCCAATATACAGATAGATCCAAGGGCAAGGCAAAGCAACTGCCAAGGCTTCACCTAAAGTCCCGTTTGATGCTATCTGGAGCATAAACTGACTGTAATGATGCGCTGCGGGGGCAAGGGATTCTCCTTGAAGGTCTTCATATTTTACCCCTGCCTGTTCGCAAAAATTATTATGGGGATGGGTTTCGTCATTTAAGATAAAAGAAATCCCTTCGTTTAATAGAGCCATATCTTCACGTGTCGTGCATTTAGCCATAGTTAAAGCCCGTGTCTGGATCATCGCATTTAAATATTCATAGTCCTGTCTCACATAATGAAGCAGCTGCTCTTTCCGGAGCTCCCCTTTCCCAATACCTTGAACAAACGGATGATAATAGCAGGCTTTAAACAATTCCTCTGTTTCATGACGCAAGTCTTCACTAAAAGTCATAAAAATATCCTCCTTTTTATTTCCAAGATCCACAGGAAAACGGGGGAAAGAGACGTGCCCTTATAAACAAATAAGCCATTCCCGGAAAGGAATGGCGTAACGGACACGGATGAATTGATTGCTGGATATGATAAAAAAACATCACGAGCTGCTGCACCACTTCCCTACGCTAGTATAAACTAGATCAGGTTCGAAGGGATCAAGATTCCTTTCTTGTCTCAGCCTTTACAGGCACCCCTAGTGGATCTTATATGGAATTATTTTCAGATTACCATTGGTCAGGAAGAAAATCAACTAGCTTCTTAATAGTTAAGAGTAAAGTAACATTGCTGTAAAGTGACCGCCCTGACTGGCGGTCGTAAGGTTACAGGCTAATCCTCATCAAGCAGACGGGAGTACCGGGCACTACTGCTCATCTTTTACACCAATAAAACTAAGCATTCTGCCTGTCTTTCCTTTGTCTCTCCGGTGTGAAAAGAAAAGATCATCCTGGCAGCTGGTGCAGTAAGTTGATACATGAATATTTTCTTCACGTACCCCGGCCTGAAGAAGGAGCAACTTGTTTACAGTTTTTAAATCAAGGCGGTACTGCCCTTCACTGACTTTTTCGTATGGAGCCGTACTTTTGGCTGGACAGTTTTCAAGCGCTTCATCAACTTGAGTGACCACCCGGTCATCAACGATGTAGCAGCAGCTGTCAATGGAAGGGCCGATTGCTGCGTGAATGGAAGAGGCAGGGATATTCTCAGTCATTTCCCATAGCTGCACCATTTTACCTGAAATATTTTTGACTGTCCCTTTCCATCCGGCATGGGCAATCCCTGCAAAACCCTGCTCGGGAGCATAAAAATATACAGGCACACAGTCAGCGTAACACAACGTCAGTAATATATTTTTTTTATTCGTATAAAAGGCGTCCGTTCCTTTTATGCTCTCATCATAATTTGTCGTACCGAATCCTGTAAGTTTTTCTGTAATTTTAACGATCTGGTCCTGGTGCACCTGGTCAGCACAGGCCCATTTAGAAAGGGGGAATCCTAATTCTTCAGCTAACTGCATCCGGTTAGCTGCCACGTCTTCAGTATTATCACTTACATGTAAACCTAAATTGTTAGTACGGAAGGGGCCGTTGCTTATCCCTCCGTTCTTTGTCGTGAATCCTGCTATCAGACCTGGCGAAAGTTCTGCCCATTCTTTTAAAATTAAGCGGGAATCGCTGTGGTGTTTAAAAGGTTCGTTCATCACTGTCCTGCTCCTTTCATATTAAAACTCTGCACGCATAAAAAAATAAGCACGGGTTTAAATAAACTCCCCGTGCTTCAGCTATATTCGGAGTTACTGTTTTTTGTCTTCCGATTCATACATTTCGTATATTTTTGGCACTTCCTGCTTTTTATTTTTTTGTGCAGATTTTTTTAATTTATATACTGTAAAAGATGCAGCGAGAAAGACAAAGATCATAATAATATAGGCATAGCCCATTCCGCTGTCTGATGGATCAGGCACTGTAAATATATCCATACAGAATCACAGCCTTTCCTAAGAGTCTTGCTGTACACAAATATTATAACAAGTTTACGGGAGGTTTTCTCTACTTACGCTCAAATTTCAAGTTTTACAGGCTTAGGAGACTGGCAAGACTTTTGGTTGCCGGGAAAATATTATTAATCACGACCTGTAAAGGAGACACTCATCTCACACGGTGCATAAATTCTGCTCCTTTTAAGTGTCATTTTCCCGATTGCCGGGTAGGTGACTTATGTCTGCTGTTTATTATCCCGGCATTACAATAAACTGCCAACAAACCAAAAAAAAGCACCCGATTAAGGGTGCTGAAAGGGGAGGGAGGGCAAATTAACTGAAGAAATGGCCCACCACTGCGAAGAAAAAGACGACGCTCATGCCAAAAAATGTCTGTCTCATTTTGAAGACCTCCTTAGGGAATGGGTGTAATGCGATAAACAGCCGAAAAGCAGGAATAAACCTCGTATAATTGCGTTTAGTAAGATTAAACTGTTATATCGTTGTATATCTCAATATATCGGAATTTTAATATATATAACGAGATTTGTGAAGAGGTTTTTAACATTTTTTTATAGAAAAAATTTCGATTATTTTCGCACTATTAGTTTTCCCTCACACACAAATTTGAAACTCAACTTATACCTGTTCGTATATTGATTAACAGATCAAGCTAAAAAGGAGGTTAATGATGAAATTGATCGCGACTCAGCCTTATTTTAAGGTTCAAAGAGAAGTAAACAGTATAGAACAAAAGAATGTAGAAGATGACCGGACATTATATTTGTATGAAGATAAATTAATGACAAAGCACCGTGAATTTCCTGCGGATAAAATATTTGATATGTCTTTCCGTAAACTTCCGAAAGGGGAAGGAATATTATTTATTCATACGAGCCAGGGTGTGTTTTCTTATACGGTAAAAAAAGATCCGGAGGAGTTTATTCAAGCTTTTAAATCGCTTGAGAAGGAAATTTTAAAGAAAAAAAGAGAGGAAAACTGACAAAGTTAAACCGGTCGCCAAAGCAGGCTGACCGGTTTATTTAATTTATGGACGCAGGTCATGTAATTCTTTTTCGACAAAACCCATTAGTTCTTTAATCATTTCTTCCGAAAAATCGAAGCGGATGCCTGCTTCTTTATAAACATCAATTAAAGATTTTGAAGCCCCAAGAGATAAAGCATTCTTATAATTGTTCAGAGTCTGTTCAGGGTTTTCACGATATTGTTTATACATCTGGACTGCTCCGAGCTGGGCGATCACATATTCAATGAAGTAAAAAGGCACTTCAAAGATATGAAGAATACGAAGCCAGGAAGTTTCCGCCCACTTTTCATAACCGCTCCAGTCAACGACAGATGAATTCAGGCTCTGCTGGAGTTCAAAGAATTTTTTGTTGCGTTCTTCTGCTGTGTGGGAAGGGTTTTCGTACATCCAGTGCTGGAACTGGTCGACTACCATTCCCATAGGCAAAAATTCAATTATTCCTTTCAATTGTTCCTCTTTCGCCCTTATGAGGTCTTCTTTATTATTATAAAACACGTCCCACTGATCCATCGTTAAAAGTTCCATCGTCATACTTGCCAGCTCTGATGATTCCATAGGGGTGTCCCTGTATTTGCTAAGTGGAATGTCTTTCTTAAAATCGTTATGGATGCAATGTCCCATCTCATGAAGAAGAGTAATCATATCATCGTGGGTCCGCGACGCATTCATAAAGATAAAAGAGAGTTCTGAAACTGGTAAAGGAGCGCAAAAACCACCTGGTGATTTTCCTTTACGTGTCGTTAAATCAAGCATGCCCCGGCTATCCATTTCAGTCAGCAGCTCCTCAAACCGTTTATCCATATTGGAAAAGATAGAAGCGGTTTTTTTCACCAGTTCATCTCTTTTCTCAAATGGCTTCAGCGGATCGAGTCCTTCAGGAACGCCTTTCGTATCCCATGGTCTGTATATGTCTGTGCCTAATTCCTGCTGGTGGTCTTTCTGAATTTTTTCTTTCAGAGGAGTGACATGTTTTCTCACTGCTTCAGCCAACTTTTTGCAGTCGTCAGGCGTATAATCGAAGCGCTCATATTTCTTAAACATGTAATCTCTATAATTTTCAAGGTTTGCGTTTTCCGCTTTTTTCTGACGGAGTTGAACTAACTCATCCATTATTTTTTGTAATTCCGGTTCGATGGAAATAAATGCTTCAGCAGCCTTTTTAACTGCTTTTTTTCTCGTCGGTCTGTCAGAAACCTGGGTGAAAGGTGAAATTTCGCTCAGCGTTTTTTCTTCGCCGTCCCAGTTTACCGTCAGGTTTCCGGTATGTTCAAAATAACTGGTAGCAAGGCGGTCCTCTTCCACTTCCAGTTTAATATTTTCTTCCCGGAATAATTCCTTAGCGTTCTTCTTACTCTTAATAAACTGTTCGTAATAGCGCTTGTCAAGAGCTTCTAATGTTGGTTGTGAGAGAATTTTTTCATCAAGAAGGGCTTCATACCGCTTGACTAAAGGTTCAATTACTTGCTGGTCATGTTCAAATGCCTGTTTAGCTTTCTCAGAGTTACTGTGGCATTGGAAGTCTATGTAATGGCCTGTCAAACCTTCCTCCAGAGCATCAAATAAAAAAGACTGTCTTTTAAGCCAATCTTCCATTGCTTCCGCTGAGTCTGCCTTCTCATTCAACAGCTGCTGAAAAGAGGATTCGATAGATTCAACGTCCTGAAAATCCAGCTTCTCTTCATAGAATTTTGTCATATTTCTCCTCCTTAGAAAATAAATATCCATATCTTTAAGGATAATATATATTTTTTGAAAGGTCTAAATAAATTACACAATCACTTAAAGATAATTCATCGTACGTTAAAAAAACAGAGTATGATATGATTCAACTGTGGTAATAGTAATAACTTTTATTATTTTAGGGGGAGACAGGGAAGAAGATGAAGAAAACATTAGTAATGGTCCTGATTATTCAATTTCTAGTATATGCCGGCTTCGGAATGGTCATTCCGGTTTTGCCTGAAGTGGTTGCCGGGGTGAGCGGGAGGGCCGGACATATTGGGGGAGTGCTGGCTGTGTATTCCCTGGCTTCATTTTTAACATCCCCAGCATGGGGCCATTTGGCTGACCGCCATGGCAGGCGGCGGATTCTCATCACAGGTCTGGCAGGTTATTCAGCCGGTTTTTTTCTGTTTGGCTTATACCTCGATTCTCTGCTGATGATGTATCTTTCGCGTGTCCTGAGCGGGGTGTTTGCCGGAGCTCTTTATGCAGCAGCTATGTCGACTATTTCAGATATATCTGATGATAAAACCAGAAACCGTAATCTCGGTTTAGTAGGAATGGCTATTGGAGTGGGGTTTATTATCGGACCTGCCTCAGGGGGGCTTCTCAGTGTATTCGGGTATGGAGTGCCTTTCTTTTTAGCAGGGGGGATCCTGCTTGTTCTAATACCGGTGGCCTGGACAAATTTAGATGATGCCAGCTGGGTGAAGGTTGAAGCAGAGCCGGAGCAGAAATGGCTTCCTTCTCTAAAACTGCCTTCCGCCAATCTGCTTAAACTTTTACTGCTCATGAGTTTTAGTGCTTCCTTTTTATTGGCCGGACTGGAAAGTGTCTTTCAGATTTATGGGATTGATATGATCAACATGACTCCTGCAGAAATGGGAATGCTCTTTCTTATCAGCGGAATTATTCTGGCAGGGGTTCAGGGAGGTTTATTGCGGAAAGTAAAGACAGGTACAGAATACAGATGGATTATTCTGGGGCAGGCGGCTTCAGGCTTAGCTTTCCTCCTTATGGCTCTTGTCTTTAACCTTGTGCTCGCAGCGGTTTATTTAATTTTATTTGTAGTAGGAAATGCCGTAATCAGAACCTTGTCTCTGTCCTTAATCACAAGGGCGAGCGGCGAGCGGTCAGGCTATGCGTCCGGTCTTCAGTTTTCAGCAGACAGCATGGGAAGAATACTTGGACCTCTCCTGTTTGCCTTCCTTTACGATTTGCAGGGCGGCAGCCTGTTTTACATAGCCGCCGGTTTTTCATTTATGGTTGTCTTGTTTATTGTGTTGAAAAGAGAGCGGCTCAAAGTAGCCTCTGCTGTCTTAAAGGACTAGATCCTATGTTTAAAAGAGGAGTTGAAGAAGAGGAAACTCAAAAAAGGAGTTTTCTCTTTCTTTGTGGAATGAGTGTAAAACAGAATTGATGAGGAGGAGTAGAATGAGAGTTTTAGTATTAGGTGCAGGTGCTACAGGAGGCTATTTTGGAGGAAGGCTTCTTGAAAAAGGAGAAGACGTTACTTTTCTGGTAAGAGAAAAAAGAGAGCAGCAGCTGAAAGAAGAAGGTCTTGTAATAAAGAGTAAACACGGAGATGCCCAGTTAAGGCCCCGCACAATTAGAGCAGGAAGCGGAGATGACCCATTTGATGTTGTATTCATTGCCACAAAAGCCTACCATTTAAAAGAAGCATTAGAAGCAGTGGAACCTTTTGTAAGGGAATATACTACGGTCATTCCTTTATTAAATGGGATTGAACACTTAGATGAAATGAGGCGATTCTTTTCAAAGGATCAGGTAATAGGGGGATTATGTTTTATAGAATCAACTTTAAACGAGAAAGGCCATATTATACAGACGAGTGAGACGCACGAACTTGCTTATGGAGAATGGTCCGGCAGGGAAACGGATCGGGTTAAAAAATTATCTGAGACTTTTTCAGGCACGAAAGCGTCTTTCCGGCTTAGTGACACTATTGAACAGGATATGTGGCAAAAATATTTATTTATCACCACTCTTTCCGGAATGACTTCACTTATGCGCTCTTCAATTGGCCCTGTCCTGGATACTTTGGAGGGAAGAACGTATTTTCAGCAGCTGTTTGAAGAAGTACGTCTGACTATGGCTGAAAACGGGGCTCCTTTAGCGGAAGGAATTGTTGAAAAACAAATGGCATTAACAGAAAAGTTAGGTTACAATATGAAATCTTCTATGCTGAGAGATATTGAAAAAGGCTTACATATTGAAGCTGACCATTTACAAGGTTATTTATTGTTGCTGGCCGAACGGACGGGAGTGGAAACGCCTTTGTTGCGTTTAATCTATCAGCATTTAAAAGTATATGAAAAAAACCTTTAATAAACAAGCGGGCTATTATAAAGAGAGACCTTGAAAATTGGAAGTGCAGATATAAAAAAGAGTATCCCGTCAAACAACGGGATACTCTTTTTGTTTAATGTTAGATTTATGGTGTTTCTACAACAGTTACTTCTACGTCACGACGGCCAAATTCAAGTGCTTCTTCTTTAGTAGCCACGTGGAGGTCAATACGGTTACCCTGGATAGCTCCTCCAATGTCGCCGGCTACAGCCTGTCCATATCCTTCAACTTCTACGATAGATCCTAAAGGAATAACATTAGGGTCTACTGCTACTACTTTTTTATCAGGATTATTTCTTAAGTCCTGGCCTGTATAAGTGATGCCTGTGCAGCCTTCACAGAAAGCAGTGTAAGCAGTTGCTTCCATTGTTAGTGTTTCTCCGTCAGCTCCTTCAGAAGCAGTTTCTTCTGTGGACTGTTCAGTCTGTTCAGCTTCTTCAATTGCTTCTTCAGAAGTCTCTTCTGTGGCTTCTTCAGTTGATCCTGCATCAGCTGTTTCAGTTGATGCTTCGGCGGATTCTTCAGCAGCCTCTTCAGCAGCTTCAGTTTCAGTTACATCAGAAGATTCTTCAGTTGCTTCTTCTGCAGATTCCTCTGTAGCTTCCTCAGTTGTTTCTTCTGTTGCTTCTTCAGTAGCTTCCTCAGTTGTTTCTTCAGTAGCTTCTTCAGTAGCTTCTTCAGTTGTTTCTTCAGTAGCTTCTTCTGTTGCTTCTTCAGTTACTTCTTCAGTAGCCTCTTCTGTTGCTTCTTCAGTTACTTCTTCAGTAGCCTCTTCAGTTGCTTCTTCTGTAGATTCTGTGGCTTCTGCAGAATCAGTTCCTTGACTGGCAGAGCCATATTTTCCAAGTTGTTCATATAAAGCAGCGTAAGTATAAGGTCCTGCTACACCTTCTTCGTCTTGAACACCTTCATCGTTCTGCAAGTCAATAACTGCTTGTTCAGTTACCGGACCAAAAATTCCGTCTACACCAAAGTTATAATACCCAAGTGCTTCAAGGTCTTCCTGAAGGTTTGTAACAAGTTCACCTTCATCTCCTTTTTCAAGACCGGAAAGCGCTCCAACTGTCTGATTACCAGCAACTCCATCGACTAACAGGCCGTATTTTTGCTGGAATTGTCTAACGGCATTTTCTGTAGCGGAAGTATAAACGCTGCTCCATGCGCCTGTTTCCGGTTCTCCAAATATGCCATTCTCAGAGAGTAAATCTTTAAGTTCCAGAACATGCTCGTTGGATTGACCAGTATATAGTAACTTTTCGCCAAACTCTTTCCCATCTCCTCCAGCGGCATCAACCTGGGCACCTGAAAATAAAACGGCGCCTGCTGCTACTGCAGAAATTCCCAGTCTTTGAAAAGACCGGATTGTCTTATTCGTTTTCATCGAAAGAAAACCTCCTTCATGTGATTCTTTCTTCTTCAACGATGCCTATCGTATCAACACGCACATGAAGGTTCAAGGGTTTTCCATGTTATTTAATCTTTTGCAAAACACTTGTCAATGTCTGCAATCTCTCTGTCATTTATTAGAGAATTTCTCATTATTCACCAACAATTCTTCGTTAATCTGATGCCACTCCTTGTCGAGTATGCTCATTTCGTACATACCCCAGTAATTATCCCCTATTCTTCTGTAATCTCTAAAGTATCCTTCTGTTTTAAATCCGTATTTTGAATAAATTTTTTTAGCATGAAGGTTATTGTCAAAGACACCTAATGACACACGGTGTAATAGAAGCTCTTCAAAAGCAAACCGGAGCAGCTCGTGAAGGATATAAGGTGTAAAGCCTTTATTACGGGAGGCCGTTTCTCCAATGAGGACTTTTCCCAGACGGGCAGACCTGTGATAATAATCTGTTTTTCTTAACGCAATGTGGCCAATAGCCCGTCCGGAGTTCAGATCTTCTACCGTAAAAATAAAGTCTGGGCTCCCCGGGAAGTTAGCTTTTTGTATATATTGCTTTAATTGTTCATCCGTTATAGGAAACTCAAAAGTCACCCCTCCCCATTTCAGAAGAAACTCGGGCGATGTACAGTTGAGCCAATTTTTTAGTAAAGGAAAATGATTTTCAGTAAATGGTATAAGCTTGATCATAGGTCCCCCTGTTTTAAGTAAAAGTAATATAACAATAACAACATATAATTTTCCGGTAAACTTAATTTTCAAAACCGAAGCGTGTCCAATTAATTATAAACCAAATAATGGGGGGTCTGTCCCCCCATTAATTCCCAAATGTTATCAACTGGGTGAATGTCAGCATTTTTTAAGTGTACATCTAAGTGTTGAAGTGGGTAAGCCGATATTGGTATGATAAGTCTTGGTAAAGCAGTTTATCAACTGACTGAGGTTCACAGGACGGTCTGTTCAAGAATAGTTTATTCTGTGAGAAATTAGGATGCTTATTAGGAATAAACAGTAAAAACATAACTTTATAAAAAGGAGACCTTGTAATGATTCAACGTAAATCCGAACGTGAAATTGAACTAATGAAAGAAGCTGGCAAACTTGTGGCGAGCCTGCATCGGAAGCTGGCGACCATGGTTCAGCCTGGAATAACCACCATGGAACTGGATGAGTTTGTGGAGAAGACTTTAAAAAAATTCGGGGCAACAGCTGCACAGAAGGGTTATCATGGTTATGAATACGCCACATGCGCCTCTGTTAATGATGAAATATGCCACGGCTTTCCCCGTAAAAAGCCGCTAAAAGAAGGGGATCTTCTCACGATGGATTTTGTAGTTGACTTGAATGGGGGGTTAGCTGATTCAGCCTGGACCTATCCTGTTGGGGAAGTATCTGAAGATATTAAACAATTAAACCGCGTGACCAAAGAAGCGCTGTATAAAGGAATTGAAGCGGCCAAGTCAGGAAACCGGGTTGGGGATATTGGAGCTGCTATCCAGTCATATGTGGAACCTTATGGCTATGGAATTGTCAGGGATTTTGCAGGCCACGGGATCGGGCCGACCATTCATGAAGAACCAAATATTCCGCATTTCGGACAGCCTGGGAGGGGGAAAAGACTGAAAGAAGGAATGGCTATTACGATTGAACCGATGATTAACATGGGAGTATGGCAATCAAAAATGGATGATAACGGTTGGACAGCCAGAACTCAGGACGGTTCGATATCCACCCAATATGAACACACGCTGGTTATAACGAATGACAAACCGATCATTACTACAGACCAAAGTCAGCCGGGTCTGTTTGATTTGTAAAAAAGAAGATATAAAGCGGCTTGGCCGGCCAGTTCACAGATAAGCTTCTTTATTACTTGCCGGGAATACAGAAGATTTTATTAGCCAGGGGCGGGTTCTTGTACTTTATGATCCTTTTCACACTTTGAACCACACAAAAGAATAAAGAAGTCACTCCTTTTAAATGAGTGTCTTCTTTTGTGTTGTTTTAAAAAAGGAGCGAGCGATTATTATTATACTCCATTTCTTATCTTTACTTAAGGTTTTTGCTATATAGGCAAGCACCATGGTTTTCAGTCTTTCATAGTCTGTATTGAAAGATAGGAAAGGAGAGGCTATTGTGTACAATCGACAAATTTTCAACTGGCTATTCCCCTCTCAACCAGGCCAATTTGGTACGGGATTTGGAGGTTTAGGTTCTTTATTTGGATTTGGGCCTCCGGGCCCGCCGCCAGGGCCGGGGTTTGGCCCTCCGGGAGGCCCTCCGCCGGGACCGGGATTTGGCCCGCCAGGAGGTCCACCGCCGGGACCGCCTCCAGGCCCGCCACCTGCGACACCGCCACCGACAGGCCCAGAGGGAATAGGAGTGTTCGCAGTAGACCCGGGAGCTTTTCGAAGGTGTTTGTACCGGTACACCTACGTCGTCTTAGTTGACGGCCGGCGTTTCTGGTTCTGGCCTACCTTTATAGGCCGCACTTCTGTGGCAGGCTACCGCTGGAGACCAAGGCAATTCAGATGGGTGTATTTTGGCATTGATGCAAACCAGATCAGATCCTTTCAATGTACGTAGGACGATCCAAAAAATGGGGGGACTGTCCCCCCATTTTTTGGGAAATATTCTTTAGAATTGTAAGACAGGATGTTAACTTACAGTAAAAGAAAACATTACAATGTTTTCTTTTTAAAAAACAGGTTTTAAAGTGAGTCAGCTGTGGTAAATTAATATGATAGAGAATTCAACAAAATGGGAGGCATTCAAAATGGCGGGGGATTTTATTGCAACACTTGGTCACAAAATTCTAGAAAATGAGGAAAACCTGGCCTACCGCATTAGGGACCTTTATTATGAAGAATATGAGAAAGACGCCAGAGATTTAAACGAAAAAGAGTCTCAGGACTATATGGTGGGATTATTACATAGGATAGGGAAAGCTCTATCAGAGCACAATGAACAGGAGACAAATACTTCCATTGAAGAATGGGGAGCAAAATTTGGAAAAACAGCGGTGCAATCAGGTGTAGCAATTGATAAAGCGATGCTGGGGCTCCCATTTTTCAGGAAAGTTATGGAAGAATTAATTCGTTCAGAATTTAAAAAAACTGACAGACCGGTGGAGGATTATTTTCAAGCGGTAGATTATATAAATCCCATAGTGGACCGGACAATTTATTCTTTTAGCCACGCATATGTTGAATATAATGAAGATACTTTTAAGAAGGCTAAGGAAGAATTAACGGAATTATCTGTTCCGGTTGTTCCTTTAACTAAAGAAGTTGCCATTTTACCGATTATTGGGACGATTGATACTCACCGGTCTAAAGAATTACTGGATAAATCACTTAACCGGGGACGCGAACTGGAGTTGGCGTATTTAATTGTTGATTTATCCGGGGTTGATATTATTGATACAGCTATTGCTCATAATTTATTTCAGTTAAATGACGCCTTGCGTGTAATTGGTGTGACAGCTATTTTCTCAGGGTTGAGACCGGAGCTTGCTCAAACGATCGTTAATTTAGGTATTTCATTTGAGAATATGAGAGTGGTCAGTGACCTTGAACAAGCTTTAACAGTAACTGGGCTTAAAATTAAAGAAAACAATCCAAATTTAACTATTTAAAGAAAGTATATCTGCAGCCCCCATAATTTGCTTTATGGAAATTTTTTCCCCTTTGCCAAAAGGGGTTTTTTTTATGTAATAATAATCGCCATGGAGGTGTTTCACAGATGTTAAAAAAAATCATGACATCATTTTTGGTTTTAGGTTTAGTGTTTCCTCTGTTTGTTTCAAATGCTGAAGCAAACACAACTCATCAAGTCAGATCTGGAGATACTTTATGGCTGATTTCCCTTCAATATGATCTTTCATTCTCAGATCTGTTGTCGGCTAATCGTCAAATTTCCAATCCAAATGTGATTTACCCAGGACAGCAGGTGGCCATTCCAACAAATAATAACAGCCAGGCTGCACCACAGCAAACTTCTGCAGAGCAAGTGTCCAGTCAACTTTCTCAGTTTGAAAGGGAAGTGATCCGTTTAACAAATGCAGAAAGACAAAATAGAGGATTAGCTCCTTTGCAAATTGACGAGGAAGTTTCAAAGGTTGCCAGAATAAAGTCTCAGGATATGAGGGACCGGGGATATTTTTCCCACCAGAGCCCGACATACGGAAGCCCGTTTGATATGTTAAGGAACTACGGAGTGTCTTACAGGGCGGCTGGAGAAAATATTGCAGCAGGCCAAAGAACACCTCAGCAAGTGGTTCAAGCCTGGATGAACTCCCAGGGCCACAGACAAAACATATTGAACAGCAATTATACACACATAGGTGTGGGCCATGTCCAAGGCGGCCCATACGGTCATTACTGGACGCAAATGTTTATAAGTAAATAAATAACTTTTAAAGAACCGGCTTATAATGTATGAGCCGGTTTTTTGCATGTTTGGCGCTTGCAAGTTTTACAGAAAAAGTAAGTACAATCTCCTGTCGTTTCGAAAGTTCTTTAATAAACCTCTCCAGTGTCCCGGCCGAACATTTTTTCAAAAAATATCTGTTTTCACATACATACAGGATTGAATATTTGCTGGATTTACCTAAAAAATTTAAAAATAATGGAGGAAGAAGTGGAAAAAGGTATAATAGAATAAGAGAAACTGTCGTGATAGAAAGGGTGGAAGAATCCATGTACGAATGGAAATGGATGACGAATGATGCAGCTTTGGAGATAGCAGAGTGGGAATACGAAGAACCGTATTCATTTTATAATCTGCAAAATGATGTAGATGATTTAGATGAGTTTTTAAATCCGTTCAGGTGGAACCATTATGCTGCAATTTATGAAAAAAATGAGCTGGTTGGTTTCTATACATTTAACCCTCTAAACCTTGAAGAAGTTGAGATTGGCTTAGGATTACGCCCGGATTTAACAGGGAAGGGAAAGGGAGGGCCGTTTGTGGATTATGCCCTTACGGTGGCAGTAAAATGGTACGAGCCTAAAAAACTGGTAGTAAAGGTGGCAAAATTTAATAAGAGAGCCATGGCAGTCTATGAGAAGGCAGGCTTTCAAAAGACTGACCACTTTATGCAGCATACAAACGGAGAAGATGTCCCGTTTGTACGTATGGAAAAAAAGGTTTTATAAAACGACATGGAAGATTAGAAGGATATTCTTTTGTTGTTCTTGAAGTATTTAACAGGTAAATTAAGCTGGAAGGAGGGCTAATTATGAAATTCACCCGGTATAATTCTGCCTCTCATATTTTAAATAGAGCTGAGGATTTCCTTTTGAAAAAAGAAGTGACCCATAATCTTCCTCTCGGTATACTCCGGCAATTTTCTAAAGAAGAAGAGAGATCACCGGACTATTCCAAAGGCATTTTCATGGCAGCAGGGGAAAATGATAAAGGAGAAGTGGAAGTGGTGATGGTAAGAACTCCTCCGAGAAACCTGATTATTTGTGGAACGGGCTCAGGAGTGGAAAAGGCAGCCCGCTGGTTAGCTGAGGAAGGAACGGAGCTGCCAGGAGTGGTAGGCTGCTCAAATACAGCTAAAGCTTTCTCTGAGGCATGGGCTAAATTAACATCCTGCCGAGTGGAGCAGGCTATGAAACAAAAGATTTACCAGCTCCAGGAACTTAAAAGTTTCCAAAGAAATCCCGGGAGGTTAACTTACGCAACTGAAGATGATATCGCATTAGTTTTGGCATGGACAAAAGAATTTGAAGAAGAAGCATTAGGGATAACAGAGCACCCTAACCTTGAAGAAACGGTTCGGAGGGAAATAAGGAACAATCAGGTTTATTTCTGGAGAGATGAACACTGCACGCCCGTTTCAATGGCTAAAAAAGGCAGAGAATTAAAAAACGGAGTGGTTGTTAATTTCGTTTACACTCCTGAGGAATACCAGCGGAAAGGTTATGCGACCAGTTGCGTAGGTGCCCTGAGTGAGCGTTTATTAAATGAAGGCTTCCGCTTCTGCAGTTTAAACACAGACGCTGAAAATCCTGCTTCTAATTCCATATATATGAAAATAGGCTATGAATCAGTAGGCGATGCTGCTGAATACAAATTTGTTTATAATTAGGTAACTTCACGCCAGTGAAGTTACTTATTTGTAAATTACTGGGGGGTCTGTCCCCCCAGTAATTTCCTTTATAGCACAAGCTGGATGCAAAGTGGCAAACTGGCTGTTTATAAAGTATACTGTGAATGGAATTACAGTTTCTGCAGCATCAGGAGGAATAAATCTTTGAGTAAACGAAAGAACCGAATGAGAGAAAGAATTAAAGAAGGAAGAACATCTTTTATTGTGAAAGAAGGTCTTTACCACTTCGGAATAAAATTGTGGTTATTGTATATGCTTGTAAGTTTGATCATATCTTATCAGTTTGATTTTTCTGTCATGCTTTCAACTCCCGAGCTGATAAGAAGCACAATATACCTCCTTGTTTTTCTCGCTATTGGAGCTTATTGGGGATTCATCTGGTTTCAAGTACATACATCTGAACAAAAGAGAGAAGAAGAGCTTAAAAAAGAAAAAACAGGCAAGAAAAAAAGAAAAAGCAACTGAACGACTCTCTCTTAGACCGTTCCTGTCAAAGAGACAGGAAAACTTGTAAAGCTCTGTTAAACTGCTTTAGCTCTTGAGGCTAAAGCAGTTTATTTTTTCAAAGGGGAGCAGAGAAGGGCTAAAAAAAGAGTAACAGGGAGGTAGGTGCTACCGGCGTAGCACCTATCACCTGCGACGAGTAAGCGAAAGCGGCGCAGGAGCACCAACAAACGTAGCAGGGAGAAATCAGGAGGAAACGGAAGCATAAGCAAGCTAAAAAAGAGTAACAGAGAAGTAGGTGCTACCGGTGTAGCACCTATCACCTGCGACGAGCAAGCGAAGCGGCGCAGGAGCACCTACAAACGTATCAGGGAGGAATCAGGAGGAAACGGAAGCATAAGCAAGTAACAAAAGAGTAACAGAGAAGTAGGTGCTACTGGTGTAGCACTTATCACCTGCGACGAGCAAGTGAAAGCGGCGCAGGAGCACCTACAAACGTATCAGGAAGAAATCAGAAGGAAACGGAAGCATAAGCAAGCGCAAAAAGAGTAACAGGGAGGTAGGTGCTACTGGTGTAGCACCTACAAACGTAGCAGGAAGAAATCAGGAGGAAACGGAAGCATAAGCAAGCGCAAAAAGAGTAACAGGGAGGTAGGTGCTACTGGTGTAGCACCTACAAATGTATCAGGGAGAAATCAGGAGAAAACGGCCGTATAAGCAAGTAATAAAAGAGTAACAGAGAAGTAGGTGCTACCGGTGTAGCACCTATCACCTGCGACGAGCAAGCGAAGCGGCGCAGAGGCACCAACAAAAAAAACAGGAAACCGTGAGACAGCCTGCCTTTGCTTCACGGTTTCCTGTGTTAAAGCATCTATTAGGTAAAATATTCAATGGTGGCTTCAGGGAAAAATTGCTGTTGATACTCATACAGTGTTTTTTGAATATCTTCCTGCTCGTCATTTTGGTATACGTACTTTCCAATTCCGTACTTTCCCCACTTGTACTTTCTTTTTTCCTCGTCAAGCTCCAGTTTTGTCATAGGGTAATTTTTTTGAATGACCCGCTTGGCCGGCTTTGTAAAACGGTGCTGGATCAGTTCGAATGTCAGATCATCCAGGGCATAAGCAGGGAGCTCGTCATAAAGCTTTTCAAACATCTCCTTATACCCTTTTTTCCACCCTTCGTGCAAATAAATAGGTGCAATGATAAAACCAAGAGGATAGCCGGCTTTGGCTGCTTTAGCTGCTGCGCCAATTCTTTCATTAAGAGGAGAGGTTCCTTGTTCAAAGCTTTTTATGACATAATCTGCATTGATGCTGAAACGAAAACGCGTTTTTCCTTGATGGTCCGCGTCCAGTAAGTGATCAATATGATGATACTTTGTCACAAACCGCAGTTTTCCATATTTGGACTTACCAAAGTATTCGATGGCATGTTTTAAAGAGTGTGTTAAATGGTCAATTCCTACGATATCAGACGTACATGCTGCTTCGAAACGGGTTTCTTCCGGCGCACGCTCTTTCATATATTGTTCAGCCGCCTCAAAAATTTCGTCTGTATTTACATATGTCCTTATATAAGGCTTGCTTCCCATAGTCGTTTGAAGATAACAATACTGACAGTGGCCCATACACCCGGTTGCCAGAGGAATAGCATATTCGGCTGACGGCTTGGATGTGTCAAATTTAAGTGTTTTTCTCACACCGACAACCAGTGTGGACTTTGCATTCCTGTATTTTTGTAAATCATTTTTGCCCGGGATATCTCTTACCTGATTATGGGAAGTGGTTTTTCTTATTTCAATTCCCATCTCAGTAAATTTTTTCTTCAGTTGAACCCCGGCTGGATATTCAAGTGCGCCAGGCTCTATATAAACAAGCTGAGGGACGAAAGGTTTTATCATAATCTGTATACCTCATGAATAGGGTGGAAATCCAGCTCCTCATCATTTGGATTAAAAATATCCCTGTAGACTTCTTCAGCTTCTTCATAACTTGTGAACATTGCGAAATCGTCAGTCAGAGGATAATATTCATCTCTAAAAAAAAGTGAAAGCTCCCCCGGTTGGAAAGGATTATCTACAATATAAGCTTCCTGGATATGAGCAACAGATTGTGTATGGGGGTTACGTTGAATAATATAAACCGTGTCTCCGGCGTGGAGTTTTTCAATAGTCATTTTCACCCTCCTTTACTTTAAGCAGTCTTTATAAATATAGCTTGACAGCAAAGGTACGGGAATATTCAAGGAAAAATTTCACCTTCTTGTCATCATAAAAAAAAGCAGCAGTCCGGGAGACTGCTGCTTAATTAAAATTCGCTTTGATTGTCATCATTCGTTTGTTTGTTATCGTGTTCCAGCTGCATGATTTTCTGCTCAAGTACTTCTACTTTTTGTTTGAGCTGTAAATGCTCGTCTCTTGAGACAATGTTTAAATCTTCCATGACTGAACGCATTCTCTCTTTAGAGCGGGTAGACCATTGTTCTTCCGTTTCCTCTCCTTTTTTCAAGAGGGATTGATATAATTCATCTGCCTCTTTAGGAGTCACTTTCCCTTTCGATAAAAGATCGTCAATATACTTTTCCACTTTTTCCTTGCTTGATACGGCAGCACCTAATCCTAATAAAAAACCTGTTTTCAGTAAATTGCTCATTTGATAGCCCTCCTTAAAATAATTTCCCGCTTATCTTCGGAATTTATCCACCCAGCGTTTATGCAAGATAAACGTTAAGATACTTATTGTAAATGAAATAATTGTCAGAACTGACGTGACGAGCAGAAGATAAGAATGCGCCATTATAATAGAAACCAATAAAAATACTAAAGACAGCAGAAAAGTTAAAGCTGAAATACCGGCCATCATCAACTGGCGCTGATGGTCAAATTGTCTCCATTGCCGGCGTTCTTCCGATCTTCTCTGATAAGTTGGAGCTTCAAGCCACTCATTTATATTACGGGGAAGCGATAGTAAAGGTTTCGCTGAATCCTTAATAACCTGCATTTTAAGGCTTCCCGGATCTTCATTGTTTTCTTCAAGCCACTGTGTGACAACAGGTTTTCCCAAAGCCATAAAATCTATGTCAGGATCGATAATCGTCAAGACACCCAGTCCTATTGAAGCGGCCCGGCCGAGAAAAGCAAATTCGGCAGGAAGCTGGATAGGCTGTTCGTGGACAATTTCCTGAAGGTCCCTGAAAATTTCCTGAACCACTTCTTCATCGAGCTGTTTAATATCCTGTTCCAAATACATATCCACGTAAGTTCTCAGTAATGACTGAAGCTTGTATTTATTTGCATGGGGAAGGAGGAAGCCAAGCTCCTGCAACTGGCTTATTACCAGTTCATAGTCATCAAGAACAAACCCTTGGATCATTTTTCTGATTTGCTGTGTTTCTTCCCTTGAAATTTCACCCACCATGCCAAAATCTATAATAACAATCATACCATCTTTTGTTATAAGAATATTTCCCTGATGGGGATCTGCATGAAACATTCCGTAATCCAGCAGCTGGTCGACGAAAAACTGAAATACTCTGCGGGCAGCTTCTTTCCGGTCAAGCTGATTCTCTTTTAAAAAGGAGATATCAGTCACTTTTCTTCCTTCCATCCACTCCATGACCAGCACTTTACGTGTAGAGTATTCTTCATAAAACTGGGGGATATAATAATCATTACTGTCATGAAACCTTTTCTGGAAATACTGGCCGTTTTTTAATTCTTTAGCGTAATTGAGCTCATTGCCGATAATGGTAACGACTTCTTTATAGAGGGCTTTCCCATCTATCTCTTTTCCGAATTTTGTAAAGGTACTTGTTATCCATAAAACAATGCGTAACGCCTTAAAATCCGTATGAATAATTTTTTTAATATTATGGCGCTGAATTTTAATGGCTACTTCCTGGCCGTTAGTCAATCTGCCTTTGTACACTTCTCCAATTGAAGCGGAAGCTACGGGTTTATCGCTTAGCTCCGATAAATAATTTTCGATGGGCTGACCCCATTCGTCTTCCAGAATCTTTTTGGATATGTCAGCAGGAACAGGGGGGACCTGGTCGATGAGCCCGGAAAGCTCTTTTAAAAATACTTCCGGCATAATATCCGCTCTTGTACTCAGAAACTGCCCGACTTTAATCATCAAGCCTTCCAGTTTAATCGCTTTTTCCCTATATTCTTCAGCTTGTTTTTTTAGAAGCTCTTCCCATTTTTCCTGAGTTTGGGCATCCCATGTTTTATTTCTTTTGTTAAAAAAATAAAGTTGAACGACAAATTTTATAAACATTCCTACAATAACAATTATACGATATAATGAGAAGTTTTTCACAATGATCCTCCCTGTCAGACATAAACTGGATCTGTAACTAAATAATAACGCTCTCTTTTAAACTTTGTATACCCCTTTAAGAAAGAATGTATGTCAAAAAAAGAAAGGCCCTTCAGGAAAGGGCCAATAAAAAGCGGCTCTGCCTGAAAGCAGAGCCGCACATAATGACTTAAACTTCTTCTTTAGAAACAAATTTTCCATAGAGGTAAGTTAAAGTGAAAGGCACAATAAGCACAATAAACATACCTATGAAAAATGGCACCCAGTCTTGAGGGAAGATAGATAAGAAGGCAGGGATTCCGCCAACGCCAATGGCTGAGGCTAATACCCCACTGATTGAAATAAACGTTCCGGCAATTGCTGAACCAATGATGGCACAGACGAACGGATACCTGTACCGGATATTAACCCCGAACATAGCAGGTTCCGTAACACCTAAATAAGCTGATACAGCTGATGTACCTGAAAGCCCTTTGAGATTTTCACTTCGAGACACAAACATCATTGCTAATGCGGCAGAACCCTGAGCGATATTGGATAAAGCAAGGATCGGCCATAAGAACGTTCCGTCGCCAGTTCCTGTGAGCTGCAGGTCGACAGCAAGAAAGGCGTGGTGCATTCCAGTGATAACTAAAGGTGCGTACATGATACCGTAAACTAAACCGCCTAAAGCAGGAAGAACATCAAACAACCATACAAATCCGCCGGTAATCCCGTTACCTAACGCAAATGTCAGTGGACCAATAGCGACAAAAGTGATAAATCCGGTAGCTAAAAGTGCCACTGGAGCTACAACAAGGAGCTGGATAGAATCAGGAACCCGTTTTCGAAGGAAAAGTTCGATCTTAGATAAAATATAAGAAGCGAATAAAACAGGTAATACTTGTCCTTGATAGCCTATTGCTTCAACTTCCAGGCCAAACAGATTCCACATTGGCACGTCGCCGGCAGCCTGCGCATCTGCATAAGCCCAGGCATTCAACAAGTCAGGGTGAACCATAATTAAACCAAGAACAATACCGAGCAGGTCGCTGCCCCCGAAACGCCTCACTGCTGACCAGCCGATCAAAGCGGGGAGGAAAGCAAAGGCTGCGCTTGCAATGATATTAATAATTTCAGCCATATCCGCCCATTGCGGATACACTTCGATAAGTGCTTCGTCAAAGAAAATACCTTCACCGGTTAAAATATTATTTAAACCAAGTAATAAACCAGCAGTTACAATGGCAGGTAAAATAGGTATAAAAATATCAGCTAATGTTTTGACCGCTTTTTGAAAAGGATTCATTTTTTTGGAACCTGCGGACTTCACATCATCTTTGGAAGATTCACCGATATCAGTCATTGCAACCAGTTCCCGGTAAACCTGATCAACAGTTCCTTGTCCAATAATCACCTGAAACTGTCCGTTTGTGGAAAAAGACCCTTTAACGATATCAATAGATTCGAGCTTTTCAGAATCAACTTTAGATTCGTCTTTTAAAGCAAATCGAAGTCTTGTCACACAATGAGTGGCTTTATCAACGTTTTCTTCTCCTCCAATAGCTTCCAGGAGTTCACGAACTTGCCGTTCGTATTTTTGCATAAATTACCCTCCTAAATAAATCGTTTACATTAATAACAAGAACATGTATATACAAATATCTTAACTATCTCCATTATAATTTGTATATACATGTTTTGCAACCGTTTTATTTATATGAAATTTACTGGAAAAACCCCTGGCTGCCGCAGGCACTTGGAGATGAAATAATTAAGGTTTTCCATAAAATTGAATATTCATTGTGACAATCCGCCTTCCAATCAGTAAAGCAAACAATAAAAATGTAGTAAACCCGATCCAATACGCAATTACCCTTAAAGCATCCGCGCTCCATGGGGCCAGCGCAGAGACAATCATTCCGCCTGCCAAAGAAATACCTATTGTTATACCTGTAAGAAATACAGGATTCAGCACTTTAAAAATTAAAAATTCTCCATTATGTTCAATTTTATTTTTTTCGTAAAGGTAAGTACTCAGCCAAAGAAAAAGCCCGGTAAAAATTAACGGAAGCACGACCGACTGTATCTCTCCTGACTGATTAAAAACATAGTGGAACGGGGTTAAATAATTAATCCAGTCCGGCAAGCTGAAAATATATCGGAAATGAACTTCTGTAAAAGATTGAATTAATGCAAACACCCCTTGAGGCAAGAAACCCAACAGGAAGGTCAGTCCGACCTGGGAGATCATTTCCCCTGTAAAGGTTCCAATCAATAGAGCGAAAGTAAAAAACATTATAAATCCTAAAAGCGGGCCCCAGAAAATTTCAATCCAGGAAACGAGATAAAGGGCAGTCGAATAATCCGACTGATAAATAATAAAAAAAGCTGTAAAAAAATTAATAACATGAAAGAAAAAAATGGCTGAAATCCCATAAAGCCACTTAGCTAAAAATAAATCTTTTCTCGAAAAAGGCAGTGAAAAAGTGAAATCGTTTCTTCTTGTATTCCTTTCTAATCCAATGAGCAAACATGCTAAAGCAATAATAGAAAAAGATAAAAAGACAGGGAGAGTGCCTTGGGAAAATATTTGCAATACATCCCATTTTTGAACTTCATACACATATCCTTCTGCTTGATTGGCTTGTTCCTCTCTCTCTTTCCACGTTTCGAGTGAAAGAACTGACTGAAAAGGCATATGAATAATGAATAAAGTAAGAATAATCCATATAATCATCCTGGTTTGTTTATAATTCTGATACCAGAGAGCTTTATGAAACATGGCTGACACCGCCTAATTTAGCCACAAAAATGTCCTCAAGTAATAATGGCAGCTCTTCAAAGAGAAGGGGTTCTGTTTCTTCAATCATATGTTGTATCTTTGGATCATTTCTATCCATTATTACTGTGTAAACTCTTCCTGTCTGATCCAATATAGTAACCTCTTTTTTCAGGTTTTGAGGCATCGTTTCTTTGAAAACAAGCTGAACCTTTTTATACATTTCTTTCATTTCTTCAATTTCATATAGGCTGTCTACTTTTCCGTCTTTAATCATAATTATTTTATTTGCCATGAATTCCAACTCATCCAGTCTGTGTGAGGATATAATGATTGACACGTCTTTTGCGGCTACTTCTTCGATCAGAATTTGCAGCACCTGTTTTTTAACAATGACATCCAGCCCGTCAGTCGGTTCATCAAGCAATATATACCTGGCGCCTGTCGAGAAAGCAATGATAAGGGAGAAAAGTGCCTTCATACCCTTAGAATAAGCACCTGTTTTTTTGACAGAGGGAAGGGAAAAGCGTTCCATTAATCCATAAAAATACTCTTCATCAAACTTTGGATAAATATTTTTGTAAAGGGTTAAAATTTCCTTTGTGCTGTAATTTTTAAAAGCTTCCGAAGAATCCGGCACGAATATAACTTGTTCTTTTATTTGCGGTTTTTTAAATATACTGTAACCATCAATTGTCACATCGCCTTTAGTTGGGTCTAGGATTCCGGTCATGGTGCGTAAAAGAGTTGTTTTTCCTGCCCCATTTCTTCCGATTACGCCTATAATACTTCCTGTTTCAATTGAGAAATTAATATCTGACAAAATGTATTTGCCATGAATGGTTTTCGACACGCGGCTAATTTTCATCTGTTTTTCCCTCCATTTCTTCATATACCTCTTCCAATAATTCAATAAGCTCTTTTTTGGAATAGCCTGCGTAATAATTTTCAATGACTGCTTCCTTTAAAAACTCTCTGATCGCCTTTAATCTGCCCGGGTCGATTGTACGGTCTGTTTCTTTGGAAATAAATGTTCCACGGCCGCGGACGGTAACGATGATCCCTTGCCGTTCCAGTTCCTGGTAAGCTTTACTGACCGTATTCGGGTTTATAACCATATGTGAAGATAGTTCTCTTACAGAGGGCAGCCTTTCATCAGGGATAAGCAACCCTTTGGCGCACATCTCTTTAACTTGTTGAATGATTTGTTCATATAAAGGAGCATTACTTTTTGTGTCTATATGAAAAAACATTACTGTCACCGCCTTTAATTAACAGGTGCCTTAACAGAAACACCTGAAAGTGTATTATGGAGATTAGTACACTTTCAGTCTAAAGAGGGACAAATAACGGCGTCAAGAAAAATTTAATGAGGGGAGGAGAGTATCTGAAGGGCGATAATAATGTGAGGGTTGCTTGAAAGGATAGGGGCCTATCCGCCCTGTAAGCAGCAGTAGAAGGGGACAGGAAACGGATTAGTAAAAAGTAAAGGCCTGGTTTTGACGGGCTTTTTTCCAAGGAAAAAGGAATTTATTTAAGTCAGAGGAAGGGTTCTGGAATACAGTTTTTGCATGACCTTGATCAGCTACTTTTCCTTTATGTATAAACATAAAATAACTGGCGAGAAATTCTATTTCGGTTAAATCATGGCTAATCATAAAGGCCGTAGTCTTAGTTTCGGTTAATACGTCGCGTAAGGTGTCCAGCATATGCATTTTTGCAGGCACATCGAGGGCAGAGAATGGTTCATCTAAAAATAATACTTCTGGCTCCAGTACAAAAGCACGGGCAAGGTTCATCCTCTGTGCTTCTCCTCCGGAAAGGTTATGGGCTTTCTCCTGCGAAAGGTGGGAAAGGTTAAACCGGGCAAGCCACTCCATCACCCGAAGGCGTTGTTCTTTTGGGGAAACTTTCCGGAGTTTCAAACCGATTGCCACGTTATCATAAACTGTACCGACGAACCGGTAAGAGTGCTGAAACACACACGCCCATTGCCTTCTTATATGAAGCTGCGGTTTTTTCAGGTTAATTTCATTTCCCTGGTATGTGATACTGCCGTCTGATGGAAGTTCAAGCAGGCTGAGAGCGTTTAAGAGTGTAGATTTTCCGGCTCCGTTTTCACCCATGATGCCAATAACTTCGCCTTTTTGGACATCAAGAGCTTCAAGAGAGATAATTGTTTTACCGGATTTCTTACATACAATATTTCTGAATTCCATTAGCGGGGTCATACAGAGGCCTCCTTTTGCTGAAGTCTTAACAATATAAAGGTAAGGGCAAGCGCAATAGTCATTAGAATGAAAGAAAGAGCAAGGGCAATCTCAAAGTTGCCCCGCGATACCTCCATCACCATAGCAGTGGTAAGAATCCTTGTCTGCCCCTGCAAATTGCCGCCGACCATCATAGCCGCCCCTACTTCAGCTAATACTCTGCCAAGACCAGCCATTACTGCGGCCCATAAACCGAATTGAGCCTGCTTCAAATAGAGCTGTAAACTTTGAATTTTCGTAGGAGCCAGGGCTTTCAGTTGCAGCCTTGTCCCTTTGTCAATTTTTTTAAAAGATGAGTAAGATAAAGAAATTAGGATTGGGAGTGAAACGACAATTTGAGCGAGTACGATGGCATTTGTTGTAAACAGCCATTGCCATTCACCGAGGGGGCCGGATCTCCACAGAAACATGGTCACCCATAATCCGGCCACTACAGGGGGAAGACCCATGCCTGCATGGCTTAACAGCAGAACGGCTTTTTTCCCGGGAAAAGATTTAAAAGCTAAAAGCATGCCGACAGGTACACCTAGAATTGTACTGATCAGAGTTGAAAAAAGGCACACTTGCAGCGTGAGCCAGGTTATCTGGAGCACCTCACGATCAGCTGATAAAATCATGTGAACAGCTTCAATAATACCTCTCCAGATTAATTCCACTCTCGGCACCTCCTGCGTCTGTCAGTCTATTAAATGTGGGAAGAATAAAGGCTCTCCCCATTCGTCTATTCCGTAATTTTTTATTATCATCTGAGTATCGTCCCGTACAAAGAATGATACAAATGCTTCGCCAGCCTGAGCATTAATCTGATCTGACAAGTCAGGGTTTACCTGCATCACATGGTAAATGTTTTCCAGTGACTGGTCGCCTTCCACTAAAAAAGAAAGAGGATCCAGCACATCTTTTAAATAAAGGAATGTCCCGCGATCTGACAGGGTGTAACCATCTTTTTCCGCAGTTATTCTGAGTGTATCTCCCATACCTTGTCCTGTTTCCTCATAAGCCTCAAAATCAGGTTCTACCTGCGCACTCTCCCATAAATCCAGTTCTTTAAAATGCGTTCCTGAATCGTCACCTCTGGAATAGAAAGAGTGGTTATTGTCTGCAATAGATGACAAGGCCTCATCAACAGGTAAACTGTTTATATTCGCCGGATCATCCTCAGGTCCTAATATCACAAAGTCGTTATGCATGACTCTATGACGGTTAATTACTGCTCCTTCCTCCTCCAGGACTTCTTCCTGAGCAGGGGCATGAACGAGCAGTACATCAGCTTCTCCATTTTCGCCCATCGCTAACGCCTGGCCTGAGCCGACTGAAATAATTTTAACATCCGTGCCCGTTTCTTCTTCAAATACAGGAACAAGTTCATCCAGCAACCCACTGTCATATGTACTGGTAGTAGTAGCTAAAATCATCTGACCGCCAATGTCATCAGATTCCCCGCTTGCATTTTCTTCACTGTTCGCACAGCCTGCCAAAACTGATAAGGCAACCATGCCTATCATACACTTTGAAACTTGTTTCATCAGTTGTCCCCCGCTCTTCGAAATTTAACACTTCACACTTCCACAGCCGTAATAAGGCCACGTCCGGGCCAGGAGTAAAGCGTGAGATCTATTAAATTTTCTCATAAATAAAGCGGCCTTTCCATCAAATCTTTGACAATTCAGCTAATATCTGTACTTAAGTTAGCGAATTAACGGAACGCTGTTATTTTCACTCCTGTTATACTAAAATAGACCAGTAAGAATTGTCTGACTACTAATGATCGGAGTGATAAAATGAGAAAAATACTTGTTTTAGGCGGAACAAAGTTTTTTGGAAAAAGGCTGGTTCATAAACTATTAAACAATGGAGATGAAGTAGCTGTAGCTACAAGGGGAGAAACACCGCACCCGTTTGGGGAACGGGTTCATCATATCAAGGTGGACAGATTTGACCGCGGGTCAATGGAAAAAGCGTTTCAGGATGGAGAATGGGACGTCATTTATGATCAAATCTGCTTTTCCCCGGATGATGCTCTGGATGCCTGTGAAATTTTTGAAGGGAGAACAGACCGGTATGTATTAACCTCAACCTTATCTGTTTATGAGTTTAATGAAAAACCAGAAAAAAGTGAAACAGATTTTGACCCTTATTCCTATGAATGGCGTTCAGGGAGAAAAGAGCAATTTGATTACGGTGAAGGGAAACGCCAGGCTGAAGCAGTTTTTTTCCAGAAAGCAAAGTTTCCGGTAGCATCACCGCGCCCGCCAGTAGTCTTTGGTGCGGATGATTATACTGAAAGACTTCATTACCATGCGCGGAAAGTATTAGCCGGGCAAAGAATCGGAATGGATCATCCGGAAGCAGCCGTATCATTTGCAGACTCAGACGATTTAGCAGAATTTCTTTACTGGACGGGCTTTCAGGAATTTACAGGACCGGTAAATTCGTCTTCGCCGGATCAGATTACACTCGGCAAAATGATTGAATTAATCGAAACAGCGTCAGAAAAGAAAGCAGTTATAGAGCCAACCAGCAGCGGGGCAGAAAGTTCACCTTTAAATTTTCCGGTTTCTGTTTATCAGGATGTCTCTATAGCCGAAGCAAATGGCTACAGCTTTAAACCCCTTTCTGAATGGTTTGAGCCGCTTGTCCGGCAGATTGTAAAGGAAGAATCTAAAAACTAGTTTCAGATAATAGGCCTCGCCTTTGTAGGTGAGGTTCTTTCTTATACGTTTTTTCTATGAAGTATTGTTCTGCTAATTTCCTATGACAGGTACAAAATGTTCACACTTTTTACGTAAACGTTTACTTTACGGAAGCGTTCAGGTATGGGAGAATAAGAGCTATAAAGGCATACATAGGACGTTACTTAACAACTTAAAATGGAGGCGTTTTCATGAAAAGGCAATGGTGGAAAGAGGCAGTAGTTTACCAGGTTTATCCGAGAAGCTTTAATGACTCTAACGGAGACGGTATTGGCGATCTGCAAGGAATCATTGAAAAAGCTGATTATTTACAGGAGTTAGGTGTGGATGTGATATGGCTGTCTCCAGTTTACAAGTCTCCTAACGATGATAATGGGTATGACATCAGCGATTATCAGCAAATTATGGACGAATTCGGCACAATGGACGATTGGGATGAACTGCTCGATGCTCTGCATGACAGAGGAATCAAACTGATTATGGATCTTGTGGTCAATCATACTTCCGATGAACATCCGTGGTTCGTGGAATCAAGGCAATCGAAAGATAATCCATACAGGGATTATTACATTTGGAGAGATCCTAAACCAGATGGAAGTGAACCAAATAACTGGGTGTCTTTCTTCAGCGGCTCAGCCTGGGAATACGACGACCGGACAAACCAGTATTTTCTCCATTTGTTTACAAAACGCCAGCCGGATCTGAACTGGGAAAACACTGAAGTGAGAAACGATGTATATAAAATGATGACATGGTGGCTTGACAGGGGGGTTGACGGATTCCGGATGGATGTCATAAATAATATTTCCAAGTCTCCTGGGCTGCCGGATGCCTCAGTCAAGGACCCGGACTCCGACTATCAATTTGCTGCTGAACATTTTGCAAATGGACCGAGACTGATGGAGTTTTTAGGGGAAATGAAAGAGCGTGTTTTAAAACATTATGATATTATGACTGTCGGTGAAACAGCATTTTTGCCTATCGACTCTGCTCGAAAGATGACAGATGAAAACGATGGATTTTTAAATATGGTCTTTCAGTTCGAACATATGGCAGTGGATGCCCAGCCAGGCACGCATGCAGGGAAATGGGAGACGCGGCAGTGGGAACTGCCGGAATTGAAACGTATTATGACAAAGTGGGATAAAGAAATGGAAGGCGGAGGGTGGAACAGCCTGTATTTTAATAATCATGACCAGCCGCGCCAAGTATCAAGGTTTGGAGATGATAAGCAATACCATAAACCTTCTGCGAAGCTGTTAGCGACTTACCTTCATACGATGAGAGGGACGCCGTATATTTACCAGGGAGAAGAACTCGGAATGACGAATGTCCGCTTTCCTTCAATAGAGGATTACCGTGATGTGGAGATTCACAATATGTATAAAGAATATACGAAAGAGCGGGGCTTTTCACATGAAGAAGTAATGAAGAAAATATGGACCACCGGTCGTGACAATGCGAGAACTCCTGTGCAATGGGATGATTCAGAAAACGGAGGGTTCACGACAGGTACACCATGGATCAAAGTGAATCCTAATTACAGGGAAATTAATGCAAAACAGCAAATGTCCGATCCGGATTCTATCTTTAACTATTACAAACGATTAATCGAACTTCGTAAGCAGGAAGATGTGATCGTTTATGGCTCTTATGAGTTGTACATGGCAGACCACGAAGAACTTTATGTTTATACGAGGTCTGTAAACGGAGAAAAGTTGTTAGTTATTTTAAATTTCTTTGCAGGGGAGCCGGCATTCCAGTTACCTGAAGACATTGTGTTTAACCATAAAACATTGCTTATCAGTAACTATGAGGTGAAAGATAGTGAAAATATTTCCAGCTTCACGCTTCGGCCATATGAAGCACGTGTTTACAAATTGAACTAACTATTATGCTTGTTGAAGTGAAGGAGGATTAAAATGAATTATCGTCGATTGGGAAAGTCAGGCTTAAAAGTGAGTGAAATCAGCCTGGGAAGCTGGCTGACATACGGAGACAGCGTTGAAAGGGACGGGGCTGTAAAAACCATTGATTTTGCTTATGAAGCAGGAGTGAACTTTTTTGATACAGCCAATGTCTATAACCGGGGAGAAGCAGAAAAAGTAGTTGGTGAAGCTTTAAGAAAATATCCAAGAGAATCGTATGTGCTCGCCACCAAGGTTTTTGGGCCCATGGGAGAAGGGCCGAATGATAAAGGGCTGTCCAGGAAACATATATTTGAACAGCTGCATGCGAGCTTGAAGAGGTTAAGACTCGACTATGTGGATATCTATTATTGTCACCGGTATGACCCTGAAACGCCGGTGGAAGAGACGCTCAAAGCTATTGATGACCTCATCCGCCAAGGTAAAATACTTTATGCCGGGGTCAGTGAATGGTCAGCGGCACAACTCGAAGAGGCTGTGAGAGTTGCTGACCGGAATCTTCTCGACCGGATTATTGTCAATCAGCCGGTCTATAATATGCTGAACAGGTATATAGAAAAAGAGGTCATACCAGTCGGTGAGAAGCACGGCATTGGACAAGTTGTTTTTTCACCTCTGGCCCAGGGGGTACTAACTGGAAAATATAGAAAAGGCGGAAAAATACCTGAAGGCAGCAGAGCTTCAAATCCGGAACAAAAAAAGTTTATTGACCGCTTCCTGACAGATGAAAAACTGGATAAAGTCGAGAAACTGAGCGGGATAGCGGCTGATTATAATATTAAATTGTCACAGCTTGCTCTGGCCTGGATTCTCAGACAGGAAAATATAGCAAGCGCCCTTATTGGTGCAAGCCGGCCTGAACAAGTGGAAGAAAACATAAGAGCGATTGATATTAATTTAACAAATGAGACACTTGAAGATATCAGCAATATTTTGTCAGAGGATTAACCAAAAAGAGGCCGGGACATAACTAAATTAAATCCAGTATAACCGAACAATGAATTCACAATAGACCATAAGTTGAGATGAGGTTCATAAATGCACTCGCTTGCCGCAGGCATCTCTTCAGCTCCTCGGCAAAAGCGCCTGCGGGATCTTCAGAAGATGCTTTTCCTGCAGGCGTCTCGTGATTTTTGAACCTCATCATTTTTTAACTTTTTTTGATTGAAGGACAGAAGGCGGCGACGCCACAGGGATTAAGCGCAGTCTGAAGATCCAATTCAACGAAGCTTTAGGCTGAGTTGAATTTAGCTGAAGACAAGCCCCTGGGCAAGCGTCCGCCTGGCGGCCTGAAATCACTGCCTTTATTCTTAGTTCCTCTTCTTTTGCAGTAAAAGCGAAAAGCCGAACAAAAATCATAAGATTTGTTCGGCTTTCTTTATGGTTACTATTCTTTTGTCCCGGCCTCTTATTTCTTTTCTGAAAAGGGTGAAGGAAAGGTCAGTTGTCCCGCTGACTGTTTCCCTTTCGGGTGTTGTTTTCCTCTTCAGCAATAAATGAAGGAGGGTTTCCTTTAGCGCCCCACCAGAACAGACCTATAATTGTGACAATAACCATTGCCGGCGGGGCTACCATAATCAAAAACCAGTTCAGATCCATAAGATTACCTCCTTAACTTCAGTTATTTTTTACCTTCAATATAATCGGCATCGAATAAGAACAGTTTCATCAATAAATATAATGAAGGGATGAGCATCGCAAGACCGCCAATAAATGCCACAATGAGAGCAATCGCCATCGTTTCATTTGTAAATCCGTCATAAATGGTTAAATACGGATACAGCAAGTAAGGAAGGTGTGATGCACCGTAGCCGAAGAAAGCCAGGAAATACTGAAGCATCACCATAATAAAGGCTATCCCGTATGCTCTTTTCTGCCAGATTAAATAAGTGGCTGCGGCAAACGCTGCTAGTGACAGGGCGAAAACCCACCAGATATCTACCATGTTCTGAAAATGTTCGGCGTTTCTTTGGCTTAACAATAAAAAGACAACGACCCCCATTCCTATAGAGGGAAATGACCAAATAAGAGCGTACTTTCTAAGCAAGGCCAGTGCGTTGCTGTCTTTTGCCCTTGAGGCGTAATAAGTTAAGAAAGAGGCTGAGATAAACAAGACACTGACAATCGCCAGAATAACCACGCCCCAGGAATAAAGGCTTCCAAACAATTCTCCGTAAAGAAGCTCAACATTCCCGTTTTCATAGGAAATGTACCCGCCTTCGGAGATAGTTAAAACAGTCGTTAAGGATGCAGGGATTAAAAGCCCCGTCGCTCCGTATAAAAAGGTGTACACTTTGCTTTCATGTGCCCCATACGTGGCAAAGGCATAGTAGGAGCCCCGAATCGCAAGCAAAATTATCGCCACACTCCCTGGGATTAACAATGCCGTCCCGTAATAAAAGGCGGTGGCAGGGAAGAAGCCTACAATACCTATAAAGAAGAATACGAGAAACACGTTTGTAACTTCCCATACGGGCGATAAATACCGCTGAATGATGTCGTGAATAATATGGTTTTTATTGGTGCGTTTCGTGTAATAACTATAGAATCCGGCGCCGAAATCAACCGACGCCACTATTAAATAGCCGTAAAGAAATATCCACAGTACTGTAATTCCAATTACTTCATAAGTCAATTTAAATCACCTTCTCTCTTTATTAGGCTGTAGGCTGGCTGATTCCGCGCTCTTCCAGTTCGTGTTCCACTGGGTTTCCTTTAAACATTTTCCTTAACACCACGGCGCACGTTACTCCAAGAACCAAATATAAGAGCGAGAACAGGATCAGCATTAAACCGACATGCGGAGAAGTAGTCGCTCCTTCCGCTGTAGTCATTAAACCTCTTAATATCCAAGGCTGGCGGCCGACTTCTGTAAAGACCCATCCGGACTGGATTGCCAGCATCGACAGAGGCCCGCCTGCTACTATCATCCACGCAAGAGGTCTGTTAAACGGGTTCCAGCCTTTCTTACGGCTTAATACTACGAATAAAATTGAAACTGCCGCCAGGAACATGCCGATAAAGACCATAAGGTCAAAGAAATAATGAATCCATAAAGGCGGAAGCACTTCGGGATCGAACTCATTCAGACCTTTCACTTCAGTGTCGGGAGTCCCCCCCGAGAGAATACTAAGGGCATATGGAATTTCCAATGCATACTTAACCTCGTTATCTTCAGTTAAAATACCGCCCAGAATGAGAGGCGCTTCTGATTCGGTTTCAAAATGCCATTCAGCAGCTGCTAATTTTTCAGGCTGGTATTCGTGGAGATACTTCCCTGAAAAATCTCCTACTAACGCTGTCCCAATTGCAAAAATAGCTGCCGAAACCATTGTCAGATGAAGGGCTTTCTTGTGATACACATGCTTGTTTCCTCTGATGAGGTGGATCGCTGCAATAGCCCCTAAAATAAAAGCAGATGTTAAATAAGATGCCAGGATCACATGGGATACTTTTGTCGGTGTAGCCGGGTTAAACATAGCTGCAAGCGGATTGACATCTGTTAATACGCCGTTTACAAATTCAAATCCCTGCGGCACATTCATAAACGCATTTACGGTGGTAATAAAGAAAGCACTCGCGGTAGCACCGAGGGCTACTGGTATAATAAGTAAAAAGTGTTTCATCTTGCTTTTAAACCGGTCCCAGGTATATAAGTATATTCCAAGGAAAATAGCTTCAAAGAAAAAAGCGAATACTTCCATAAACATAGGAAGGCCGATCGTGTGGCCGGCGGCCTGCATAAAATTAGGCCACAGCAGACTGAGCTGAAGACCGATAGCTGTACCGGTGACCACCCCTACAGCCACTGTCACAACAAAGCCGCGGGCCCACCGTCTTGCAAGGAGTGTATAATGAGGGTCATTCCGTTTAATTCCAATCCATTCAGCAATGGCGATCATTAACGGAATTCCGACACCTATGGTGGCAAAGATAGCATGGAAACCAAGGGTAACATAGGTCAAAATTCGGCTTAATAAGACCGGATCGTTTTCAAAAAACATAGATGACATTCCTTTCTTTGTATATGTGTGAGAGAGCAAAGGGATCTAAAGCTAAAATAAGTACGCCCACTCTTTACCCTTTATTGATAATTTTATGTGTTATTTTGTTCGTCGTTTAACACTGTTTAAATAGTAATAAATATTACAGCTTTCGTTGATAGGTGTTTTCCCTTATATTATTGTGAATTTGTGAGCGTTTTTTGAACGGGGAGTGATTTAATTGTGAAGTGTGTGTTTAATCCGTTCAAGCTTGAATAAGCCGCGTGAAGATGCTAAGTTAACAGCATAAATACATACTTATATGTACAGGAGGATGAGACATGAGGGTTTTGACAGCAATGAAGCATGAACTTCTCCGGTATGGACTGATCCAGCTGATTAAAGATGTTCATCCAATCGAATCAATGGTGATGAGCGAATCTGCTGAAGAGCTTGTCTACGCTTTAAAACAGTATGCATTCGATTTAATTGTCATTGATGTCCGTCTGGCAGGGCCAGGCGGGTTAAGAAATATTGTGTCGCTTCTCGAAACCCAGGCTCCCGGGTGCAAAAAAGTATTTATGTATACAGAACCAGTCAGGGAACTGGAAGACATGTTAGAGACAAATAAGCTGGATGGTCTTTTTTATGAACAATCCTCCTTAAATGAGTTAATGGTCTTTTTTGAAAAAGTGATCAGCGGGGAAAAAAGTATACTGAAAGTGTTCGGTGATGAAAACATCCACGGAGAAGAAATTCCAAGTGATTTATCACCCAGGGAAGAAGAAATATTTACGCTGAAAGTCCGCGGGTACTCTGTCCTCGACTCGGCTAAACTTTTAAATATTTCTGTAAAAACAGTAGAAAACCACCGCCGCAATATTAAGAAAAAATTAAACATAAAAAAGAACCATGAATGGTATGAATGGGGAAAAAGATTAGGCAACATATAAATTGGAAAACTGTATTGACTGGGGGCTTTCCCCCGGTGTAAGATAAAAAATGAAAGTTATCTAAAAATTTCGAAAGGAGGAGAGCAGCATGAAAAAGAGAGTAATGGACATTCATCTAACTGAATACGAATGGCTTGTCCATGCTGCGGCTGACCGGTCTCCTTCTTAAAAAACGGCAGATCTGTTAACAGAAGTTTTTTAGCTGTTCACATGGATAGGAAAACCATGTGTTTTTTTATGACCTAAAACTGTAAAAAAATGTAATTAATGCATGGGATTAACTAATCTCATGCTTTTTTTATTACTAATCAAACCCTGGTAGACGTAATTATTAAAATAGAACTTTTTGAGTTGCCTGCCATCCGGGAGACTCCTTGACATTTAAGCGCAGGCATCTCTCCTCTTTTTAACCGCGTCTATTTATCACAGGTGTTAACGGCTTTGTCCGTTCACATAAAATTTATTTTGGAGGGATGAACATGCTGCAAGTGAGAATGGTTAGAAGAATTAGAAAAACAGAGGAGGAAACGACAGGCGGAGGTTAGTTTACTGAGTTAAATTGAATAGGAAGTGACAATCTATGTTTTCAGTATTAAAGAAATTGACTTGGTTTTTTAAAAAGCATAAAAAGCGCTACATCACAGCAATCGGGTTGTTAATTTTCGCAAGTTTTTTAGAGGTCCTCCCGCCGAGGCTGATTGGTCTCGTTATTGATGACGTACACCAGGGGAGGTTGACAGAAGAGAGTCTGAGAAATTACATTCTCCTGTTTATGGTTCTTATGGCGGTAATCTATGTCATTACGTTCACGTGGATGCGCCAGCTTTTTGGAGGGGCCTTCATTATTGAAAGAACGATGAGATCAAGATATATGAACCATTTAATGAAAATGACACCGACCTTTTACGAGAAAAATAAAACAGGGGACTTAATGGCTAAAGCTACCAATGACTTAAAAGCGATTTCCCTCACGACAGGGTTTGGGGTATTAACGCTCGTGGATGCCACCGTGTTTTTGATTATTATCTTATTTATGATGGGTTTCCTTGTCAGCTGGAAGCTCACTATTGCCGCCTTTTTACCTTTGCCTCTTATGGCATGGCTTATGAAAAAATACGGAAAAATAATCCATGAACGCTTCATGGGAGCGCAGGAAGCCTTTGGTGATCTTAACGATCAAGTGCTGGAATCCATCTCAGGGATAAGAGTTATCAGAGCATTTGTGAAGGAAAAAGATGATCAGAACCGGTTTAATAATAAGACACAGGATGTGCTGGATAAAAATATTAAAGTAGCAAAAATTGACGCGCTTTTTGAACCGACGATAAAAATATTAGTCGGTATGAGCTATATGATTGGACTCGGTTACGGGGCGTTTCTCGTTTTCAGAAATGAAATTACTCTCGGCCAGCTTGTCTCATTTAACATTTATTTAGGAATGCTTATCTGGCCGATGTTTGCTTTTGGTGAATTAATGAATGTGATGCAGCGCGGAAATGCATCAATGGATCGTTTAAATGAGACATTAAGCTATACAGAAGACGTGATAAGCGAAGGGCAGGGACTGAGAGAATTGGTTCCTGAATCTATAGATATTAAGAATCTCTCCTTTCACTATCCTTCGTCCGGCGGGGAAGTGCTTAAAAATATAAATGTGCACATTCCGAAAGGATATAATGTAGGCATTACAGGAAAGACAGGGAGCGGAAAAACAACCTTATTTAAACAGTTGCTCAGGGAGTACCCGATTGAAAAAAACCAGTTATTCGTTTCGGGTGTACCTATAGAAAAAATTGCATTAAGGGAATTGAAAAAATGGATCGGATATGTCCCGCAGGACCAATTTTTGTTTTCAAAGACCATCAGGGAAAACATCCTCTTCGGAAATCCGCAGGCTGACGGGGACGCCCTTCAGAGGGTCATGGACCAGGCATCCATTACTGCAGATATAGAAACGTTTGCACATGGCCTTGAGACCCTGGTTGGTGAAAAAGGCGTCTCACTGTCCGGAGGGCAAAAGCAGAGAATTGCGATTGCACGGGCGTTAATTAAAGATCCTGAACTGCTGCTGCTTGATGATGCTTTATCTGCAGTGGATGCTAAGACCGAATCGGTTATTGTTAAAAATATTCGTTCTGAAAGAGCTGGTAAAACGACATTTATTGCTGCCCACCGGATGTCGGCTGTCAGGCATGCCGATCTCATCCTTGTTATGGACCACGGCAGAGTCGCTGAAGCAGGAACACACGAAGACCTGATAGAATTAAAAGGCTGGTACGCTGAACAATATGCAAAACAGCAATCCGCCAATGCAGAGACAGAAGAAGAGGAGGTGCCTGCCTCATGAAAGATGCAGATAAAAGGCTCATAAAATACGCCGTTCAATTCAAACGAACGATTTTACTGGCGCTCTTCTTTCTGGCGATTGCTGCTGCTGCGGAATTAACGGGGCCGTTCATTGCAAAAACGATGATTGATAATCATATTATCGGTATTGAACAGCCTTGGGTGGAAGTGGAGGAAGGAGATGTCAGCTATAATGGCAGGGAGTTTGTTCGGTCCGACCGTATGGAAACAGACTGGCCGGCGGATCGGGAAGTTAACCTGCTTCAAGTGGGCCTTACCTATTATTTTATTGACAGTCCTGTAGAAATTGCCGGAGAGCGAAACTATGAAAATGGCGAAATGACTATTACAAGAGGGGACGATTCGGCAGTCTATGAGGCTGTTCCTATGACACAGGCAGAAATTTATTCATTTTTCCAGCAGGAAATACCGTATTTGCTGCTGTTAATGGGAGGTTACCTTCTTCTGATTTTAATTTCCTCAGTGTTCCATTACTATCAAAGTTTCTGGCTGCAGACATCTGCCAACAGGATTATCAAGAAAATGAGAGAAGACGTTTTTGCGAAAGTCCATGAACTGCCGGTTCAGTACTTCGACAGTATGCCGACAGGGAAGATTGTTTCAAGAATTACTAATGACACTGAGGCGATCAGAGAGCTTTATGTCCGTGTATTAGCTACCTTCTTTACAAGTCTGGTTTATATGGCGGGTATCTTTACAGCCCTGTTTATACTCGACTCCAGGCTGGCCTTGGCTACTTTGACGATCATTCCTGTATTGATTGTCTGGATGATTTTATACCGCCAGTATGCCGGAAAATATAATAGCGTTATCCGTGAAAAGCTAAGCGATATTAATGGAAAAATAAACGAGAACATTCAAGGCATGCCGCTCATTCAGGCATTTGGCCGGGAAAAAGAAATTACCTGCGAGTTTGAAAAACTGAATCAGGAACACTTTAAATATAACAATAAACTTCTTACGTTAAATGCCATGACGTCTTTTAATTTATTGAATTTTTTTAGAAATGCGGGGTTTGTTGCATTAATCTGGTATTTCGGCGGTGGCTCTATAGGTGTGGGGATGGTTTTCAGCCTTGGAGTCGTCTACGCTTTTGTAGACTATATAAACCGGCTTTTTGAACCGTTGAACGGCATTGTCAATCAGCTCGCCCAACTGGAAGAAGCGAGAATTGCCGGAGAGCGGGTATTTAATTTAATGGATGAAACAGGAATACCATTAACAGAAGAAAGGCGGCCCCGTTTTAAAGGAGGGGTAGAGTTTAAAGATGTCTCTTTTGCTTATGAGAAAGATCAGTATGTCCTGAAAAATATTTCTTTTTCGGCCAGTCAAGGTGAGACCACGGCTTTTGTGGGGCATACGGGCTCCGGTAAGAGTTCAATTATGAATATTCTTTTCCGGTTCTATGATCACCAGTCAGGTAAAATTACAGTGGATGGTGTTGACATTCATTCAATGACAAAGCAGGAATTAAGGGAACATATGGCTATTGTGCTTCAGGACCCTTTCCTGTTTACAGGCACCATTGCCTCAAATGTGAGTATGAACGACACTTCTATTTCACGCGGGCAAATCACAGACGCTCTACGCAAGGTAGGGGCAGGAGATATGATTGACTCGCTGCCTGGTGGAATTGATGAAGAAGTAAAAGAGAAAGGAAGTACGTTATCCGCTGGCCAACGCCAATTGATATCATTTGCGAGGGCACTCGTGTTTAATCCGCCTATATTGATATTGGATGAAGCCACAGCTAATATTGACACTGAAACAGAAGAAGTTATTCAAAAAGCACTTGAAGTGGTAAAAGAAGGCCGAACCACGTTTGTGATTGCCCACCGTCTGTCAACAATCAGGCAGGCCAATCAGATTATGGTCTTAAACCGCGGGGAAATAGTCGAGCGGGGAAGCCATGATGAACTGATGGACGTGAAGGGGCGTTATTACAACATGTACCAGCTCCAAAAAGGGGCCATAAGAGAATCGGCAGGTTAAAAGTGAGGGAAGAGGCTGGGACAAAAGAATAGTAATCATAAAGAAAGCCGAATAAAATTTTCGAATTTTGTTCGGCTGTTCTTTTTGAGAAAAAGGTGATTTCAGTCCGCCAGTCGGACGCTTGCCCAGACAGACCAAATCCCGCTATCCTGCCCACGAGGCCAGTCCGCACCCATACTCGCAATGAGGCTCATCCAACCCTCAAACGCCTGTTAACTGCCTTGAGGGTTTCCCCCTATTCGGCCTCGCCAATACCGATCCGATGCCCTGTAAATGAGTCATTAAACATTTGAGTATAAGAAAACTTAGCCGTATTTCCGACCGAAATTTTTCTGACCTTTTCCGGAAGTCGATTCAATTCATATATTACATTTCCAGTGGCTTCACCGTCTGGCAAATAAGTAGGGCAGAATATTATCCAGTCCAGCGTACTTTTTTCCAAAGACTTATAAACAGCAAGGTGTTCTTCAGCCGCAGCTGTGCTTTTCCGCTTGGATTCGCTTGATTGAAAGCGGTAAAGGGCGGGAGCAGAACGGGCTTGCAGTATTCCTGCAGTGCCAATGGATATGAACCTGTTAACGCCGTGTTTATTCATGGCGTTTATAATATGAGGGACTCCCTTGGAAAGGGTAGATGATTTATCAGTAGATAAGGCACTGAACACGAGATCATAGCCGCCCGCCATCACCTCGTCCACATCTGACTTGTTTAATACGTCCCCTTGGTGGATTTTTAACATTCTGTTTTCGGAAAGGCTTTGTGGCAGCCGATCAGCTGAACGGACGAAAGCTGTAACCTCATGTCCATCTGCCAAAGCCAATTTTAAAACGTCTTTTCCTACTCTTCCAGTTGCACCAAATAAAACGAGCCGCATATAAATTCTCCTTTTAAGTCCATTCTGATAAACTATTAAAGACGTTATCTTGCCTGTTTCGGTTTCCAACGGATTTTATAGCTATTGAGAAACCTTGCAAAAAGTTCACATTTATATCCTATCATACAGATTGGAATATGCTAAAATCACATTGAATGATACCTCCCGGAAGGAGTGTCCTCCATGTTTGAATTTATAGAAGGAATCAGCCAGTTTCTGCGGGAGCCGTTTATGAATGCTGCAAACAGCATGGAGTCCATACCGCTGCTGTTTGCTTTGCTGCTTGGATTAGTCGGTGCCTTAGCCCCCTGCCAGTTTTCGGGGAACATAAGTGCCATTACTTTATACGGTACGAATTCACTGAAAGAAGGTATTTCCTGGTCAGACACCTTTTTCTATGTCTTTGGAAAAATCGTTGCTTTTTCAGGGTTAGGTTTGATTGTCTTTCTGCTTGGACAGGAATTCCAGCAGCAATTGCCGTTATTTTTTGAGCCGATGAGAAAAATACTGGGACCAGTCCTTATCCTTATTGGTATTTATATGCTTGGCGTTTTTACGATGCGCTGGAATCTGCAGTTGTGGAAACCGTCCGGCAATAAAAAACGGAAAGGCAAATGGGGAGCTTTTATGCTTGGTTTCAGTTTTTCCCTGGGCTTTTGTCCAACGATGTTTATCCTGTTCTTCGTCTTATTAATGCCCCTGACTTTAGCAACAGGGTATGGCGCTGTCCTGCCGAGTCTATTTGCAATTGGAACTTCCATCCCGTTTCTGTTTGTTATTTTTGCCATCTGGTACTTGGGTTTAAGCGGTAAGGTCATGAAAAAAGGCCGTAGGATCGGCCTTTATGTTCAAAGGACAGCTGGCACGTTTATGATTGCGATTGGGATATTGGATATCCTTACTTTCTGGTAAGCTGGGCTAATGGCGGGGTTCGCCCGTTAATAAAAAGCCTGCTTCGTTTAATGCATCCACCGCATCATCTAAATCTTTTTCTGAATTTGCTTCAATTGTATGCAAGTGCACCCCGCCGGTCAGCTCAGATAAGTAGCTGGCCTTTGTTCGTTCCATCTTTTTCAGAAATTGGTAGACTTCTTTCCGGTTGCTTACCATAATACTGGCTGTTATATCTCCGTAAATCGGGTGTTCAACTTTCACGTCATTTACCCGTACACCTTGATCCACGAGCAGAAGCAGCTCTTCCTCTGTTTGTTCCGGGCCATGGTAACAAGCGACAATCCGCTTTATTCCTTCTCCAGTGTCATTATTTTCGGTAAGAATGTACCCTTGGCTTGTTGCCATCACAGGGTAATTTTTGGCTTTTAATAATGAAATATCCTGGACAATGACTTGCCGGCTGACATTCATGCGGTCAGCGAGTTCACCTCCGGTTATAGGTGTGCCTGTATTTTTCAGGAGTGTAAGTATTTCATTTCGGCGCTCATCTCCAAGCCATTTTCTATTTTTCAACATAGCAATTCCCTCCTATTCCTCTGCAATCTGCAGAATTTTATCCGCAGCAAGCAGAAGTTCTTCCATAGTGGTATTTTTCCCAAAAGAGACACGAAAAAAGCGCAGTCTTTCCTGTTCTGATTGATAAATGGCCTGCATGACAGAAGATGAATCCAGTTTTCCTGACTGGCAGGCACTTCCGGTAGAAATACAGATTTGAAACCTGTCCAGGGAAAGGAGCATGTATTGTCCCTGCACCCCGTGAATGGCTAAACCGGCAATCCACGGGGACTGCTCTTCTTTACTGGGAGAGCCTTCAACGGTTAAACGGGCGCCTAAAGAAGACAGCGCCTGAATAAATAGTTCTCTCTTGTGCCAAGCCGCAGCCCATTCTTCCTGTAAACGATCATAATGTTCGGCTGCTGCATGTGTAAAAGCGGCTATTCCGGGAGTATTCAGAGTGCCAGGACGAAAACCATGCTGATGGGTCGTTAAGGGATAAACGGATTCCCATTCAGTGTCTTTGGATAAAAAGACAGCACCAACCCCTTTAGGGCCGTTCAGTTTATGGCTGGACACTGAAGCGGCGTCTACATTCAGGGAAGGCAAGTGAAATGGAATCTTTCCAAATGACTGGACACAATCACTGTGAAAAACAATTCCCTGCCCCTTAAACCATTCACCAAGCTGCCTCAATGGCTGAATAACACCAATTTCAGAATTCACATGCTGGATAGAAGCTAAAAATGTATCTGGACGAACCGCTTGTTTAACTTCTTCCAATTGAAGAAGACCACTTGGACCTACAGGCAGATATGTCACCTCCACACCTTTTTTTTCAAGCCGGTTAAAAAATGAGTGGACAGAAGGGTGTTCAATAGAGGAAGTAATGACATGGTTTCCGCGATGTTTATTTGCTAAATACAGGCTTTCCAGTGCAAGGAGGTTTGATTCTGACCCGCCGCTTGTAAAAAAGATACGGTCGGGAGGACATCCCGCCATTGAAGAAAACCGTTCTTTACAAGTTTTTATCAATTCGTGAGCATTGTTTCCAGCTTCATGAAGACTGCTTGAATTGCCAAAATAGGAATGGCTGGCTTTCATCCATGTTTCCATAGCGCCATCTGACATTGGTGTTGTAGCTGCGTAGTCTAAATATATCATGAATATCCCACTTTCATAAATGTCTTGTCATTAGTTTAAAATTATGTAAATATAGGTGTCAAGACAGTTGTAAAGAATGAAGGTGGTTCAGATGGGAAAATGTGATGTGCTGATCATAGGCGGAGGCTTGGCTGCCACTGTGGCGGCTCTAAAATTAGCTGATCATATGAGTGTGGTCCTGGTAAGAAAAGGAACCGAAGAAGACGGCAATTCACGTAAAGCACAAGGCGGCATTGCGGCTGCTCTTCATAAAAATGATTCACCATCTCTTCATGAGCTGGATACCCTCATTGCAGGCTGCCATAAAAATGACCGGCAAATGGTAAATATCCTGGTCCATGAAGGAAAAGTAAGGTTAAAACGCTGGATCGAAGAGGGCCTTCCTTTTGATATGGCAGAGGACGGGGACTATTCATACGGCATAGAAGGCGCACACAGAATGAGGAGAATTCTTCATTCCGGGGGAGACCGGACAGGCGAAAAAGTAATGGGTTATTTCGGTCAACGGTTAAAAGAGAGAATTCCAGCTTATGATTCTCTCACAGCAGCAGAACTTCTCATAGATCAAGGAGTATGCCGAGGTGCCTTGTTTACAGATAACCAAGGCAGTGTTAAAAAAATATCTGCCCGGCATACTATACTCGCAACAGGCGGTGTAGGCGGACTTTTCCAGGAAACAAGCAATGACAGTCTAATCACAGGAGACGGGTTAGCGATGGCCTGGCGGGCCGGGGCAGATCTGAAAGATTTAGAATATATCCAATTTCACCCCACTCTTATTTATTCAAACGGGAAAGCAACAGGGCTCGCCTCTGAAGCTTTACGGGGAGAGGGGGCCCGGCTTATTGATGAAACAGGTAATCGAATAATGGAAGGGGTCCATCCTTTGAAAGATCTGGCCCCGAGAGACGTTGTGGCCCGGAAACTATATGAAAAAGTCCGGGAAGGACATGATGTTTATTTAGATATCTCCCGAATCCACCGGTTCTGTCAACGTTTTCCTCAAATATCACGACTTTGCAGGGCACAGGGAATCGATTTAAAGAAAAAAGTAATTCCAGTCCGTCCCGGAGCGCATTTTCATATGGGGGGAGTCCGGACAGACGAACATGGCAGGACAACTGTTCCAGGGTTGTATGCGGTAGGTGAAGCAGCCGGGAATGGGGTTCATGGAGCAAACCGGCTCGCCAGCAATTCTCTGCTTGAAGCAGTAGTTTTCGGTGAAAGAACAGGAGAGTATATATTGAGCCACCCGGCTCCTCATCATGCTATGAATATGGGCAGTATCAGGGACAATCATGAGGGCGGATTGACCATCCTTCCAGGGAAGGGAGTCATCCGCAGGAAGGTTTCCTCTGCTCTCGGAGTCTGCCGGAATAGAGAAGATCTTCAGGATTTTATTTCATGGGCTGAAGTGTATGAATTTAAATATTCTTCCATTTATTCCAGCTCTCTATTTAATAAAGAAATGATTGAACAGAGAAATATGCTCCTTGCGGCATGGTTAATTGCTAAAGCTGCTTTAAAAAACGAGCATAGCTGCGGGGCTCATTTCAGAGAAGACGGGAAGGAGAGAAGCGTTAATGAACAGGTTTTTGCTGAAACAACAATTAGCTGATTTTTTTTCGGAAGATATAGGTTACGGTGACATTACTTCTGACGCTATTTTTAAAGATGAACAAGGGGAAGGGGTATTTGTGGCAAAAGGCCCCGGTGTTTTTAGCGGGGAAGAGATTATTAATGCTGTAAAAGAGCTTTACCCTGAACTGGGCTTTACGTTATTTGTCCGCGATGGTGAATCCTTCAGTGCCGGCAAGACATTATTAAAAGTTAAAGGACCTGTCACCTGCATTCTCAGTACTGAAAGGGTGATTCTAAATCTTGTTCAGCGATTATCAGGAATTGCAGCCATGACGCATGAGGCAGTATCCCGTACAGCGGGGACACGAGTAAAGATAAGTGATACAAGAAAAACGACCCCAGGCCTCAGAATGCTGGAAAAGTATGCGGTACGGTGCGGGGGAGGGATTAACCACCGTTTTGGCCTGGATGATGCATTTCTCATAAAAGATAATCATATTGCCCGTGCAGGATCAGTCACCACTGCTATTAAAAAAGCAAAGCAAGCGGGCGGCCATATGGTGAAAATAGAAGTAGAAGTGGAAAATACAGCCCAGGTTAAAGAAGCAGTAGCAGCTGAAGCGGATGTTATTATGCTCGACAATTGCGGACCTCAGCAGGCTGCTGACTGGTGCAAAATGATTCCTTCACATATTACTGTTGAAATATCCGGCGGTGTGACCATCAGTCAGATTGAGGCATTCACACAGACAGGAGCAGATGTCATTTCCATTGGCGCCCTGACTCACTCTGCCGGCTCAGTGGATATCAGTCTGGATATTTTAGTAAAGGAGAGGACCAGCTATGTTTAAAACAGATTTATTTCAGGAAATTCAGCCGCAGCTGCCTCCAGGTTACAAGGAAGCGAGCGACAAAGAACTTATCGCCCGGGCGCACCAGAGAAAAAAGCAATTAGGAAAAGATCTGTTTATTCCCGGCCATCATTATCAGAGAGACGACGTCATCCAGTTTGCTGATGTGACAGGAGATTCACTGCAGCTGGCTCAAGTATCGGCTAATAATCAGCATTCTTCCTTTATTGTGTTTTGCGGTGTTCATTTCATGGCCGAAACAGCTGATATTCTAACGAATGACGGGCAAAGTGTTCTCCTTCCTGATTTGCGGGCTGGATGTTCGATGGCCGACATGGCAGACAAAAAACAGACTGAAAGAGCCTGGGAGAAATTAACGGCTTACTACGGAGATACTATTATCCCTCTCACTTACGTCAATTCATCAGCAGATATTAAAGCCTTTGTAGGGAGCCACGGGGGAGCTACGGTGACTTCATCAAATGCTAAAGAGGTTCTTAAATGGGCCTTTGCTCAAAAGAAACGGATCCTTTTTCTTCCGGATCAGCATCTTGGAAGGAACACAGCTTATGAATTGGGGATCCCCTTGGAAAACATGGTCGTATGGAATCCGCTGCTTGATGTGCTTGAGGATGAAATTCCAAAAGACCAGGTTCGGATGATTCTTTGGAAAGGCCATTGTTCTGTCCATGAAAATTTTAGAATTGAACATGTCAATCAGAGTCGGGAAAACGAACCAGACCGTAAGATTCTTGTTCATCCTGAATGTTCCTGGGAAGTCACACAAGCAGCTGACCTTGCTGGGTCTACGAGGTTTATTATTGAACAGGTCAGTCAAGCTCCTGCTGGCACAAAATGGGCCATAGGCACAGAGATGAATTTAGTCAAAAGGCTGAAAAAACTCTATCCGGAACAATCTGTTGAATCCTTAAATCCGGAGATGTGCCCTTGTTTAACGATGAACAGAATCGATTTACCGCATTTCGTTTGGACTCTGGATGAGATTTATAATGGAAAGTTACCTAATGTGATTTCAGTGGACAAGGAGATTTCGACAGCAGCTAAACTTGCAATAAACAGAATGATGGATGTGTAAACAGGATATGTGGTCAGCTTAAGCCGGCCACATATCTTTTTTTGTAATATTAAAAATTAATTTACAATTCTAAATTCATTTATTATAATAAGAAATAGTTATTTGGTATTTGTCTGAGCGAATGCTCAGTCAGTTTTAAATTGTTTTTTGTAAGCCTTTACATTTAAATAAGAGGAGTGTTGACATGGATTTCTCATTTTCTAAAGAACAGCTGATGATAAGGGATATGGTCAGGGACTTTGCACAAAAAGAAATTGCGCCTATTGCAGAAGAGATCGACCGGACTGAAAGATTTCCAATTGAAAACTTTAAAAAAATGGGGGAGTTAGGACTGCTTGGTATTCCTTTCCCTGAAGAATACGGTGGTTCCGGCGGGGATACTTTATCTTATATTTTAGCTGTTGAGGAAATTGGCAAAGCATGCGGAAGTACAGGATTAAGCTATGCAGCCGCTGTTTCTCTCGGAGCCTCTCCTTTATATGCTTTTGGGACAGAAGAGCAAAAGAAGGAACATCTTGTTCCTCTTGCTAAAGGAGAAAGCCTGGGAGCCTTCGGACTGACAGAGCCTAATGCAGGATCTGATGCCGGCGGCACTAGAACAAAAGCTGAGCTTAAAGGAGACAAATATGTCATAAATGGCGAAAAGTGCTGGATAACAAATGCCAGTTTTGCCCGGACCGTTATCGTAACAGCCGTAACCGGAAAAGATGACCGGGGTAAAAATAAAATATCCGCATTTATTGTACCGACAGATTCGCCAGGCCTTACAATACGGAGTGAATACGAGAAAATGGGTGTGAGGGGATCAAATACGACAGAGCTTGTTCTGGAAGACGTGGAAGTTCCTGAAGAAGACATACTTGGGGACCCGTCCAAGGGATTTAATCAGTTTTTATATACGCTTGATGGCGGAAGGATCTCTATTGCAGCACTTGCTCTCGGAATAGGTAAAGCAGCATACGAAGCTGCCTTGCAATACAGCAATGAAAGAAAACAATTCGGCAAACTGATTGGAAGTTTTCAGGCGATCCAATTCAAACTCGCAGATATGGCTATGGAGCTGGAGCTGGCAAGTAATATGGTTTATAAGGCTGCATGGTTAAAAGACCAGAAAAAGCCATTTAAAAAAGAAGCGGCTATGGCAAAACTTTTTGCCTCTGAATCTGCTACAAGAGCATGTAACCAGGCTCTGCAAATACATGGAGGATACGGTTACATGCGGGAATATCACATTGAGAGGTACTTACGTGATGCTAAATTAATGGAAATTGGTGAAGGGACATCAGAAATCCAGAGGCTTGTCATTGCCCGGGAAATAGGTTGCCCGAGATAACGTGTTAGGCAGAGACAGTTTGTATGCTACTACCTTTTAACAAAACAAAATAAATAAATAAACCTTAAACCAGGAGGTTAAGTATGATAAAAAAAATATTAATAGCTAACAGGGGCGAAATTGCCTGCCGTGTCATTAAAACCTGCAAGTCCCTTGGTATAAAAACCGTGGCTGTTTTTTCAGAAGCTGACCAGTACAGTGTCCATGTCAGTGAAGCAGACGAGAGCTATTTAGTTGGCGGAGCCAGGGTCAATGAAAGTTACTTGAATCAGTCGAAAATTATTGAAGCAGCTAAAGAAGCAGAAGTGGATGCGATTCATCCAGGGTACGGTTTTCTGTCTGAGAATACAGAGTTTGCTCAAAAGGTTCAGCAGGAAGGCATTATTTTTATAGGCCCGTCAGCTGAAGCTATTGATAAAATGGGGGACAAAATTCACGCGAGAAAGTTGATGGAAGAAGCGGGGGTTCCTGTCGTTCCTGGTATGACACTTAAAAACACAGAAGAATTTGAAGTCATTACAGCAGCAAAAAAAATTGGCTTTCCTCTGATGGTTAAAGCGTCTGCAGGCGGTGGGGGAATTGGAATGCAAAAAGTTGAACATGAAGATGAACTGATGAAAGCTGTTCAATCTGTTGTGAAAAAGGCAGAGACATTTTTTGGTTCGGCAGATATTTTTCTTGAGAAATATATTGAGCATCCCCGGCATATTGAAGCGCAAATTGCAGGGGATAATGAAGGCCATATCGTGGCTGTCGGCAGCCGTGACTGCTCAATTCAGCGGAGACATCAGAAAATAATTGAAGAAGCTCCGCCGCCCGAGTTTTCAAAAGAAGGAAATCAGCGTCTTCTTGAAGAAGCTATTAAGGCAGGAAAAGCATTAAATTATACGAATGTCGGGACGATAGAATTTCTGGTTGATGAGGAAGAAAATATTTATTTTCTGGAAATGAATACACGTTTGCAAGTAGAGCATCCAGTGACAGAAGAAACAGCGGGGATTGATCTGGTTGAGTGGCAAATCCGGCTTGCAGAAGGACAATTAATTGCTGAGCAAAAAGAAGGTGGTCATAAAGCGGCACATGCGATTGAAGTAAGAATATATGCAGAGGACCCTAAGACATTTTTCCCGTCCCCAGGAACTTTAAAAACGTGGCGTTTTCCGGAAATGGATGGAATCCGTTATGACTTTGGCGTTCAAGAAGGAACAGTCGTCACTCCGTATTATGACCCGATGATCGGTAAAGTAATAGCTTTTTCTGATTCAAGAGACAATTGTATAAAATTACTAACAGAATGTCTTGAAATAGCGGAAGTTGAAGGAATTAAAACAAATATTCCAATGCTTGCAGAAGCTTTGAAAGATGAACGGTTTAAACATGGAAAAGTAAATACACATTTTGTGGGGCAGTAGCAGATAAATGATGGAGGCGATCAGCAGTGAAGGAAATTAAAACGACAATGGCAGGAAACGTGTGGAAAATTCAAGTGGCACAAGGGGAGGAAGTGACTCCTGGACAAGAAGTTGTCATATTGGAATCGATGAAAATGGAAATCCCTATTTCTTCTGAAGTAGAAGGCGTAGTGGAAGAAATTCTAATCGAAGAAGGCACCTTCGTTAATGAAGAAGACGTGTTGTTCAAATTAAAAGATAAATAAGGAGGTTTCAAATGAGGCTTCCGGAAAATGTTACCTTGAAAGAAGTTGGGCCGAGAGACGGACTGCAGAATGAGAAAGTATTTGTCTCCACAGAGGATAAAGTTGAATGGATTAATCAATTAAGCAAGAGCGGGCTTTCTTATATTGAAGTGAGTTCGTTTGTACATCCAAAGTGGATTCCGGCGTTGTCTGATGCTGATGAAGTATTCAGTAAGATTACAAAACAGCCTGGGGTTACTTATTCCGCTCTGGTGCCAAATGCCAAGGGGACTGAGCGGGCGTTGAAAGCAAATGTTGATGAATTTGCCGTCTTTATGTCAGCAAGTGAGACGCATAATCGCAAAAATATTAATAAATCAATTGAAGAAACCTTTCCAGTTTTGAAAGAAGTGGTGGATGAAGGAAGGAAAGCAGGCAAGAAAGTCAGAGGATATGTTTCAACGGTTTTCGGCTGTCCTTATGATGGGAATGTAGCAGTCGGTGAAGTAAAGAAAGTGTGTGACAGACTTTTCAGCATGGGAGTTTACGAAATCTCTCTGGGCGATACCATTGGTATCGCCAATCCGAAACAAGTTGGTGAGGTTTTGGAGGAGCTGGTGAAAGATTTTGATGCTGATCGATTTGCTCTTCACTTTCATGATACAAGAGGTTTAGCGCTGGCAAACACATTAGCCGGTTTAAATGCCGGTATAACATCTTTCGATGGCTCAGCTGGCGGGCTTGGGGGCTGCCCTTATGCTGAAGGTGCGAGCGGGAATGCAGCCAGTGAAGATTTAATTTTTATGTTCGAAGAAATGGGCATAAATACAGGGGTTGATTTTAACAAATTTATGAAAGCGGCTTCATTTATTGAGAAGGCTTTAGGTAAACCTCTGCCTGGCCGGCAACTGAAATTGCTCGAAGGGAGGGCATAATTTTGCCTGTTATTTTAAGTCAGATTAAAGACTCTATCGGTGTTATTACCCTGAATCGTCCGGAGGCAGCGAATGCATTATCGCAGGTTCTGCTCCGGGAGTTGAGAGAGCAGTTAGAAAGATGGACAGACCATCCTGATATACGTGTATTGCTTATTACTGGCGCAGGCGAGAAAGTTTTCTGCGCCGGTGCTGATCTGAAAGAAAGGGCACAGATGAGTGAAGAAGAAGTACCTGAAGCTGTCAATCAGATTCGCTCAACTGTACAGGCTGTTTATGATTTTCCTAAGCCTGTCATATGTGCTGTAAATGGAGCAGCTATTGGAGGAGGGTTAGAGCTTGCATTAGCGTGTGATTTACGAATCGCTTCAGAAAACGCCACTTTTTCTTTAGCTGAAACAGGACTTGGCATTATCCCGGGAGCAGGAGGAACACAGCGCCTTCCGAGAATTATCGGAGTTCATAAAGCTAAAGAAATGATTTTTACAGGCAGGCGGTTAAGCGCGCAGGAAGCTCTGCATGAAAGGCTGCTTTTACGAGTGACTTACAGGAAAGAGTTATTGGATGTAGGATTGGATTTAGCTTATGAAATCAGTACAAAAGGGCCTTTGGCCAACAGATGGGCAAAACATGCCATAAATAAAGGAATTGAGTCTTCTTTGGAAGAGGGATTAACAATTGAAGAGGACGCATACGGGCAAATCATAGCCACTGAAGACCGTCTTGAAGGACTGAAAGCTTTTAAAGAAAAACGAAGCCCCGTATTTAAAGGGAGATAGCAGACGAAGTTCAGGAGGAGTGACACGGATGAAGTTAGACAGGAACTGGGAAGAAAGAATTAAAAAAATTGAAAGCGGCGGGGCCCCGAAATATCATGAGGCTAATGAAGCTAAAGGAAAGCTTTTCGTAAGAAAAAGGCTGGCTTTATTATTTGATAAAGGGGAATGGCGTGAAGACGGAAAGTTTGCTAACGGTGAAACAGAAGGGCTCCCGGCCGATGGTGTAGTTACTGCTATCGGAAAAGTAGAAGGAAAGACCGTCTGTGTCATGGCCAATGATTCCACGGTAAAAGCAGGCTCATGGGGAGCAAAAACGGTTGAAAAAATAATCAGGATTCAGGAAACAGCCGAGAAGTTAAAGGTTCCATTGTTCTATCTTGTCGACTCAGCAGGAGCCAGGATCACTGACCAAATAGAAATGTTCCCGGGCCGAAGAGGGGCAGGGAGAATCTTTTATAATCAAGTGAAACTGTCTGGTATGATACCTCAAATTTGTCTTTTGTTTGGTCCATCTGCTGCAGGCGGCGCCTACATACCGGCTTTTTGTGATGTCGTTATGATGGTTGACGGCAATGCCTCAATGTATCTTGGATCTCCAAGGATGGCCGAAATGGTGATTGGCGAGAAAGTGTCGTTAGAAGAAATGGGAGGAGCGAAAATGCACTGTTCCATTTCAGGGTGCGGTGATATTCTGGTAAAATCAGAAGAAGAAGCAATCAGAGAAGCACAAAAATATATTTCCTATTTCCCTTCTAACTTTAAAGAAAAAACTGAAGTTAAAGAGCCGGCAGCTCCTAAACAAATGGATAAAGCCTTGGCGGATCTGATTCCTGAAAATCAGAATGCCCCTTTTGATATGTATGAATTTATTAACGGCATAATTGACGAAGACAGTTTTTTCGAAATAAAAGCTTTATTCGCTAAGGAACTGATCACAGGGTTTGCCAGAATAAATGGTAAAGCTGTTGGTATTGTAGCTAATCAGCCAAAGCAGAAAGGCGGGGTGCTTTTCCACGATTCTGCAGATAAAGCGGCAAGGTTTATCACTTTATGTGATGCTTACCATATCCCTCTCCTGTTTCTTGCTGATGTTCCAGGGTTTATGATTGGTACAAGAGTAGAGAAAGCTGGTATTATCCGCCACGGTGCAAAAATGATTTCTGCTATGTCAGAGGCAGCTGTTCCTAAAATTTCAGTCGTAGTGCGTAAAGCCTACGGTGCTGGCTTATATGCGATGGCAGGGCCTGCATTTGAGCCGGATTGCTGTATTGCTCTTCCATCTGCCCAAATAGCCGTTATGGGGCCTGAAGCAGCTGTAAATGCTGTTTATGCGAATAAAATTCAATCGTTGCCTGAAGAAGAACGCTCTGCGTTTATTCAGGAAAAAAGAAAAGAGTATCAGGAAAACATTGATATTTACCGGTTAGCCTCTGAACTGATTGTTGATAATATTGTGCCAGCAGATGAATTAAGGGACGAGCTGGTGGATCGTTTTGAAATGTACGAATCCAAAGATCAAATTTTTTCAACTCGTAAACACCCGGTATATCCTGTTTAATGAGGAGGAAATTAAAATGAAAGAGATTTATAATTCATTTGAAAAAGCTGTTGATGAGATCCATGACGGTGCGACACTCCTGGTAGGAGGTTTCGGGCTGTGCGGAATACCTGAAAACCTGATAAAAGCCCTCCGGGAAAAAGGAGTAAAAAATTTAACGGTTGTTTCGAATAACTGCGGGGTGGACGACTGGGGACTCGGCCTGCTATTAGAGAACAAACAAATTGATAAAATTTATGCTTCTTATGTAGGAGAGAATAAAGAATTTGAACGTCAGGTACTTAATGGGGAACTGGAAGTGGAGTTAGTGCCGCAGGGCACTCTATCTGAAAGGCTGAGAGCCGGGGGAGCTGGTATTCCTGCTTTTTATACACCGGCCGGAGTAGGAACAAAGATAGCTGAAGGAAAAGAAATTCGCGAATTCGATGGTAAAGAATACGTAATGGAAAAAGCTATAAAAGGCGATTTTAGCCTTGTAAGAGCATATAAAGGCGATAAATACGGCAATTTAGTTTACCGGAAAACCGCCCAGAACTTTAACCCGATGGTTGCGGCAGCAGGCAAAATAACGATTGCTGAAGTTGAACATTTAGTTGAACCGGGAGAGCTGAATCCTGATCATATCCATACGCCAAGTATTTATGTTAATAAGTTAATCCAGGGAGAGCAGGAAAAACGAATTGAACGAAAAACGGTCAAGGAAGCATAAAGGAGGAGAGAACTTTATGAGTGTAGATCGTAAAGCAGTAAGAGAAAAAATAGCCCGGCGTGCAGAAAAAGAAATTTACGACGGAGCTTATGTAAATTTAGGCATCGGGATGCCAACCATGGTAGCAAATTATATTTCTGAAAATAAAGAAGTTATTCTCCAGTCGGAGAATGGCCTCCTGGGCATTGGTCCTTATCCGACAGAAGAAGAACTGGATGCCGATCTGATTAATGCAGGGAAAGAAACAGTGACAGCAATTGATGGGGCAGCCTACTTTAACAATGCCGAATCTTTTGCAATGATTCGCGGAGGACATATTGATGTAGCCATTCTCGGGGCTATGGAAGTTGCGGAGAATGGTGATTTGGCTAACTGGATGATTCCAGGCAAAATGATCAAAGGGATGGGCGGAGCAATGGATCTTGTCCATGGAGCCCAGAAAGTGGTCATTATCATGGAACATGTCAACCGTGCCGGTGAACCGAAAATACTTAAGCAATGTGCTCTTCCTCTTACTGGTAAAGGAGTGGTTGACCGTATTATTACTGACCGTGCTGTTATGGATGTGACAGAAGACGGATTAGCGTTAGTTGAAATTCTGGATGGAAGTACATTTGACGAGATCCAGGCTGTCACAGAACCCGTTTTAAAAAATCAGCTTAATTAACTATAAGAAATCCGAACAAGATTTTGTTCGGATTTCTTTATGGTTACTATAATTTTTTCCATACTTTCTTAGTCTAAACCTCCTAAAAATTACTATTATTAAGTTTACATACCTCAGAGCAATTGTAACAAACTATGCTTACGACAGGAGGTGAGACAAATGGCTAACAACAATAACAACAGAAATTCAAACCAACTTGTAGTAGCTGGAGCTCAACAAGCAATTGATCAAATGAAGTATGAAATTGCTCAAGAGTTTGGTGTACAATTAGGACCGGATTCAACTTCCCGTTCTAACGGTTCAGTTGGTGGTGAAATCACTAAGCGTCTTGTACAAATGGCTGAGCAGCAGTTCAACGGTCAGCAACAACAACGATAATTCAACTGAATACATGGCTGTAGCAGCACCTGCACCATGCAGGTGCTGCTGTGTTTAACTCCCTGATTTTTTTCGCTGATAAATAATTATTAATACATACAAAAGCCCCCGAAATCTTAGAAAACATCTAAATTTCAGGGGCTTAATCATATTAAAGTAAAGCTGATTAGCGGATACGCAGTTCATTTTCAGGATCGAAGAAATGAGCTTTGTTCATATCGAAAGCCAGCTCCAGCTTGTTGCCGCTTGAAACGTCTGTACGGGAGTCAACCCGGGCAATGAATTCCTGGTCACTTACTTTTGAGTAAAGGAAGGATTCCGCACCCATAAGCTCCGCAACATCGATAGTAGCTGTAAACTTGGAGTTTTCAGAAGCATCCAGGAATACAGGCTCATCATGGATATCTTCAGGACGGATGCCTAAAATCAGTTCTTTGTTATTATACTTCTGAAGCATTTTCAGCTTTCCTTCAGGCACTTTCACCGGGAATTCTCCAAGATAGAAGTTTCCGTCTTTCAATTTACCATTCAGGAAGTTCATGGCAGGGGATCCGATAAATCCGCCGACGAATACATTCTCAGGATAGTCATAAATATCCTTAGGCGCTCCAACCTGCTGAACCAATCCGTCTTTCATAACGACAATACGGGAAGCCATAGTCATCGCTTCTGTCTGGTCATGTGTCACGTAGATAGTTGTTGTTTGCAGACGGTGGTGCAGTTTAATAATCTCCGCACGCATTTGAACACGCAGTTTCGCATCCAGGTTTGATAACGGCTCGTCCATTAAGAATACTTTAGGGTTTCGGACGATCGCACGGCCTAATGCGACACGCTGACGCTGCCCGCCGGACATCGCTTTCGGTTTACGGTCAAGCATTTCAGTCAGCCCCAGGATACGCGCGGCTTCTCTTACTCTCTCGTCGATATCTTCCTTTTTAAATTTTCTAAGTTTTAAACCAAATGCCATATTTTCGTATACATTCATATGCGGGTAAAGAGCATAGTTCTGGAATACCATCGCAATATCCCGGTCTTTAGGGGCAACGTCATTTACTTTATCTTCTCCAATATATAAGGACCCTTTAGAGATATCTTCAAGGCCTGCAACCATACGTAAAGTAGTCGACTTACCACAACCGGACGGACCGACGAAAACAATAAATTCTTTGTCTTCGATATCCAGATTAAAATCAGATACGGCTGTTACATCTCCATCGTAAATTTTGTAAAGACTGTCAAATTTAATATCTGCCATAATTACAACCTCCTGAGTTGCTTCAATTAATTAATTAACTGATCACAGTATATCGTGAAAGGGTTTTCACTTCTATTGACAAAGTGCACAAAAAAAAGAAACCGTTTTTGTGCACATCTGCAAACGATTTCAGTTTCTGGGGATTCAGAGATATTTTAGGAGAATACACGTCTGTTCTTTTAAAGGTGAGACAAGCTGGGTGTGGCCCCGGACAGCCCCGTTCATATGGGCTAGTGGGGGTCTATGGCAGCTAACATTACATACACCGCAACGGCATTAGGGAATTGCTTAATATCTATAGACGTCTTTTCAATAAATTTATCTACCCTGTACTGAAGAGTATTGCGGTGCATAAACATCTTTTTTGCAGCAAGGGTGGTATTCAAATTACACTCCAGATAAGTTTTCACAGTATCAATCAGTTCCTGATCATCCTTGACTGGAGCCAGCATTTTTTTCATCTTTTCGGTTGAAGCACCCGGGAGGTTATGTAACAGGTAGTAAATTAATATTTCCTGCTCATAGAAGTAATTTTTTTTAGGGAAGTCAGCTCTTACGCTGTTATAAATGCTTTTTTCCCATTCATACCTTTCTTTAAGAAGAGGCAGGTCTGTTACCGGAGAGCCGATGTAAAAAGATATTTTTATAAAAAAATCGGTGGTAATCGTATCGATAATTGATCTTATTGAGAGTTCTTCTTCAAATTCAGCGTCTATTTGCTGAATGAGGATTCCCTCAGTTGGACTTTTCCATAGAAGGGATTTAGTAACTGGGAATAAACCTTGTAAAGCTTCCGAAAAGCCCTCCTTTTCTCCGAGTTCTCCATAAACATGAAAATGGATCAGCCGTACAGGAGGAGAGAGAATGTTGATCAGTTCTTCCGTATTAACGTCTCTCTCTTCAATGAGCCATTCAAAGACAAACCGGTCATGATAGCTAACAGGAAGCAACGGCGACTCTTCCCCGTCAAAAAGTGCTTTTAAGAGAGCGGTCTCTTCAGAAGAAAGTTGAGATTTATCAAGAATTATTTGGCTCTGGTCAGGAAAATTTAGAGTAAGTTTATGCTCTTCCGGCAGATTGCCGTCAGACAGTGCATGCGAGTAATAACTGAGTAAGCGGTCAAACATGGTTGGCAGGTCCTTTCATCGGTTTAATTTTTAATGATCTTCATAGACGTGGTAAAGCATAAGGTCATGGACGCAAGATGAGAGAAATTTCTCTTCTTCTTCGTCAAGAGAAGAGGGGGACAGCCATTTAATGTCCCCGTTTTTGTAGTATTTCCCCCGGTAACGGGTTTTTTTATAATAAAAAGAGAATTCCCATTCCTGATTAATCATATTATTCTTTATCTCTTTTAATTGAAAATGAGTAAGCAAACTTAGCCCCTCCTGTTTTGATATCATATATTAGTTATATGTTACCATGAAGGGAAAACGCATGAAAGAAAGGGAGATTGGTTTATTATTATTTTGGGAATGAATGTACCATAGCACATAAGAAAAGTAACCAAAAATAGACACTTAACAAAAACGACCAGTGAGTAATGGAGGATCGTTATGGGCAATGCCATTATCTTATTAACTATGCTAGTTTTAATCGGCGCTATTATCGGGGGAGGCACCAATGTTATAGCTATACGTATGCTGTTTCGTCCTTATAAGCCGGTATATTTAGGTTCTTTCCGTTTACCGTTCACTCCGGGGCTGATTCCTAAGAGAAGACAAGAAATAGCAGACAGTTTAGGTAAAACAGTTGAAGAGCATTTAGTGACCCCTGAAGGGATACAGGCAAGACTTAAAGACGGGGTGTTGCTTAGGGAAATAGAGGACAGACTTTCCAATGGAATTAAAGAACTGCTGCAGGATGAACGGACTCTGGATGAGTGGATTGAAATAAACCTGGAAAAAAAAGAACAGATGAAAACAGTCAGAATGTCTATTGAAAAAGGCATGAAAGCAAAACTGACGGCATGGATCTATGAATATAAAGACAGACCTGTTAAAGAATGGGCGCCTTTAGCCTGGCAGAAGAAACTCGAATCCAAAATACCGGACGTAGCTGAAAATATTCTTAAGAAAACCGAAACATACTTGCTGTCAGAGGAAGGCAGAAGACAGATAGACGCGATGATTGATCGTTTTTTCGAGTCTAAAGGAAGCTTTACCAGCATGTTTGGCAGAATGGCTAGCCGTTTTTCTTTGTCTTCTGCTATCACAAAAGAGCTCCTTCGTTTTTTAAGGCAGCCGCATACGAAACAGCTTCTGACACATCTTCTGCATAATGAGTGGAAAGCTGCCGTTTCTAAAGCACCATCGGAATTTATCACTGATGAAATGATTGAAGAAAAAGTTCATACTTTTACTGAACAGGTGGTAGGACAAGCACCTGTGATTGGGGAATGGAGCAAGCCGCTAAGTGCCTGGAGCGGAAAGTATGAGTCAGTCATAAGGGAGACACTTCTTCCATCTTTTATGGCTTCTGCGTCTACGATCTTATCCCGCTATATTAAGTCAATGATTAAAAAGATAGGGATTCGTGATATTGTAAAAGACGAAGTAAACCAGTTTCCCCTGTCCAGACTGGAGCATATGCTTTTATTGATTGCCAACAGGGAATTAAAAATGATTGCGGTGCTGGGAGGAATAATTGGTGCTCTTGTCGGTTTTGTCCAGGGTATAATTGTTCTTTTTTTCATTTAAAATGGCTGTGCAGGATGAATTCATAATTAATTCATGTTATAGTCTTCTAAGAGTCCAGATATGTGCGCTGTAACAAATAAATTTTTTGACAGAAACGCACGTAAAATACTGAAGGAGGACATTACACATGGCAAACCCATACGATAAAGCAAATGAACTGGCAAGAGAATTAAAAGAAAGCGAAGAGTTTACAAAACTTCGTGACTTGCATAACGAAGTCAATGGAGATGAAGTAGCTAAAAGAATGCTTGATAATTTCCGCCAGGTTCAAATGGAACTGCAACAAAAACAAATGCAAGGTGAACAGATTACTGAAGAAGAAATCCAAAATGCGCAAAAGCAATTTGAACTTGTTCAGCAGCATGAAGTGATTTCTAAGCTTATGGAAGAAGAACAAAAAATGAGCCAGCTTGTTGGCGAACTAAACAAAATTATTACACAGCCTCTTGAAGAACTTTATGGGGTTGACCAGCAGCAAGGTGAATAATTAATTCAGAACGAAGCGATCCGGAATAATCCGGGTCGCTTTTCTGTTCTAATCCCTTGTCCCTGCTCATATATAGTACCAATCAATGGAATTAGGGGGCTGACAACCATGGCATACCGCTTACTTGCGTTAGACATCGATGACACCCTGTTAAAGTCGAATCATCGATTAACAAAAGAAACGAAAGAAGCAGTCGAATACGTAAAAAATAAAGGAGTTTACATTACGCTTGCAACAGGGAGGTCATTTATATCCGCTAGAAAAGTAGCAAAATCTCTCAAACTTTCCGACCCTTACCTCATAACACATAATGGATCTTTTCTGGCCTCACATGTAAAAGAGCCGGTTTTCGAAAGAAGAATAGGAGCAGAAACTGTCTATCAAGTAGTAGACATTCTGGAGAATTACCATTGCCACTTTAAACTTTTTCACGAAAAATACGTCATTGCAAATAAAACAAGACAAAAAGCCCAGCTGATTTCGAGAGTGAACCTTCAGTTGACAGATCCCTTGTTTTATCCTGTTCATTATGTTGAGTCCCCAAGCCACCGTCTTATTGACCAGCCTTTGAGTGTGTTGAATATCCGTGCTCAATTCTGGAATAAAAGAGAGCGAAGGGATGCGTTAGAAGAATTGGAAGAGTCCGTTACAGGAATCCGTATCACCCCAGGCGGAAAAGAAGAACTGTTTATTAACCATGAGAGTGCCTCTAAAGCATTCGCTCTTCAAAATCTTGCCTCCAGGCTGGGTATAGCTCCATACGAAATTGTAGCAGTAGGAGCGGATATGAGGGACAGGGATATGGTTTCCCAGGCAGGGCTGGGGGTAGCAATGGGAGACGCCCCTGAAGAAGTTAAAGCGTCAGCAGACTGGATTACTCGTTCTAATGATCAGAGCGGTGTCGCCTATATGGTGAAAGAGGTATTCAGAAAGCAGCTCAGAATAGAAACACCGCACCAGTGAACTATTCACTGATTAATTTACAGTAAATTTGCAGAGGGATCTTAGTAGTTTCATGACGAAAGTAACCTTTTATTCGCATGAACCGTCCTTCCCATTCTTCCCAAGGCGGATGTCCAACATGGGAGGTACTTCCGCTGCGTTGACGATGTGAGTGGCGGGAGGGGTAAGCCTGGCAAAAAGAATAGTAACCAAAAGACATTCGGACACACATTGTCCAATGTCTTTTTTATTGGCCTCCAAATTAAGCAGACAGGTTTTTACTTTTTATCGCTGATTATGTCTCTAAAGAAGGTATAATAAAAAGAACAAACAGAGGGAGGGAAACTAATGGATAAACAAAAAATGAGGGAACGGTTTGAACAGGCTTTAAATGACCACGAAGATGGCACTCCTCAGCTGTTTTTGTATTCCATGCTTGATTTTTCATTCGAGTATGGTGAAGAGAATGAAGAAGTGAAAATAACCGCTCCAATATCAGAAATAATGTACAATCCGGTCGGTTATATTCATGGCGGAATAATTACATATATGGCTGATACGGCGATGGGTCATTTATGCGCCGCATTTCAAGACAGACCATCAGTGTCATTAGAGTTGAAAACGCAGTTTTTCAGATCTGCCAAATCAGGAGAATTAGAAGCAAAAGCGTATTTTATAAAAAAAGGTAAACAAGTACAATTTGCAGAGTGTGTAATTCATAACGAAGAGGGACGTTTACTCAGCAAAATCACCGGTACTTTTTACACGATTTAGTTCAAATAAACCGGCAATGAAGCAGGCCTTATGAACAGGCCTGCTTCATTTTTGTTATGGGTGAAAGTGTACAAGCCCTCCCGATGACCGGACAACGCGGCTGGGATTCGCGCTTAAGCTCTCGGCACCAAGTCTTTCTTTACCTTTCTCCGAGGCTTCATTGTCAGAATCTGCTTCAATTATTTCATTTAGCAGATGCTCACCCGACTTACTGTATGCAGTTAAAAAATATTTGGCCATCTCAGAGCAGCTCCCTTCAAGAAATGAATACATATTCATTTTACTACGGAATGTCTTTTTATTCAAAAAGATACCTCTATTTTAAATTATTTATTTGTTTAAGAGGGGCATCTCCAGTTAAGACCATTGTTGGTGCCTCTTTTGGGTTGTTGTCACGTTTAACTCCCTGGTGAATAAACTGGGCAGTAAAGGAGGCGATGGGATGAATACCCAGGAAATGAAAAAGCTCTGTGAAAATCATAAACACCGTTATGTACTGGTAACAACTAAGGATGGGCGTCAATTTGATGCAATAATAGAATCTGTGGATAAAGAAAATGTATCTTTTGCCGTGCCGATGGGAGGAGAAATGCATACGGGTGTTCCGCAAGGAGACCAGGGGTTCGGGTATGGATATGAAGGCGATTTTGCAGGAGATTACGAAGGGGGACAGACCCGCCAGTTTTTCCCAGGCTATCAAACTTACGGATATCCTTATCAACCTTTCCCGCCTTATGGTTATTACCCTCCTTTCTATTACCGCCCGCGGCGTTTCCAAAGGCTGATCCTGCCTCTGGCTGCGTTAACCGCTTTATCCATTCTGCCTTACTTTTAAATAACTCACATATCGATATAAGGGGCGGCGACTCAATTATTATTGAGTCGTTTTTTCTGATGAAATTTGCAGCTTTTTTACAACAGAGACAGGCATTCGCACGTTTTTTTCTAGCGAACGTTTATTCGCTTTTATGTTATAATTTTATTATAAAAGGAGGAATAGGAATGATTCGTTTTATACATTGTGCAGACCTTCATTTAGGCCGCTCATTCAAAACAGCTCTTGATATGAATGAGATATTTACAGAAGAGGCGGTAGAATCTGCTTATACTTCTTTTAAGGCTATTGTTCAGGAAGCAATTAAAAGAAAAACAGATTTTATTATTGTGAGCGGGGATATTTACGACCAGAAAGACCGTGCTATAAGAGCCCAGTGGTTTTTTAAGAAGCAGGCAGAGCTGCTGAAGGACAATAATATACCTGTATTCGTTATACATGGCAACCACGATCCGGTTTTCGGCAACAAGGAAATGGTGGAAATGCCCGACAACGTACATATTTTTTCAACAGAAGTCTCACATACCGTTTGCCATACAGCGGGCGGTGAAAAAGCAGTTATTTACGGATTCAGTTACCCGCAAGCAGCTTATACAGAAAATCCTTTGCCCTATTATAATAAAATTGAAGATGAAAACGCCTATCATATAGGTATGCTTCATGGCCAGGAGCAAGGGCAGGAAGGGCACGATCCTTACGCCCCTTTCACTTTGAAAGAGCTGGAAGAAAAATCGTTTAATTACTGGGCTTTGGGCCATGTCCATAAACACCAGATTCTCAAAAAAGATCCTGCCGTCGTTTATCCGGGCAATATACAGGGAGCACACAGAAAGGAAGAAGGCCCTAAAGGGGCGATGTATGTAGAATTATCAAAACAGAAAACACATTTGGAGTTTATTGATACAGCACCTGTCAGGTGGGAAAATATCCGCGTGCCGATTGACGGACTTCGAAATATAGACCATCTGACTGAAGCAATTAATAACCAGATTGACCGTTTGCCTGACCATAAAAAGTACGTATTAGTCTTGCAAATTACCGGTGCGGGGGATCTTCACGATCAGTTGTCTGATAAAAAAAGCAGGGAAGAGCTCATTGCTTTTTTAAATGAAGAGTATTCCAGCGAGAAAACCTGGGTTGACCGCGTAAAAGTCGATTCTGCTCCTGCATTAAAAAAAGACCAATGGAAGACGCAGGATAATTTACTGGGAGATGTGGTCCGGACAGGAGATTCTTTAAGAAACGACGGGGAATGGACAAACATATTATCCCCCTTAACAGACCACAGAAAAATACGCCCTTTTATAGATGAAATCACAGGGGAACTTGAAGAGGAAATTATAGAAAAAGCAGAAACGCTCATTTTATCAGCTTTATTGGAAGAGAGGGAATATTAGTGCAAATAAAAAAAATAAAAATTTACGGTTTCGGAAAGTGGGTCGACTGTGAATGGGATTTCCCTTCAGGAATGTCGGTGATCTATGGTGATAATGAATCCGGAAAATCGACGTTAATGGCCTTTATTTATGCCCTCTTTTTTGGATTTCCTCCAAGAAGGGAAGGGCAGTATCACCCTCGTGACACAGAGAGGTATGGAGGATCTGCCCTGATTGATCTTCCGCCTTATGAAAATATTTTTATAGAACGTGCAGCAGGCAAAAAGCAAAAAGGAAAAGTTACCGTTCAGTATGCTGATGGAAGGACGGGAGATGAACGGGAACTGGAAAAGTTACTTAAAGGCATGGATGCGGGGAGCTTTAAGGGCATTTTTCATTTTGACTTAGACGGTCTTCAGGAAATGAAGAATTTAAATCCGGAAGAACTAAACCGGTATCTATATGACGCGGGAATGTCCGGTGCATCACGCCTGTCAAAACTGGAAAAAACAGTCCAGCAGGAAACAGACAAGCTTTTCAAACCTAAAGGTAAAAAAACAGATATTAATGCTCTTGCTGAAGACATCTCACGAGTGAAACGGTCACTTCAGGAGTGGGAAACAAGGTTAGATAAATATTCATATTTACAAACCGCTGCGGCAGAAAAAGAAAAGAAAATCAACAAGATACATATGGAGCAAAAAACTATTCAGCAGCAGGTCCGGGAGCTGGACAAAAGAATTTCTTTATCTCCGCTGGTCCACGAATGGTCTGCCTTAAAAGAATCTGCTAAAAACGACGAAAAAATTACTTTTCCTGCTGAAGGCATCTTTCGTCTTAAAGAGATAAATAACCAGCTTGAAGAAAAAGAAGTTCAGCTGAATCATGAAGAAGAGGCCGTTAAGAAGTTATTAAGCGAGCGTAATAAGCTGCCGGAAGTTTCTATAACAGACGATTTGGCCCGCGAGCTGTCAGAAGCATTTGAAATTTATCCGGTTTATAAGAAAACAAAAGAAGAATTGAAACAGCTGAAGTTTGAGGAAAAATCCCTTATTAATCAAAAGGCCGGTTTAAAAGAAGAGTGGCAGCTGACTGATGAAGCGTTTAACAACGCATCGGTTAATACGTATATCACTGGGAAATTGGACCAGCTGAAGAAAAAATGGCATACATTAATGACGAAAGAAACAAAGCTTGTTGAAGAAGAAAAAAAACAGCAAAAAGAAAAAAACACCGTCACAGATCAGCTGGAAACAGAAAAAACATTTTTGCTGGACGAAGACAAAGTGAAAGAGTTTGAGGAAACAGTTGCTTTACAGAATCATCCCGGTGCCTTAACTACGGAGAAAAAGTTACTCAAAGATCAGATTGAATGGCTGGAAAATGAAGAAAAGAAAGTCAGACTATCAGAAACTTTAAAAATTAAACAATTAGCTGGTGTGAGCCTGATCTTGCTGATTGCGGCAGTAGTCTCTTTCTTTACAGCATCCCCTGCTGTAATTCTTACCTTTTTATTTTTAACTGCAGGTACAGGAGCTTACTTAATATCTTCCATTCAAAAAAGAGAAGGCTCCAGTCACATGCCTGCTGAAAAAGAAGAGCTTGTAAGAAAAGTTAAGGAAATCGAAGAAGAAATTCAGTCATCCCGCAGCTCAAATAAAGAGGAAATTGAGAACCTTCTTGCCAATCATAAAGAAAGAAACATGCGGATAGGGACCCTTGAACAGAGACTCAAATTTATAAAACGTCAGATTGAACAATGGGAAGAAGAGTGGGAGGAGCTGCACGAAGAGTGGAAACAGGCAGAAGAGGAACTTGCAGGATGGCAGGAAGAAGCATCCTTACCTCAAGGAAAAGATATTCTTTATTACGACAGCCTTCTAAATGACGTTAAAGAATGGAAAAGTCTTGATGCCCATCACCGGGTGATTGCAGATAAACGCCGGACTTTAATAAATGAACTTGAAAAGTATGAAAATTGGCTCTCTCGCTTAAGTGTTTCTTCGCTTGGACGAAAAGACAGCCAGCCGGCTGATGAGAGAATCAGGGCCTTAAAAATATATGTAGAAAATCAAAATACACTAAAAGAAAATATTCAGCAGTTAACAGAAAAGATTAAATATCGTGAAGAGGCTCTACTCAAAGCAGAGCGGGAAAGAGACATCATAAATAATAAAAAAATAAAGCTTTTTGAACATGCCGGAGTTGAAAAAGAAGAGGATTTCAGGGCTAAAGCCAAACTTTATGATAACCAGCAGCAGGCGAATGAACGTATGAACGACTTATGGCTTCAAATGACATCAATTATACCTGTTCCCGCTGAAAGAGAAGGCTTGATTAGGGCGGTGCTTCAAGAAGACATTGATGAAACAGGAGAGCAGGAAAGGCTTCTTGAACGAGCGTCAGTTTTAGAAGAAGACAAGAATCAGCTTATAACTGAGAGAACAGAATTAGTAAACGAGATGAAAGAAATGGAAGAAAGAGGGACGTATGAGGAGCTTCAGCAGCGCTATATCAGTATGAAAGAGAAGTTGAATGAATGGGCTAAAGAGTGGGCAGTGTTAAAAACAAGCCAGCATATGATTCGTAAAGTAAAAGAGGTCTATGAAAAAGAACGTCAGCCAAAAGTAATGAAGCGGGCTCAGAGCATCTTCCGGGAGCTCACTTCCAGCTCCTACCTGTTTTTATTTGCCCCGCTTGGAGAGGAGCGGTTTATTGTTGAAAGATCCGATGGACAAAGGTTTGATCCTGCAGAATTGAGCAGGGGAACAGGCGAACTGCTCTATTTGTCTTTGCGCTTAGGGCTGGCGATTGAAGATAAGACGAAAACTGCTTTTCCTTTGTTTATGGACGAAACGTTAGTTAATATGGATAAAAATAGAAGGGAAAAAGTAATAAGGATGCTGCATAGTGTCGCTCAGGAAAGGCAAATCCTTTTCTTTACTTGCCATAACCATCTAAGGGATGAATTTAAAGAGACATCTCCTCATTTACCAGTGCTTTACTTAAATGATCTTAAATTTGAGGAGCAATACTGAATTATGTGTAAAAATGTCGTTCCGTTTCATTTTTTACTAAATTTATATTAAACTAAACGTGATGCCCTTCATTTTTGCACAGGCCAAAATAACTATGCAGACTATATAATTTTCATTCAACGGGGCAGATGGAGACTGAGATTAAATAGAAAATTAATTATAAAAGGGATGATCACATGGGTGAGTTTCTAGTTTATTTAGTTGAAGATGAGGAAAACTTAGGTGAAGTCATCAAAGCTTATATGGAAAAAGAAGGTTGGAAAGTTAAACATTTTACTGACGGGCGAGAAGCGTATAACGAAATTCAAAACCCGCCGCATTTATGGATTCTGGATATTATGCTTCCTGGAATGGATGGTTATCAGCTTTTAAAATCAATTAAGAGTGAAGCGGATACTCCGGTTATATTTATTTCTGCTCGTGATAAAGATCTGGACAGGGTGCTTGGGCTGGAGTTAGGCAGTGATGATTATCTTGCTAAACCTTTTTTGCCTGAGGAATTGCTTATAAGAGCCAAAAAACTTCTGGACAGGGTGTATCCACCGGAAGTTCAGGAAGAAGATGCTATTGAATTAAACGGGTATCTGGTTGATCCCAAATCCAGAACAGTGTTCGATGGGGAAGAACCAATTGAATTAACTACAAAAGAAATGGACCTGGTCATTCTTCTTACTTCTAACCTGGGGAACGCATTATCTAGAGAAACTATTATTGAATACGTTTGGGGCGCTGACTATTTCGGTTCAGAGCGTGCAGTGGATGACGTGGTCCGGCGCGTGAGAAAAAAACTTCCGCGTATCCATGTTGAAACATTATATGGTTATGGGTACAGGGTTCTCTCTTCATGATCAGGTTGAACTTAACCCAGCGGATCTGGTTTTCTTTTATTTCTATTCTTTTGATGGTGGCTTTGCTCATTGGAATTATTTATCCTATTTCTTTGAAAAGCACTCTGACTGAAGAAACGTACCGTATTATTGAACAGGAACAGACCCGTTTTGCAAACCCATCCGGGGAGTATATCGCTCCGCCTCAATCTGAGCTGGATTTTATAGAAAGGCGGGAAGCGGAACGGTCTGTATTTCATTTCTTCTTAATGAATCAATTCGGTACAATCGAGGGGGATCCTGTTCCCAGTGAAGTATTGAGGGAGATGGGAGACAGGGCTCAAAATCAGATGACCCGCAGGGGAAGATACGAGCTTACTTATAATGAAGCGACTCTGTTCTATGTTGTGTATAAAGTATATACGACAGGCGGCGAAATGTACCATATTTCGTATATGTGGGACACCTACCGTGATCAGATGGTTAACAGGCTGTGGGGACGGCTCAGTTACATCATGCTCTTTGCCAGTCTCATGAGCTTAGTGCCCGCATTCTGGCTGAAGCATTATTTAAAGTCGCCTCTTACCAGCTTAGGAAACCATTTTGAGCAAATTGCTGAGCGCAACTGGAAGGAGCCCTTTCACTGGGAAGGTGATGAAGATTTCGAAAAGCTGTCCAACCAGTTTGAAGAAATGAGGCAGAACTTAATTAAGTACGATTCTGCTCAAAAAACGTTTATCCAACACGCTTCCCATGAACTTAAAACGCCTATAATGGTGGTTAAAAGTTATGCACAGTCTGTTAAAGACGGTATCATGCCGAAAGATAACATGGAAAAGACGATGGATGTTATTATAGAAGAATCAAACCGGATGGAAAAACGTGTAAAAAATATGCTCTATTATACAAAGCTTGATTCACTGAAAGAAGCTCCGATGGAAATGTCGGAATTTCCTTTTGGTTCAATTGCTTACCATGTAGAAGAAAGGTTCCGTCTGGCGAGGGACGGTGTGTCAATTTCTGTCCAGGGAGACCAGACAATGTTGTATGCGGATAAAGAACAGATGCGCGTGCTTATGGAAAACTTAGTAGAAAATGCGTTGCGCTATGCGGTAGATGAGATTGAAATGAGAGCTGAAGATATAGACGATAATTACATTCATATTGAAGTAAAGAACAATGGCGAAAAAATACCTGAAGACGAACTGGATCATTTATTTACCCCATTCAGAAAAGGGAACAAAGGACAATTTGGACTGGGGCTTGCTATCGTGAAAAGGATTTGCGAACTTCACGGAGGGTATCCTAAAGTAAGAAATGAAGAAGACGGTGTGGTCTTCATAATGGTCATACCTAAGAAAAATGACGGATCCGGCTCGCAGTCTCAAATTTAATGAGGCTGGAGCCGGTATTTTTTTGGAAGCATAATCTGCCGGTTCACCCCCGGCGAAGGCTTACATCACAGGCATAAGTGCAACATCGGTTATAGGATCTTCGGCTAACCCCTTCACGTCGTGTGAAAACGCCGAAGTCACCACATCCGTGTGGAAGTTCGCTGTGTTTTCTTTACCCGAGGGCTTGTCTTGTACTAACTTTGCCGAAGCATATCTTAGGGAAGGTTGCTTACAGATGTTTATCGTTAGAAAAAGCCGCTTATGTTATAATTGGGAAAAGTAAAAACTGGAGGTAATTGGCGGAATGAAAAAAGGAATACACCATCATCAAATAGGTGAACAAGTCGATGCCTATTTATTAATTAAAACATCAAAAAAAGGGATTGCCAGCAACGGGAAACCTTTTCTGACTCTTCAGCTTACAGATAAAACAGGAGAAATTGAAGCGAAGCTGTGGGGCATTTCTCCGGAAGATGAAGCTACTTTCATAAGTGGAACGGTTGTCCACCTTCAGGGAGAAGTTCAGGATTTCAGGGGAATGAGGCAACTCAAAATAAAGGCTATTCGTCCGACTTCCGGAATGGATCAAGTAAAAGCGGACGACTTTTTACCTTCAGCGCCGAGAAACCGGGAAGAAATGCTTGAAGAGATTACCCAATATATTTTTGATATGCAAAATGCAAAAGTTCAGCGGATTACGAGGCACCTTTTTAAAAAGCATCAAAAAGCCTTTTCTGTATCTCCGGCAGCGACGAAAAATCATCACGAATTTGTTTCGGGACTTATCTATCATGTTGTTTCTATGCTTCAGCTGGCTAAAGGAATAGCCCAGCTTTACCCAAGTTTAGATAAAGATTTACTGTATGCCGGCATCATTCTTCATGACATGGCAAAGGTCAGGGAACTGTCAGGACCTATGGCTACTCAATATACAGTTGAAGGGAAACTTATAGGCCATATCAGTATGATGGTAAATGAAATTGAAGAAGCTGCAAAAGAACTGGGAATTGAAGGGGAAGAAGTTATGGTTCTTCAGCATCTTGTTCTTTCACACCATTCTAAAGGCGAGTGGGGGAGCCCTAAAGCACCGATGATCAGGGAAGCGGAAATGTTACATATGATTGATAATATAGATGCGAAAATGAATATGATGGATAGAGCGTTAGACAGAGTTATGCCAGGGGAATTTTCCGAGCGGGTCTTTGCTATGGACAACCGTTCATTTTATAAGCCAGCCTTTCATCAGAAGCCAATCGATTTATAGACCGGCAGATACATAAAGTAAAAGAATATAAAAAGAGTCCACCACTCTGTAACTATGTCATACCTCTTCTTCCATAGTTACTAAGATTGGTGGACTTTAATGTTTCTGGACAGCTTATTTGTTTTCAACCGGTTTCACTTCCTCTGTCTGCTCTGTAAGATCAAAAATGTGATCCGGTGCTAAAATATCATCGAGTACTTCATTTTCAAAAATAGTATAACAGCTGGATAATAACCATTCATTCCATGTTAACTGGTTACATTCCTGCCATGCCTGCTGCCAGTGAGCAAGTAAAAATGCTTCCACTCTTTCATGTACCACTGGGAAATAAATAAGGGAAGATGTATCCTTTTCCTCTTCGATTTTTTTCATTACGTGGCGGACAAGCTGCTCTTGAAATTCGCCATATGTCATTTCATTAAGCTGAATATTTCTCATGTTCAAGTACCCTCCGTATTAAGTAATGTAATGTTAATCTACCCTTATAAAAAAATTCAAAACATCTATCATTTTTTAATAGAGTTACTCATACCTTTTAATAGAGAAAACCATTTAGTATAAGGAGGTATTTCATGAACCCGTTAACAGTTGTCTTAACTCTGGCAGGAGCAGTCTTTATGGTCATTACGATCCGTATTATTTCTTTGACGTCTTTAGGTACTTGGTTGTTTAACCAGCCGTGGTGGATTTATATTCTGCTATTGGGGGTCATTGCAAGCGGATATATGGCCATTAAAGAAAGAGCTTATGAAAAGCAGAAGGGAGAGGCTCCCACATTTAATTTTCGATGGGAGCCCGGTTTATTCAGGAAAAAACTAATACAAGTAAGCAGCGCCTATAATAATAAGAAGAATAAACAAAACTGCAATTAATGTAAAACTTGAATATTCAGGAGAAGCGGTATTGCCTGACATTCTACTTCACCCTTTCCTTAATGGAATTAGGTCATTAACCTATATTTACTGTATGAAAGCCTGAAGGATCAGGTGAAAACAAAACGGCAATAGATAAGTAAAGACCCACTCAGCAGGCAGTGCCTTAACTGAGTGGGTCAAAATTGTGTATGGAATCCATTACGAGGTCGAGGGAGTCTTACTCGGTTTCAGTATTAAAAAGATGCTCATACTTTTCAGAGTGGACTTCGATATTAATGTTATCCATCATATTTTCCTGTTCTTTATTCATTCTGTGAAGTTTTCGCTCGTTAAATGCTGCCCTCAGCTGTTCTTTTACTTCGTCAAAGTCATCCTCAAAAGGAATACGGTCAGTGACCTCAATAATATGGTATCCAAACTGGCTTTCAACTGGATCACTTATTTCTCCGATTTCCAGATTAAATGCTGCTGCTTCAAAAGGAGGAGTCATCGTCCCTCTTCGAAAACTGCCTAGACTGCCGCCTTCATCTTTTGAACCAGGATCTTCGGAATATTCCTCGGCAAGCTCGGCAAAATTGTCTCCTTCATTTAGACGGTTAAGGAGCTCTTCAGCTGTCTCAACGTCAGAAACAAGAATGTGTCTGGCTTCGACTTCTTCTCCGTTTTCAAATTCTTCTTCAAGTTCTTCCTCGCTGACTTCACCGACATGACCAACACGATGCTGCATAACGAGGTGGTTTACGATGCGTTCCCTAAGTTCTTCTTCACCGGCTACTCCTTGCATCTGCATCATTTCATAAAACTGCTCTTCATTTGTGACGCCCATGTTTTCCATAAGAGAATCAATTTCATTTTGGACATCTTCTTCATTTATTCCTAAATTCTCTGCTTCAGCTTCTATTACTTTTTGTTGAACAAGTTCTGTGAGTACCTGATCTCCGTATTTTTGTTTTAATGTCTGAATAAATTCTTCTTCAGTCACATCTCCCGCATCAGTTTCCACAATAATCTGCTCGTTGGTTTCTCCGTTATCTGGATTGGCCAGGTTATTTGCCTCTGAATCATTCGTGCACCCCGCCAGCATAACAAGCCCAGTAAAAATAAATAATACCGTTCGTTTTATCACTTTACCCGTCACTCCTATGTTATTTTACATTAGATTTATAAAGGTTCTGTATAAATATAGCATAAACAAAATCAGTTTGGAATATTTTCTTAACCTTACCTACTTATTCAACTTTTATATAAAACCGTGATAAACGTCCATACATTTTTTTATTTTCGTAATAGGATGTATGGAACGTTAAAACAAGGAGGAATTTAAATGTCTCACTCTTATCATTCAGGTTTTGCATTATTAGTTGTATTGTTTATTCTGCTGGTAATTATAGGGGCGTCCTGGGGTTACTAAATTATTGGAGAGCTCTGCATAATGTCAAGAGGAGGTGTTCATATGAGTTATTCACATCATAATGGTTTCGCTTTACTTGTGGTATTATTTATCCTTCTCGTGATTGTAGGGGCTTCCTGGTGGTATTAAAATGAAAAAAGAAAGAAAAACTTGGCGCTTTGCCAAGTTTTTCTTTCTTTTGATGTTAGTTTTGTTAAAAGTAAGTATGGCTTTCACCATAATTATTAACAAACCAGGAGCGGTTATGCTAAGTTAAAAATATCCTGAAAAATGAAGAAGTAATGAGAATGGTTATAAGGACATTAATAGTCCTGAAAACCTTCCCTTGGCGCTCTTCAGGTATTTCTTTTTGAATACATAACGAGTTTGTCATAGAATTAATAATGAAAAGATACAGTGTAGCAAAAAGAAAAAAAGGTAAATACATCAAGTAAGTAACCTCCATTTAAGGTAGACTTCTATCCTACTGAATTTAAAATCTAAGTGACTGAACAGGGAAAAATATGATCCTGTAACATTGAAAGGCAGGATGAGTGTCTTTAATCATCATATGACCATTGTAACAGAGATTTCCCTTTCCGTGAAATGAAGAAACTGGTATGTTAGTAAACTTGCATAAGGTCCGCACTTTGTTTAAAGTCGATAAAGAATAACCTATTTTTAAAAGAAGGTGTAAAACATTCTTTTATTCATAAATCATCAGTGTAGGAGGGCGTTATGGTTAATAAATGGAAAGCTGCGTTTTTTATTCTGGCAGGTTTAATTATTATATTTTTAATTACAGGAATCGTCTGGGTGAATAATACTTTTCCAGATCCTGAGGAGGGAGAACGCGGATTTGAAGCTTATGAGTTTGAAGATCGTGAAGGGGCTTCCTTTACCGTAAATACGACGAGAGAGGATTTAAACTACTGGCTTCAGCAGGAACTGGCAAAAGAAGAGGATTCAGATAAGTATGAGTTATATATAGAAGATGCTGTCTATATGGAAACAACAGTTCAAGCTTTTGGAGTCACTATCCCTATAGAAATGGTTCTGTCGCCACATGTGACAGAGGAAGGAAATCTGGAACTGAGGGAAGAATCATTCAGAGTAGGTAATATTAATCTTCCTTCAAGCCGTGTGTTCCAGTTAATCAGTGCTACTGTAGATCTGCCGGATTGGATTTATGTAGTCCCTGAAGAGAGCTTATTCTATGTTAATGTCAGGGAAGGGGTCTCTGAGGACATGGTATTGCAAATTCAATCATTTGACCTGGAAAACAATGATATAGAAATCCATATCACGTACGATGAATGGTAAAAAACTGAAGAAAAAAACCTGAAAAAGAACCCTTTATGAGGGTTCTCAGATTGTCGAGGAGAGGCTGGGGCAAAACTAAATTAAATTTAGGATAACCGAAGAATGAATTCACAATAGACCATAAGATGAGATGAGGTTCATAAATGCACTCGCTTGCCGCAGGCATCTCTTCAGCTCCTCGGTAAAGATCGCCTGCGGGATCTTCAGAAGATGCTTTTCCTGCAGGCGTCTCGTGATTTTTAAACCTCATCATTTTTTTGCTTTTTTGATTGAAGGACAGAAGGCGGCGACGCCACATGGGTTAAGCGCAGTCTGAAGATCCAATTTAACGAAGCTCGAGGCTGAGTTAATTTTAGCTAATCCTGTAGAAAAAACGCACCCGCTAAATACTTTTTTTCTGGTGAACGAAGGCGAGGACACCCGGAGGATTGGCGAAGTCTGAAAATCCACTTTCCCGAAGCAATCCTTCGGGAAAGTTAGTTGAAGACAAGCCCTCGGGTAAAGAAAACACAGCGAACTTCCACACGGATGTGGTGACTTCGGCGTTTTCACAGGACGTGAAGGGGTTAGCCGAAGCTCCTGATGACCTATGTTGCACTTATGCCTGTGGTGTAAGCCTTCGCCGGAAGTGAACCGGCAGATTAAAAAGACAAGCCCCTGGGCAAGCGTCCGCCTGGCGGACTGAAATCACCCCTTTTCTCAAAAGAAAGCCGAACAAAATTTTCAAATTTTGTTCGGCTTTCTTTATAATTACTATTCTTTTGTCCCAGCCTCGAGAACCTTAAGAGGGTTCTTTTTTCCAGCTTTCAGTAAAAGTTGGATAAAGGACATAAAAGCCGTCCCGGGTTTCTTCAATTAAACACTCTTTAGGTGCACTTTTAATCTGTTTAAAATTCATAAAGTCATAAACGCAAATACCGACATTCAAAGCAGACATCATAGCAATATAATGAACGAGATGAGGAAATAAAAACGCTCCTGCTATTGAAACAGCTGTTAATAAAAAAGCAGGGGAAGCCGTTGACAATAAACTCATATGCTTCGAAAGCGGCTGTTTTGTTGAGTAATAGAAATATGGCCATTGGTTTTTTCTGATCCCAAAAGTTGCTTTTTTACCGACGAGCCATATAGGAAGACAGTGTAAAACTAAATGAAGCGGCAAAACGACAGCAAGAGAAAGAAGCAGAAAAAACGCTCCGTAATCTACGAGAGGTGCCGCAGAGAAAAAGGTTCTGAAAACCATAAAGAATATTAAAAAGTATCCCATCATAATAAGGGATGATAAAAACCAGAGACGCATTTTACCAAATTGAGTTTCAACCGAAATAGTTTTTAGACAGTTCACCTGCTTCCACCTCCCAAAGCTGTTGCCTGCATTGAAGATATAAATATGTATTTTTTAAATACGGTGAGTTTCAATCAAGCACTATAGTAATTTACGATGAAATCGAAAAGAAATCAATAGTTTTTATCAAAAAAAATATTAATTTTTCAGCTTTTTGTTTATTGTGAAGCGTTCACATCTTCTGTCCTTCTGAATCCTTCGATTTTCTTTGGATATCGACTTCATCTGCTTGGAAGTTTGTTTATGAACTGTTTGTGACACATTAGTTTTTATATAACATTAGTGCGATGATATTCCCTGATTTAACCCCATAAAATTATTAAAGTATGATGAAATAATTGTTACTTCATGGAATCAGGTATAAATAAAAGCCCCAAATTTCAGCTCGCGGCTGAAATTTGGGGCTGCAGCAGAGAAATTGGCTGCTTTTTTATTAAGAGGACGACGCTTCTTTATTTTTCGGGACGGGACGAAGTTTCCCATCTTCTTCAGTAAAATCTTCTTCAAATTTGGATAATGATTTCTCGAAAATTGAAATAAAATCAGGACCGTAAATATGTTTAACAATACTCATCAGTTCTGAGAATTCAGGAAACTTTCCATAGAGGTCTTTAATCGGCAGCGAGCCGCTGTAAACCCCGTAGGTCTGCGGGTTATAACATTCAAACGTTTCCAGTAGAAGCTCTTCACCCTCGGGAGTGAGATAAACGTAGGTGTTCCGTTTATCAGTCTGGCGTTTAGAAAAAGTCAATAACCCTCGTTCTTCCAATTTTTTAGAGAAATTAAAAGCGGTAGACACATGCATAACCCCAAACTTTGCAATATCGGAGATAGATGCACCTTCCAGATGATAAGCGATCCATAAAATATGGTGTTCATTAATGTTTAAATCGAAAGGCTTAATCCAGGCCTGCCAGTCCTTTTCAATAGACTTCCATAGGGCTTTGCTCAGCTGGGCTATTTTATGACTGAACATTATAGACTGTTTCATGGATTGCGATGATTGTTGATCCATAGTTTCCCTCCATCTGAAAAGTTAAATTTTCATATTTTCAAAAAATTCATTATTTTACTAGGAAAATGATATTAACATCATAACATAATAAATGTTTGGTTCTCAATATCATTCTGTATTTTCTGAAAATTAAATTAGGGAACTAATGGACCTTTATACCCGCAAAATAGCTTTATGTTGTCCGTTTTTTAAACTAATTCCATTTAATTACAAATTAATAAGTAAGTTTTGCCAGGAAAAACAGGCTTGTTTTTCCTGGCTATTATATTAATGAAGAACGTCAATATTATAGAGAGGTAGAATTGGTTTAAAGCGTTAAAGTGGAAGTTTAAAATAATCAGCTGTGTCTATTCATAAATTCGATCATAAAGTCTTTAAGGATTTTAACATGGGAAACAGGTACCGCGTTGTAATTCGAAATCCGGCATCCGCCAACAGACCGGTGCCCGTTTAATCCAACAAAACCTTTATCTGCTGCTTCTTCGAGGAACTTTTTCTCAAGATTTTCCGATGGAAGACGAAAAGTTATATTCATCATGGAGCGCGATGGAACGCTGGCATGGCCTGTATAAAAACCATTAGACTCGTCTATCAGGTTGTAAATCATGTCTGCTTTTTCTTTTGCCAGTTGAGCCATTCCTTCAACGCCATGCTGTTCATCAATCCAGTCAGCAACTAAGCCGGTAATATAGACTGCTCCCGTTGGCGGTGTGTTATAAAGTGACTGTTTATCAGCGTGCTGTTTATAGGACAAAGAGGGAGGCAGCTGGCTGTTAGCTTTTTCAAGCAAAGATTTTCTTAATATAACTAATGTCACTCCTGACATACCTGCGTTTTTCTGGGCTCCGGCATATACCATATCTATATTTTCCCAAGGGATATTCCGGCTCAATATATCGCTGGACATATCTACGATGACAGGGCAATGGTTTCTTTTTGGAAAATCAGGCCATTGAGTACCGAAAATAGTGTTATTGGATGTTAAATGAACATAAGCCGTGTTTTCCGGCAACCCCCCTAAGTCCACTGAAGGAATATGGCGGTAATCATTATCTTTTGAGCTGGCGAACGTTTCAACCTTACCGATCGCACTTGCCTCTTTTTGCGCTTTTTCAGACCATGATCCCGTTAATACGTAGGCAGCCGATTTATCTTCAGGGAGAAAATTCATTGGAACCATAGAAAATTGAAGGGTGGCACCTCCCTGCAGAAACAGGATGTCAAAGTCTTCAGGGATATGAAGAACTTTTCTAATCTGATCCATTGCGTGAAAATGAATTTTTTCGTATAAAGTGCTCCGGTGGCTCATTTCCATCACAGCCATACCGGATTGCTCAAAGTTGAACATTTCTTCCTTGGCTTTGGCTAAAACGGGCGCAGGTATTGGACTGGGCCCTGCATTAAAATTATAAACTGTTGTCACTTTACAAAACCTCCTAATAAATTCTTTAAACTTTCTGACAATCCTTTTTAAAATAATGGGCTTTGCATTAGGGATGCTGAGTTTAAAAAAGGGGCCGCTCCGCTCTTTAAAATCAGCACCTGCCTTTAACAAAGCTAAATAATAAATTGTACGAGAGATCGTTCCCGTACAATCGATTTGCTTCGGGTGCCTTTACAGTTTTGATTGAATCGTTTTTGCAATATTTTTTAAATCTTCGGAAGAGTATTGGCTGCTGTGGTCGTGCCAGACAGCGCCGAACCCGTCCCCTTTACCATAACGCGGAAGCAAGTGGACATGATAATGGAACACAGACTGGCCTGCAGCTTCCCCATTATTGTTAAGCATGTTTAAGCCGATAGGGTTAAACGCCTTCTTTATAGCATTAGCTACTTTAGGGACCGCTTTAAATACCTTTTCGGCTGTTTGTTCAGACAACTCATAAAGGTTTTCTTCATGATTTTTCGGAATAACCAGCGTATGACCTTCTGTTACCTGGCTTAAATCGAGGAAAGCCAGAACATCATCATCTTCATACACTTTCGCAGAAGGAATTTCACCTGCGATAATTTTACAAAAAATACAGTCTTCTTGTGCGTGCATAATTATCACCTCTTTTAATAGGATGGCTTAAGCGGAAGGACTTATGTATGCTTAGGGAAGCATAGAAGATCAGGATCAGTTAAAGCTTACTGGGAAGGTATTTTATACAGAGACCGCAAGTTTTTAGAAATTGAACGTCATACAGTCTGCCCCCTGCCGGGCTTTAACATCACCAAATAAAAATCTTTCTTAACATATTATCATATTTTTGCGGCGCTTGCTTTTCAAGTTTAAGTGTTTTAGATATAGTAAAGAATGGAATAAGATGTGGTTAAGAGAAGGAGGAATTGGCAGATGAGTGAATTGTTGGATGTTCGGCAGATCTCAGGCGGGTATCAAAAAAATAAGCCGGTCTTACATAATGTCTCTTTTTCCGTCCATCCGAATGAGATGGTAGGATTAATTGGCCTTAACGGGGCCGGAAAAAGTACGACAATTAAACATATTCTTGGTTTGATGGAACCTCATGAAGGGGAGGTTCGTATCCTTGGAAAAACGATGGCAGAGAACAAAACCGATTACAGGCAGAATTTAGCCTATATTCCTGAAACTCCTCTTTTATATGAAGAAATGACTTTATGGGAACATTTGGAGTTAACAGCTATGGCTTACGGATTGGAAAAAGAGGTTTTTGAAGAACGGGCAAACCGTTTGCTGAAAGAATTCAGGATGACTAAAATGGCAAAATGGTTTCCGAGCCATTTTTCAAAAGGAATGCGGCAAAAGGTGATGATTATGAGTGCCTTTTTAATCAGGCCTTCTATTTACATTGCTGATGAGCCTTTTGTGGGTCTCGATCCTATAGGAATAAAATCTTTTCTGGACAGAATGCTTGAACTTAGGGAAGAAGGATGCGGAATTCTTATGTCTACCCATATATTAGCGACGGCGGAAAAATATTGCGACCGTTTTTTGTTTCTTCACCAGGGAAAAATTATATTACAGGGAACGATGGATGAGCTGCAGGAGCAGGCTCAAATGCCCGGTGCAGATCTGGACGATATTTATGTTGAAATGACGAAGGAAGATCGACATGACTAATGCGGCGGAACTGTGGGATAAAAGGCGCAGTGATTATTGGACAATGGCGGTAAGATATCTGCGCCTTATTGGAAACAGCGGATTTTTATTTACAATTTATTTATTATTTGTGTTTGGCAGCTATTATTATGGGCAGTTTTTGCAATGGCTCCCGGAAACGTTTCCAGCTGTCATCTTTTTTACGCTGATCTTTACCTGGCTAACAACGAGAGGGCGGGTGCGAACGTTCTTTAAGCAAGGCGACCTGATTTTTCTTACACCGCTGGAAGGAAACCTCTCAGGATATATTCGTTCCTCTATACGGTACAGCTGGATTATGGAGACGTTTTGGCTGACTTTAAGTATGCTCGTCCTTGCCCCGTTGTTTTTTGACAGGGTCAGTGAAGCAGGAGCCAGTTTTATTCTTATTTTATTGTTGTTAAGCGGATTAAAATTATGGAATCTGGCTGCCGGCTTTGAAGAACAAAGAGTACTCGACAGAAAACAGTACACAAACCATACATTCCTTCGTGCAGGACTTAATGCTGTAGCTGTCTATGCCCTGTTTTCCCAGCAACCCTGGTGGCTTTTCGCTTTTATAGCTGGCGCGCTGATTATTTTCTATATTGGGTATTACAGAGCGATAGCAAGAACTTACAGTTTAAAGTGGGAAAGGCTCGTTGAGATTGAAAACCAGACCGTGATGACTTTTTACCGGGTAGCTAACAGCTTTACTGATGTGCCGAGTTTAAAATCAAAAATAAGGTTCCGTCGCTGGTTGAATCCCCTCTATAACCTTGTCAGCTTCGAGCAGAAAAATGTTTATAAATACATGTTCGCCCGGTCTTTTTTCCGAGCTAATGATTATTTTGGAATATTTTTAAGGCTGACAATTATTGGCGGGTTATTCATATCGATTGTAGAGCTTGATTGGGGACGCTGGTTAGTGGCCGCCTTATTTGCCTATATGACAGCCCTTCAGATAGAAACATTAAAGAACCACTATGATACGAGCCAAATGGTTGATTTATATCCTCTCCAGACCGAAAATAAGCAGGCCGGGCATAAGTTCTGGATTGTATTTCTCGGAATTATTCAGTCGCTTATCTTCGGAATCACGGCTTCACTTACTTACGGAGCCGGACAGGGGCTTATCATCTTAGCCTTGTCACTTGCAGTTTATTCTTACCATCTGATGGTAAGACTTCCGAAAAAGTACGAAACTCTCTCCCGGTCTTAACGTAAAATATAAGTAAGGAGGGACCGAGATGAGTGAGTATATGGAGAAGGTCGAGCGTGAGATGCAGCGTTGGGAACATAAAACACGCCGTGAACCATCAATGCCTGCTAAAGTCAGTAAACGATGGCAAAACAAAATTAATAGCAGGCTGCCGGAAAGGTTTCATGCAGTGGTTACGGAGAGTGTAAGGCAAATGGTTCAGGCAGCTTTAGTGAGCAGTGATTATTTATCCGATTTGGATAAGCTTGAGGATGTGCCGCTTGAAGAGCGGGAATCAATTTTCGATAAACGGGTCACCACCTATAAGCGGACAGCGGCAGTAGAAGGGGCAGGCACAGGTTTCGGAGGGGTTTTACTCGGGGTTGCAGACTTTCCGCTGCTGCTGACTATAAAAATGAAATTTTTATTTGATGCAGGAAAAATTTACGGTTTTAATGTCGACGAGATTGAGGAACGTATGTTTTTACTGCACGTCTTTCAACTGGCTTTTTCAAGAGAGGAAAAGAAGAAAGAAGTTTTTCATAAGATTACGAACTGGGAAGAAAACGTCCGGAGTTTAAAAGGTGAAGCAGCTGATTTAAGGGATTTGGACTGGAGATCTTTCCAGCTCGAATACCGGGATTTTATTGACTTGCCGAAAACGCTGCAGTTAATTCCCGGCTTTGGTGCTATTGTAGGAGCTACGGCTAATTATCACTACTTGGATATTCTCGCCTATCATGCGAAAAACAGTTACAGACACCGTCTATTGAATGGCTGAAGAGACTATTCTTTTTGTCTCCGCCTCATCAGAAAGCCTGTTTGGGGACAGTTCCCAAACAGGCTTTTTAAGATGGGTTTAACCCTTTAAATCTGTAAAAATGACGAGACGCTCTTCGTGCGTTTTCAAGTCCCGGTTAAATAAACCATGGCATGTGATCAAATTCAGGCGAGGTTTACTGGAATAACCGAATATTTGTTGGATAGGTGCATTTTCCCTTGGATATGCTTTCAAATCAGTCACTTGGAAGACAAGCGTCTGGCTGTCAGCGGACTCTACGATTATTTCATCACCAGCAACCAGGTTTTTTAAAGGGAAAAAAGCAGCAGGTCCGGTAAAGTCATCCACATGCCCTGCAATAACAGCATTTCCTGAAGCTCCCGGTTTAGAAGAATTCGTAAACCAGCCGGCGACGTCCCCGGATTCCGGCAATTCGAGGGAGCCGTCCTTCTTTAAACTGCAGGATTCCACTGTCACAGACAGATTAAATTTTGGAATATGGATGAGTACAGGCGTCACACCTTGAGCAGTTAGTCCCTCAGCTGATGTTGACGCGTGTACGTTCGATCCCAAAAGCAGAACACCTCCAGCCATTAACATAAAGACCTTTTGATTAGTTTTCTGTTTGCCATGGCTGGCGAAATAATAAAAAGATTGAGCCAAGTGCGATTAAAATCATTAAGAAGCCGCCTAGGACAGTAGAGTTATCTGAATAGGAGGAAGCGCCGCCCATTCCAGTAGCCGGCATCTCAGAAGGCATGCGGTCCATAGATGGATCAGCGAGAACAATAGCATCCAATCCAGGCTTGCCTTCCACTAAACCAACAGCTAATACTGTATAAAGCGTATCTGCTTCTAACTGAGTCTGAGGAAGTTCAAGGACAGCCTCCTCGGTGCCTGCAACTCTGACTTCTAAATCGGCAGTCATTGGAGACACTTCTGCATAATCCGTTACTGAAGGGAATGAAGCACCTGCAAAAAGAACCTCTCCATTAGCTGTAATGTCAACGCTCGGCGCATCTGGTGAAAGGTGGCCGGCACGTACCCAAGTCATACCCTCTGTTGCAGCAGTCTCATCTTCAATCACTTTCAGCTGAAGGTTTTCCAATCTATCAATTGCTGCCACAGTATAAGCCTGTCCGCCTTCAACCGATAAGTCTTTCGTTAGTACCGCAGTTTCTAAGTCTCCTGCCGGAAAGATTTCAACCGTATGTGTGCCTTCAGGGAGTTCTAAGTAATCAGTCGGTGTTTTAAAATCAAGGCTTTCTACAACAACATCGCCATTAACTGCAATATCTACCGCTGGAGCATCAGGAGAAGCATGCACAATCCTCACCATGGCATTTTCCATTCCGTCCGCTGAAACCATTTTTGTGAAAGTTACCAGGACAAATAAAATAGTTACAATGCGAAGCATTACTTTTCTTTTCTTCATCTTTTCATCTCCTCGAGTGATTATTTACTACATTTGGTAGGATGAGCTAATCACTGGGTAATTATGTATACTGTAATAAAAAAGGGCTGGGAAACTTATAAAATTGTTGTTCGTCTTTTACAATCTCGTGGTTAAGTGATTTCAGTCCGCCAGGCGGACGCTTGCCCAGGGGCTTGTCTTCAGCTAAATTCAACTCAGCCTGGAGCTTCGTTGAATTGGATCTTCAGCCTTAACCCCTGTGGCGTCACCGCCTTCTGTCCTTCAATAAAAAAGCTGAGGCTATTTAATAATTAGTAAAACTAAAAGTGATCCACCTTTTCTCAAAAAGAAAAGCCGAACAAAATTTTCGAATTTTGTTCGGCTTTCTTTATGATTACTATTCTTTTGTCCCAGCCTCTAAATTAATTATTTTCAAATGTTTTTAAGACAAGGTTGCCAAGGACGTTTGCTCCATGAAGCATGGAGCGTTCATCTATATCGAAATGCGGGTGGTGATGAGGGTAGGCTGTTTCCCATTCAGGATTTTTTGCGCCTGTAAAAAAGAAAGCTCCTCTGACGTTTTGAAGGTAGTAGCTGAAATCTTCCCCTCCCATTTGAGGTTTAGCATGCACCACTTTTTCTATTCCTGCTGTTTCAGAGGCGGTTTCTCTTAAAAAATCTGCCTCATTTTTATGGTTTATAACAGCAGGGTAGCCTTTGAAATATTTAAAGTCGGCTTCAGCACCGAAGCTCGCTGCCACCCCATGAATGACTTCCGCCATATCCTTTTGAATCTGCTCCTGGACCTCCTCACTGAATGTCCGGACAGTTCCGTCCATGGTGGCCGTATCTGCTATGACATTAAAGGCGTTTTTTGCTTCAAAAGCCCCGATACTTATGACAGCGGCGTCAAGTGGGTCTACCCGCCTGCTGACAATGTTCTGTAACGATTGAACAATTTGGGAGCCGATTAATACAGCGTCTTTTGTATAATGCGGCTGTGCCCCATGGCCGCCTTTACCCTGCACCTTGATTTTGAAGCGGTCAGCAGCTGCCATAAGCGGGCCTTCATTATAATCTATAGTTCCTAAAGGAGTTGTCGCCCATAAATGGGTTCCGTAAATGACATCCACCCCATCTAAACACCCGTCCTCAATCATCGGTTTTGCCCCTCCTGGAGCTAATTCTTCTGCATACTGATGGATAAAGACCACATTCCCTTGCAGCTGGCCTCTCATCTCATTTAATGCTTTAGCCAGGACGAGAAGAAGTGCCGTGTGGGCATCATGTCCGCAAGCATGCATAACTCCGGGTACTTGTGATTTGTAAGGGACATCTTTCGCATCCTGGATAGGCAATGCGTCAAAATCGGCCCTTAAAGCCACCGTGGGGCCTGGGGAATTACCTTTAAGAACGGCTGTGACCCCGTTTTTCCCAACGTTTTCTCTTACCTCATGTCCTAATTGTTTATGATATTGGGCAATATATTCGGGTGTCTTAACTTCTTTAAAAGACAGTTCCGGATACTGGTGTAAATGACGGCGGATATCCACCATTTCTTCATAATAAGCTGCAAGTTTTTCACTTAGTTGTTTGTACATTCTCCTATCTCTCCTCGTAAAAAAATTCATACTTATAGATTCTTCATCTTAAAAAATATTTCTGGACAGGACGGGCTATCTCCTTTATTTAAAAACTCTCATTCCTTTTTAAAAGGAAATGAGAGTCTGAAAAAAGCTAAATATTAAAGGGGATATACTGGGACAGGTAGGCAGCCATTCTGGCGAATATGCCGGTAAACAGCATTACGCCTAAAATAATCATAATCGCCCCGCTTGTTTTCTGGATAACAGGCAGATACCGGTTCAGATTACGGATTTTATTAATTGATTTTGAGTAGATCATGGCTACAATTAAAAACGGAATACCGATCCCGATAGAATAGAAAAATAAAAGCAGCATAGCTCCATACGTATCTGTACTTTGAGCAGCTAAGGTAAGAATAGAACCTAATACAAGACCGATACAAGGCGACCAGCCGGCAGCGAACACTAAACCAAATAAAACAGACCGGCCGAAGCTTGTGGATTTAGTAGGTTTCATAAGCTTTTTTTCGCTCATCAGGAAATTAAGGTTAAATACGCCCATCAGCTGAAGCCCGAATAAGACAATAATGATTCCCCCGAGTTGTTCAAGCAGGCCCTGGTTCTGAAAGAAAAGGGTACCAATAAATGAAGAAGAGGCACCGAGAATTAAAAATATGGAAGTGAAGCCGATTATAAAGCCTATACTTCTCGTGAAAATCAGTTTCCGGTCAGCTGCAATTTCATTATCTGCAATTCCGCTCCCTGTCAGCTGAGCAATATAGGCAGGAACGAGCGGGAACACACAAGGAGACAAAAAAGAAATTATTCCTGCAAGTAAAGCAATCCATAAGGACAAAAATGTCACTTCATTTATAACAAAAATACTCATTAAATCCATCTCTATAACCCCCAGCCAATTAAAAACAGTTACCACTAATACTATACACGAAAATTTAGTAAGTTAGAATGAATTTCACTTATTGTTCACACTTGTTGAAACCACTGGAAACCTTATCCCGTAAACTGGAGGTGTGAATATTCGTCAATTTTTTCGACGTGGCGTATAATGGTTAGAGAATGGGGGGTGAAACCATCATGTGGAAACGAAAAATGATGCTGGGCATTGTATTTATTCTATCATTCTTTATTATCGGATTCTCTGTTTACGCAGGGATCATTATATTTGGAAACTATGCCATTGATGAAAAAGAGCTGGTTTTTAATGAATCAACGACGGTTGTTAACCAGGAAGGGTATGAAATTACTAAATTATTTCTGGAAAACAGGGAAGTGGTGGACTTAGAGGAAGTTCCGCAGCATGTTCAGGATGCGTTTATTGCTGTGGAAGACCACCGTTTTTTTCAGCATACAGGCATAGACTTCAGAGCGATCGGGCGTGCTCTATACAGGGATATTATCTCCCGGTCTAAAGCTGAAGGAGGAAGCACCATTACCCAGCAATTAGCCAAGAACGCTTTTCTTACCCACGAAAAGTCATGGATGAGAAAAACTAAGGAAGTTTTGATTGCTGTGAATCTCGAAAGAAGGTACACAAAAGAGGAAATACTTGAAATGTATTTAAACCGTATTTATTTCGGCCACGGGGCCCACGGGGTCGAAGCGGCGTCTAAACTGTATTTTGATAAGCCTGTCAAAGAACTTTCTATAGAAGAAGGCGCTTTGCTTGCCGCTTTGCCAAAAGCTCCTAACCATTATTCTCCATTCCTGGACCCGGATAGAAGTAAGCAAAGAAGAGATCTCGTACTGGATGTGATGGAGCGCCGCGATTTTATTACAGCTGAGGAAGCAGTAAGCCTGCAGGGACGCACACTGCCTTCCGACCAGACGAAGATTACACAAAACCCCGCGTATTTAACTTATATTGATATGGTTTTACTGGAAGCTGAAGAAAAATACGGTATTAGTGAAAATGAGCTGCTGAAAGGCGGTTATAAAATAGTCGTAGCGATGGATGCGGATGCCCAGCAAACGACATATGATAACTTCCAAAAAGATGATTTATTTCCGGCTTCTAAAGACGGACAGGATGTTCAGGGAAGTGTCGTGCTTCTTGATAATAAAACTGGAGGCGTAGCTGCAGTTCAGGGCGGACGTGATTATGTGAGGAAAGGCTTTAACCGTGCTTTGGCAGAACGTTCGCCGGGTTCTGCTTTTAAACCTGTTGCAGTGTTTGCTCCTGCCATGGAAGAAAATCTGTTTAATCCGTTCTCATTATTAAAAGATGAAGAAATGGATTTTGAGGGGTACAGTCCGAGGAATATTAACCGGAGCTACGCAGGCGAAGTGACGATGTTTGACGCAGTTAAAAACTCCGTAAATCTGCCAGCTGTCTGGGCACTTGAGCAGCTTGGGGTGGAGACTTCTAAAGCGTACATGGAAAAACAGAATATTCTTCTTGAAGATGAAGGGCTTAGTATCGCATTAGGAGGCCTGGAGAATGGAGTCACTCCTGTTCAGCTGGCTGCTTCTTACCGTACATTTGCTAATGAAGGGAAATACTCCGATCCATATTTTATAGAAAAGATTTACAGCCGAAACGGTGACTTAATTGCCGAGAATGAAACTGAGGAAACGGAGGTTATTTCACCCCAGACGGCCTGGTATATGACCAGAATGCTCGAATCTGTCGTTGAAGAGGGGACTGGAAGTGCCGGCGATTATCAAGGGGCCTTAGCAGGTAAAACAGGAACGACTTCTTTTGAATCAGTGGAAGGAGCTGCGAGGGATTTGTGGTTCGCAGGATATTCCCCTGACCTGACAGGAGCGGTCTGGATGGGATACGACCGGACAGATGCCGATCACTATTTGACTGAATCGAGTGCTGTGTCAGTCAAAGCGTTTAAAACGATTTTAGGAGAAATTAATGACAAAAGAAGTGACACTGCTGTGGCGTTTCAGAAACCTTCCGGTGTAGAAGATTTGGCCGAGCCCATCCGGCTGGTTGACATTACTGACTTATCGGCAGATTTTTCTGTCGGTTTCAGAGGAGCACAAGTTGACCTGGAATGGTCGGGGAGCGGGGATAATCGGGTGCATTACCGGGTTTATAAAAGAACAGGCGACGGGAAAACGTTAATAGATGAAGTAGTAGGGGAAACGGAGTATACTGTTCAAGGGGCTAGCTTGTTTTCGTCCTCACAGTATGTGGTAGTTCCTTACAATCCCCAAATTGACAGAGAAGGGTCCGAATCGAACGTTGCTGAAGCACGTTTTCGTCTGTTTTCCCAGGATAACGCTTCCTGAAGCTCGATTTCAGAAATAATGACAGACAGGGGCATTTGGAAGGATATAGTAAGAAATGTGATAAATGTGTGAACAAAAGAGCATCTGCACTATACCCGGATGCGGGATGTAGTGTAAAATTTACCTTAGTGTTCTTTTTTATTGGGACACTTTTAATAGACAGAAGTTATCCTATGATTTGAGGTGTAACCATTGACCGTTCAGTTTAATGATCAGTTTTTGAAAGCTTGTAAAAGAGAACAGATTGACCACGTTCCTGTCTGGTATATGAGGCAGGCAGGAAGATCACAGCCAGAATACAGAGAATTAAAGAAAAAATACAGTCTTGAAGAGATTACACACCGGCCTGAAACCTGTGCATGGGTAACTAAACTGCCGGTTGATCAATATAACAATGATGCAGCCATACTTTATAAAGATATTATGACACCTTTACCTGCCATGGGAGTGGACGTAGAGATTAAAAAAGGAATCGGACCGGTTATTGGAAACCCGGTCAGGAATCTTGATGACGTTAAGCGTCTCACTAGTATTCAGCCTGAACAGGACGTGGATTTTGTTCTGGAAACAATTAAAATCCTCCGTACACAGTTAAACGTTCCTTTAATCAGTTTCAGCGGTGCTCCTTTCACACTTGCGAGCTATATGATTGAAGGCGGCCCTTCAAAAAATTATAATAAGACGAAAGCTATGATGTATTCTCAGCCTGAAGCATGGAATTTGCTGATGGAAAAACTTGGCGATATGGTCGTAACTTATGTCAAATCTCAAATAAAAGCAGGCGCCCAGGCCATTCAAATTTTTGATTCCTGGGTTGGGGCTTTAAACCGGGAGGATTACCGGACATATATCAAACCGGTTATGGAGAAAATATTCTCCCAGTTAAGAGGAGAAGGGGTACCTCTTATTATGTTCGGCGTAGGGGCCAGACATCTCACAATGGACTGGCATGACCTTCCACTCGATGTCGTTGGACTGGACTGGAGATATCCTATTCAGGAAGCGCGGGCAGACGGGATTACTAAAGCGGTTCAAGGGAACCTTGATCCTTGTGTGCTGATGGCTCCCTGGTCTGTTATTGAAGAAAAGGCAAAACATATTATTGATCAGGGAATCAAGCAGCCTGGTTTTATATTTAATTTAGGTCATGGTGTTTTCCCGGAGATCGATCCGGCTGTATTAAAACGGCTTACTTCATTCGTCCATGAGTATTCAGCTGAGAAATTAGCTCAAATTAACCGGTAAAGGGTGAATGTTATGCAGAAAACAATTGGTTTATTAGTTATGGCTTACGGAACACCAAGAAGCATGGATGAGATCGAACCATATTATACCCATATCAGAAGAGGAAGAAAGCCTTCACAGGAGCAGCTTGATGATTTGACTGAACGTTACGAGGCAATTGGAGGGATTTCTCCGTTAGCTAAAATTACGACAGCTCAGACAGAAAAGCTGGAACAGGAATTAAACCGGCGTTCTTCTGATGTTCAGTTCAAAGCTTATCAAGGCCTGAAACATATTGATCCTTTCGTTGAAGATGCTGTGCACAGTATGAAAGAAGACGGAATAAGCGAAGCGGTCAGTATTGTTCTTGCGCCTCATTATTCTTCCTACAGTGTAAAATCATATAATGGCCGAGCGAAAGAAGAGGCTGAATCTATAAACGGTCCATCAATTAAAAGTGTAGAAAGCTGGTATAATGAGCCGGAGTTTATTGATTACTGGGCCAAAGAAATCAGGAAAACACGTGAAACCATGTCTGAGGAAGAAAAAAACCATCACGTCGTTATTTTTTCCGCGCACAGCCTTCCTGAGAAAATTTTGAAAAATGGCGACCCATATCCTGATCAGCTAAAAGAAACCGCTGAATTAATCGCTGAAAAAGCAGGGGTGGATAATTATGAAATAGGCTGGCAGAGTGAAGGAAATACGCCGGATCCCTGGATCGGTCCTGATGTGCAGGATCTCACAAGAGATTTATATGAGAAGCACGAATATAAAGCGTTTATGTACTGTCCGGTAGGCTTTGTAGCTGACCATCTTGAAGTGTTATACGATAACGATTATGAATGTAAAGTGGTAACAGATGAAGTTGGCGCAGGCTACTACCGTCCTGAAATGCCAAATGCAAAAGACGAATTCATCGATGCCCTTGCTACAGTGGTTGAAAAAACTTTAAAGGATGTATAACCTATGCCTAAACAAAGAATTGCTGTGATTGGCGGCGGTATGACAGGTCTTTCTGCCGCTTTTTACTTACAAAAGAGAATTAAAGAGGATAACCTTGATGCGGAATTTGTCCTGTATGAAGCTAAAGACAAGCTGGGCGGCCGAATCGAAACGGATTACACTGATGGATTTATTATTGAGCAGGGACCGGATTCTTTTTTAGCCAGAAAGACAAGCATGACTAAGCTTGCCCGGGAATTAGGAATGGAAGACGACTTAATTGATAATAAATCAGGTTCTTTTATTCTTCATAATAATAAACTCTACCCTATGCCTGAAGGGGCCGTAATGGGTATTCCAACCCAATGGATGCCATTTATTAAGACAGGCCTTTTTTCGCCGGCAGGAAAAGCCCGTGCGGCTATGGACCTTGTAATTCCGCGGACAGCGGAAGGAGATGATGATCAGTCTCTGGGAAGATTTTTCCGGAAAAGACTGGGAAACGAAGTGGTTGATCATTTAATTGAACCTCTCTTATCAGGGATTTATGCAGGAGACATCGACCGTCTAAGCCTTAAGGCGACTTTCCCGCAATTCAGGCAAATTGAAGCAAAGTACCGCAGTCTCATCGTAGGAATGAAAACTTCGATGGCCAAGCGTCAAAGTGCTTCTCCTTCTTCTAATGAACCTGTGAAAAAGCCGTCCGGGATGTTTTTAACCTTCAAAAGCGGTCTGCAGTCGCTCGTTGACCGAATGGAAGAACATTTGGACAACGAAAACGTTCAAAAAGGAAAAGCGTTAACAGAAATTAAAAATGAAGATGAGCGTTGCCGTCTTATTTTTAGTGACGGGACAGAAGATACAGTGGACGAAGTTATACTGACTACGCCTCATCAGCACGCTTATGAGCTGTTTAACGGACACGGGTTTATGAAGCCTTTAGGAGACATGCCTTCGACATCAGTAGCAACTATTGCACTTGCCTATCCTAAAAAAGCTGTTAAGAAAGATATTGACGGTACAGGGTTTGTAGTATCCAAAAAATCTGACTATACCATTACCGCCTGTACGTGGACGCATAAGAAATGGGAACATGCTGCTCCGGAAGATTATGCTTTACTACGGGCATACGTAGGTAAAGCTGGCGATGATGCAATCGTAGATCAGCCGGATGAATCGATCCTGGCTAAAGTGAAAGAAGATATCAATCATATTATGGACATTGAAGGGGAACCCCACTTTTACCGTATTAAGCGCTGGAAAGAATCAATGCCGCAATATGAGGTCGGGCATGTGGAGAAACTTCACTATGTGAAGACCAAACTGGCTGAGCATTATCCGCAAGTTACTTTAACAGGTGCCAGTTATCACGGTATCGGTCTTCCTGATTGCGTCGATCAGGGTAAAAAAGCAGTTGAGGATATATTAGCTGGTGGAAATTAAAGTGAAATCAGAAACAAAAAAATAGTCATTAAAGAAATCCGAAGAAATATTTGAGAGTTGAACTGCTCCGTATCTACTTGACATGAGGGCAGTTCACTTACGATATATCTTCGGATTTTTGGGTTATTTTTGGGGGTTAGTCCAGTCTTAGCCTCTGTTTGTCATGGGACAAAAAAAGACCGTACGTTTAATACGTACGGCTTCCACAGGGAGAGGAAAATATGAGAAAGTGGGGGGAGTTATATAATATTAAATACCCGCGTATTTTATGATTAAACCTTATTTTTAAACTTTTTTATTTTTAATATTTGTAACATGACCTGCCAATGCGTACAGGGCGACGAATGAAGCGAAGTGAGAACTGAAGTCATTGCCGTCCTGCTGGGGATAGACTTCAACAAAATCCATTCCAATGACACCAAGGGAGCAAATTTCATGCACAATGTTTAACAGCTCATAAGAGTTTAGTCCATTGCCGTCTACCGGGCCTCCCGGGTTAAAGGCATGGTCCAGCACATCGCTGCAGATGCTGAGATAAACTGCGTCCGTGTTTTTAGAAGCAATCTCGTATGATCTTTTAGCGATCTCCCTGACATGGTCAGCCTGCCGGATATCTTCAATTGTTAAGGTGGTTGTTCCGGCTTTTTGCGCTAAACGGCCATTTTCAGGCTTGTTTCTTGGTCCGTGGATTCCCAGGTGAACGAGAGACTCATTTACTACTCCATCGGTTTCGTAAAGACGCGCGAATGGGGTTCCTCTTCCATATGGGTCGCCATTTGAATCATTATTATTATCATAATGGGCATCTAAATGAATAATGCCGACTTTTTTACCGGTCGCTTCGATGTACCCTTCCATAATAGGATAAGTAATTCCGTGATCGCCTCCAAAAGCAATAGGAAAGGTGCCTTTTTCCCATATGTTTTTAGAGAATTCCCGGATTTTTTTCATTGTATCTTCCGGTTCAGCAGGGGTAACGGCAACATCCCCTTTATCACCAAGCTTCAAATGTTCAAAGACATCTATGTGGTCCAATTCCGGTAAATAGCCGCTGTACCTTGCTGAACTTAGCCTGATGACCTTAGGGCCCAGTTCGCAGCCTGTATAGTCTCCCCAGGTTACCGCTCCTTCCCATGGAACGCCATATACAGTCACATCCATATCCTTTTCTTTGTCGGGATGACGGACTAAATTTTCAGCGCCTAAAAAACAGGGTGTATTACCATAAATAAAAGGTGTAGACATTATCAGATCCTCCTCTGTAAAAGTGCTCTCTCTGTTAATTTTCCTTTTTTCAAACCTGCTAAACCAATTATTAAAAATACGCTTTGCAGGGGATGAGCTTGGAGCTTTTTTTCCATAGCCGTATAAAAGCCCAGGGCTCCTCTCCGGCTTTAATTAAGTAATAAGGTTCACTCAGCACGCCCCCCGGCAAGTGAGAGAGCCATAAACCGGAAATAACTTAGAAACTTAACCTGACCAATTCATAAAAACCCTGTTTTTGTAGTCATTTTTTCACAAAAAATCAAAGGCAAACTCAACAAGAGGAAGCTGTATAAATCATTTGACCTAATAATATGATGTTTTTGTCGAGCTTTGCCTAGTTTAAAAAAGATACTGCAAAGATAGACATATTTGATATTGAAATTAGTCGAAAAAAGAGTGCAGGGCAAGAAAAATGTCTAAAAGTCATTGTGCGATAAACTGCCGTAGTAAATTATACTAATTAAGAAACAGAACGGGAGGGGACTGTACTATGGACAAGCTTGCAATTAGACACATGGTAGAACTGTTAAGAGATAAAAAAGAACACATTTTAAAGGATACGGTGTATCCTTTTAAAGATATTTTACGCAGTAAAGAAGATCTCGAAGCGTTAAAATTAAGAATATCATTTTTGTTTGATCTCTTTTTACTGAAAATTTCGTCAGATACCTGTTTGAATACCGCTGATTTTGGTGCAAGGGTCCAGGAATTTATGTCCCGGTATGATATGGAAGTGGAAGACTTTCTTGCAAGGTTTGATGAGATAAGGGTGGTCATGGAAAGTCATATATCCTCAATGCCAGTAGATGAAACAAACAAAACATTAACCATTGCAAAACTTTACCGGTTTTTTCTGGACCTTCAAAAAGAGGCTTATTTAGAAACAGCTAAACAAAAAAATAAAGAATTGCTACATAAAGATGATCAGCTTTCCCAATTGAAAAACGACCGGATGGAGATACTTTCCAAGCTGTCGTCGAGTTTTGCTCACGAAATCCGCAATCCGTTAACGTCCATTAAAGGTTTTATAAAATTGATTGAACAGCGCATGGAGACACCGGTGGAGGAAAAAAACTACTTTAGTTATATTTATAATGAAATGGAAGAACTCGAGCAGCAGGTAAATCAGATTTTATTTTTGTCTCATGAAAAAAATCATCAGGATATATATTTTACTTCTGTCAGTTTAAACCAATTGTTATATGACGCCGTAGACTATTTTCAGCCCCTGTTTTATCAGAATAAAATAAATGTGGAACTGAACTTATGTGAAAACGTCACCACGTTAGGTATAGAAGAACAAATTAAACTTGTACTTTATAAATTAATGCAGAACGCCCATGATGCCCTGATAATGAAAGAAAAAAACAGGTGTTTGAAAATATGGCTTACTGAAAAAGATGCTGATGCCCTCATTACTTTTTCAAATAATGGTCCTCCAGTCCCGGCGCTAATCAGACAATCGATGTTTGAACCTTTTGTAGGCACTAAAGAGCTGGGAAAAGGATTAGGACTGGCGGTTTCAAAGCAGTTAATGAAAAAGCACGAGGGAGATATTAATTATACTTCAAAGGAAGGTTGGACCGTTTTTAAACTCCGTTTCCCTGTGGAGAAAGAAGTCACGCAGTAAGTAGTAATTAATTAGTTTTCCTGTCGAAAATATGGTATGATAAACGTTATGGTTTATTCTAAATAAATGGCGAATCACACTAATTTTTTTCCAGAAGACTACCACAGGGCGGCTGTAAAAGACAGAGAGCAGCCAAGTATGATTTAGGAGTGTTCATATGCAGAAAGAATGGGATGTTATCAGCATTTTACGCCATTATCGTCACGATTTGTTAAACCATATTCAGTTAATTAATGGTTATTTAGCAATGGGGAAAGTTGAAAAAGTCCAAAGTTTAATTGACGAATTAGTACGACAATCTAAGAATGAAAGCCAGTTATCAAATTTAAATATGAATCAGTTTGCAAAAGAAGTGCTGACCTTTAACTGGGAAGCGCATTCTTTTCATTTAAAATTTGAGGTGCTTTCTAAAGCGGATGATTGGTCTTACTGGGAAGAAATGATCGTATCTTTTTTTCGGGAATTGATGAGTCTGTTTGATGAATACACTAAATTCGGCGAAGACCAGAATGTCTTCTTAATGATAAATGATATTGAAGAAAAAGTATTGGAAATAGATTTTCAGGGCAGTCTTTGTGTAGATAACGACTTGCACAGGAAATTAACCCGTTTAGAAGAAGCTTATGGACAGCAAATTGATGAAATTGAGTGGAATGAGTCCGAATGTTATGTAAGGTTCTGTGTAGAAAGAGTTAATCAGAGAAAGTACGCGGAAGGCGGCTATACACAGCCTTAACAGCAGCATTGGATGAAGAGGTGAATAGTATGTTTGTTGATAAAGTAAAGATTTATGTAAAAGCTGGCGACGGTGGAAATGGAATTGTCGCTTACCGCAGAGAAAAATACGTTCCGGATGGCGGTCCGGCTGGCGGCGACGGAGGTAAAGGGGCTGACGTCGTATTTGAAGTGGATGAAGGTTTAAGAACCCTAATGGATTTCCGTTACCAACGTCATTTTAAGGCTGACCGCGGTGAAAACGGACGTCCGAAAAACCAGCATGGCAAAAGCAGGGATGCAATGACTGTCAGAGTCCCGCCGGGAACAACTGTAACAGACGAAGAGACTGGGGCGGTCTTGGCTGATTTAACAGAACACGGCCAGAGAGCCACTGTTGTAAGAGGAGGAAGAGGCGGTCGAGGTAATTCAAGATTTGCTTCTCCTTCAAATCCGGCGCCTGAAATTGCTGAAAACGGGGAACCAGGCCAGGAAAAAGAGCTGGTACTGGAACTGAAACTTCTTGCAGACGCAGGCCTTGTCGGTTTTCCAAGTGTTGGAAAGTCTACATTCCTGTCCGTAGTCTCAGCTGCTAAACCGAAAATTGCAGATTACCATTTCACTACATTGGCTCCAAATCTGGGAGTGGTTGAAACAGATGACAAGAGGAGTTTCGTTCTTGCAGATCTTCCGGGGCTTATCGAAGGGGCTCACTCCGGGGTAGGACTGGGACACCAGTTTTTGCGCCATATTGAGAGGACAAGAGTCATTGTGCATGTCATTGATATGAGCGGTATCGAAGGACGGGACCCTTATGAAGATTACCAGACAATTAATGAAGAATTAAAACAATATAATATGAGGCTGACAGAACGTCCGCAAATTATTGTGGCTAATAAAATGGATCTTCCTGAAGCGGAAGAGAACCTGGAAATTTTTAAGGAAATGGCTGGAGAAGATGTTGAAATCTATCCTGTCTCCGCAGTTACAAAACAAGGTCTTGCGGGAGTGTTGAGAAACATCGCTGATAAAGTAGAGTCTACACCTGAGTTTCCTTTGTATGAAGAGGAAGAAATAGATCAGCGTGTCGTTTATAAGTACACTAAAAAAGAAGATCCGTTCAAAATTATTAAAGATGATGATGGCGGGTTTACTATAGAAGGACATGAAATTGAAACATCATTTAAAATGACTGATTTCAACAGACATGATTCAGTTCAGCGCTTTTCCAGAAAGATGCGACGGATGGGGATCGATCAGGCACTGAGGGATTTAGGTGCTGAAGACGGCGATACGGTCCGCATCCTCAATTATGAATTTGAATTTATTGAATAGAAGATAGCCGTAACAGCCCTAAGTACTGTTATTATAGGTACGAGGGGACTGTCACGGCTTTTTATGTATTATTGCTGAATTGAATATTCAGAAATCGTTAGTGCCAGTGTTGTCAACTTCTTAATCTGACTTTATAATGGTGAAATAGGTTCCTTATCAGGTGGTGAACAATTTGAAAAAAAGAACAGACCAGTTTTATTTAGTAAGAGAAGATATGCTGCCGGATGCTATGCTGAAGACAGCAGAGGCCAAAAAAATTCTGGACAGCGGGAAACAGTATAAAATTAATGAAGTAGTAAAGCAGGTGGATTTAAGCCGCAGTGCTTTTTATAAGTATAAAGACGGGATATTTCCCTTTCATACAATGGTAAAAGAGAAAATTATTACTTTATCTGTGCATCTGGAAGATCAATCGGGAGCACTCTCCAAACTTTTGTCGACGGTTGCTCAAACGGGCGCGAATGTCTTAACAATAAATCAGACGATTCCTCTTCAGGGGAGAGCCACGATTACATTAACTATTGAAACAGCTGCTATGAATTCAGATGTCACGGTGTTATTAAAAAAACTTGGATCGCTAGAACCTGTAGTGAAAGTTGAACTTATAGGTTCCGGTGCTTAAATTATCTGCAAGTCAGTAAAAGGAGTGGAACGGTGTGGAAAGAACAGGTTATTTAGGTCCGCAAGGATCATTTACAGAAGCGGCAGCCAAGGCTCTTGTACCAAATGATGAACGGGTGCCTTTCCGTTCTATTCCAGATACAATGGATGCTGTGAAAGAAGGGACTGTCAGCCGCGCTGTTGTACCTATGGAAAACGCTATTGAAGGCTCGGTAAATATTACTCTCGATTATTTTATTCATCATCAGAGGATGAATATGGCAGCTGAAATATCTGCTCCGATTGAGCAGCATTTACTTGTTGCTCCATCACATCTAAAATCATGGGACAGGGTGAAAAAGGTTTATTCCCATCCTCATGCCATTGCCCAGTGCCATCAATTTTTACGAACATACTTGCCTGATGCGGAAATTTCTTACGTCAACTCAACTGCAGCTGCCGCAAAATATATTCAGGAAAATCAGCTGGAAAATGCAGCAGCTATTGCGAATGATATTGCGGCAGAAGCGTACGGGCTTAAGATAGCACAGAAAAAAATTAATGATTATGAAAATAACCGGACACGGTTTATGCTTTTTACCAATGAAGAAGCTCCATTCACAAACGGGTTTATTTCAGCTAAAACAGACTATAAAACGACTATGATGGTAGGATTATCGTCAGACTATTCAGGAGCTCTCCATCAGGTACTTGCGGCGTTTGCCTGGAGAAAAATTAATTTATCGAAAATAGAGTCCAGGCCTACTAAAACAGGCTTAGGGAATTACTTCTTCATTATCGACGCTGCAATGAAGCAGGATGACATTCTCATTCCTTCCGTTTGTGAGGAATTAAAAACTTTAGGGTGTGAAGTGCAAATTTTAGGAAGCTATCCATGCTTTACATGGGAAGAGTTAAGCAGGTTTCAAAAAGAAATGATAAAAAAAGAAGTTACTTAACCGTCATTTTTGATGACTGTGACGCCACGGCTTACAGCCTTGGTGTCACAGTTTTTTTATTTTCACTTCTATTACATCAGGATGGTACATATATTTTTGTGAAGTAAACTGTCATAGGCGTATTTATAGTGACGATTCGCCCAAGTGTGCATAGGATAAAGTGACATAGTATGGGAGGGATCTTTAAAGTGAAAATGCATATCGTCCAAAAAGGTGACACCTTATGGAAGTTATCGAAAAAGTACGGGGTCGACTTTGAAAAACTTAAACAGGCAAATACTCATTTAGCTAATCCGGATATGATTATGCCGGGAATGAAGATTAAAATACCTTCAGCCGGAAAGCCTATGAAAAAAGAGCAGGTAAAAGCGCCGGCAAAAGAAGCCCCTGTAAAAAAAGAAATGCCAAAAGAAAAGCCTGTTAAAGAGAAGCCTGTTAAAGAAAAACCTGTAAAAAAAGAAGAAAAAAAGCCTGAAGCAGTGGCTCCGGCGCCAATGCCGCCGCCCAAGCCAAAACCTAAGCCAAAGCCTCAGCCGTCTTATCACATGCAGCAGGCTAAAATGAATGTCAATGTATATAAGCAGCCTTCTTATCCAAAGATGCCAACTCCACCACCGGCACCAAAGCCGCCAAAAGAAAAGCCTGTTAAAGAAAAGCCTAAAGCAAAGCCGAAAGAGATAGTTATGCCAACTCCAGTGGAAAAAATGCCTGAAAAGAAAAAACCAGCACCGGCTCCTAAACCAGCGCCTATGCCTGCAATGAAGAAGCCGATGCCGCAGCCCGAAATGAAAAAGCCAATGCCCCAGCCGTATGCAAAGCCTATGCCTATGGCTCCAATGGAAGGGTGTTTATCTCCTGAACAATTGTGTGCTTATCACCCGCACGGAATGTGGGCTCAGGGAACTACGCATGGTATGTATCAGCAGCCTTACTATCCGCAGCATATGATGCAGATGGGTATGCAGCCAATGATGCCGATGATGCCTATGCACCAAATGCACCAGATGAATCAGATGCCTCATCCGCAGCATATGCAGCAGCCGTATTTCCAACACCCTTACCACCATCAGCAGCAATACGATCACCACACTCAGATGAGGCATGATACAGACAGTGAAGAAGGTCAGGATCAGGTCGAAACAGAAGAGAGGACTAACAGTGAATATGGCGATTTAACAAATGACGCCTATGGCCAGGGAACTCCGCCTGCTTATTCATATCAGCATACTCCTCCCCCTTACGACGCTTATTACGGAATGATGCCGTGGACGTATCCTCCTCTGCAGAGGACTTTTACAGAACAAAAGGCACATGAGGAGGATGAAGAGGCTTAATACCTTTATTTAACAGGATTATTTTATTCTTTTCCGATCACCCTAAATGGTGAAAGGAGGAGAATGAATGAAAAAGATGACTTTATGTTTATCACTTGCTACATTAATGTTCACAGGTATTACTGGTTGTGGAGACATGGACAATGCTAATAACGCTGAAGGCCAACGTTTTGGCGGTCAGAACCGTTATGAAACAGGTTTTGATGGCCACCGCATGGGTGGCACTGGCATGGATGGCACTGGCATGGGTGGTGCAAATTATGGCCAGCGCGGAATGATGGGCAGAGAAACAGAGCGTTACGGCATGAACACTCCAGGAGGCCAAGACCAAATGACCGGGTACCAGGGAGCTGCTAATCAGCGTGGCGGGATGTTTGGCAAAGGCCAAGGCCGAGGCCAGTTCGGCGGACAGCAAGGATTTGCTGACGGCCGTGGAGGTTTCTTTGGCAGAGGCCAAGGTGGAAGAGGCTTTACAGGAGGGTTTTCCAGAGGTATTACAGGTAATGACAGACCGGGTATGGTTGACAGCAATGGCTTAATAAACGGCCGTCTTCGCGGTTTAAACCGTACTGAAGGTTTTACTCAAACTGAAGGCTTCAACCAGCACCAGGCAGACGGCCAATTGAACAGAGGCACCAGAGGCCAAATGGATGGCATGGCCGGGCGCACTCAACAGCAAGACGGAAGAGGTTACTTTGACACTGATGAAGGAAGAGCCGCAAGAAAAATTGAGAATCGCGTAGAAGATATTGAAGGCGTTAGAGACGCTAACGTGATTGTCAGAGACAATGATGTTGTAATCGCAGTGGAAGCCAGAGGCAATAACGAACAAATCGAAGATGAAGTAAGATCTCTTGTAGCAAATATGGATGACGATAACCAAATCTTTGTCGTTACCGAGCGTTCAGGTGTGGAGCGAATTCAGGGCATGGAAGACAGGCTGAGAGATGGCCAGCCATTTGAAGAAGTCGGTGCTACTTTTAATGCGATGCTTGATGACCTTGGAGATGCTATTCAGCGTCCATTTGAACGAACCAGATAATTATAAACTGCAAAAGGTGAAGGGTATCCCGTTTACAAAATGGAGATACCCTTTTACTTTGCTTTGCCAGTTTTGACTTTCTTCGTGTTGTGCTATAGTAAAAACAGAAAAAAAGAGTTTAAGCTGGTGCAAGGGGGAATTGGAAGATGGCTGGACATTCGAAATGGAGTAATATTAAACACAGGAAAGGCCGGCAGGATGCCAAAAAAGGGAAAATATTTACTAAATTATCTAAAGAAATTTTTCAGGCAGTGAGACAAGGCGGGGATGACCCGGGAACCAACCACAATTTAAGATTAGCTATAGATAAAGCGAAACAAGCTAATATGCCAAACGATAATATTGAAAGAACGATAAACAAAGCGCTTGGCAATGTTGAAGGAGTTGTATATGAAGAGATTACATACGAAGGGTACGCGCCTCATGGAGTAGCGGTTTACGTGCAAGCTTTGACTGATAATAAAAACCGGACAGCTGCAGAAGTCAGGCTGGCTTTTAATAAAAATAATGGAAATCTCGGTGAAAGTGGCTGTGTCGGCTTCATGTTCAAAAGAAAAGGAGTACTTTTATTTGAGAAAAATGAAAGCCTCGACGGAGAATTATTTATGCTTGAAGCAATTGATGCCGGTGCAGAAGATGTGATATTTTCAGAAGAAGCGTTTGAAGTATACACCACCCCTGAGGAATTGCAGCAAGTAAGAAAAGCACTAATTGATTCTTTGGAAACGGATCCTTCGGTGTCGGAGGTTTCTATGATTCCTGATACTTACACTCCTGTTAGTGAGACTCAGGCAGAAGAAGTCCTTCAGCTTATTGAAGCTTTGGAAGATAACGATGACGTTCAAAATGTATACCACAATTTAGAAGTAAAAGACTGACTTACTATTTGTTATAAAGGAATAAATTCCCTGTCTGATGGTAAAGCTATGCATGAGTAGTGTAAAATTAATTTTTTTCAGACGGGGGGCGGCCGACATGCCAATGATTTTGATAATGAAAAAACGGAACCAGCCGAATAAATATAAAGAAAGTTTGCTGCTGATAGGCGCCATTTTAATTATTTCTGCTGTCTTTTTAAGTAATACTTTACCTGCTGCTGCGGCGCTGGCTGACACGCCGAAAGTTTCAGAAGGGCCGCATGAGGTGGAAGTCGTCTTGCAAAGGCATTACCTTGACGGGGAAATCAGTGAAGAAGAAATAGAAGAGACAATCTGGTCAATGGAAGACTTCTGGTCTTATTATAATGATTGGGATCTGGTTAATCTGAGTGAGCACCAAATTGTATTTAAAAAACATATTAATGATATCTCTCCATTATTGAAAATGCACGGATACTTTGGTGTGGACGAAGACGGCACACTGAGCATTTATAATGGGAAACCTCAGGAAAATGAGGTCATTCAATCATTCTTCCAGATTAATACCAAACAATTGAAAAGCCACATTCATGAGTCCCTTATGGAAGGAATACCTGTTTCAACGAGAGATGAGTATATGGAAGTCTTGAAAAATTGCAAAAAATATGCCATAAATGGTTTATAAAAAAGTTATTAAAAGCTGCCCGGTGCACGGCAGCTTTTTATTCGTTTTTCCTGGAGACTGATCCCCAACTTTGTTACGGATTTATGCTAAAATAGAAATATGTGTTCGTATTAGAATGAATAAGTGGGGGAAAAACGGTGATAGAATGTTTAAAAGGCAAAGTTATTAATATAGAACCGGAAACTGTCGTTATAGAAGTACAGGGAGTCGGTTATTTGATATATACTGGAAATCCATACAAGTATGAGGAATGGCTTGATGAAACAGTTATTATTTATACTTACCAGCACGTTAGAGAGGATGCTATACGGCTATACGGCTTCCGTCACCGCGAAGAACGGCGTCTGTTTGAAAAATTACTTCAAGTATCAGGTATAGGCCCTAAAGGGGCCCTTGCTATTGTTGCATCAGAGCAGCCGGGGCTGGTAGTGGAAGCTATTGAAAATGAAGATGAAAAGTTTTTAGTTAAATTTCCGGGGGTTGGAAAGAAAACTGCCCGGCAGATCATTTTAGATCTGAAAGGGAAAGTGGAAGAGTTTGTCCCTTCACTGACTCAATCTGTGCCGGGTGAAGCCAGGGCTTCTAAAACTTCTTCCTACTCCCAGGAGCTGGAGGAAGCAATAGAGGCTTTAAGAGCTTTAGGCTATATAGAGAAAGAAATAAAGAAAGTTATCCCGACGCTTCAGAAGGACTCTCTCAGTACTGACCAGTACATTAAACTGGCATTAAAAGAAATGCTTCAAAGATAAAATGAACGAGCTATAAATCGGAGGAAGATAGCATGGAAGAACGTATAGTCAGCGGAGAAGCACAAGGACAGGAAGATTGGGAAGAGCGAAGCCTCCGTCCCCAAACGTTGTCTCAATATATTGGGCAGAAAACAGTCAAAGAGAATTTGACGGTATTTATTGAAGCGGCCAAAATGCGTGAAGAATGTCTGGACCATGTGTTGCTTTATGGACCGCCAGGACTGGGGAAAACAACATTAGCTATGATTATTGCTAATGAAATGGGAGTAAATTTAAGGACTACTTCAGGACCTGCAATTGAACGTCCTGGAGACCTTGCAGCTGTACTTACTGCACTTGAACCGGGGGATGTTCTTTTTATTGATGAAATACACCGGTTAAACCGCTCCGTTGAAGAAGTGCTTTATCCTGCTATGGAAGATTACTTTCTCGACATAGTAATAGGAAAAGGACCGTCGGCACGCTCTGTCCGCCTGGACCTGCCTCCTTTTACTCTTGTTGGAGCAACAACGCGGGCGGGCATGCTTTCAGCGCCATTAAGAGACCGGTTTGGAGTAGTCAGCAGGCTGGAATATTATACTCCCTCCGAATTGGAAGAAATCGTGGAACGCACGGCGGAAGTTATGGACGTTAAAACAGATAAAAAAGCTGCTGAAGAAGTGTCCAGGCGGTCACGTGGCACCCCGAGGATTGCTAACCGTATTTTGCGGAGAGTGAGAGATTTTGCACAAGTACGGGGAGACGGCACAATTGATTATGCTATTACAAGTGAGGCTCTGGATCTGCTGCAGGTTGATAAGCTTGGACTTGACCATATAGACCATAAACTGCTCAGAAATATAATTGATAAATTTCGGGGCGGACCTGTAGGGCTGGATACGATTGCAGCGACTATTGGAGAGGAAGCCCACACAATTGAAGACGTGTACGAACCTTACTTGATGCAGATAGGTTTTTTGCAGCGCACGCCGCGCGGAAGAATGGTAACTCCTCTTGTTTATCAGCATTTTAATATGGAGGTGCCTGAACGGTGACTCAAATTCCTAAACTGTTAATCATAACAGGAGTGGTCTTAATCATTGCCGGCCTGGTCTGGCAGGCAGGAGGAAAATATTTCTCTTTGGGTAAGTTACCCGGCGATATTATTATACGCAGGGAAAATTCGACGTTTTATTTTCCGCTGATGACATCTATTATTATCAGTGTGGTGTTATCGTTAATATTATATTTATTCGGGCGATTTCGATAAAAGAAAGGAAATAAAGTAATGGATGTATCACAATTTGATTATGATTTACCGGAAGAACTGATAGCTCAAACCCCTTTAAAAGACCGTATAGGTTCAAAACTGTTAATAATGGACAAAATAGATGGAAATATTAACCACGGCCGGTTTCCGGATCTGCTTAATTATTTGGAGAAAAGCGATACACTCGTACTAAATAATACAAAAGTAATTCCTGCAAGGCTGTTTGGCGTAAAAAAAGAAACGGGTGCGAAGATCGAACTCCTTCTTTTAAAAGAAGAGGAAAATCATACGTGGGAAGCATTGGTCAAGCCGGCAAAAAGAGTCAGGGAAGGAACCGTGATCGATTTCGGTAACGGTTTATTAACCGGCGTATGCAAAGAGGAAATGAAGGAAGGACGCCGAAAGATTACTTTTCATTTTAAGGGCATCTTTCACGAAATACTGGATCAACTTGGAGAAATGCCGCTCCCTCCTTATATTCAGGAGCAACTTGATGAAAAGGATCGTTATCAGACCGTCTATGCTGAGCATCGCGGGTCTGCTGCTGCACCCACAGCCGGGCTGCATTTTACGACAGACCTTTTGGAAGACATTCAAAGAAAAGGCGTGAAAATTGCTTATGTAACTTTGCATGTCGGCCTTGGCACTTTCAGGCCAGTCTCCGTCGACACCGTAGAAGATCACACCATGCATGCGGAGTATTATGAGATTGGAGATGAAACGGCAGAGCTGCTTAACAAAACGAAAAAAACCGGCGGGCGCATTATTGCTGTAGGGACAACATCTGCGCGTACTTTGGAAACTATCGCACGGGATAATGAGGGAGACTTTAAACGTTCGAGCGGATGGACAGATATCTTTATATATCCTGGGTACCAGTTTAACGCCATAGACGGGCTTTTAACAAATTTCCATTTGCCGAAATCCACACTCGTTATGCTTGTGAGTGCGTTTGCAGGAAAAGACCACATTCTGGCAGCCTATAAAGAGGCCGTAGAAAGACGTTACCGATTCTTCAGTTTCGGTGATGCTATGCTGCTTATTTAATAAAGTAATGACAAGAAAGAAGGAATAAAATTATGCCAGCTATTACGTATGAACATATAAAAACATGCCGGCAGTCAGGGGCGCGTCTCGGAATCGTGCACACACCCCACGGATCGTTCGAAACACCGATCTTTATGCCTGTTGGTACGTTAGCAACAGTTAAAACAATGAGCCCTGAAGATTTAAAAAGTATGAACGCGCAGATTATCTTAAGCAATACTTATCACCTTTGGCTGCGGCCTGGGGAAGATATTGTAGAAGAAGCTGGCGGCCTTCATAAATTTATGAACTGGGATCGCCCTATTCTGACTGATTCAGGCGGGTTCCAGGTTTTCAGTTTAAGCGATTTGCGTAAAATTACAGAAGAAGGGGTACACTTCCGAAATCATTTAAGCGGCGAAAAGTTATTTTTAACGCCTGAAAGGTCAATGGAAATCCAAAACGCCCTGGGACCTGATATTATGATGGCTTTTGACGAGTGTCCGCCATACCCAGCTGAGCATGCTTATATGAAAGCTTCGGTGGAACGGACAAGCAGGTGGGCTGAACGCTGCCTTGAAGCCCATTCGCGTCCGGAGGATCAAGGGCTATTTGGAATTATCCAAGGCGGGGAATATGAAGACCTTCGCCGTCAGAGTGCAAAAGATCTTGTTTCCCTTGATTTCCCGGGATATGCTATAGGCGGTTTATCAGTAGGGGAACCTAAAGATGTCATGAACAAGGTACTGGAGCATACGGCACCGCTCTTACCCGATAATAAACCCCGTTATCTGATGGGGGTAGGCTCGGCTGATTCTCTTATTGACGGGGCAATTCGCGGGATAGATATGTTTGACTGTGTGCTGCCAACAAGAATTGCAAGAAATGGTACGATTATGACGAGTGAAGGACGTTTAGTTGTCCGGAATGCCTCGTATGCGAGAGATTTCAGTCCACTCGACAAAAACTGCAGCTGTCATGTGTGCCAAAACCATTCCAGGGCGTATATCAGGCATTTAATTAAATGCAATGAAACGCTGGGACTTCGGTTGTGTTCTTACCATAACTTATACTTTTTACTTGAATTAATGGAAAAGGTAAGACAAGCAATCCGCGATGACCGCCTGTTGGATTTCAGGGAAGAATTCTTTGAAGCATACGGCTTTAACAAACCAAACGCTAAAAACTTTTAATAAAACGTTTAACTTTCCCATCTTTTGATTGATTTTTAAAGGGAAGTTTGTCTACAATAGTACGGGAGAGTTATTTAATGCCATTCGAGGTAAACGAATGAATTATGGCACTTTTGCCGGTTTAAACCTTCATATGAGCGATATATGGCAAGAGTAAAGGTGTTAGTTTTGAAAGGGGTGAAATGAATGGACTTATTTGGTGCTTTAATCCCGCTTCTGCTTATGTTTGCGATTTTCTATTTCCTTTTGATTCGCCCGCAGCAAAAGCGTCAGAAAAAGGTGCAGGAAATGCATGCTTCTCTTCAAAAGGGAGATAAAATTATCACAATCGGCGGTCTTCACGGTACAATTGATGCTATTGACGATAACCGTGTGGTGGTGAATGTTGACGGTGCTCAAAAACTTACTTTTGACCGTCAGGCAATAAGGGAAGTAATTAACCCTGACTGATAGCGAAAATTATAAAAACGGCTTCCATTTTCATGTGGAAGCCGTTTTTTCTGTGGGCGGGATAGTCAGCTGTCCCTGTGCGAATTTCCGTGGATATTCACACCGATCATCCCTCCGAAAACCCCTGTTATCAAGTAGCCGCTGTGCATGAGCAACTGCTGTAAGTCAAAAGTTTCGTTAAAACTCAAGTACTGTGTCAGAAAAACGGTTAACGAATAAACCAAAGCTGTAAGCGCACCGGCAAACCAGCCCCGTTCACCTGTTCTCCCCCCTGAAATATATCCTCCAATAAATAATGCAACAAAAGAAAGGATAATTAAAATCCAAAGGAATGTTCCCTCCGCAATTTCTGTATAACGGAGAATGACTGAGCTTATGAAACTGGCTGCTATTACTATTATAAAGATAGTAAGAACGCCATAAAGCACACTGCTTATTAATCTGTGGGAAAGCATATTTACTCACCTCTGTCTTTTTTATAATTCTTATTCTGCCAGAGGGGGAAATAGACGGGCTTTTTTTAATAATTTTGGATTGATTTGTATGACTGCGTGTTTTTTAACATGATTGTCCACTCTTTTTCATAGAATGTATCGATGAAACAGGGAGGGACGTTGTTCTATGGAATGGATTCTGGCACTGATTATATTTATCGCAAGTTATACGCTCATTATAGCGGAGAAGTTTAACCGTGCACTTGTCGCGTGTCTCGGCGGGGTATTTATGCTGCTCGCGGGTGTTTTAAATCTGGAGAATGTCTTTTTGCAGCATATTGACTGGCACACTATTATTCTGCTTTTATCGATGATGATTCTTGTATCTATTACGAGTCAGAGCGGATTATTTGAGTTTTTGGCTATTTCCCTGGCCAGGATGGTTAAGGGAAAGCCTGTTGCTTTATTAGTAGTCATTTCCACACTTACCGCTGCCGGATCTGCACTGTTAAATAATGTTACAACTGTCCTTCTCATCGTACCTATTGTTATAACACTTACCAGTATGCTGAAGATCACTGCCATTCCCTATTTGCTCGCTACTATACTTGCTTCGAATATAGGAGGCACGGCTACGCTCATTGGGGACCCCCCTAATTTAATGATTGGCCAAGCCGTTGCCCATTTAAATTTTAATGATTTTCTCATTCACCTCGGACCTGTTGTTCTGGTGATTTACATTGTCGTCATGGCAGGAATATCTTATCTTTACAAAAACAAATTGACTGTAAGGGACCAGGACCGGAGAGAGTTGATGAATGTGAACCCGAGAATTTATTTGACACGGCGTTCCCTGTTATTTAAATCTGTCACTGTCCTTATATTGACTACAGCGGGGTTTATTGCCCAGCCTCTGCTTAATGTAGAGTTAACAAGTATTGCTATGGCTGGCGCTCTGTTACTTATGCTGTTGACGAATGATGACCAGAGGACGGAGGAAGTTTTCCAGGCGGTGGAATGGGTGACTATTTTCTTTTTTGCGGGATTGTTTATGCTGGTTGGGGGTTTAAAAGAAACAGGATTAATAGACGAAATAGCTAAATCGATTATTTACTATACGGAGGGGGATGTACCTTCTACGTCATTATTAATTTTATGGTCCTCAGGAATTTTATCCGGGTTTGTTGATAACATTCCTTTTGTCGCTGCGATGATTCCTGTCATTCTGGAATTCCAGGAATACGGAATGACAAACCTTGACCCTCTCTGGTGGGCCTTAGCTTTAGGAGCCTGTCTCGGAGGAAACGGCACACTTATCGGGGCAAGTTCAAATGTCATTGTCGCGGGCCTTGCCATGAAGGCAAAACAGCCGTTTACTTATGTGGACTTTTTAAAAGTCGGAGTGCCGACTGCTCTTGTCTCTTTTGTTATATCAAGCATTTATCTGTATTTCAGATATTTAACTGATTTTTTATAAACGAAGCAATGGAATTGCTCTCTTTAAGTATTCTTCTGGTTAAAATGGTAAACCTATACAGAGGATATGAGAATGAGGGAGAGAGAAATGGAGCTTTATACTATAGTCATTCGGACGCTCGTTATTTATTTTGTCATTTTGGTTGTTTTCAGACTCATGGGAAAAAGGGAAATTGGGCAATTATCAATCGTTGACTTCGTCATTTCTTTAATGATTGCTGAATTGGCAGTTATGACTATTGAAAATATCCGCGTTCCTGTCACACATCAGCTTGTCCCTATGTTTCTACTTATGATGATTCAGATTTCCCTTGCTTATATCTCATTAAAAAGCAGAGGGTTAAGAAAATTAATTGACGGTAAACCGTCGGTCATTATCCGGCAGGGAAAAATAGATGAAAAAGAAATGAGCAGACAAAGGTATAACTTTGATGATTTAATGCTTCAGCTCAGGCAGAAAGACGTACAGTACATGTCTGATGTGGAATTTGCTATTCTGGAACCTTCAGGGGAATTATCGGTCATACGGAAAGACCCTGATCAGCTTATTACCGGAAAGCCTTCCTTCCTCCCGCTGCCTTTAATTCTGGACGGGGAGATCCAGGCTGATCATCTTGAGGAAATAAAACAGGATGAGAAATGGCTCAGAAAAGAACTGAGGGAACTGGGGTACTATAACGTGAAAGAAATCTCTTTTTGTTCCTTAAATAAAGACCACTCCTTGTACGTAGATTTAAAAGATAAGTAATACCAAAAACTGGGGGGACAGTCCCCCCAGTTTTTGGTTTGCATCAAAACCACTTTTTTATAACTGGCATTTTTTTGAGTTCATTTTTATGGATAAGCTTCATGAGCAGGACAAGAGCCATATAGATAACAGATGTAAACAAAATACTGATCACAGTCTGCCATAATAATGAATAATCCTGACTGAGCGAAATCCAGACAAGGCGGCCTGCAAACCCGCTGATTGCCATGGCGGTAAGTACTTTAATAGTGTCACGGAGGTGGACGGTGAAACTTATCGCTTTAACAAGGGTGGCGAAATGGAGCATCGTTACTAACAGAAAACCCAGAACAATAGCTAAGGCTGCGCCCATAATGCCTAATTCAGGGCGGGAAGCGAGGATAAAAATGGCCGCTGTTTTCACTCCTGCCCCTATCAGGCTGTTGATCATCGCAGCTTTTGCCAGGTTAAGAGCCTGAAGGGTTGCCTGAAGAGGTCCTTGAAAATACAAAAAGAGACTGAATGGCGCCATAATTTTCAAATAACTTGCTACTTCAGGAGCATTATAAACCAGGTCCATAACAGGTTCTGCAAAGATATATAAAATAACCACAGCACCACCGCCGGAAATCAGTGCAAAGCGAAGGGCCTGGGCCAAACGGTGATGAATCATTTCATAATTTTTTACAACAGCTGCTTCACTTATAGCAGGAACCAGCGAAACGGATAAAGAATAAGTAATAAACGTAGGCAAGAGCAGCATGGGGATGACATATCCGGCGAGTTCGCCGTACTGAGCGGTAGCCACCACAGTTGCAACTCCGGCAATAGCCAGGCTCTGGGCAACAACAATAGGCTCAAAGAAAAAGGAAAGTGAACCGATCAGCCTGCTGCCTGTTGTAGGGAGCGCAATCGTCATCAAATCATTGAATGTATCTTTCCCTTCTTTGACTTGACTGATAAACTGTTTTCTTACTTTAAACGTTTTTCTCCGTTTAAACATTGTAATCATAAATACAAGAGAAGCAAGCTCTCCAAGCACCACAGAAACCATAGCTCCTGCGGCGGCGTATTCAACCCCGTAAGGCAGGAACAAAGAAGTTAAGGCGGCAACGAAAGTAATTCTTACAACTTGCTCGATCACTTGTGAATAGGCTGTAGGCTTCATGTTCTGCAAGCCTTGGAAGTAGCCTCTGATAACAGATGAAAGAGCGACAATTGGTACAATTGGTGAAATGGCGATTAACGGATAGAAAGCTCTGCTGTCAGTTAAAAAAGTCGAAGAGACAACTGGCGCAAATAAAATCATACAAGCTGTAAAAACAATGCTTAAGGTTCCTGTGACCATGAGGGAAACTGCCAAAATTCGTTTAATTCTTGGCCTGTCGCCTTCCGCGTCTGCTTCAGCGACCAGTTTGGATATGGCAACCGGCAGTCCAAGCTGGGTTAAAGTAATGACAAGCAGTAATGTAGGCACAGCCATCATATACAGGCCGACCCCTTCAGCACCCATTATCCGTGCAACAACTATTTTATTAATAAAGCCGAGAATCCGCGTAACTAACCCTGCTAAAATTAGAATAACGGCTCCTTTTAAAAAAGTTTGTCTAGTCATTCCGGTCCCTACTTTCTTTTCAAAAATCATAGATTTTTTCGCTAAAGATGTATATGCTGAAAAGGTGGCCAAGCATGACAAGGTTTGAAAAATAAATATATATTTTTTAAATCTGCTAATATACATAGTGAAAAAGGGACAAACAAAGGAGAAGTGAAAAGGGTGGAATGGAAAAATATTTACAGGGGGATGCTGATGGGAGTCAGTAACATTATCCCGGGGGTGAGTGCAGGGACGATTGCACTCGTTTTAGGCATTTATGATAGATTAATTGTTTCGATCAGTGATTTTTTCAGCCCTAGGTGGCGTCAGACCTTAGGGTTCCTGATACCTTTAGGGATAGGAATTATCGGAGCGATTATGGCCTTCGGCAGACTGATAACGTGGCTGATCACCCACTTTGAACAGCCGACGCAGTTTTTCTTTTTAGGGCTTATCATCGGTGTCGTCCCGCTGCTCTTTAAACAGTCAGATATGAAAAGAAAATTTAAGGCGCTACATTACACAGTTCTTATTCTTACTGCTTCACTCGTCGGCACTATAGGTATTATAAATCCTGACGAGGCGGCTGTCGTACTGGACCTGACAATGGTTAACGGCATCTGGTTTTTTATTGCCGGCTGGGTGGCCAGCATGTCATTGCTTCTTCCAGGAATGAGCGGAGCGCTCGTTCTCATTCTGTTCGGCGTTTATTACACAGCAATGAACGCCCTGGCTACGCTGGATTTACCTGTTATATTCATTCTGGCTTCAGGAATAATTGTCGGTTTTGTGATAAGCAGTAAGTTTATTAAATACTTGCTTAACAATTACCCGTATATGACTTACGCCGCTATAATAGGCCTTCTGCTCGGGTCGTGTGTGCTTGTTTACCCGGGATTTGGCAACGGGGGGGCTCAAGTTTTCCCAAGCCTTCTCACTTTCGCTGCTGGCGCTTATACAGCTCTTATGCTAGGTTCAAAAAAATAGTTTGCTGCTTAAAAGTGATCCTGCTGTTTTTTTCTGTTTCTGTTAAGCAGCCGGAACAACAGTGACTAAGCTCTCTCTAAAACAATTTATTATTCGAGGAGGAAAACTAAATGGCGATAGAACAGTGGAGTTACTGGAAAATTAAGCTGGAGCCAATTATTCAAAGTAAAGTGGAAGAGTGGCACATGCTCGGTTACGAAAACGTAACTGAGAAAGATGTATGGGAATGTTTTATTGCTAAAATGGAAAAAAATAAAGACAAGCCCGATAAAATAAGGACACACTGGATTGCAGCTGAACTTTTCAGACTTAAAGCCAATGACTATATGAATTTATTAACTATTGAAGCTTATAAGGGGCCTGACTGGTTTGACCGCGATGAACCTGTGGATGTCAGGTTAAATACTTATGGGGAAGACCACGCTTAGGGGTTCTGCCTGATATTGACACTGGTTTTTCAATATCGCTATAATGGTACTACTGGTTTACAGAAACAGCTGTATTACTTTAGCTTTTTTAGCTGCAGAGTTTGAGATATACGAAACGTTTAACCAAACGGTCCTGCTTTCCGTTCAGGACCGTATCGTTATGTGGATTTGTGAAGGAGGATCATGCGTTCATGAAAAAGAGAAAAGGGGTCAGAAAAGGGCTGATTGTTGCATTCTTTGCCATAATAATTGCATTAGGCGCTCTAATTGCAACAAATGTCCAGGACCATGCCGAAGATATTAGTTTAGGGCTGGACCTTCAGGGAGGCTTTGAAGTTTTATATGAAGTGGAGCCGGTCGATGAAGGAAGCGAAGTGAACAGGGAACTGCTCAGTGACACTGTCAGTGCGTTAAATGCGCGGATCGATGTCCTGGGTGTGTCAGAACCAAATATTACAATTGAAGGAGAAGACCGTATCCGGGTACAGTTGGCGGGTGTTACCGATCAGGCGGCAGCCCGTGAATTATTATCGACTGAAGCACGTCTTTCATTCAGGGATGTAAATGATGAATTAAAAATGGACGGGTCTGATTTAGTTGAAGGAGGAGCGAGACAAAGCTTCCACCCTGAGACTAACCAGCCGATTGTAACAGTAACAGTTGATGATCCCACTCTTTTCGAAGAGATAACCAGAGATTTAAGCAACCGTCCTCCTGGAGAAAACATCCTGGCAATATGGCTGGACTATAACGAAGAAGATTCTTTTGAAGAAGAAATGGCAAAAGAAGATTCCAAAATCGTTTCAGCGCCTACAGTCAGGAACGTCATTCCTAGCAGGGATGTGATGATCGAAGGCGGTTTCACCGTGGATTCAGCTCAGGATCTTGCCGGAATATTAAATGCAGGGGCATTGCCGGTGGAATTGACTGAACTGCAGGCTGAATCAGTAGGAGCGTCTTTAGGTGAACGATCCATGGATATGGCTATAAACGCCGGCATGGTTGGTGTAGCGCTCATATTTACTTATATGCTTGTTTACTACCGTTTTATGGGTATAATTGCTGTTTTAACTCTCACGGCATATATCTACTTAGTGCTTGTTGTCTTTAATTGGTTAAACGCTGTTCTGACACTTCCTGGTATAGCTGCGTTAATCTTGGGAGTGGGTATGGCAGTAGATGCTAATATTATTACTTTTGAGCGGATAAAAGATGAATTGCGTTCTGGCAAATCGACGATCAGCGCTTTCCGTGCCGGAAGCCGCCGCTCGTTATCGACCATACTTGATGCGAATATTACGACTATCCTGGCTGCCGGTGTCCTTTTCTACTTTGGCACCAGTGCTGTTCAAGGCTTTGCTGTTATGCTGATTGTCAGTATTTTAACAAGCTTTATCACTGCTGTGTTCGGGGCGCGCCTGTTGCTGGGGCTGTGGGTGAACAGCCGTATTCTCAACAAAAAGCCCCGCATGTTCGGCGTGAAGGAGCGTGAAATCAGTGAACTTTGATCACGAACAAACAAAACTCGATTTTATAAAGCATAGAAAGAAGTTTTTTATCTTTTCGGCAGTATTTCTGTTAACAGGTGTCATTCTTCTGGCGACCTTAGGATTAAACCTGGGAATAGATTTTCAGAGTGGAACGACTATAGATGTCATGGCTGAGGAAACAGTAACAGCCAATGAAATTAATGAACATTTTGAAGAAGTAGGGCTTACTCCGGACGACATTACGCTTGCCGGCGAAAATAATGAGATCGGACGCGCCTCCTTTATTGGCGGATTGAACCAGGAAGAAACGTTGGCGGTGCAAAGTCATTTTGAAGATGTATACGGCAACACGCCAAACGTTAGTACAGTAACGCCGATTGTCGGGGAAGAGTTAGCCCGGAATGCAGTGATTTCAGTTCTTATTGCTGCAGTGGGCATTATTGTTTATGTCACTGTCCGATTTGAATTTTTATACGGTATCTCGGCGATTATAGCCTTATTTCATGACGCACTTTTCATTCTTGCCATTTTCAGCATCGTACAAATGGAGGTCAACATTCCATTCATTGCGGCGGTTCTCACGATTATCGGTTATTCAATTAACGATACGATCGTAACGTTTGACCGTATTCGTGAGAATATGAAATTTGAGAAAAGAGTAAAAGACTTTACCGACTTAGCCAGAGTGGTCAACAAAAGCCTGGTGCAGACTCTCGCACGGTCAATCAACACTGTCCTGACAGTCGTGTTTGCTGCGGGTGCGCTGTTTATACTTGGCGGTGAAGGCCTCAGGACGTTTTCGTTTGCTCTTGTGGTCGGCCTGGTAGCAGGAACTTACTCCTCACTCTTTATTGCTGCACAAATCTGGCTGGTGCTGAAATCACGCCAGCTGAAAAAAATCCGTTACCGCAAGGTACAGACGGAACAACCGGAAGCATAAAGAAAACGGCGCCCAGCGCCGTTTTTTTATTGGACTAAGGGAATGTTAAAAGTTAGTGATTATATGGAGCACCCCTGACCAGATTATTTAGAAATAATTTGGTTCCAGTGTATAAAAACGGTAAGATAAAACCAAAGATGTGACTAGTTGTGAAACTTAAGGAAGTGGTTAATATGACAAGTCAGGACCAGGATATCAGGTATAAAAAAGTGCGCTTTGGCGCGTGGGTAGGTATTGCAGGTAATGTCGTCTTAGCTGTGCTGAAAGGAATCATAGGTATGCTCGCAGACAGCCGCGCCTTAGTTGCTGATGCCGTGCACTCAGCTTCAGATGTGGTTGGCTCTGTAGCAGTTCTGATCGGTATAAGGGCCGCTAAACAGCCTCCGGATGAAGACCACCCCTATGGACACGGAAAAGCTGAAACAGTTACGGCAATTATAGTGGCTGTCCTGTTGTTTGTGGTCGGACTGGAAATCGCTATTAGTGCTGTCCGTTCTTTTTATGAACCGATAGCTGTTCCCGGAATAATTGCTATCTATGCTATTTTATTTTCTATTGTTGTGAAAGAATTAATGTTTAGGTATAAAATCTTTTTGGGTAAAAAATATAAGAGCGATGCTTTAATCACTGATGCCTGGCATCATCGTTCTGACGTCTTTTCTTCACTGGCTGCATTAGTGGGTGTCGGTGCTTCAATTATTGGCGGAAACATCGGATTAGACTGGCTGGTTTATATGGATCCTGCAGCTGGAATTTTTGTATCTCTTTTGATTATGAAAATGGGCTGGAAATTGGGCAGTGAAGCGATTCATAACACTCTTGACCACGTCCTCCATGAAGAAGACACAGTTGATATGTTCGAAAAAGCCGGCAGGGTAAAAGGTGTACTTAAAATTGACGAACTTCTGGCAAGAGAGCACGGCCATTATGTCATAGTGGATATAAAAATAGCAGTTGATCCGCAAATCACAGTGGAAGAAGGACACAGTATCGGAAAAGAAGTTAAAAAAGAGCTGATGGAAGATGGGTACGTCCAGGACGTCCGCGTCCATATCAATCCTTATACGAGAGAGGAGACATAAAATGAAGGGACAATGGGGTTTAATTACAGGTCTCATTTTCGTGCTTATCATTGCTATTTTTGCTGTTATTAATGTAGACCCTGTAGAAGTTAATTATTTATTCGGCCAAAACGAGTGGCCGCTTGTACTCATTATCCTCGGTTCAGTCCTTATGGGCGGACTTATTGTCGGCAGTGTGGGGATGGTTAAAATTCACCGCCTTCAGCAGGAAATTAAACAGTTAAAATCACACAGTGGAGATGCTAAAAGAAAGGATAAAAAAGAATCAGGTAAGCCTGATGATCCTTCCGGACAACATAAAAAACATGTTTAATGGTCCTTTGATTCATTGCTCCCGCTCCTGACCTTTTGTATAATAAGTGAGTCAGGGGTGGTTTTTTTATGCTTTCTTCACAAGCAGTATGGAATGTAACGGAAATTGATGAAGAAGAAGTTGGTCTTCTTGCAGATAAAATAGGAATATCAAAAATTGCGGCAAGGTTTCTTGTCCAGCGCGGAATTAAAACTAAAGAAGAAATAGACGCGTTTTTACATATGGATGAAGAGGCTGTACATGATCCTTTTCAATTGAAAGATATGCATAAGGCTGTTGGAAGAATTAAAACAGCCATTCAGGACGGGGAGCGCATCCTTATTTTTGGAGATTATGATGCGGATGGCGTGACCAGCACGTCGCTTATGTATATGACACTCAGGGAAATCGGAGCCGAAGCCGGATTCTATGTTCCGAACAGGTTTACGGAAGGATATGGGCCAAATGAGAATGCCTTTCGGCAGGCGGCGGAAGAAGGTGTCTCTTTAATTATTACAGTGGATACAGGTATTTCTGCTGTCCATGAAGCTCAAGTGGCAAAAGAACTGGGTATAGATTTAATTATTACAGATCACCATGAACCGCCGCCGGACATCCCCGAGGGATTTGCCGTAATTAATCCTAAACAGGAAGGGTGTTCTTATCCGAACAGCCATCTGGCCGGAGTAGGGGTAGCTTTCAAAGTAGCCCAGGCGCTGCTTGGCAGAATCCCTGAAGAATACTATGATCTGGCTGCTATTGGAACGGTAGCCGATCTCGTATCACTACAGGGGGAAAACAGATTTTTAACAATAAAAGGGGTACAATCGCTCTCAAGGTATCAGCGTCCGGGTTTAAAAGCTTTATTAGAACGGACAGGCTCTAACCCTCAGGAACTGAATGAAGAGCAGATCGGTTTTCTAATCGGACCCAGGCTTAACGCAGCCGGAAGGCTTGATGCTGCCGACCCGGCAGTTGAGTTATTAATTACCGGGGATTTGGCAGAAGCCGATGAGTTAGCACAAATGGTTGATGATCTGAATAAAGAAAGGCAAAAAATTGTAAAAGAAATTGCCGCAGAAGCTGAGGCCAAAGTAGAAGAAGCAGGCGTTCCGCCTGTCATTGTAGTTGGGAATGAAGGATGGAATGCAGGGGTTATTGGCATTGTAGCCAGCAGGCTTGTAGAAAAGTATTACCGGCCTGTGATCGTCTTAAGTTACGATCAAGAGACAGGGTTAGCGAAAGGGTCAGCCAGAAGTATTAAAGGTTTCGATATGTTCCGCTCACTGTCCCAGTGCAGGGAATGGCTTCCGCATTTCGGAGGGCACCCTATGGCGGCCGGAATGACTTTAAAAATTGAACATGTAGAACTTTTAAAGAATAAACTGACCGACATCGCACTAAACAGCTTATCGGAAGATGATTGGAAAAAATCTCTGGATATCGATCTTCCAGTATCATTGGAAGAGGTTTCCCTTCAGGCTATTTACGACTTGCAGCAAATGGCGCCGTTTGGGATGGGGAATCCTGCTCCTAAATTCTTAATCAATGATGTCAATCTTCAAATGATTAAAAAAATTGGTGCCAATGGGGACCATTTAAAATTGGTTGTAGAAAATACCGGGAAAGATAAACAGCTGGATTGTATCGGTTTCAGAATGGGGGATTTGCATGACCATATTTCCCCTCTGTCAAGAGTATCGGCAGTAGGCAAGCTGGCAGTTAATGAATGGAACGGGCAAAGCAAACCGCAATTTATTATAGAAGATTTAAAAGTAAAGGAATGGCAGCTATTTGATTTCAGGGGAGATAAGAGGCTGTGGCAAAATGAGCCTTTTATGAACCTCAGGCATTGTACAGTAGTGGTGTTTCAGGAGTCTTCAAGTAAATGGTTCAGCCGCTTGCCCAACCATTGGGAAATAGTCAGGTACTTTGATGAGAGTGCAGAACTTGAAAAAATTGAGAAGGCTGATAATATACTGTTATTGGATTTGCCTGACTCTACCGAGGCTATTAAACAGGTTATCAGCAGGGCTCATAAACTTGAAAGGCTTTATGCAGCATTTATCCATGAGAAAGACTATTTCTTTGAAGCGGTTCCTACAAGGGACCAGTTTAAATGGTTTTACGGGTTTCTGTTAAAACGGCAATCATTTGATATAAAAAACAGAACACATGAACTGGCAAAGTATAAAGGCTGGTCAGAAAACGCTGTCCAATTTATGAGTAAGGTGTTTTTTGAACTGGATTTTGTTAAAATGAACAATGGTGTAATTGAAATAAACCCCCAGCCGCAAAAGAAAGATCTAACTGCATCATCTACTTATCAAAAACATCTTGAACTAAGTCATATTGAAAATGAATTATATTATTCATCCTACCGTTCGTTAAAACTTTGGATGGACCGGGTTATAAATAACGATCAATTACCATCGGCAATACAGGCTCAATTTAGCTAATATAGAGATGAATGCTGGAGAAATAATATAGTCAAGGTGAAATTAGGAGGAAACATTATGGATTTTAAGCAGTACATTACTGTAGTTGAGGATTTTCCAAAAGAAGGAGTGCGTTTTAAAGACATTACGACATTGATGGAAGACGGCGAAGCATACAAGCAGGCAATTGATGAAATGGTAAAGTATGCACAAGACAGAAATATTGATGTCGTAGTTGGCCCTGAAGCGAGAGGGTTTGTAGTTGGCTGTCCAATCGCATATTCTTTAGAGATCGGTTTTGTTCCTGTGCGTAAGGCAGGGAAACTTCCAAGAGAAGTGCTGGAAGTGGATTACGGCCTTGAGTATGGAAAAGACTCGTTAAACATTCACAAAAGTTCAATTAACCCCGGCCAAAGAGTATTAATTACAGATGACCTTTTAGCAACCGGCGGAACAATTGAAGCGACCATCAAAATGGTGGAAAAACTTGGCGGCATTGTAGCGGGCATTGCTTTTATGATTGAACTCAGTTATTTAGACGGCAGGGATAAGCTGGAAAATTATGATGTGTTCAGTTTAATGGAATATTAAATCAGACAGGGGTGCTTGAGAGCACTCCTCCTGCTGTATACTTTAAGTAATAAAAAATGCTATTATTATAAAAAATATGTTATGCTTATTGAAAGTCTTTTCTCCGGAAGAGACCCTTTTTTTATAAACTAATTCGACAAATTTCACGTCGCTTTACAAGACGAATAAATTTATTAATAATAGAGATAACTTCTAAATTTTTGATATATTTGCTCATTTTTGGAAAAACGGTTTTTCCAATAAATTTTTAGGATGATTTAGGTGATTCCATGACTAGTGAACAAGTACTAAAAAAAGCAAGTGAATATTTATCCGATAAGGATGTTGCCTTTTTGCGGAAAGCTTATGAGATGGCCGACTACGCCCATAGTGAGCAGTACCGTAAATCCGGTGAGCCTTATATCTGGCATCCGGTTCAAGTAGCGGGCATCCTGGTTGAACTAGGTATGGATCCTAATACAGTAGCAGCTGCCTTTCTTCATGATGTAGTGGAAGATACAGATATTTCTCTTGAAGAACTGGAGAAGCAGTTCGGTGAAGAAGTAGCCATGCTTGTTGACGGAGTAACGAAACTTGGAAAAATCAAATATAAATCTAAAGAAGAGCAGCAGGCCGAGAACCACCGCAAAATGTTTGTAGCTATGGCCAGGGATATCAGAGTCATCCTTATTAAACTTGCTGACAGGCTTCATAATATGAGGACTTTAAAGCATCTTCCGCCGGAAAAACAAAGGCGTATAGCTAATGAGACACTGGAAATTTTCGCACCCCTGGCGCACCGTCTTGGTATCTCCACAATTAAGTGGGAACTGGAAGATACATCTTTACGATATTTAAATCCGCAGCAATATTACCGTATTGTTAATCTCATGAAGAAAAAGCGGGCTGAACGTGAAGACTATATAGAAGAGGTTCAAAATAAGATTAAGGAACGGCTGGCGAGTATGAATGTGCAGGCTGAAATTAACGGCCGCGCAAAGCACATTTACAGTATATACCGTAAAATGGTCCTTCAAAATAAACAGTTTAATGAAATATATGACCTTCTTGCGGTAAGGATTATAGTAAAAAGCATCAAAGACTGTTACGCGGTACTGGGGACCATCCATACTCACTGGAAGCCAATGCCCGGCCGTTTTAAAGATTATATTGCCATGCCGAAAGCCAACATGTACCAGTCCCTTCATACGACTGTCATCGGGCCGAAAGGTGATCCTCTTGAAGTGCAAATCCGGTCGGAGGATATGCACAAAGTAGCTGAGTTCGGGGTTGCGGCTCATTGGGCATACAAAGAAGGGAAAACGGTTAATGATTCAGAGTCTTTAGAAACAAAGATGTCCTGGTTCAGGGAAATTCTTGAATGGCAAAATGATGCAAATGATGCTCAGGAATTTATGGAATCACTTAAAATTGATCTGTTTTCCGATATGGTCTTTGTGTTCACTCCTAAAGGGGACGTTATCGAGCTTCCAAAAGGATCAGTACCTTTAGATTTTGCCTACAGGATTCACACTGAAGTAGGGAACCGCTGTATCGGATCTAAAGTTAACGGAAAAATGGTTCCCCTCGACCACCAGCTGAAGACAGGGGATATCGTGGAGGTTCTTACTTCAAAGCATTCCTACGGACCAAGCCAGGACTGGCTTAAGATTACTCAAAGCTCTCATGCTAAAAATAAAATCAGACAATGGTTTAAAAAAGAGCGGCGTGAAGAAAATGTGGAAAAAGGCCGGGATCAGGTAGAGAAAGAAATTGAGAAAAAAGGTTATCCTCTTAAGGAAGTGCTGACTGCTGAAAATATTGAGCGCGTAGCAGACAAATTCAGTTTTTCTTCAGAAGAAGATATGTACGCTGCTGTAGGTTATAACGGTATTACTGCGGCGCAAATTGTTACGAGGCTCACAGATGATATTCGTAAAAAGCAGGACGAAGAACAGGAAACTCAATCGCTGTCTGAAGCGGTTGAGGAATTGAAACCCCAGGAGAAAACCGTTAGCAAGACAAGCACCGGCGTGCGTGTTAAAGGGATTGATAATTTGCTGATCCGTTTATCAAGATGCTGCAATCCTGTTCCAGGGGATGATATCGTCGGTTATATAACGAAAGGACGAGGAGTGTCCATTCACCGGGAAGACTGTCCTAATATTAATAATGAAGAAGCGAATACACGGCTTTTGCCTGTAGAGTGGGAAGGCAATCATCAGAAACCGAAAAACTATAATGTGGATATTGAAATTTCAGGTTATGACCGGAGAGCGCTGCTTAATGATGTTCTTCAGGCTGTAGCGGAAACTAAAACAAACATTAATGCGGTTTCGGGAAAATCTGATAAAAATAAGATGGCCACTATTAATATGACCATCTCCATTCAAAATATCTCCCACCTTCAGCGGGTTGTAGACAGAATTAAACAGATTTCAGATATATATTCTGTCCGGAGAATTATGCATTAACATTAACAGAGAGGTAGATCAGTATGAAGGTTGTCGTACAGCGCTCGTTGGAAGCAAAGGTGACTGTAAATGAAGAAGAGGTGGGAGCGATCGGCCATGGTCTTGTTCTTCTTGTCGGGATCACCCATGAAGATACTGCCGAAGATGCCCATTATACAGCAGATAAAATAGCAAATCTCAGACTTTTTGAAGATGAGAATGAAAAGTTAAATTTATCTGTCCAGGACGTGGGCGGCCAGATTTTGTCGATCTCTCAATTTACTCTTTACGGGGACTGCCGGAAAGGGCGCCGTCCAAACTTTATGGCAGCTGCTAAGCCTGAACAGGCAGAAAGCCTTTATGAGGAATTTAATGACCGGCTCAGGAAAGCTCACGGCCTTAAAGTAGAAACAGGATCTTTCGGTGCAATGATGAATGTTTCATTTACAAATCATGGACCGGTCACCTTAATTGTGGAAAGTAAATGAAAATGAGTAAATCCCCTTTTTTATGGCTACAATGAAGTTAAAAAGAAGGGGGCTTTACTCATGCGATCAGGATTCAACCATGAAAAATTTACAGCTGCCGAAAGCCGGCTTATGAATCCGGATTTGCAGCGGTTTTCAGAAGCTGAACAGGGAGAAACCCTGTTTGAATCACTCTCAGAAACCGGGTTGTCAATCAGAGAGGTCAGAGCTCTGAAGAAAAAGCTCGAACGAAATTAAAGCACAGTTCTGTAAATAGAGGTTGACACATTTGAATACAATTCGTATGATAGATTAAAATTCAAGAAATACTTTTCAACACCGTTTTGAGGGAGCATAGTAATAGAGATTTTCAAAAACAGAGAGGAAATGCCTGGGCTGGAAGCATTTCTATTTGAACCTTTATGAATGAACACTCCTTAGGTATTTTTTCGAAACCTTTTGAGGCAGTAGGAAGAATCGTAAATCAGGCGTTAACTGATCTAAGTGGAAGCTTTTTATCAGCTTCAATTAGGGTGGCACCACGGGAATTAACTCTCGTCCCTGACAAGTTCAGGGGTGGGGGTTTTTTATATTGTCAAATTTTATTATATAAGTGCTGTTAAAGGTAAATACGATTAATATTAACTGCAAAATTTAACAGATCCTTTATTAAAAAGTATAGATGTCAGGAGGAAACAGTATGAAGTATAAAATCCCGCGAGGTACTCAGGATATTCTGCCTTCCGAGTCAAAGAAATGGCAGTATATTGAGCAGAAAGCACATGACCTTTGCAGAAGGTACAATTATAAAGAAATACGCACACCTGTTTTTGAACAGACGGAATTGTTCGCACGGGGAGTGGGCGATACAACTGATATTGTCCAAAAGGAAATGTATACGTTTGAAGACCGTGGAGGGCGCAGCTTAACCCTGCGGCCTGAAGGGACGGCTTCTACGGTAAGGGCATTTGTAGAAAATAAAATGCACGGGTGGGCTGACCAGCCAGTCAAACTTTACTACATAGGGCCAATGTTCAGATATGAACGTCCCCAATCAGGAAGAATGCGGCAGTTTGTTCAGCTCGGAGTAGAAGCAATGGGCAGTGATGACCCGGCGGTGGATGCAGAAGTTATCGGGCTGGCGATGGATTTTTACCAGGAACTTGGTTTGAATAATTTAAAGCTTGTGATTAACAGCCTGGGAGATGCTGAAAGCCGGAACAATCACCGCAATGCGCTTATCAGTCACTTTAAGCCGCGTATTTCAGAGTTCTGCGGTGACTGCCAAACAAGGCTGGAGAAAAACCCTCTCAGAATTTTAGATTGCAAAGTAGACAAGGATCACGAGCTCATGAAGACAGCTCCATCAATACTGGATTATCTAAACAATGAGTCAAAAGAGTATTTTGACCAGGTTAAAAAGTATCTCACAGATATGAATATTGCTTTTGAAGTGGATTCTCGTCTTGTTCGCGGTCTTGATTATTATAATAATACAGCCTTTGAGATTATGATTGACGGAGAAGGCTTCGGAGCCATTACTACCCTTACAGGCGGAGGACGGTATAACGGGCTTGTAGAAGAAATCGGCGGCCCTGCCACTCCCGGTATTGGTTTTGCTTTAAGCATTGAAAGGCTTTTGATGGCTCTTGAAACTCAGGGAATTGAGCTTCCTGTGGACCAGGGGCTGGACGCTTATATTGTCACAATGGGAGAAGCGGCCAAAAACGCCGCGCCAAAGCTTCTTCACCAGTTAAGAAAAGAAGGAGTTAAAGTGGATGCCGATTATATGAAAAAGAAAGTTAAGGGCCAAATGAAAGCAGCCGACCGCCAGCAGGCTAATTATGTATTGATATTAGGCGAAGATGAACTAGCAGAAAATAGTGTCATGATGAAAACAATGAAAACCGGGGATCAGGAACTGGTGCCCCTTAATGAAATAAAAGATAAAATTTTCAAAGCTGACTATGCAGAAGGAAGGGATTAATTGTGAAAGAACGTTCACATGTGTGCGGAAAAGTTCAGGAAGAATTAATAGGCCGGACGGTCACACTCCAAGGGTGGGTCAAGAAACGCCGTGATCTAGGCCAGGTCATCTTTGTGGATTTACGCGACCGCTCCGGCCACGTTCAGGTGGTATTTAATGGGGAAGAAAACAGTGAAGCCCACCAAGTAGCCGAGAAAGTCAGAAATGAATACGTTATTGAAGTAACAGGCAGTGTGGTAGCAAGGGATGAAGAAAACGTTAATGATAAAATTGCCACTGGTAAAGTGGAAGTCATGGCTGAAGAGATTCACATTTTAAATGCAGCTAAAGGACTCCCGTTTATGATTGAAGATGAAGAAGAGATTTCTGAGGACGTGCGCTTGAAATACCGTTATCTTGATTTACGCCGGCCAAAAATGCATGACACGATGTATACGAGGTACCGTACGACTAAATTGATCCGTGATATTTTAGATGAACAGAACTTTATGGAAGTAGAAACACCTATGCTGACTAAAAGTACGCCTGAAGGGGCGCGTGACTATCTTGTGCCGTCAAGAGTGCACCACGGGGAGTTTTATGCTCTGCCCCAGTCTCCTCAGCTTTTCAAACAACTGCTGATGGTTTCAGGCTTTGAGCGTTATTATCAGATTGCACGCTGTTTCAGGGATGAAGACTTAAGAGCTGACAGGCAGCCGGAATTTACTCAAGTGGATATTGAAGCTTCTTTCATGGGAAAAGAGACTTTACTTTCGATGATGGAAGATATGATGGTGAGAATTGTTAAAGAAATAAAAGGTATTGACGTTCCTAAACCTTTTCCAAGACTTACTTACGAAGAAGCTATGAACCGGTTTGGTTCCGATAAGCCGGATACCCGTTACGGGATGGAATTAAAAGATGTCTCTGAACAGGTGGCAGAAAGTGATTTTAAAGTTTTTGCCAATACTGTTAAGAACGGCGGAGTAGTTAAAGGAATTTGTGTCAAAGGAGTATCAGATCAATACTCCCGAAAAGACCTGGACAGTCTGGGATCCTTTGTAGAAATCTATGGAGCAAAAGGGCTCGCATGGTTAAAAGTAGAAGAGAACCACACATTGAAAGGGCCAATTGCCAAATTCTTTGACGAAGATAAAGCTTCAGGGCTAATTAACAGTTTTGAGGCAGAAGCAGGAGATATCCTTTTCTTCGTAGCAGATAAGAAACAGGTAGCCTGGGACGCGTTAGGAGCGTTACGGATTAAATTCGCCAAGGAACTTAACCTTGTTAACTATGAAGAATTTAATTTCCTGTGGGTCACAGAATTCCCGTTACTCTCTTATGATGAAGATGCAGGAAGGTATGTGGCAGAACACCATCCCTTCACCCGTCCGGTAAAAGAAGATCAGGAACTTCTTGAAACCTCTCCTGAAAAAGTAAAAGCAGATGCCTATGACCTTGTGTTGAATGGATATGAACTCGGAGGCGGATCTCAGCGTATTTTCGAAAGGGAGCTTCAGGAAAAAATGTTTTCAGCTCTCGGCTTCTCTGATGAGGAAGCTAAAAGCCAGTTCGGGTTTTTACTGGATGCCTTTGAGTACGGGACGCCGCCTCACGGAGGGATTGCTTTGGGACTTGACCGGCTGGTTATGATTCTGGCCGGAAGAACGAACTTACGTGAAACGATTGCCTTTCCAAAAACAGCCAGTGCCAGCTGCCTGTTAACAAATGCTCCGAGCAGTGTAAGTGATGCCCAGCTTGATGAATTGAATCTCTCTGTCATACCTAAAAAACAGGAGACCGGCGAATAAATTAAAAAAGTTTCTAAAATAAATCCGTTTATGAAAATGGCCCTCACTTCGGTGAGGGGCCTGGAGGCTGGGACAAAACCCAGTGAATAAGAATGGCCCTCACTAATGTGAGAGCCATTTTTTTATATCTCATATTATTATGGGTTGCTTGTTCAAAAATACACTCGCTTGCCGCGGGCAAGG
>NZ_JAIWPE010000007.1 GCF_021028955.1 Salipaludibacillus sp. CUR1
TTCCTCTCGATTTCTGCCTGATACGTTGGTGGGTGTTACCTAACAGTTACACCGGTATCACCCACGTATCACCTACCTACCTGTTACTCTTTTCTAACTCCCTTATAATCCTGTTTCCTCATGATTTCTGCCTGATACGTTGGTGGGTGTTACCTGACTGTTACACCCGTAGCACCTACCTCTCTGTTACTCTTTTTTAGCTCCCTTATACTTCCGTTTCCTCTCGATTTCTGCCTGATACATTGGTGGGTGTTACTTGACTGTTACACCGGTAGCACCCACGTATCACCCACCCACCAGCCTCCCTGCTACACCGAGGGCACCCACCTGCCCGACTGCTAATACTGCCCGAGCAGGCCTTTTTGCATGGCGATTTTTTCGCAGCGGTGGAAGACGATCAGGCCCAGCACGAGATACACGGCTGAATTAGCTGCTAAAATGCCGTAATCAGACCAGGGAAGCTGGGTTAATGTCAAGTTTTCCATCATGACTGTCCGTACCATGTTGACACCTTTGACAAACGGGGCAAAAACCAGAAAAGGTGCCATAGATAAAGGAACGAAGACGAGTCCCATTAGGACAAATTGGAAAATCTGTAAGAAAGCCTGGATTTGTTTAACAATGATAGCGAGACCCGCAATCATAAAACTGACGCCGACCATGCTTACCATTGTGACGAGTATAATAGGGATCGTGGTTACAGGGTTGAGACTGAGCCACTGGCCGGATGTAAGCATAGCAGCAAACAGGAGAATGACCATAAGGACGGACTGTAAGGCAAACTGGCCGACAATGCGGGTCAGCATAATTTTCCACACGCCCATAGGCGACATGTACAGTTGTTCAAGGGTTCCTCTCATCGCTTCAGTAATAACGGAAAAGCCGATAAAGTTCATCGTCATCATCGTTAAACTCCAAAACACAACGCTAATGATTGAATATTGGACGTTTGCTTCAAAACTGGCAGGATCGCCAATGAAGACAATGCCGAAAAACGCACCGAGAAAAATAATGTAGAAAGTCAGTAATAAGGCGAGTGTATTAGGGAGGTAGCGTTTCATTTCTATATATTCTTTGCGGAAATTTGATGTTAGTAAATTAAGCCATTGCATAATTGTTCTCTCCCTTCACGATTTCCATGAATACCTGTTCGAAATCGATCGACGTACGGTCGATACTTTCAACAATCGTTCCTTCAGCTTTAAAAATATCGAACAAATCGTAAATATCTTCGCTCCGCTCCAGATTCACTTCAACAACAGGCTGCCTGGAAGATCCTTTATACGTACTGAGCGGAAAGGATACGTCCAGTTTTTTTTGCTGTGAAGGGCTTAATTCTGAGCCTAGTTTGATAGAATACGCTCTCGTTTCAAAAAGCTTAAGGAGATTTTTCACTTTTTCATCCACAACGACGGTCCCTTTATTAATGATGATCGCCCGGTCACACAGTTCCTGGACGACGGGCATGTCGTGCGAGCTGATAATGATGGTGCGCTGTTCTTCTTTTGCGACCTTTTTTATGATTTCACGGAGTTCGTAGCTGATCTCTACATCCAGCCCCAGCGTCGGTTCATCGAGCAAGATGACTTGAGTCTCGGCCAGCAGAGCAACGGCAATGGCCAGTTTCTGCTGCATTCCCCTCGATAAGCCGTTAACAAGTTCATTTTCCTTTTCTTTAAGACGAAACTGGCCGATTAACTGGTCTACCCGGCTAGCAATTTCCTTACGGGACAGCCCACGGTTGCCTGCGAAATACTCCAGGTTTTCCCTAACGGTTAAGCGCCAGTAAAGGTTCCGGTTTCCCTCAAGGACGGCGCTGATATGTCGGAGCGCTTTCAGCCTCTTTTTCCGGATGTCCAGCCCATTAATATAGATCGCCCCTGAATTTGGCTGCAGCAGCCCGCAGATCATCTTAATTGTTGACGTTTTTCCAGCGCCGTTTGGCCCCAGGAGACCAAGAACCTCCCCGCGGTGTACATCGAAGGAAATGTCTTTGACGGCGGTTACCCTTTCTTTCGTTTTTCTTTTAAAAAACGTTTTGTTAATGCCTTGGACTTCAATTATTTTATCCATACTCAGTCACCCGCTTATTCAATTATTTTCTTCTATGCTCAGTATAACCGGCGGTAAATCCTTCTCCCACTTCCTTCAGGTGGAAATCATCTCAGCCTGAAGATGGAGATTTCCGCTATTTTTGAAAATACATTTGGACTGACGCCTACTCACAAAATAAATCCGCGGCATATACTAGGATTGAGGTCACCTCTTAAAGCACCTTTGAAGGGAGGATACAGAATGTCTTACTATAAGCCATATAATGATTTTGCGTTAATTGTTGTTCTGTTTATTCTTTTAGTTATTGTAGGGACTGCGTATATTAAATGGTAATCGTCCCCTCACGATGTATCATTAAATAACCAGGAGCCAGCAGCTCCTTTGTAAACGCAAGGCAAAAGCAGTCTCTGCTTTTGTCTTTTTATTTATATAATCATTCTATAAGACGGTTTATTCACATAGGCTCCTGTAATGAATATCATATGGCAGATAAATGAATTCATTTCAGGAGGCAAACATCCATGAAAATCCCTGAAAAAAAAGCTGCGAGGAATTTTTTAGAGGATACATTCCCTGAATGTACGGTTGCCTTACTGGGCGGGAGCGCTGCCAGAGGCGAACTGAATGATGGTTCGGACTTGGACATTCTTATACTTGATCCTTCGAAGTCTGGGTCTTTCAGGAAATGTTTCATTACGTCTGACTGGAAAATTGAAGCGTTTGTTTTTCACCCCGATTCATTCTTTTTTGCCTTAGAAGTAAGCCGGATGGAAGCGATCCCGACAATTCCGCGGATTGCTGCCGAATCGGTTATCCTTAAGGACGATGGATCGGCTAAAGATATTCAGCAGTCAGCGGATGACTGTTTAAAAACGGGTCCTTATGAATGGGCTGAAGACAAGAAGGCATTTTTAAGATTTATGATAAGTGATTTATTAGAGGATCTTGAAAAAGGCAAGGACGACAGTGAAAAACTTTACACTGCCTGTAAGCTTTTTGATACAGTCCCGGAATTTTTGCTGAGAACTGAAGGCCGTTGGCTCGGTTATGGCAAATGGGTACACCGCTCACTTGTTGACTTTGATAATAATTTTGCAGCCAAATTTAAGGAGGCGTTTCAAAACTTTATAAAAACAGGAGACAACGTGCCTTTCATTACCTTAATCGATCGCATACTGGAGCCGCATGGCGGCAGACTCTTCGAAGGTTATACAGACAGGTTATAACTGTGTGAGGCGCCATCCTATCATCCTCTGATAAAACAGTTCAGTCTTTAATGGCAGGACTGTTTTTTTATTATGTAAGCGCTTTAATTTAATATTCTGATAATTTGGAAAAGTATTGAAAATTTTAAATTTTTTAGGCATTATTAAATATAGTTGTTTAAAAATTTAAAAAATAATAGAGGGGGGTTTACAGATGAAATTAATTGGAAAATTAGTCATTGGTATTATTGCCGGTATTTTAATTGGGCTGATGAATATTGGGGTGGTGACCCAATTTTTTGTCACTGTAAAAAATATTTTCGGCCAGTTCATCGGTTTTGTTATTCCATTTATTATTTTATTTTTTATTGCCGCCGGAGTGTCGAAGTTAGGCAGCAAATCAGGTAAGATCGTCGGCGCCACTGTAGGCACAGCTTACCTTTCCACCCTTTTGGCCGGTATATTCGCGTTTTTCATTGCTGTAACTGTCATTCCCTTTTTAAATGCCACAGAAAGCCCTGTTTCTGAAGGCTCAGGTGTCGAAGGGTTTTTCGCTTTAGAAATTGATCCGCTGATGGGAGTCATTACCGCTTTAGTTATGGCGTTTCTTTTCGGTATAGGCATTGCCAAAACGAACAGTAAAACGCTCATGAACATTTTTGAAGAAGGCAAAAATATTATTGATTTAGTGATTGCGAAAGTCATCATTCCATTTCTGCCAGTCTATATTGCGGGTATTTTTGTGGAACTAGCCTCTGAAGGCGCTGTATTTGATACACTTCAAGTCTTTGGAACTGTGCTCCTCGTCGCGGTAATCGCCCACTGGCTATGGATAACCCTCCAATATGTAACCGCTGGAGTAATTACTAAAAGGAACCCGTTTGTGCTTATAAAAAATATGCTCCCGGCTTATTTCACAGGGTTGGGAACTATGAGCAGCGCAGCAACTATTCCGGTCACACTTAAACAGACGAAGAAAAATAATGTCAGAGAAGAAGTGGCCAATTTCGGCGTGCCTTTATGCGCGACGATTCACCTGTCGGGAAGTGTGATTACAATCGTCGCTTGTGCGGTCGCAGTGATGTCCGTATTAGGTGATTACACGGTTCCTTCATTCGGCCAGATGCTTCCTGTCATTGCAATGCTGGGCGTCATTATGATTGCAGCCCCTGGAGTGCCAGGCGGAGCAATCATGGCAGCGCTCGGTGTGTTAACAACGATGCTCGGTTTCAGTGAAGCAGCTATCGGATTAATGATCGCGTTATATATGGCCCAGGACAGCTTCGGGACAGCTGCAAATGTGACTGGGGACGGCGCAATCAACTTAATTATCAACCGTTTTGCTAAAAAAGACGGCGATTCTTCTGTCAGCTCTTCAGATGTTGCCTAAAAGACACATATGAAGGAAGAACCGCAGCCGGCTAAGCCCGCTCCCCTGCTGTCTAAAAAATATCAGACGCACCTCTGTATGCTGTATGTTACAAAAATCAAAGGACATACTAACATCAGCAGGAAGGGAGTGGATAACCATGAATTTAGATATTGAATCGGTTTATAATGAGATGCCTAATTTTCAAAGCCATGATGAAGCAAGACAATGGTTTAAAAACCATTTCCACGACAGAATTGCTTTAAGAGGCAGTGACATCGTCGATGGCAAAATGATTTATTTTTACCATCTCATTAAAAGCCCTCAGGAGTACCAGCAGTATATGGAAAGCTTTTCACGGCCGGATGACCATGACATTACAAACGCGGAAACGTTTGAAAGCTACTCGACTATAGAAATCAGTGAAGACGGGGCCGTCAACTTCCTGCCTTAACAGCAGGAAGCGCGGCGCCGGATCTGATTGGCCTGAAATTGTCGACACCCCCTCCTTGAATAAGGCAGGGGGTGTCTTTCTGTAATGATTTAACAACAATCAAAGAAGCGAAAGACGGTCTACTCCAGCGGGGAAAGACAAAGGCTAATCAGAAAAACTGATTGGCCTTTGGTCTGTTTCCCGCCTGGTGGCTTGTGATCCTAATGAAAATTAAAAGCTTTTTTCAAGCTCATCAACTAATGAGCCTACATAAGCGACCGCCTGCTGAATCGGTTCAGGGGTGGACATATCTACACCGGCTTGCTGCATTAACTGAAGCGGCTTCATCGTTCCTCCTGCTTTTAGAGCCGACAGCCAACGGTCAACAGCTGGCTGGCCTTCTTCCTGAATCATCTGAGCGGCTGCAGTGGACGCCGTCAGACCCGCTGAATACGTATATGGATAGAGGCCCATATAATAGTGAGGCTGACGCATCCATGTCAGACCCGCCCCTTCATCTATTTCTACGGAGTCGCCCCAGAAATCCGACAGCAGGTCTGATTTTTGCTCACATAAAATCTGCGCGGTGACAGGCGTGCCATTGTCCGCTAACTCATAAATACGTCGCTGAAGTTCGCCTTCGAGAATATGAGTCACAAAATTATGGTAATACGTACCTAGCGACTGAAGAATGACCCACCTGCGCATCCGGGCATCGTTAGGCTGATCAAGGATATGCCGGCTCAGCAGCATCTCGTTCATCGTGGACGGAGCCTCTATAAAGTACCTGGATGGCCGGGTGTTCGAGATTTTCTGGTAACGCCCGGCAAGTGCGAAATGGCCGGCATGGCCAAGTTCATGCGCCAAAGTAAAAGCATCTCTCATAGAATCATGCCATGTCAATAAAATATAAGGGTGAACGCCGTAAGGACTCGAACAGAAAGCACCCGATCTTTTGCCGACATTATCAGCCCTGTCAACCCAGCGGTTGCGCACCCCCTGCTCCATAAATTCCATATATTCAGGCCCCATCACCTGAAGGGAATCGAGGATCAGGCTGCAAGCTTCATCATATGTCATCGGCGGATCAAATTCAGGATCCAACGGAGCTTTTAAATCACAGAAACGCATCGTTTCGAGTCCGAGCATACGCTGCTTCAATTTTGCGAACCGGCGCATGTGCGGCGCTAATTCAGACTGAATCGTGTCTAACTGGTTGTGATACATTTTTTGGGACACTTCCTGCTCGTGCAGAAGCATGTCTGTGACGGACTCATAGTTTCGAAGCCGGGCTTCTGTGACCTGCTTTTTTACTTCAGTCGCATACGTCGCAGCATACGTATGTTTGTATTGCTCAAGAGTTTCCGTAAATGACTCATAAGCTTTTCGCCGGACCTCTGTATCAGGCGAGCCTTCATAAGCAGGGAAGGAATTAAAAGTCAGCGGATATTCCTTTCCATCCTTCACAGTAAATGAAGAGAAACGCATATCCGAAGTTTTGCTCCTTTCATAAATCATAAAAGGGGCCTGATGGATTTCGCTGAACGCAGCGAGTACTTCTTCCGCTTCTGGAGAAAGCTTATGCGGCTTTGTTTCCAGCACGTCCATCAGATTTTTGCGGAAATCTTCCAACTCAGGCTTCTCCTGTATGTATCTGTCCACTGTTTCCTTATCCAATTCAAGAATTTCCGATTTAATAAATGACGTCTCGGCGCTAATTTCAGACAGCAGGCCTCCTACCCGGGCAGAGTTAGACTGATTAACCGGGTCTGATCCATCTTCTGACTGGCGCAGGTGGGCAAATGCAGTGACACGCATGACACGCTCGTTCAAAGCATCCTGCGCAAGCAGACAGTCGAGTAATGTTCCCGCACTCTCAGCGAGGCGCCCTTTATACCGGGTCACCGTTTCTATCTCCTTTCGCAGCCCCTCCATTTCTGTTTTCCAGGCATCCTCCGTTTCAAAAAGATCTTTCAGATTCCAAGTCTGTTCGACCGGGATCTCCGCACGGGTTAATGTTTTCTTAGCACTCATCAAATTCCCCTTTCTAAATCCAGAATAAAATTTCAACGCGTGAATCCTCATTATATTTCGTAAAGCGAAACTATTTGATATTCAGTATATAGGAAAAAACTGTTTATTTGAATATTTAAATAGTAATCCTTTTGTGATTTTTTCAGCTTGGCTAATCAGGCTTTTACTTATCTTTGTTTAGGTCAGCTTTCGTTCAGGGAAAAGAGTCTGTACACATTTATTTCAACTGGAGGTTAAAACTATGCGCTATTCCCCTTTCAAATCATCTCTGGCAGATCAAATTAAAGATGCCAGGATCCATACGCTGGAAGCTACTCCAGACACTGTGCACTGGGGTTATTTCGATAACTCTTTGGAACCGGCTCTTACAGTCAATTCCGGAGATTTTGTTTATGTAGAAACTGTCACACACCACGCCGGCGATGCGCCGGATTTACTAATGGACGAAGGAATTAAAAAGATTTACGAGGAGATTCCTGAAGAGACACGTAAACCCGGCCCCCACCTGATGACAGGGCCAATTAAAGTCGAAGGCGCCGAACCGGGAGATATGCTCGAAGTGCAGATTCTTGATTTGGAGCCAAGACTTCCATACGGGTCAAATTTGTCAGCTCCATGGGGCTTTTTATTTGATGAAGAAAAATATAATGGAAATGAACAAGTGACCATTTATGAGATAGACGAGAAAGGTAAATGGCTGACACCTAAATTTGCTTACACGTACCCGGGACCTTATTATGTCAACGGCAAAATACTCGAGCCTGAGGAAACAGACAGAAAGCAGACGCTGCCAAACATGCAGATTCCGGCAAGGCTTCATATTGGCACAATAGCAGTCGCCCCAGCAGAGTCCGGGCCCGTCAGCACGATCCCTCCTTCGTATTTCGGAGGCAATATTGATAACTGGAGAATAGGCGCTGACACGACGATGTACTATCCTGTCCAAAATAAAGGCGCTCTCTTATCTCTCGGTGATTCCCACCTCGCTCAGGGTGACAGTGAACTGAACGGAACAGGTGTGGAAGCCTCATTAAACTGTCTAATCAGAGTCAAAGTCAGAAAAGATTTCTCATTCTCACTTCCGCTGCTTGAAACGAATAATCACTGGATGGTTCACGCGTTTAACCCTGACCTGAATGAAGCGGCAAAAATCGGCTCTCTCAGCACAATCGGGTTCTTACAGGATTTTTATAACCTCTCTGCAAGTGACGCGTATTCCTTTTTAGCTGTTGCAGCTGATTTTCACATTACCCAGGTTGTCAACGAAAATAAAGGCATCCACGTGTCTATTCCTAAAGATGCCTTCAGGCCGGAGGAATCATAAGGCGAAGGCGGACCATATAGAAGCAAAAGAGACACCTGCTTAAAAAGGCAGATGTCTCTTTTTTGATTTTGTTGTTAATATACTGGCAGGAGGGGGCGCTTTTCGCTGATTGAATCGCTTTTTCGCTGATAGAATCCTATTTTCGCTGATTGGACCGCACTTTTCGCCGATTGAATCGCATTTTCGCTGATTGAATCGCACTTTTCGCCGATTGAATCGCATTTTCACTGATTGAATCGCACTTTTCGCCGATTGAATCGCATTTTCGCTGAGAGAACCGCATTTTCGCTGATTGAATCGCACTTTTCGCTAATTGAATCGCTTTTTCGCTGATTGGACCGCACTTTTCGCCGATTGAACCCCTTTTTCCGCTGATAGAACCCTATTTTCGCCGACAGATCCCCTTTTTCCACTAATTAACTAAAATTTACAGCGCCCTTTTTATTTTACTTTTTAATCTGAATCACAATTTTTCCCCGGGCATGAGTCGATTCACTCAAGGCATGCGCCTCCTGAAGAGACTCTTCATTAAAATCGAATGTCGTTCCTACTACGGGCTTCACTTTATCTTGTTCATAAAGACCGGCCAGTTTTTGCAGCTGATCGCCGTCAGGTTCAAGCCAGTGGAAATGAGCGTGGACATGGTGCTTGCCAGCCTCATCTTCAGACGGCGGTTCCACGATGGAAACGAGCAGGCCGTCCTGTTTTAACACATGATAACTTTTTGACTGGACCTCTCCTCCAACGGCGTCAAGAACGAAATCAACATCAGAAAGAGTCTCACTGAAATCTTCATTCTTGTAATCAATGACTTTATCAGCCCCGAGCGAATATAAGAAGTCAGCGTTTTTACCGCTTGCTGTTGTGGTCACATAGGCTCCCATGTTTTTGGCTATCTGTATCGCAAAATTTCCTACTCCGCCGGCGCCGGCATGAATAAGGACATGGTCCCCTTCTTTTATACTCTTAAATTCAGTCAAACACTGCCATGCCGTTAATCCGGCAAGAGGAATGGCAGCCGCTTCTTCAAAACTCATTTTTTCAGGCATATGGGCAAGGAGATGTGCGTCTACAGCGGCATACTCCGCATAAGTCCCCTCCCGTGTGGTGTCCGGCCGCGAAAAAACCCGGTCGCCAACCTTAAAATCTGTTACTCTGCTGCCTGTTTCTATTACTACTCCAGCTGCGTCCCAACCCAATATAATTGGAAAATCAAACGGGAGCATTTCTTTTAAATACCCTTCCCTTACTTTCCAGTCAATCGGGTTAATGGAAGTTGCGTGAAGTTCAACGAGTACCTGGCTTTCTTTTAAAGAGGGTGTATCTATTTCCCTTTCCTTCAACTCCTGTCTGCTTCCATAATTGTCAATCATAATAGCTTTCATATGGATTCCTCCTTATATTTTTCGATGAAGTGGTCAATTCTTTATCGTTTCACTGAGGCGATTCCCTTAGAGCCGGGTGGTTCAAACAAAAGGTGCTCAGCCATTCGTGTCTGTTCCAGTGCATAAGAAAAGCTGACCACCTGTTTAAGTGATCAGCCGCATACATTCCATTAAGTTAGTCCACAGGTTCCATTTTTGCTGTAAAATGCCGCAGCACTTCCGGTTCGTAAGTAAAGGTCAATCCTTTTAGCGTGTGGGCACGGTCTTTAATGGCTATTAACCCTTTAGCAATGACGTCCATATGATTATACGTATACACGCGTCTTGGAATCGTCAGGCGAAGCAGTTCAAGCGGGCTGTCCAGCTGTTCTCCTGTTTCAGCGTCCCGTCCCATTAATAAGGAACCTATCTCCACACCGCGGACTCCTGCTTCCAGATAAAGCTCATTGGCCAGCACCTGTCCGGGAAACTGGCTGGCAGGAATATGGGGGAGAATTTTCTTAGCATCTACAAAAATCGCATGCCCGCCTGGCGGTGATTGAATAGGAATGCCTCCTTCTGAAAGCTTATGTCCGAGATACTCAACCTGATGGATCCGGTAGGCAAGATAATCTTCATCTGTACCTTCTTCCAGCCCCCGGGCCAGTGCTTCCATATCCCGTCCTGCTAAACCGCCGTATGTAGGGAATCCTTCGAGAGGCACCACCATTGCCCTCGCCTTTTCAAACAGTTCTTTTCTGTCACCTCTGAAGGCTAAGAGGCCGCCAATATTAACGAGCCCGTCTTTCTTTGCACTCATTGTCAGTGCTTCTGTATAGGAGAACATTTCTTTAATAATGTCCGTGATGGAATGGTTCTCGTAGCCAGGCTCCCGTTTTTTAATGAAGTAAGCGTTTTCAGAAAAGCGCGCAGCATCCATAATTGTGGTGATTCCATACCTTTTTGCCATCCGGGAGACGTCTTTAATATTCTGCATCGATACAGGCTGTCCGCCGGCACTGTTGTTTGTAATGGTAATAATGATCATGCCGATATTTTCAGGTTTCTTCTCTTGAATCAGCTGTTCGAGTTTAACAAGATCAAAGTCTCCTTTAAAATCGTGAGGGGTTGTTGTGTCAAAAGCTTTTTCAGTAACCGCATCAATCGCTCTCCCGCCGGATAAATCCACATGTGCCCGGGTCGTATCGAAATGCCAGTTACTTAACACATACTGGTCTTTTTTGATGATAAGCGGAAAAAGGACCTGTTCTGCTCCGCGCCCCTGGTGAGTTGGAATCACATAAGGGTAGCCGATGATATCTTCTACGGTTTCCTTTAGATGATAATAATTGCGGCTCCCGGCGTAGGATTCATCTCCTGACATCATTCCTGCCCACTGGTTATCACTCATCGCACCGGTTCCGCTGTCCGTTAACAAATCAATATACACATCGTCTGATTTTAATGAAAATGGGTTATACCCAGCTTCTTTTAATGCCGCTTCTCTTTCTTCCCTTGAAATCATTTTAATGGGTTCCACCATTTTAATTTTAAAAGGTTCTGCTTTCCGTTCCACAGCACGTTCACTCCAATCTGTTTTTAAGCAATTAGAGGCGATATGTGAGTCAGCCTCTCTAAGAACCTTTCCACAAAAAAGGGAAAAATCCTTTGCCGTAAACTGAATTTTGGTTTTTTGTAACATATACATTGGCAAGGCTCGCAACAAAAAGCACATCCCATCTTAGGAATGTGCTTTTAAGAGAGCTATTATTTTTTAACACTGAATGGGCATTTCCCTTCAATCGGCTCTGCATCATCACCAATAAAAAATTGTTTCCATTCGTTGTGCTCCGGATCCCCGTAATGGCTGATATCAGGATGTGTGGGCAGCTTGTCCCACTCTTCCACACGCTTTCTTACCTTTTCTCTGGACATGGCGCCGCCAGGTTCAGTTCCTTCAAGTCCTTCAAATATTCGCCGGGGCTGAAAACCAAGAATTAAACTGTTTCCAAGATCCCGCGTCTTTCTTTGTTTATATGCAGGCGCATTGCCAAAAACAAATATGGGCTCCTGCTGGAAATGGTAATCCCACAGATAATGTTCCGGATCAGCCGGCTGATCGTCAGGCCATGAAGATGGATCTTTATGGTGCAGGTACTGAAGAATCTCCCAAAAATAAGCCCGGTAATACTCAATGCTTTTTTCTTCCTTTTCCGGCTCCACGAATACAAATAACCCATGTCGCGTCAGCTTAGGTTTATTGAATAACGTTAAAAAATCACTTAATGTGTCCGGGAGGGTGGACCAGTCATTATGAGAGATGTAAGAATAGCGGAGTTCACCCTTGTTTTCGGCTTTCTGGCCGAAGTAACAGGGAAAGTCTTTTTTCGTTACGATCTGGCTAAAGGTAGAATATTCTTTCTTAAACCAGTCCGGGTGGATGTCGGGTGTGTGAATATCATTTTGTGTTAATAAAAGCGACTGTTTTGAAACCATTTGAAACCTCCTGTAAACTAAACACGTACTTGTAACCTCTTGTAATTTTCCCTTCAATTATTTTTATTAAACACCTCTCATGGGCTGACAGCAGACCAAGTCGTATCTGCAGGACAAGGTCAGCTGTAATATGTAAGAAGCTTACTCTCACCATAAAGGAGTTTTTTTATGATAGGACAAGGTTTTCATACTCTCCATTCTAACTTAAAAGTGGCACTGTATCCTATACTTATTGATTTAACCAGTATAATTGCTGCGGTTCTTCTCGGCGGGTATCATGCAGCCAGCCAATTATCCCTGCAGTTGAGCGTGGCACCTGGCCTCCCGTCACTGGACAATGTCTTCAGTGAACAAATCAGCCTGTTCTCGTTTCAGATTGACGGACGGCTGCCGGCATTTTTTACTCCCGGATTAATGCTGATTGTTTTTCTGCTGTTACTCGTTATAGGTATTGCTATTGAAGCAGGTTTTATCGGCTTACTCCATCATGGGGTTACAAATAAAGAGACCTCGTTTAAATCTTTCCTTCAGTTTGGGAAGAAATTCTGGTTCCGCTATTTAGGGCTTATTTTGTTAATCTTATTGGCCAGCCTGCCGGTATGGGCGTTATCTATTGGACTGGGGCTGCCTGGTATCATCCTCAGTTTTATAGCCATTATCCTGCTGCGGGTAATGTTTATTTACTGGGAATTCACTTTAATTGTTGATGATCTGCCGGTAACTGAAGCTTTGTCTAAGGCCTTTAAATATTTTAAACGAGGCATCTCAGACACCTTGGCTGTCCTTTTTATTATGGGTCTCACAAACGCCATTTTCGGGCTGACACTCAGCCAGGTGCCTGTTTTGCCAGCAATAATAGCTGGAATCATCCTCTATGGCTACATTATGACCGCTCTCCAGTTTTCGCTGATGCACGCCCTCCATCATATCAAACGCCACAACCCTGAACTTTCCCAGTAAATGGGGGGTCTGTCCCCCCATTTACTGGGAATTATCAACTGTTTTTCTGAAGTCGCCGGCGAATGGGACGTGTTTTGATAACATGGTTAACTCCTTTTCGGTTATTTTCCATGTGTGGCTCTGCACATCTTCCCGCCGGATGACGGCAAAAGAATGTTTACTGATAGAGTAAATTTTATATCCTTTCTGTTTACACCTTTTCAAAAAATCTGTATCCGTACCTGTTTCGCGGTCATTAAAAGGGACGTCTTGCACGACTTCTTTTCTCGCAATAATTGTTGCGCCTGCCACATGGTTGACGAACTTATGCTGATAATTAGCTCCTAACAGCCGCAGATGATTGCTTCCTTCAAAATAAATATAATAGGCCCGTTTCCCTGCAATGAAGATCTTTTCATTCTCGAACACTTTCACAGCTTCACTTAAATAGTCAGGTCCGTAGTAATCATCGTCATCCATCTTAGCCACAATATTGTAAGCGGCTTTTTCTGCGCCGAAGTTTAAACAGGCTCCCAATGAGAAGCTTTCATCGAGCTGATAAACAGACACATTCGTGAAGCTCTCAGCATACTTTTTCCAATCTTCTATCTTTATTGTGTTTTTATTTAAAATGACAATCAGTTCTTTTTCAGCGACGTTCTGGCTTTGATAGTTTTTAAAGACATTTTCCATACACTCTTCCCTCATCGTACACGTAATGGCCGAAATCATCCTGCACCCCCCTGAACAGTAATAACCTTTCTTTTAAAAAGTATGTGCTGCAGCCTGGAAATACGCCTCTCTCATTTTTTACAGGAAATGAACAGACGCGGAAATCCGGCGTATAGTAACTATAAAGAATTTCTCCCAACAGGCGGGTGAAAGAGGGTCATAACTATGGAAGAGAACGGCTGCTTTACTCAGCTTAAACGGAAGTTAGCTGACAGAACGGCTAAAGTAGGGGTTATTGGTCTAGGATACGCCGGCCTGCCTTTAGCAATGGAACTGATGAAAAAGGGGTACACCGTGACAGGTATTGATATTAACAGAGATAAATTGGAATCCTATCGCCATGGGAAGCCGACGATGCCAGGAGTGCCAAGTGAGGAAATGCTTGAGGCGGTTAAAAATGGGAAACTTATTTTTTCGGAGCATTTTGAGATAATCAATGATCTGGACAGTCTGATCATCTGTGTGCCTACCCCTTTAACAGAGTCTCAGGAGCCTGATGTCAGTATGATTAAGGAGACAGTAAAACATATAAGGAAACATGACTTCAGAGGAAAGCTGCTTATTTTAGAAAGTACTTCTTACCCGGGAACGACAGAAGAATTGATAGAGCAAAAGCTGGCAGAAGACGGTCTCAGTGCCGGAAAGGACTACTTTCTATGTTTTTCACCGGAAAGGATCGATCCGGCAAACTCCCGGTATAACACAAAAAATACCCCGAAAATTATCGGGGGAATAACCGATGGGTGCACGGAATTAGCTATGTGCTTATACAAAGATGCAATAGATACTCTCGTTCCGGTTTCTTCACCAAAAATTGCCGAGATGGCTAAACTGCTGGAAAATACGTTCCGCAGTATTAATATCGGCTTTGTAAATGAGATGGCGCTGCTCGCTGAAAAATTGGAAGTGGATATGTGGGAAGCGATCGAAGCGGCAAGTACGAAACCGTTCGGATTTATGCCTTTTATGCCAGGCCCTGGAACCGGCGGGCATTGCATCCCTGTAGACCCTGTCTACTTATCGTGGAAAGGGAAAAGCGTGAACTTTCACAGCCGGTATATCGATTTAGCACAGGATATCAACAGGTCGATGCCTGCCCGGATTGTCAATAAAACGGCAGATGTGCTGAAGAATCACGCTATAGATCTTAACGGCGCAAAAATTCTTTTACTCGGAATGGCATACAAACCTGATACAAATGATTACAGGGAATCTCCTGGTCTTGAAATATATGAGTTACTTGAAAAGAAGGGGGCCGCGGTATCTTTTAACGACCCTCATATCCCTCAGTTGCGTGATCTGAAAGGGCGCCTCCTCGTTTCGGTTTCGGAGGAGCTTAACAGCCGGATACTCAGTGACTTTGACTGCGTGCTGCTTTTGACAAATCATTCAGCGTACGATTACAAGTGGATCGCCGAGCACGCCAAACTGATTATAGACACAAGAAACGCTTTTAAAGAAGCGGCCGCAAACAACATCATCACCGTATGGGGCAAACCATTTCACAAAGGGGTCTGACCCCTTTGTGAAAAATGAGCAATGGGGTCAGACCCCCAGTTTTTTCCTAAACGCCTCTTTTATTTCCCCAGAGAAGGGTGTGCAGCTGCGGGAGGACTCTCACGTTGTTTAAGTCTTTATCAGCGGCTGTTTTATCTGTCAGCCACTCATACTTATCAAGAAGCTTCTTTGTCAGGTTTTCATTATTTTCGGTGGCTGTATCTTCGTTGCCCACTTGCAAATAGAAAGGAACAGCGGGATATCTTAAATGCACATCTTTTGCGTAATTAAAATCCTTATCATCAAATATAACCACCTTCAAACTCATATTCGCGAGTCTGCCTGCATCAATAAGCCGGGTGATGATTTCGTCCAGCACCTCAAAATTTGTTTTCATGAGCGAACTTGGCGGTTTCGGGGAAATCGTCAGGTCCTTGATACGGAGAAACCAGTCCTGCCAAACACTCCCTTGTGTTTCCAGTGCCGCTGCGACGCTATTTTCTTCAAAAAGATCAAGAAGCCCGTCTAAATTTTTCAAAAGAGCCGGGTTGCCGCCTGAAACAGTCACATGTGAAAAGTTGCCGGGAGCCAGGCCGTTCAATCTTTCCCAAACCTCTTCCGGCGTCATTTGTACAATCTCATCTTTTGCGCTCCCGTCCCATGTGAAGGCGGAGTCGCACCAGGAACAGGAATAATCACAGCCGGCAGTACGGACAAACATCGTTTTCTGACCGACTACCATCCCCTCTCCTTGAATCGTCGGACCGAAAATTTCAAGCACAGGAAGTTTACTCACTTTCCATCCACTCCCGTCTCGCTTCTGCATAACTGGTCGGCGTTTCAAACAGGCGGACAAACTCCACCCGGGCCCCCTGCTCTCTGCTCAACTCGTCATTTGCCTTGATAGCTTCTGCCATTTTTTCATAAATCCAGACGACCATATTCTCAGCAGTAGTATTCATGTTCGGCAAGGTTTCATTCAGATAACGGTGATCCAGGTGGATTTCTATGTCATTTTTCCAAATCTCTTTAATGTCCCCGAAATCGATCATTAAACCGGTGGCGTTCACATAGCCGCTGATGCCAAAGATTACTTTGTAAGTGTGCCCGTGCAGGTTCTTGCATTTCCCTTCATAGCAATGGAGGTGGTGAGCCGCGTCAAAAGTGAATTCCTTACTTACCATGACGCGTTTCGTATGGTATTTCAGCTCTTCTTTTTGAATGTCTTCATCTATTTTTTCAAGTTTATCAACTATTCTAAACCCGTACATGTCAGTTGGCCTCCTTTCTCTCAAGGTATTCCTCAAGGCCTTTCTTCCGCAGCAGACAAGCAGGGCACTCCCCGCATCCGTCAGAAAGAATCCCGTTATAACACGTTAACGTTTTATTTCTGACGAACTCAAATGCTCCGAGGTCATCGGCCAGTTTCCACGTGTCAGCTTTATCAAGCCACATGAGCGGCGTGTGAATCACAAATGAATGATCCATCGAGAGATTCAGGGTCACATTCAGGGATTTAATAAACACATCACGGCAGTCCGGATAACCGCTGAAATCCGTTTCACATACGCCGGTCACGATGTGGTCGGCCCCTGATTGCTTTCCTGCGATCGCTGCGAACGTTAAAAACAATAAGTTCCGTCCTTCTACAAACGTGGACGGGAGCTCGCCTTCCTTCTCTTCAATGGAAATATCATCTCTAGTCAGAGCATTGGGAGCAAGCTGGTTAAGCAGCCCCATATCAAGAACCCTGTGTTTCACTCCAAGTTCCTTCGCAATCCCCTCGGCTACTTCTATCTCCGTACTATGTCTCTGATTATAATTGAACGTCACGGTCTCTACTTCTTTAAAATTATCGAGAGCCCAGAACAGACACGTCGTACTATCCTGTCCTCCGCTGAATACAACAATTGCTTTTTCATTTTTCATCGTTCACGTCTCCTTAATCCTGAAATTAAGGTTTCTGCTCAAACATATAAAAGAAAAAGCCATACCCCTCCTAAGGATATGGCAAAAAAGTCAGTTCCTTAGTTTTTTATAGAGGGTTGAGCTAGAACCTCTTCCGGACGGCATCCGGTATTCAATTGTACATCATCATCCATGTACCCGAGCATTATAACATATTTCTCCCGGCTGTCCTACCTCTTGCATGTGATAAATTCACATAGGGGTCAGACCCCTTTGTGAATTTATCCTTATATATCTTTTTACCTACATATCTTTTTACTTTTCGGTAAATGTAGTCTATTATATTTATATTAACAGGTATAATTTGTATTAAATTGGTGAATTAGTTAATAAAACGCCTGCCTAAAGGCCCGAATTTGCCTCTTCACCTAAACATAACAATTAAATACAGAAAGGACTTAACTATGACAAACATGACTAATATGAGGGCTTACGAGCAGTCAGGAACTAAAATTCTCACATGGCTTATAATCGGATTGATGACCTCTTCCTATCCAATCGTCACTATCTTTTATTTTTCCGGATTTATGAGTTTAACAGAATTACTGGTATTTATTGGAGGGGGAATCACTCTTTCCTTCATTCTTTACTATATGCACCGGACATATGGTGAAAAACCAAACACTAAATATGTGATTGTGGCAATCTCTTATATGGTCTGTGCACTCGTTATTTACGCTCTACCCTCTGATAATATCTGGCTCGTTGTGTTTCTTTACCTTTTATTATCCATGCTTTATTTGCAGCCCGGTACGGTTCTTCTGGGCGGAAGCGCGGGCCTCGGATTAATGGCTCTGTCGTTTTTCACCGGCAAAATTGTTTACAGCTCTGTTTTCGAAACGTCGGTCATCTTTATTCTTTACTTTATGACTTGGATTACCGGTATCTTTATTACTTACAGAGGGCGTGAAATGGTAGGAAAAATTCTAGAAAGCCAGCAGCATTTAAATGACCAGTCCGCCTTTTTGGAGAAAACACTTGAAAGCTCCCGCTCTGCAGCGGGACAAGTGTACACTACCTCACAATTACTTGCACAAACTTTAAAAGAATCCGGTCAGTCAGTTTCTCATATTGCCTCCTCTATGGCCGAGGTATCTGCCGGTACGGCCAGGCAGGCAGAGGATCTTGGCCAAGTGACACAATTAAACAGCGACAATCTCCAGCACCTTACTCAGGCTTTCAGCCAGCTGGAGGAAACAAAAGAACAAGCATCTGCGTCATCTTCAACTGCACGGGGCAGCTACCAATTATTTGACCAGGCTAGAAAGCAACTGTCAGAAATTCTTGACGCCAGCCAGGAAACATCCCGTTCTATAGAAGATTTGTCCGCCAGTTTTGAGAAAATTGAAACATTCACTGGTATAATTTCAAATATATCTGAACAGACCAATTTACTGGCACTGAACGCGTCTATTGAAGCAGCCCGGGCAGGAGAGCACGGGAGAGGCTTTACTGTCGTTGCCGAGGAAGTAAGAAAATTATCCTCTGAAACATCAGCTGCTTCTAAACAAATCAGTGAAGTAATTGCCGCCGGGAAAAAGGATTTAGTAAAAACGGTGACCACCACGCAGGAAAACCATAGCCGTCTTCAGAAACAGGATAGCGTGATGGAGAAAGGAAGCAACTCTTTCAGCGAAATTAATACCCAGTCAAACGCAGTCTCTGTGGCAGTTACTGCTATTGCAGATCAGTTTGAAAAAGTGACCGCAAGCTTTCAGGAAGTAGCGGGCGCAATGGATGACGTTTCCAGTTTTGTTGAAGAAATATCAAGCAGTGCTCAGGAAGTCCAATCTTTAACGGAGCTCCAGCAGGAACAGACAGACGCTGCGATTTCGTCAATCGACGAATTGGGGATTTCCTCAAACCGTCTGCTTGAAGAAATAAATACAGATACAGCGAATAGCCGCTGAACCACAGGAGGAAAATGGTGCCCACGCGCCCTTTTCCTCCTTTTTTCATAAATTCACATAGGGGTCAGACCCCTACGTGAAATTTCACATTTTCCCGGGAAATATTTTATTGCGATACTCATGCAAGCGTTACACTGCCTGCCATGTAAGTATTTAATAATGTGAACAAATCTGATTAATTAATGAATTCTGAAAATACCTGTTGTCTTTTGCCCTTTAAATAGTTAAACTATTTTCTATCGTCCAATAATATAGCAATTTAGAGGTGAGTTTGAGTGATTACTTTTTTTATAGCAGTAGCGCTGCTGATCGTCGGATATATCGTTTATTCGAAGGTCGTTGAACGGATTTTTGGAATTGATGATGATAAGCCGACGCCGGCTTACTCAAAATCAGACGGAATGGATTATGTTCCGATGAGCTGGTGGAAAGGAAGCTTAATCCAGCTGTTAAATATAGCAGGACTCGGTCCTATTTTCGGAGCCATTATGGGTGCTCTTTATGGACCTGTCGCTTTCATATGGATCGTTATCGGCTGTATTTTTGCCGGGGCGGTTCATGACTATTTTTCAGGTATGCTTTCTCTAAGGCATAACGGGGAACAATACCCCTCACTTGTAGACAGGTATTTAGGGAAAACCATGCAAACAGGAATCAATATCGTTTCAATTCTGCTGATGATTCTCGTTGCAGCAGCTTTCACAGCCGGTCCGGCCCAGCTGATTGCTGAAATTACCCCAATCGGTTTTCTAACTGCAGTTATTATTATTTTCGGGTATTTCCTGCTGGCGGCCCTTCTCCCTGTTAATAAAATTATCGGGAGAATTTATCCTGTTTTCGGTGCTATTCTCATATTTATGGCAGTATCCGTAGGTATAGCTTTACTTGTAAGCAGTCATCAGATTCCTAATTTAACTTTTTCCAATATGCACCCTGGGGAACTGCCTGTCTGGCCGTTACTAATGGTTACCATTTCATGCGGAGCGATTTCCGGTTTCCATTCCACGCAAAGCCCGATTATTGCCAGAACCTTAAAGAAACAATCTGACGGAAGAAAAGTATTCTATGGCGCAATGGTCGCCGAAGGTATTATTACATTAATCTGGGCAGCTGCCGCTATGACATTTTTCGGAGGAACGGGCGCATTGGCCGAAGCCCAGGCGGCTGGCGGACCTGCCGGTGTGGTAAATGAAATTTCAACAAGTCTGCTAGGCACCTTAGGAGGCATCCTGGCTATTTTAGGGGTTATTATCCTGCCGATCACTACAGGAGATACGGCTCTCCGATCGTCACGGATGATGGTAACCACTCTTCTGAAAAAAGGCTTTAAGCCAGCTAAAGGAAAAGCGATGATTCTTATTGGCACACTCATTGTCACTGTGCCTGCTTTCTTCCTTTCCACCATTGATTACACCTTTTTATGGCGCTATGTCGGCTGGACTAACCAGCTTGTCGCCACTGTCATGCTTTGGACAGGTGCTGTCTATCTGTTGAAAAATAATAAATTCCACTGGATATGCAGTATACCTGCGATGTTTATGACAGCGGTCGTATGCACGTATATTTTCTACGCGCCAGAAGGGCTAAATATGGATTACGGCATTTCAATGGTTATTGGATTTGCTCTGACGCTTGTAATCATCGGCTGGTTCATCAGAAAAATCTTTACACACCGTAAGCAGGATAAGCGTTTTACGAAAGCAGCTTAAACAAAACAGCCTTTATTTAAAAGATGGCCAGGACAAAAGAATAGTAATTATAAAGAACAGCCGAACATAATTTTGAATTTATTTCGGCTGTTCTTTTTGAGAAATGGTATGATTTCAGTCCTTCTGGCGGACGCTTATGCGGAGGTTAACACCTTATTCTTCTTAAGGACTTCCTCATATCCCCCAATCAGACCTGAAAAAATATCATCCCAGGACTGAGTCAGTGCAAATTTTCGTGCTCTATCGCTCATTTGTTTTCTATACTCCTCATTCCATAATAATGTTTCCGTATGCTTAACAAATGACTGTGTATGTTTTGGAGGACATAAAAAACCTGTACTTCCATGGTCAATTAAATGGGGAACGGCCCCCTTATCAGCTCCTATCACAGGCAATCCTGACGATAAAGCTTCCAGAACCACGTTTCCGAATGTCTCAGTAGACGAAGGAAAAATAAAAACGTCGCTGGAAGCATACACCTCCGCCAGCCTTTCTCCTTTTAAAAATCCTGTAAAAGTTGTTTTTTCAGGCTCTGCAGCCTGCAGCTGGCTCAATAGCGGACCGTCTCCTGCTACGATTAGATGAGTATCATCATACAAAGACGGTGGAAGTGATTTAAACGTATTAAGGACTGTCTGCACATCCTTTTCCACCGACACTCTTCCAACATACAGTAAAATAAACTTCTCCTTAATCCCATATCTCTTTTTCATTTCAGCTGACCGATTGGCCGGAGAGAAAAACTGGTGGTTAACCCCTCTTCCCCAAATACCAATATTGGAGTGGATATTTTTCATATACAGTTTATCTCTTGTACTGACAGAGGGGACATACACTTTTTCAAACGGACGGTGGAACCATTCCATATACCGCCAAAACCAGTTTTTTAACAAGGAAAGATGGTAGTAGTCGAGGTAATCATCAAAATGGGTGTGATAGGAAGCCACCATTGGAATCCGGTGCTTTTTTCCGAAGTAATGGCCATAGAGACCGACATTGAAAGGAGTGGCGATATGAATAAGATCCGGGGAAAAATCATTAAGCGACTGATTTAATGATGAAAAATTCGGCAAAGCCATCCTGCACTCCGGGTAAAGAAGAAACGGAAAGCTGGTTAACCGTTCAACCCCCGAATACTCAATTGTCTGCCCCCGGTTTTCAGGTACATAAATTTTGTGGGCAATGTGTTTCTCCTTTAAATAACCACTTAGCTTTTGCAGTGTTCTGGCTACCCCATTCACTTCAGGCGCATAGGTGTCGGAAAAAATAGCTATCTTCATGAAAATTACCTCCCCGCGTAGTTTCACCTCTATTTCTCTGTTTAATTTACCAAATAATTATGAAATGCATGTTGAGCCACTTTAAAGTTTTCAACTAAAAAATAAACATAAAACTAACATTCTATTTACATTCATTCGTTACAATTAAATCAGCCTTTTATTTACAGGAGGGATAAACATGGCGCATCGCTTGACAGAAAGGATCACTGAATACGATAGAAACATGTTTCAGTATGTAAATGGACAGCTAAGGTGCAAGGTTCTCGATTTAACTCTTCCAAAGCTGACACATTTAGGCGGGGCATCTTTTACTTTATCTATTTTGGCCTTATTGCTTTTTATATCAAACTTTTCCAACAGCCACGCTGCTCTTACTGCCCTTGCTTCACTTACCGTAAGCCATGTGATCGCGCACTTTTTAAAGAAAAAATACTGCAGGGAAAGGCCATATAATTCAATTACCGGGTGTAACTTGATTTCTGCGCCTTTAAAGGACTATTCATTTCCATCAGGGCACTCCACAGCGGCCTTTTCATTGGCAGTTACGTTTTCCTTTCATGCTCCTATGCTCTCGCTTATTCTTCTTCCGCTGGCGGCTTGTATCGCCTTATCCAGAATGTATCTGGGGCTTCATTATCCGTCTGACTGTATTATTGGAGCTTTACTCGGTTCAATTTCTGCACTGCTTATGGTCATTCTGTTCAGCCTAATCTAATCGGAGAAAATAAGAGAACATACGTGAAAAATTCCAAGCGATATCTCCAGGCGATACGCTAATATTTATGAAGGCGGCCTCTGATAATGAGGGAACAGCATGGCAATATGCTTTTCTTCTGTTACCGCTACACAAGCGATACACTATGAAGCACATAAAAAGCAATACGCTGAGCCTATATTTAAGCAATGTCTACGTGATATCGCCTGGCGATATATATCCTTCTTAAAGAATCTTTTACTGCGACGAGACTATGAGGTTCCCCAATAGTATGCATATCGCTTAGCGAGATTCAGTGCGTATCGCCCAGCGATATGCTTTCCTTTTTTTCTTAGCTGCCTTGCCATATTTATAACTGACTGTATCGGGCATCGTATCGCTCAGTTTAATAAACAAACGATCAGCTTGCCCTTCTCTTTTCAATTTTTTAAAGGGAAATGTGAAAGGCAGCTCGTATTAGTAAATAACACCATTTACAGGAGGAGGTTTATTCATGAATAGAAACGATCAGACAATGATTTTTGCCCACCGCGGCTCTGCGGGCACGCATCCTGAAAATACGATGCCTGCTTTTGAAGCGGGACTGGAAGCGGGGGCTGAGGGATTGGAATGTGATGTCCAGTTAACAAAAGACCTTGTGCCCGTGGTGATCCACGATGAAACCGTTAACCGGACAACGAACGGCCAAGGGTGGATTAAAGATCTTACATACGAAGAAATTAAACGGCTCGATGCCGGCTCCTGGTTTTCACCTAATTTTGCCGGAGTCCCTATCCCCACTCTTGAACAATTGTTTGAATGGGCAGCAGGAACGCCCTTAATTTTAAACGTGGAACTTAAAAACGGCATCGTCCGCTATCCGGGGATTGAAAAGATTGTATTAGGCCTTATTTACGCATATGGTTTAGAAGACAGAACAATTATCTCCTCTTTTAACCACTACAGTTTAGTTGAGGTCCGCAGGCAGGATCCTGATATTGAAACGGCTGTTTTATTTATGGAAGGCCTTTATGAACCATGGAATTATGCAGGAAACATAAAGGCAAATGGACTTCACTGTTTTTTTCCTGCGGCAGTGCCTGAACTTCTTGAGGGCGCCCGCAACGCAAACATGCCTGTCAGGCCTTTTACAGTAAATGAAGAGGGAACGATGCAGAACCTGATTAAAGGGGGCTGCGCGGGAATAATCACTGATTGGCCTGAAAAAGCAGTGCATGCACGCAACAGTATCGGAAACTAAACTGAGCTCCATTGGGGGAGTGTAAATGAACAAACAGAAGGACTTCTCTTATGTAAAAATAGCTGCTATCGGGAGCGGGTTCTTTGCTCTGATGCTCGTATGGACCTTTTATAATGCGTATATGCCCCTCATTCTGGGTGACTATATCGAAAGCAGGGCTATCCGGGGAGCTATTATGGGGCTTGATAACCTCCTGGCTGTCATTCTGATCCCCGTTATAGGGGCATGGTCTGACAGGATAGATACACGAATAGGAAACCGTCTTCCGTTCATAGTGGCTGGAATGCCGGTCGCAGCTGTCTTTTTTATTCTCATTCCTTATGGGGCTGCCGTGACTTTATGGGTGCTTCTTGTAATAGATATTATTTTTCTGCTTGCTATGACAGTTTACAGGGCGCCGGTAATTGCCCTTATGCCCGATCATACACCTTCAGAAAAACGGTCAACAGCAAACGGAGTAATCAATCTGATGGGAGGAATAGGTGCACTGGCCGCTCTGTTTGGGCTGTCTGCCGTTTACGGAATTGACCGTGCCTACCCTTTTATTATCGCCGGTCTTCTTCTCCTGTTAGCTTTTCTGATTCTTTATTTTACTGTCGACAGAAACCCGCCGTATGCCGATACGTCTCACGAGGAATTTTCAGAAACTCAGCCGCCGTCGACTTTTTTTAAAGGGATAAAGTGGCTTAAAAAGCCGGAGTTTCGCGGGCAGCTGTTCATTCTGATTGCAATTTTCCTGTATTTTATCGGTTATTCAGGGATTGAAGCCCAATTTACAGTATATGCGGTGGAATACCTTAATATGGATGAAAGCAGTGCTGGTTTTACTCTTGGCTTTTTCAGTCTGGCATTTGTTATATTCGCCGTTCCTGCCGGCTTGCTGGGAAGCAAAATCGGTAAAGCGCCTATCATGCTGACTGGTCTGATTCTCTTGCCGTTAATATTTATTGCTGTCCCTTCCCTCCCAGAACTTCAGGCCTTCTTTCCGAACCTGAACGAGGTGTACGTTCTGCAAGGGGTGCTGTTTACCGGAGGAATTGCCTGGGCTTTTGTCAACGTGCAGGCCTATCCTTTAGTAGCCGACCTCGGGGGAAAAAAGAAGATTGGCTTTTTCACAGGGCTATATTATTTATTTTCAATGGCTTCCTCTATTATTGCCCCTGGGCTTTTAGGGTTGTTAATGGATCTCTTCTCTCCCACCTTTCTGTTTTACGGGGCGGCGGTTACGTTCCTTGTTGCGTTTTACTTTTTAAGAAAGGGAGCGCTGATTGTCAGAAATAAAAGCACCTGAGAAAAGTTTAAACTCGCTTATGAACGTAAAAACCTTCCATCTCAGCTTTGAAGCTGTGTCGGAAGGTTTTTTGTATAAGGCTGAATATGTTATGGCTAGTTCGGTTGATTTTCCATTTGTAATATTTTTTATAGAGCATAAGAATTTACTAAGTAGTTCTCTATAAAATCTGCCAGCCCTTCCTGTTCGTGATGACCGGTGACGAGGTCTGCAGATGCTTTAACTGCCGGGGCGGCATTTCCCATGGCTACACCTATTCCTGCATGACTCAGCATTTGGATATCATTTGGGCCATCACCAATCGTGACTGTTTCTTCAGGAGCTATTCCGTATTTCTCTAAAACTGACTGAATGGCTGACCACTTGGAAACTCCCCGCGCCACGATTTCAAAACCGTCATCCCAATCAATCACATCTGCTTCGTCTTCAAAAAGCATTGAGACGGAAGATCCGGGCCCTCCCGTTCGAATACTGTATTTGAGGGCATCTTTATAGCCTGCTTTACTTAAGTCACCGACATAACGCGGCGGTACGCGGCCTTCTCTCGTCCATTCTTCAATCTCAGCATTGACCCTTTTACAATAAAGTCCATCCGGGGCATGGACAAGGACATTACATGGGTCATCTCCAGTTAAATGATGAAGGCGCTCCCTGTCAAGTTTAACTGGTTTGGTCTGTACGGCATCCCCGGTTACTCCGTCATGAACGGAGGCGCCATTTAAGCAGACCATAGGTGTATTTAACCCCAGAATCCTATGATAAGGCTGGGTAATTTCAAATTGACGGCCAGTAGCAAGAAAAACGTTAATATTGCGTTCCATTAGAGCAGAAATCGCTTTGGCATTTCTTCTGGTTATCTTGTTTGATGCAGTTAACAGAGTGCCATCCATATCAATAAACATCGCTTTTACATTCATCGGTCTCCCGCCTCCCTAATTCTCTCTTTCACTTATTGATATTAGCAGCCTAATGTTAAGAGGCATTTAACTGATTGTATGGATTACATGAAGAATTTAAATTTTATATAAAATTGGAAACTCCTGGGGGGTCTGACCCCCAACGCGCTGAAGTGTTACCACGGCGCTGCGCACTCTTTTGTAGGTCTTATTTACTCATGATGCGAGAGGTATTTATACCTAAATATAAAGGAATATCCTAAGTCTTTATACCTATTATTTTCTTTACATTTCCTTCAAATTCAATTATTATAAAGTTTAGAAAACTTTTCCTACTAATCAACTCAGCCGGTTTTCCTATTACTAATTCAGGGGGATGAAATATGAATGCAATACAGGATCTAAAATTAAAGGATTTAAAAAAGAAAAATGTGTTAACTTTGGTGGCCTTCTCTATTTCAATATTTCTGGCACTCCTTTTAAGCTTAGCTTTATCGAACCCTTTTCATGCCATTTTATATGGGACTCAGCTAATTGTTTTAATCGGTTTTTTCTTCACGTTAAAATTCTTTTTTAAAAACGAGTCGTTATTCCCTTATTTCCTGATTATTACTGCTTATTCATTCTGCTTAAGCTCTATCTACCTTTTTGGCGGAGGGATGGAAACGACTCTTATCTTCTTTTTCTTATTAATACTGTCAACTGTACATATGTACCGGAATGTCTTCTGGATCGGCTTCATTTCAGGGGGGGCAGGGATATATTTAAACACTTATTTTTCCACAGTGGACTCCGGAATTTTGCAGGAAAATTTTGCTGCCACGGCTGTTCTTTATTTACTGACAGGGCTTCTTTCTAATGTACTCATCTATCTTAACACCCAGCAGACGAACCAAATTGAGCAGATGCTCCAGGAAAATGAAAAAGAGTCCGAACTGAAAGATAATCAAAGGCAGACGCTTCAAACGAACGTTACTGATATGAGTGCCCGGTTCACAGAAGTAAGCCAGCGCGTCCAGGAAAACATTTATTCCCAGCAGGAAATTTCTACGGCTATTTCCGAAGTAGCTACTGGAAGCACCGTGCAAAGTGAAAGAATTTCAGGGATTTCCGAGCGTTCCCACGACACTCTTAATCAGATGAAAGATATGCTGGACCACACACATACTTTAATAAAAGACTTTGAAAAAGCATCGGAAATCTCTCTGTCCGGCAACAATCTCTCTCAAAGCCTTTCAGAAACCATGAAAGAATTTAAGGAGCATGCCAATGATTTAAGCGAAACTTTCCTCGCTCTGACAGATAAAATTAACGAGACAAATACTTTCTCACAGGATATTATCAGTGTGAGTGAACAAACGAATTTGCTCGCTTTAAATGCCTCGATAGAAGCTGCCAGGGCAGGTGACGCCGGGCGCGGATTTGCGGTAGTAGCGGATGAAATTCGTAAATTAGCCGAGATGACCAACCAGACGGCAGAAAAAATTACGAACAACCTCCGTGAAGTAAACAATACAAATAAATCGGCTCTGGAAAAAATGAATGAAAACAGCAAACTGGCAGAAGAAAACTTAAACAGCACTGATCAGGTCAATGATTCTTTTTCCCAGCTGACCGGCTATATGAAAAATCTTCATGAAAGATTCAGCAGTTTTGAAAAACAGGCGGAAGCTGTTAAAGACCATACGACTGAAGTGGAAGCCTCCACAAGTGAATTAGCTGCAATTATTGAACAGGCATCAGCCAGCCTTGAAGAAGTGAGCGCCTCTGTTGAAAACCTGAATAAACAAAACCAGCAAATCGGTGATAACGTGAAAGAAACCGAAGCTCTGGCCAAAAATTTAATTTCCTAGCTGTCCCCCCTCTTATTAATTATCTGCAAATAAGGGGGGCTTTTTTAATCCCATAGACTTCCATATACATCCTCGATCCCATGCTCTTCTCTAGATAACATGAACGTTTATAAGAGACTTTTGAGGGTATCCATAATATAGATAAGTATGTTCTATTTTCCACCACACTCTTCTAGAATATTAATACATTAAATTATTTATTTTCTAACCTTTCCACAAGTTGTTACTTAATTTGACTTCCTGTATCATTAATAGTGTTTAGATTATTCTGCAATCTTACTAGACTATACATAACTGGAGGGATCCAAAATGAGTACTTTTACATGTAAAGGAGAACCTAAAGAACCCTTTGCTGAATGGATGTTCGAAGGTCTCCGCAGAACATTTTCAGAACAAGGGTATGAGTATTACTCCGAGCCAAAAGACGATATAAAACTCGCATTCAACTTTTTAGACAAGGAATCCCCCCGCCCCTACCGGCGGAAAGCCCAAGGGACATTTGTTGTGTCCATCGTTGAGTCGCACGGCCGACCGGAAGAAGTCCGGCAAGAGGCTTACAGATATTTAATCAGAAGTCTGTCAAACCACCTGATTTATGTCTGCCACGAAGAGGAAGACACGAAACTGTATTTTTTAACCCCTGAACAAGGGAAGTACAGCATTACAGTGAATTCAAACAAAACAGATGAAGACGTGTTCAGGGAAATCTATGATCGCCTGGAGCCGCTCGCTTCTTCACAGCTCGTGATCGATAACGATTTCTCCGAAGATCTTCCTGAGTCTCTCTGGAACGGCGACGAAGTCACTAAATCGCTAAGCATTGCAGGAAAAAAGTTAGACGATATGGACTTGCTCCCTACCCCTTTTCCGTTAAAAGAGGTCCTGCCGGAACGGGACATCCGCCACATAAAAAAGCTATATGGAATCGGCGGACTGAGCTACGGAAACTTAAGCGCCCGTAAAGATGAAGGCAGCTTTTGGATGAGCGCCAGCGGTATTGACAAATCCAGGATGACCGAAGTCGGCAAAGACTTTCTTTATATTAACGGCTATGATACTGAGAAAAAAGCAATGAAAGTAAGCATTCCACCAGGTATAGAGCCTAAACGGGCGTCGGTTGACGCGATTGAGCACTGGAAGATCTACCGGGCACATCCAACAGTCGGCGCAATCGTTCATATTCATGCGTGGATGGACGGCATTGAAGCGACTGAGGTCAATTATCCGTGCGGCACCGTTGAACTGGCCGAATCAGTTGCTGAATTAGTGAATCAGTCACCCGATCCTTCGAGGGCAGTCATTGGTTTGAAAAATCACGGCCTGACCATCACTGGGCGAAGCCTTGAAGATATTTTTGAAAGAATTGAAGGAAAAATCATTCCGCAAGTTCCTATGAAATAAAAAAAGCTTTCATAGACATACTATTAAGAAAAACAGGTGGTTAGACATGAAAGCAGTACAGTTTGAACTTAATCTTCCTAAATACGCCTTTACTAAAGCAGCCGGTAAACTGAAACCTTCCTTTTACACCCACGGGTCATTATCATGCCTTCAGATGAAAGACGTGGAACAGCCCCGTCTCCCGGATGACGACTGGGTGGAAGTGAAAGTAACATATGGAGGAATATGCGGGAGTGACCTTAATTTAATTTCGCTAAAAGACAGCCCGGCCACTTCGCCGTTTATTTCGTTTCCGTTTACACTGGGCCATGAAATCACAGGTATAATTTCCAAAACCGGTGATAAAGCGACAGAACTGGCAGAAGGAGATCGGGTCGTCATTGACCCGATTTTAGCATGTGAAGTCAGAGGGATTTCCCCTAAATGTTCAGAGTGTGAAAAAGGGAATTATAACTTATGCGAACACATGAATAAAGGTTCAATTTCTCCTGGGCTTTTAACCGGAACATGCAAGGATACAGGAGGAAGCTGGAGCCAGTATGTTGTGGCTCATAAAAGCCAGATTGTCCCTCTCCCTGACAATGTGAGCGATGATAATGCCATACTCGTTGAACCGTTCAGCTGTGCCTTACATACGGTTATGCAGAACAGGCCGAAACCTTCGGATCATGTTTTTATTATAGGTGCAGGTGTGATTGGTATCTGCGCGGTGGCAGCGATCCGCGCCCTGGATATTCCGTGCAAAATAACGGTGCTCGCCAAATACCAGTTTCAAAAAGAGTTAGCCTCTTCTTTCGGAGCCGATGAAGTCGTTTTACATTCACGTAAAAAAGACTATGTTTCGGAGCTCGCCAAGTCGTTTAACGCCCAGGTGCTTAATCCTGTATTCGGGCAGCCTATTGTAAATGGCGGAGCAGATATTGTGTTTGAGTGTGTCGGGAACAAACACAGCCTCCATGATGCGATCCGTTTTACTAAAAAAGGAGGCACACTCGCCTTGCTTGGACTGGCCAGTGTTGTCGAAAACCTCGATATGACAATGATCTGGCTGAATGAATTAAAAATCAATGGAAGCTTTGCATACGGAACAGAAGAGTATGAGGGCAAGCATATAAAAACACTGCAGATCGCCGTGGACCTTATGGCTCAAAAAAAGCTGGACCTTACGCCATTAATTACCCACCGCTTCCCGCTCGATAAGTACCAGGAAGCCTTGGACGTCTCATCTAACAAATCAAAAAATCAATCAATGAAAGTCTTATTGGAACCATAACCAATCACAGGGGGCAGCCGTGTAGGGTCTGTCCCCTTTCGCATTAACGCGTCACCCCGCTGGGGGTCTGTCCCCTCGCGCGTTAAACCACTAAAGAATGTTATTATATAAACAATATAAATACTAAAGGAGCTGCCCTGGATCTAAACTTAAGGCAGCTCCTTTAACGTGCACACGAACGATAAGATAGCCCGTTCATATTACGTCGGACAACAATGTGAAATAATCGCCTCACACACTTCTTTCGGACGTTCTTCTGTCAGCAGGTGCCCTGTTTGGTTAAATGTGATCATCTCGGCATGTGGTAAATCTTCTGCTAATTTGTTGCCAATATGGACGGGAACCACTCTATCTTCTTTCCCCCAGAGCAAGAGCGCTTTCACTTTAATATCTTTTAGCTGTTTCGAAGTTAAATCCCCTTCACGGTACCTCAGCAGTCTGCATAATACTTTATAAAACTCCTTCTCTGCCAAGGGTCTTCCGAACTCTTCGACATGCTCGTCCGTGATAATAGACGGGTCATGGAGCACATTTTTTAAACCGTTTAACACGCCCCTTTTATGAATATAAGCAGAAATCAACCTGTCAAAGAAAGGTAGGTAAGAGCTGTAAATCCACAACCTCCTGGACTTTTGTAAATACCCTGAACTTCCGAGCAGGACCACTGCTTCTATGCGTTCAGGCATAACCCTCACAGCATTTAAAGCAATCTGTCCGCCCATAGAGTGCCCGGCAATCGAAAGCTTGTCTAATTTAAAATAATCAGCACAGGATTTTACGAAACGCCCGTAATTATAGTAGGAATAAATAAAAGACTGGCACTTCTCGCTTTTTCCAAAACCAGGAAGGTCTATGGCAAGCACCGAAAAGTTCCGTTGAAGAATAGGTATTACCCGGTGGAAAGTGTAAGTTGATGATAAGAAACCGTGCAGCAGCAGAATAGGTGGCCGGCCGTTAAAATCATGTTCACAATAAATTTCCATCCCGTCAATCGTATGCATTTCTTTTTTTAGTTTTTCTCCCATCGGAGTCACCGCCTGATTAAAATATATGAAAATTGAGCTTTAAATCAATATTCCCTTTTACCAAAAAAACATTCCTGAATCTTGATATATCCCTTTGCGCATTAACGCGTCACCCCGCTGGGGGTCTGTCCCCTCGCACGTTAACGCGTCACCCCGATTGTGCGCCCTCACTCGTTAACCTGCTAAACTCCAAGACCCTGACAGCCTTGCTGTCAGGGTCTTTCACTTACTTTTTATTTTTAAGTGTTTCCAATGGATAAAAGGTTCCCCGCCATGTGATGCCGCCCCTGACGGTTGTCAGGGTAACAGCCCTGATAATCGTATACATAAACAGAACGGTGGTCACTGGAAAAACAGCAAAATGTTTTACTGATTCGCGGACCCGCCTGAAGGACGTCTGCAAATAAACGAGAAACATGAGTATGACAGCGCCCGCATAAAGCCACAGCGTCATCCCTTCAGTCACAAACAGGGCAATAAACGGAAAGAGCTGTGAAATAAAGATGCCTGACAACGATACGAGTACCATCAGATAGCTGTAATATAAGCCTGCAAACGTATTTTTCTCCAAACCGCTGATCGCTGCCCGAAGGGATGAGTACCATTCCACTTCCAGATGGGATAAGGCAAAGCCGACACGCTGTTTCTTCCCGCTCTGTTTAATGTGGACGCCGAGCATTAAATCATCATCCGGCCGCATCCGTATCTTCTGGTGAGTGCCAATATCCTCGTATGCCTCCCGTTTCAATAAGTTAAAGGCTCCAATCCCCAGAGCATGCTTGCTTTTATCATCATTTGTTTTCCACGGCCGTTTGAAATACGAAAAGCCAAACATAAAAAAGGAAACAAAAGCGCTCGCCCAATATTTTTTCACGTTCATATCCGGCGCTAAAGTTAAATGATCGACCTCATGTTCCACCGCATAAGACATTGCTTTTGCAAGAGCCTCCGGTTTGTAAATGACATCTGCATCAGTAAACAGAAGATACTCCCCTTTTGCCTCGAGGTATCCTTTATAAAGGGCGTGGTTTTTGCCGAGCCAGCCTTCTTCCAGCTTCTCTATGTGAATAGGAGTCATCCTCGCATCTTCTTTTCCCAGTTCCTCAATAATATCTCCCGTTCTGTCTTCAGACCGGTCATTGACGACAAGCCATTCAAGGTGCGGGTACGTCTGTTTAAACTGGGACCGCAGACTCTCTCCTATATGGCTTTCTTCATCTTTAGCGGCGACAATGACTGATACTAAAGGGCCTTCCCTGAGTAATTGATCATTTTCCTGAATGTTTTCCAGTTTGGGCATCTTCCTCATTCCGGTGAAGGCGTCAATAAGAACGAGAAGCCAAAACAGACATGTAACAGCTGCCAAATAAACCATCTTCCCCACTCTCCAGTTTCCGTGACGTGTGACTACATTTTATCACTGCCTGACGCTCAACTGCCAGAACCTCGTACTGACGGCGAATTGAAGCCATAACTCCTCTTTCCTGCATCCGCCGCAGCCAAGCCGGCAAAAATCTGGTGCCCGGTCCGTGCTAAAAAAAGGATTGCCCAGAAATATAACTTTTTCTGGGCAATCCTATTATCTCTATAAAATCTTTTCAAGAAAATCTTTTGCTCTCTCTGACTCAGGCGATGTAAAAAAACGTTCCGGAGGCGCATCTTCAACCAGTTTCCCTTCGTCGAGAAATAAAATCCTGTCTGCGACTTCCCTGGCAAATCCCATTTCATGAGTGACAATGATCATGGTCATCCCCGATTGCGCCAAATCTTTCATGACTGCCAATACCTCTTTCACCATTTCAGGATCAAGAGCAGAAGTCGGCTCATCAAAAAGCATCATTTTTGGTTCCATAGCCAGTGCCCTGGCAATAGCTACTCTCTGCTTTTGGCCGCCTGACAGCCGTTTTGGATAAGCCGTTTCCTTATCTTCAAGGCCGACTTTTTTTAATAATGAGCGAGCCAGAGTCTCAGCCTCTTCTTTATCCTTGCCGCGAACTTTAAGAGGAGCATACATAATATTTTCAAGCACAGTCATATGAGGAAAAAGCTGAAAATGCTGAAAGACCATCCCGATTTCTTCCCTGATTTTCATAATATTAACCGAAGGGTCCGTGACTTCCTGGTCTTCAATCCATATACGTCCTTTTGACGCTTCTTCAAGCTTGTTTATGCACCGTAAAAGAGTGGATTTCCCTGAACCGGACGGCCCAACAATAGTGACAACTTCACCGTTGGAGATTTCAGTGGAAATGCCGGTGAGAACCTCTGTCTCTCCGAAAAATTTACTGACATTTTCTATCTTAATCACTCTGCTTCAACTTCCTTTCCAATGCTTTACCAAGCAGGGTAAGCCCCATAACCAGCAAGTAGTAAATCAGGCCTGCAAATAGGAGCGGTTCGAAAAAGGAGAAAGTCTGTCCGCCGACGATATAAGCCCTCCGCATAATATCCAGCGCTCCGATCGTTGTTACAATAGCTGATTCTTTTGTCAGCGTAATAAATTCATTCATCAGCGCCGGCAAAATATTTTTCATTGCCTGCGGCAGAATAATATCTTTCATCATCTCACTGTATGGAATACCAAGGGCAAGCGCCGCTTCCTTTTGCCCTTTGTCAATTGCCTCGATCCCTGCCCGGATGATTTCCGAAACATAGGCACCGGAGTTTAAACCAAATGCGGCTATTGCAGCGAGGTACGCTGGTATTTCAAAGCCAATTACCTGCGGCAGCCCATAGTATATAAGCATAAGCTGCAACACAAGGGGCGTTCCTCTGAAAACTGATGTATAAGCATCTGCAAACCAGCGGAGAACGTTAAACTTTCCGATTTTAAATAAACTGAGGATTACTCCGATAAAAAAACCGACTACAGCTGATACCGCTACAATTTGAAGTGTCACCCATATCCCCTTTAAAATATAAGGGAATGAAGGGGCGATTTGTGAAAAATCCAAACCCATGACTGACTGTCATCCTTTCTTCCGCCCCTGTTTACTGAGGCTGTTCACCATCGAACCATTTCATAATTAATTCATCCAGCTCTCCATTGTCTTTCATTTCCTGGATCACTTCGTTAAACTCTTCCACCAGGTCGCTCCCTTTTTGAAAAGCAATGGCATTACCATCTTCTTCTGCTTCATTTGGGAGAGTAAATCCTGTTAAATTCTCTTCATTTTCCATATAGTTTTCTGCCACCGTATCAGCAACAATGGCTGCATCAAATCGTCCTGTATTAATCTCCTGAATCAATTCAGGAATTCTGTCACGGGATTCAACGGTCACATCAGGCACTTCTTCAGCAATCTCATCTGCCTGTCCTTCCTGAATAGATCCCAGCTGAACACCAAGGGTTTTCCCTTCCAGATCTTCAATCGTCTCGATTCCACTGTCAGCCGACGTGACAATCATATGCGCCCCGTAAAAATAGATCTCCGAGAAATCCGCATTTTCTCTCCGTTCAGCCGTCGGTCGCATACCTGCTTGCACAAAATCAACACGTTCCGCATCCAAAGCCGGAATCAGACTGCTGAAATCCATATCGACGACTTCCAAATCATATCCAAGCTCTTCAGTAATAGCGTTGGCCAGGTCAATATCAAAGCCAATAATCTCTTCGCTTTCCCCAGTCTCTATATATTCAAATGGAGGATAATCCGCAGATGTTCCCATAACGAGTGTATTTGAATCATCATTCCCCCCACAGGCTGTCAATCCCAGTACTGCTATTCCTATACTTAATACGACACTCTTTAATTTCATTGTCATTCCCCTTTACTCTGTATTGTATGAACAATTAATAAAATGAATTTTTATACAAAGAGTATCTTATCATGAATATTTATTACTTCAAGTGAATATTTAGAAGTTCTAATTTTCAATTTATTGAAAGCGGAATCACTGTTTACTGACTGTTCCACCACTCCAAATTGACAAACAGCAGCCTCCCGCCCCCTTTCTTCCCCAACATTGGAAAATAAATGAATATTATCCAATGAACTAAGCAATCTAACATAAGAGACTGACTGGGAACGGAGAGGTGTGTATGGATTCAGTATTGTTATCACGTATGTTATTCGGAACTTCAATGGCTTTTCATATTATTTTCGCAACCTTGGGTGTAGGTGTTACGCTGATGATCTTTTTCGCGGAACTCATGCACTGGATAAGAAAAGACAGGGATTACGGGGTTATGGCTAAACGCTGGACGAAAGGGTTTGCCATTTTATTAGGAGTGGCAATCCCGTCAGGCACGATAGTCGGGGTTATGCTGTCTTTGCTATGGCCGGGATTTATGGAAATCGTAGGGAAAGTAATTGCCGTGCCCTTTCAGATTGAAATCTTCGCTTTCTTCCTCGAAGCTGTGTTTATGTCTATTTACGTCTATGCAGCCGACCGGTTATCAAGCGTGATGAGAATTATAAGCGTAGCGGTCGTGGCATTCGGAGCGTCTTCCTCTGCCGTTTTAATTAACATCGCCCATTCCTGGATGAACACACCGGCCGGCTTTCAGCTGACTGATGGAAGAGTGACTGATGTCGACCCGTGGGCCGCTGTTCTGAACGCCAGTATGCCCGTGACTTCGAAACATGTGCTCGCAACAGCTTACATGACAGGCGCCTTCGTCCTCGTCTCAATTGCAGCATACAGACTGCTTAGAAAAGCCAGCTCCGATGCCGAACGGACTTACCATAAAAAAGGGTTAATGCTGGCCCTCGCAGTCGCTCTCTTAGCCAGTATTTACACAGCTGCAAACGGACACGATACCGCAAAAATGCTTCATAACGAAATGCCCTTAAAACTGGCAGCCGCCGAAGGTCTGTTTGAAACGCAAGCAAGCGCGCCGCTCGCCATTATGGGCATACCCGATCCCGAACAGGAAGCCGTCGTCGGCGGAATTGAAATTCCAGGCATGCTCAGCTGGCTCGCAACCGGGTCGACTGACGGGGTAGTCCAAGGCTTAAATGACTTTCCCCAGGATGAATGGCCGCCTCTTTTTGTCCATACGCTTTTTAACCTCATGGTAGGCATCGGATTTTCGCTGATTGGCATAGCAGGATTCGCCCTTCTATGGTCCATCTTTTTCAGAAAGCGCGGTTTCCCGGCATGGCTGCTTATCCTTTTAATAGCAACCGGTCCTCTGTCGATGCTTGGAATCGAATTTGGGTGGATTTTCAGTTGTGTAGCCAGGCAGCCATGGACCATATACGGAATTCAGTTAACAAGCAATGCCGCCACCCAATCAGGAAATATAGGGATCCTTTTCATCCTCTTTATCACCTTATATATTGTCCTGCTCGTCTTGACAAGCTTAGTTTTAAAATACTTTTTCTCAAGAAATCCTTTGCAGCGCGAGCTGACAGTATCTAACGGGGAGGCATTCTGACGATTATGACTGAACCTTATATTGCCATATTAATTATTTGGGTGTTTCTATTTGTCTACGCCATCGCCGGGTCCATTGACTTCGGGGCCGGATTTTGGGCAATGTACTACTCTGACAGAGAAACGAGCGCGACAGTCCTTGCCAACCGCTATTTATCACCGTCATGGGAAGTGACCAATGTGTTTCTTGTCCTTCTCGTAATCGCACTTGTCGGCTTCTTCCCAGGAGCAGCGTTTTACATGGGCACACTAATGATCCTCCCTTTCAGCCTGGTGCTGATCCTGCTCACGATCCGCAGCGCCTTTATGGTTTTTTCATTCACTGTGAAAAAATATACGAAAGCTCTTGTCTACATTTCAGGTATTACAGGCCTGTTAATTCCTGCTTTAATGATTGCCGTTCTCCCTGTTTCTATCGGGGGGTTCATAGGCGGGGGGGAACAGCAGTACATCTTATTTAACGAAACCCTTGCCAGCCCGGCTGTTTACACTCACGTCGGCTTCGGACTTGCAACAGAGCTTTTTTTATCCGCGCTTCTTTTAAGTGACTATGCCCGGGAAGCCGGTGAAGAAAAGGCTTATGCCATATATAGGAAAAATGCCGTTTTCCTGGGACCGGTCACATTACTTTTTGCAGTCACTGCGCTGCTGACATTGATCCCGGAGGCTCCCTGGATGGTTGAATCAATGGTCGATGTCTGGTACTTATTTGCTTTATCACTGATTGCCGCAGTGATTGGCTACAGCTCGCTATGGTGGCCCTCTAAAAGCGCAGCGCCCGGCCGCCCGAGGGCAGGCGTACTCCTGATCGTCTTACAATTCGGGCTGGCCAGCTTCGCTTACGGATATTCCCATATGCCGTATATCCTTTATCCGGATTTAACCATTCAGGATGCTTTCACAGATCCTGTTATGTTCAGGTGGCTCCTGTACGGATATGGCGGAGGCCTCGCGATCCTTATCCCTGCCTTTTATATTTTCTGGCGTCTGTTCATGAAAGATAAACGGTATCTGCAGGGGAAACCAGAAGAAGAGAATCAATATTAATTGTTATTCTTTCTGGTGGCGTTGCCCTGCTTCTTCCAAAATAAAAAGAGGCTGGGACAAAACCCAGTGAATAAGAATGGCCCTCACTAATGTGAGAGCCATTTTTTTATATCTCATATTATTATGGGTTGCTTGTTCAAAAATACACTCGCTTGCCGCGGGCA
>NZ_JAIWPE010000070.1 GCF_021028955.1 Salipaludibacillus sp. CUR1
CTCCGGCTTCCTTCAGATTCCGAGTCGCCTCGGACACCCTTGCTTTTGGCTAATGGCTACAACGATCTTCGCCATTTGGGACTTGAACCCTAGAGCGTATGCACATGCCGGGCACACCTATAATGAGCCAGGATGTAACATATCCTGGCTCTTTTTTTGATTGTGAACTGCATCAAATATTTTACCGAGTGCATCAAATATCCTCGTCAGTGCATCAAAAAAAACTAATTTCTTAATTTCCGCAGTGCTCCCCTCCTTTTTCCAGAAAACATAAATCATCTACCTGACTCAATTTAACCATCTTTCAAAACACTCACATAGATAGCCCCGTGATACGGAGATTGTATTCCTTTTACTATAATTTTTTCACAATTATTTAATAAGTCTTATTACCTCTAGTAACTCTATTAATTTTAAAAAATTGAAAGTTTATCCAACAAATATGAGACAAAGTACATAATTTTTGATAAAATTTACAATTGTGCGCTAAAGATACATAATTTATGGGGGTTAATGTCTATGAAGAAAGTTTCAGTAATGTTATTTGCAAGTTTGGTTTTAGCGGGATGTAGTGATGAAGGACAAGGAGAGGAATTAAATACAGAAAACAATTCTGTAAATAACGCCGAAGAAGTAAGCAACGAAGAAACAAACAATGACCTTGAGGAAGACAGCAACGAAACAAATAACACAGACAATAATGGAGACAGCAATTCATCTGATAACAATAATACCGCTGCCCATAATAACAATGAAGATGAAGGAATGGACGAAGAAGAAACAACTTTAGATTCTTTCTCAGATGAAGAACAAGAAATGATTAACTTTGTGGTCGATAAATATCATGGAACTGAATATCCAGAGTATATGGAACCACCAGAAGGTGACCAGGAACACACTGTTTTAGAAGAGACTTTCTTAATCAGAGAAGATGACCAAGGGACAAGGGTGTCTTTTACAGATGAAGTGGGATTTGAGAATGGAGACACGGGATACTTGACTCACCTTTCTTGGTTATCTTATAACGAAGGAAATATTGAGGAAGTTCATTATGAAGACGACCCTCTTCACAGTCTTAACGGAGTGACGGCACAACCTCATTTTCATTATTTCTTAGACAAAGCTGAAGATTTGGCAGAAACAGCCTTCCCCCAACTATTTGACGAGTATCACGGAGATGTGGAATATGATGAAGATAAATTGAAGGAAGAGTTTGTAACTGAATCTCTTTTTGACTATTATTTAGAAAATACTACCGCTGAAGGTTTAGGTAAGTTAAAAGAATTTAGCTTATCTAGAGGGAGTGTTTATACTAACTACATAGACGCAAATGAAATCTATCAAAATGTTATTGGAGAAATTGATGTAGTGAGAGAAGTCTCTGGAGAAGTCATTGAAGAATCTGTCTATTATGTGGTTGAATTTACAAACCATGAAAGTAAAGATAAGGGCTTTTATATCTATGCTCTTTACTTCCCTTTGGAAAAACCATCTTACATCCCATAATTATAATTAAAAGGAGACTTCCCCAGTCTCCTTTTTTTGCCGACATTTTCTTTTAAAATTTATAACCTATATCATCAAACACTGCCCCCAAGGCTTCCACTTCATGTGATTAGCTGGCACAATTTAAGGCCTGATAAATGTGCGATTCATATCTATCGCCGCTCCGCTATATTGCCAGCAGCCTTCCCCTTCCTTAGCAGTAATTTGGTTTCCATCCTTTTCAAACGTCATAAAACAGTCTACTTCTCCAGGCAAATGTGTCGCTGTATTTCCATCTTTTGCAGCGTAACCTTCAATACCTGCAACATGAGTAGTCGCTACATGCAGCTCAAAATCAAATCCTGTGTCATCTTCATTATAAATCTTCAAATAGCCGTTTATGCCCTCTCCCAGCACGTCCCACTCTCCCTGCCACTGGTTAGAAGAGTCATCGCTGTTACCATTACTGGAGGATTCTCCATCAGAACCGTTCTCAGACGCTCCCTCTACATCCTCCCTTTCTTCAACTCCTGCTTCCTCAGCTGATTCTGTAAGCATGATATAAAACAGTTCGTCGTCATGTGTTTCTACAATTAATTGATATGCCCCGGTTCTATATTCCATTATATAAGTGTTGTCATACATTGGATCGGCATATTCCACGTCCGGTTCTCCAAACACCTCGTAAATATCATCCACATCGCCATCAATATAATCACTGAAAATCAGCATATTGGTAAATTCTCTTTCTCCGGAATAAATATAAGGGAATAAATAGGCTGAGGCCCCGTAAACATAAGTCTCTGCTCCTCCAAACCAATCACTAATCTCAGATGGTTCCCCCTTTTCCTCCACCAGCGCTTCATAGCTAGTTCCAAGGGGATGACTGACAGTTGGCAGCCTCCCTTCTGCCCCTAACGTTAACCATTGCTCATCAACCGGAATAAACGCGTAAGGAAAATATTCTTCAGGATCATTTACCCAGGATTCATAAAGCTCTCTGCCAAACTCCAGACCTTCATAATAAGTCTCATTATTATAAAGCTTTTGATCTTTCAGCTTAATAGACAAAGAACTTCTGTCCACTTCCCACGTATTAAACAACCAGCCGTTTTGTTGTTCAGAGCCTTCTTTATACACAGCCGTCTGGTAAATGTCTTCTTCTACATACTTAAATTTACCATCATAAGACACTATTGAGTCGTCTCCAGTGCTGATCTCCTTCAGTACGCCTTCTTCGACAGCCATTAATTCAACTAAGTACTTGCCGTTTTCTTCTTTTTGATTTATAACAATCAGGTCATCATTATTTTCCTCATTGACGGTGTAAACCATTTCCTCTCCGTCAAAAAAAGTAAGGAAACGCCCGCCCAAAATGTTACCGCTGTTCTCACCTGATTTTAAAAGAACAAATTCATAATTCCCTTCAAAATATGTATCTCCCTTTTCATCTGCAGATGAATCCTCTTCCAGCTGTTTTTCTTCTTCATCTTCAGCATAGATGAAAAGAAAAGAGTCATTCTTTAACTCCAGCGCATATCTGCTCTCTTCTTCAAGAAGATCAACATCAACGCCATTGTCCTCTTTTTCATCCTCTTCATTTTTCTCTTCGTTTTCCTCTTGTTCAATTTCTTCGTTCAATTCATTATTACCGGCTTCCGCCGCACCTCCAGCAGTACCTTCTTCTGCCGTCCCGCAAGCAGAAATAATTAAAATTAACCCCATTAAAACAATTAAACTTTTAAAAATGTTCATAAATAGTCCCCTTTTTACAATACTTTTTAACCATGCTAATTATACTATATTTTAAATCCATAAACTACAATTAATAGTTTTTTTATCCAATAAAACAATAATTTATTCTTAACATATACTAAAATTAAATAAATTTATAACTTCACCAACTACCAATCAACTAAGTATTTACACCTAATAAATAGTTAATATTTGTTGTTGCGTTTAT
>NZ_JAIWPE010000072.1 GCF_021028955.1 Salipaludibacillus sp. CUR1
TGTGTGTGGTAACTCAAGGTTAACAAAGAGAGAGAATTAGGTGCATTTTTTGTGCCTGTGTCTCCAAGGGGCTCCGCCCCTTGGAGACACAGGACGCACCACAACATTCAGTATAGAGCCAAATAAAAAGGCTTTTATGAAATATTAAAAAGCAGCGTTTCCCGGCAAAAGAAACACTACTTTTAGAATTGCCTATTTTATGTATTATATCATGTCATACTGGAGCGGGTGAAGGGAATCGAACCCTCGTCATCAGCTTGGAAGGCTGAGGTTTTACCACTAAACTACACCCGCTTATTCTTATGTACAGACTTTAAGGCTTTCTGAAACGCCAGCATCTCTATGCACTATTTATTCTACTCCCCTCCTTTTCATAAGTCAATGTGACGGAAAAAGCGGGTAGTCTTCCAATAATATGTTATTAATCAGCGATTTTAGGTAATACATATACCGTGATGACTAAAATTATTCGGAGGTGTATAAAATGAGCTTTGATTATACTGTTGAAAGCAGCAAAAAGCCGTTGGAGCTTATGGAATCACTTGAAGGTGAGTTAAAAGAAGAAGGATTCGGGGTCCTCTGGTCCTTTAACGTAAAAGAAAAACTCCAGGAAAAAGGCCTCGATTACAACGATAACTTTCATATCCTTGAAGTATGCAACCCTAAAGATGCCCAGGAGATACTCGGACACTCCAAACTTGCCGGTTACTTCCTTCCATGTAAAGTGGTTGTTTACGAAGATGAGGGAAAAACATTTGCAGGCATGCCTCAACCTTCAACTTTAATGGATTTTATTGACGACACTGAGGTGCATAAATTGGCCAATGATGTAGAAAAACGCATGATCAGCTGTTTAGAAAAAGCGAAGTAAATTTATAATAACTTGAGGTGAGAGAATGAAATTTTCTGATATAAACAAGCAGCAGCAAGATGGACAACCTGAGCAGATGCAGCAAAGACAGCCGGGATTTGAAAGTGAAATGAATCCTGAACCAATTTACGATGATCCTGAATATAAAGGATCTGGAAAATTACAGGATAAAGTAGTCATCCTGACAGGCGGTGACAGCGGAATCGGCCGTGCTGTCGCAGTAGCCTTTGCTAAAGAAGGCGCTAAACTTTCCATCATTTATGCAGACGAGCATGAAGATGCCCAAAAAACAAAAGCACTTGTTGAAAAGTATAATGGTGAATGTCTGCTTATTCCGGGAGATGTTGGGGAAGAAGCCTTTTGTTTCTCAGCTGTCAAAAAGACTGTGGATCATTTCGGACAGCTTGACTGCCTGATTAATAATGCAGCTGAACAACATTTCCAGGAAAACATTGAAGATATTTCACTAGAGCAGTTTGACAGAACATTTAAAACAAATATTTACGGAGCATTCCATTTTATTAAAGCTGCCAAACCCCATTTAAGAGAAGGCAGCACCATTATTAACACCGTATCCGTAGTGGCTTACGAGGGAATGCCGGTACTCATGGACTACTCTGCTACTAAAGGTGCTCTTCTCGCCTTAACACGCTCTTTATCTGAAAACATGGTTTCAGAAGGAATCAGAGTAAACGGAGTAGCACCAGGTCCAATCTGGACACCATTAATTCCTGCCTCCTTCCCTGCAGATAAAGTGGCTGAATTTGGTACAGACAGCCCTATGGGAAGACCGGGACAACCAGTAGAATTAGCGCCAGCTTATGTTCACCTAGCTTCCGGAGATTCTTCTTACATGTCCGGGCAGGTTATTCATATTAACGGCGGGAAAATCGTAAATGGTTAAAAAATGACAACAAATTTATATTAGAGCGCCTGTTCCTTTCTGAAGGAATGGGCGTTTTTTTAATGAAAAATGATTTGTATTTTTTCAGTTCACCAGTGGAACGAAGTAATCAATAAAGAACACAGACGGATTAATGGTGTAATCTTTTCTTTAAAAGTAACGTTTTTTTCCATCTATAATTTCTTTCGGTCAGAGAGAGGATAAGACTAATCGTTTAAAATAAGGAGAGAGATGGATGAAAAATAAACTCATATTAATTTGTTTTGTCTGTTTAACGACATTAATGGCTATTGGCTGCAATGTGGATAACCAGAATGCCATGGATATGGGAGGACATGAAGCAAGCCCTCACCGCGGCGGCCAGGCGGACTCGTTTTATTTATCCGCTGAATCAACGGATATACCGAGCCACAGTTTTCCGCATACGAGAGCAGTTAAAATCCAGGATGCGGTCTTTGAATTTGAAATTGATCCAGCACAATTTCACTTAGAAGAGCTGTATGACCTGGATCTCGATTTAAGTGCAGTAGACTTGAATGCTCTTGAACAGCAATTAAGAGAACACTTGCAGCGCGGAGGACAAGAGCGTATCGAACTTGAAATCCCGCAAAGGCAGCAAGCCCCTGAAGCCGGTCCTCAAGAAACTGCTCCAGAACAGCAGCCGGAAGAACCGCAGCAGGCAGAGCAGCCTCAGCAACAGCCGGAAGAACCGCAGCAGGCAGAGCAGCCTCAGCCTCAGCAGCCGGAAGAACCGCAGCAGGCGGAACAGCCTCAGCAACAGCAGACAGAAGAGCCGCGTCAGGCAGAAACTCAGCAGCAAACGCAAGGACTTCGCCAGGAAGAACGTCGTGTTATTGAGCTGACAAACAACCACCGAAGAGAAGCAGGCTTGTCTGAACTCCAGGCAGACGTGGAATTAAGCAATGTGGCACGCCGAAAATCGACAGATATGCAGCAAAATAATTACTTCTCTCACACAAGTCCAACTTATGGATCGCCATTTGATATGATCAGAGACCACGGAATTACTTATAATTCAGCTGGCGAAAATATAGCTCAGGGCCAAAGATCGCCTGAAGAAGTCGTACAAGCATGGATGAATAGTCCGGGGCACCGTCAAAATATATTAAACCCGAATTATACTCATATAGGTGTGGGATATGAGCCTGCCGGCAACCACTGGACACAGATGTTCATAAGCAGATAAAGAAGATGGGCCTGTACCGTGAGAGGTACAGGCCCGTTTGAGATCTTAGCTCACTTTCTTCTTGTTAAAAAACCATTTTCGTTTTTTCCAGTCATTATCTCCAGCTTTAATGCTTTTAACAAATCCGGTATCTTCAATTTCCTCTAATAATTGATGGACTGTTTCCCCGTCTTCTTTTCCTTTGAATACTTTATTAGCGAGAACCGGGGCAGTAAGCTTTTCATGCGCAGCTTCTTCCCGCAGATAAAGAAGCAGTTTCACCCGCTTTTTTTGCCTCTTCTCCTCTTTGTAGCCACCCGTAAAAAGCTTCTTCATGGGATCGGCTGCTATAACACCGATAATTATGCCGGTGACAATTAAAAGTAAATCATAAATAATCATTTCTTACTGTCCTCTTTTCTATATTGTCTTTATTTATTTTAGCTTATAACAGAAACAAATTTAAGGATTAATCGTATTATTTTAACGTTCTTATTAAATACTGATTTTCAAAATAAGTTTAAATGTAATACATATACGGGTAACAGACCTCCAAGTTACCTTTTACAGGAGAGTGATAATAATGGCAGATTTACCCGCTACAAATAAAAGGGTGCAAAAGCATACTAAAGAAGATATTAATTTGGAATTCAAAGAACAGATTCAGCAGAACGTCGACTACTATAAAAATAAGAGCCCTGAGGAAATTTCGGCACGCTTAGATGAATTGGATCAGGAATGGGACACAGAAAGAGTTCTGGAAGCCAATGCGGCAAGTCTAGTCGTCGCTGGGAGTATTCTCGGCGCCACGGTAAGCAGAAAGTGGAATATCCTGCCCGGCATTGTAGGAGGATTTTTATTGCAGCACGCTCTTCAAGGCTGGTGCCCTCCGCTCTCGGTTATCAGAAGGGCCGGCGTCAGAACTGAGGCTGAAATTCAGGAAGAAAAAAACGCTTTAAAAGAACTTAGAGGAGATTTCCAATAAAAATTAATATGTCAAAAAATTATAAGAAAAAGAGAGCCATAACCCTTGAACAGGTAGTGGTTCTTTTTTTCGGATAATATCCCAGTCCAACTTAGAAAAGCAGCTGTCTCCATGCAGGATGTCGAATATTATATTACCAATCTATATAGCTAATATTTGGAAATAATCGTATAATATAAGTATAGAAGAAAGGAAAGAAGGTGAGGAAAATGTGAGTATTTCAGGTTTTCTTAAGTCAGATGGAAGTATTTTTGTTAATAAGATTACCCGCGTTTTAAGGATCAATGGAGGACTCACGTTTTCAGAAGTAACCATTTTACCAATGTTGCCTGTCACATGCCATTATGTATAATTTCATCATCCCGTTCTGCTTCAAGCACCTCGCTAAATGTTTAACACCTCTCTTCTAAGTCTCGTATGACGATAGCATAAAGTCTAATATCTATTTCAGTCCAATAACCTTTTATCCGACTCACCCTCCCCCTTCTTTCAGTTAAAATGTACAGTTCCCCTTCTTACTAAGTTAAATATTGCTGCTCATAAAGAGAACATTCAGATCGCAGCCTTCTTAAAAACTAATACCAAAATTTTGTTTACTAAAGCTCGAAAATCCGCTGGTTTAACCGCGTCTCATTTGTCAGAATAATTACATTTTTTCCAGTCTGGTAACTGGACCAGCACTGGCCCATATATATTAGTAACTTAATGAAATGGGGAATGAGACATGATCAAAAAAATTTTATTCTGTTTACTGGCCGGGTTACTTTTCTTTGTTTGGTTAATACCACCTCCCTCCTCCGCAGCCGCCAGCAGTTCAAACCAGTTAATCATTATTAACAAGTCTAACAATCAGCTCGCATTCTATGAAAATAACACGCTTATGCGTACTTTCAGTGTAGCAACAGGAAGGACTGCAAGACTCACACCGGAAGGAAATTTTAGAATTGTCAATAAAATAGTCAACCGGCCTTACTATACAGGAAATATCGCTGGAGGCCATCCGTCGAATCCATTAGGGAACCGCTGGCTGGGTATCAATGCAAACGGTACCAATGGTAATACCTATGCGATTCATGGCAATAACAATCCTTCATCCATTGGGACTTACGCAAGCGCTGGGTGTATACGCATGCACAATAATGAAGTCAGGTGGCTGTATGACAAAGTCAGAGTAAATACACCGGTGGTCATTGTCTCGTCCTCAAGATCCTTCAATTCCATCGCAAAAGCTAACGGCTATTCACTTGATGGAAAAAGCGGTTCTGTTCCTGTTAGTTCAGCCGTTACACTCCGTCGGGGAAGTAGAGGAACGAGTGTAAAACAACTTCAGGAGCAATTGACCAGACTTGGCTATAATACTAGAGGCGTTGATGGCATCTTCGGACCAGGCACAGAATCTGCTGTTAGAAGATTCCAGAAAGATAAAAAGCTGACTGTAGACGGTGTGGTTGGACCTCAGACAAGAACAGCAGTTTTTAACAGTAAATCTACAGGAACCAAGACATCCACTGCTAAAAAGAATTCTGGCAGCACTTCTGCTTCCCAGGTTCAGCAAGCCACTATTAGACAAGGAAGCCGTGGGGCAGCAGTCACTGAACTGCAAAGATCATTGAGGCAAAATGGATACAAAATTACATCCGTCGATGGCATCTTCGGCCCTGAAACAAATAATGCGGTCAGGAGATTTCAACGTGATAAGAAGCTAAGCGTAGACGGAATTGTCGGTCCACAGACTTGGAGAGCTTTGAGATAACTCCAAACCTCCTTCTAGTGAAGGAGGTTTTTATAATGGATTGGACTGATTGAGCAGGTTCCTGGGCACTCCAGAGCCGTTTAATTTACTAAGGAGTATATTCTATTCAGACATAAATCGTAAATATTTCGCTCTATTAAAATAACAAAGGAACTAAATCCTTCTTTGCTTTTAATCTAAATTGATTTGTCCCATTCACCTTGTATCTCTTCGGTGCTAAGGTTTATCCCTATCAGTACTAAATATTTTGCACCTGTATATTGTGAAGGCTCCCAATAGTTTCTTTTCATAGCATGTTGAAATAAGTAACATCCATCTTTTAAAGGAATATACCCTTTTGCCCGTAACAAATTGGGACGCCACTTTTTCAAGAATTTCTCAATTTTAGAAGATTTAGTTGTCTTGTTAACATATAAAGTCACCGTTTTAATCCGTGAGAACGATTGACTGTGACCATGAGTATGGCCGTGCTTATGAATATTCTCTGCATGGCTATGCTCATTTTTATTTAGTATTTTATGGACAGGTTTCGCTTTAATCTGTTTTATGTTTATCAGTAAATATTCTATATCAATTTCACTATACGTGGTAAAGTAAATCGGTGATACAGGGTTTTGTTTAAGGACTGCTTTTTTCACTTTTTCTTTATAAGAATCTGTTATTAAATCCACTTTATTAACTATTAATACATCTGCAACTTCGATTTGTCTTCTTGTTGTTCGAACGAGTTCACGATCCGATTCGAAAATGCTGTTGTATTCAAGGACATTTTCTCCATCAAGCACTGTCACTACTTTTTCTAAGTAAATATAATTTTTTAATTCAGGTTCCGTTAATGAATCCACCACTTCTTCAGGGTTAGCAACCCCTGTCAGTTCTATAAAAATGACATCAGGCTGTTTTTTCAGCAGCTTAATCATTGAATCTGTAACTTCGTCTTTTTTATTACAGCAAATACAGCCATCCAATAACTTCTCAACTATCTGATTGTTGTTGGTTTGATTTAATATTTCCCCATCCAAATCTGTTTTGCCAATTTCATTCATTAAAACAGCAGGTTGAATTTTTTTATCATCACACCTTTCAATCAACTGTTTTAACAAAGTCGTTTTTCCACTCCCTAAAAAACCACTTATTATAATGACTGGGATTTTAGACACTTTCCAGCTCCTCCTAACAATGCTCTAATCTATCTAATTTTTTCAATTCTCAGTTACGATAAATCATTCTAATTGTCTTATCCCTTTATAAATCTTTCTCTCATCCAACCCTTCTCCTATAAAGACCAATACTTGCTTAGTTATTTTTTGAATGGTATATCTTTCAAAAACAGGATCTCCATAAGCATAATTAAATAAAAATACTCCCGGCGTTTCCTGAAGTTTAATAAATCCTTTCACACGAAATAGGTGCCCTTTAAGGTGCTTTAGAAACTGTATGAATTGGACTCTCTCTATTGGCTGTTTAATAGAGACTGTTATAGTTTTTAAATGTAAATGGTCGTGTACATGTGAGTCATTAATATGGCTATGTGCAGGTTTGTTTCTTTCATTATCGGAAGTATAAAGTATAGAAGGGTCAATCTTTGAATAATTAACAGGTAAAATTAAGGCTTGTTGATTAAGTTCCTTCACAGAATTCTTTATCAGGCTTAAAGCATTTTCCGGCAGCTGATCAATTTTATTTATAAGTACTATATCAGCAAATTCAGCCTGGGCTCTAATTAGTTTTTTTAATTTGTTACTCATTTTTCCTTCATGCCATTGAAGGGCATTAATAACAGTAATTACACTTTTTATACTTACTTTACCTGCAATTAAAGGGTGCGTGCATGAATCTATGACTTCCAACGGATGGGCTGCCCCAGTAGCTTCAATATAAATAACATCTAACTCATGTTCTGTTAATAAAGTATTTAGTTGTAAACTTAATTCCCCCTGAATCGTACAACAAATACAGCCATTTAGCATCTCCTTTAAGGGAGTCTCACTCGGTATGATGGATGAATCTATACTTGTATCACCTAATTCATTCATTAATACCCCGATTTTTCTTCCATTATTTCTTTCTATTTGTATCAGCTGCTTCAATAATGTACTTTTACCGCTTCCAAGGAAACCGCTTAATAGAACAATTTCGATATTTTTTCTATCCATACAATAATAACCTCCCTCTATAAAGTTTAATTTTCTTCTAAATACTAACGGATACTTACAATTTCACAAACACCAGATAAGATTCTCACGCATAAATATGGATATATATTGAAACTGGAATATAT
>NZ_JAIWPE010000073.1 GCF_021028955.1 Salipaludibacillus sp. CUR1
AAATATATTCCAGTTTCAATATATATCCATATTTATGCGTGAGAATCTTATCTGGTGTTTGTGAAATTGTAAGTATCCGTTAGTATTTAGAAGAAAATTAAACTTTATAGAGGGAGGTAACTTAATGGAGTTTTTAACTGAAAAACTATTATTTATAGCTTTGTTTATTTTTATCATTCATTCAATAGAAACCCTTGCTTATGCTGTGAGGTTGTCAGGTGCAAGAGTTAAAATGATAGCGTCGGCTTTATCTCTCTTTAACATAATGGTAATTGTTTCAAGACTAGCTAATATGATGCAACAACCATTCACTGGTAGTCTAATCGATACTGCTCCCAAAGAACATGCTCTGGAATTTGTAGAAATTCAATTTCGAATTCTTATAGGTGCCTCAACGTTTGGTACAGTTTTTGGAATAATACTACTGCCTACTTTTATAGCATTATTTTCAAGAGCAATCATTCATTTATCACAGGAAAAAGGTTCTGTACCATTTTTAATGAAAAGGATATTTTCTTTACAGTACATAAAGCGTGGCATTACACATTTCAGTCTGCCTAAGTTCTCGTACGTGCAGGACACTAGAGTTAAGGATATACCAATAAAATTATTTTGCATAAATATGATAATAACAGCGATCTATACCATCGGTGTCTTGTCTGCGTTATATGCAGCTTTACTAGCTCCTGAAAGAGCTTCTACGGCTATTATGGCATCAGGTTTAATAAATGGGATAGCAACAATCCTCCTGGTTATTTTTATTGACCCCAAAATATCTGTAATAGCAGACGATGTTGTTAACCGTAGAGGAAGTTACAATATGCTGAAAAGTATGTCATTAATGATGGTAGCATCAAGGTTATTAGGCACAATACTTGCCCAATTTATGTTTATATGGGGCGCAAAATATATAGCATGGTTTACTAAATTTATTGTGTAAACGTTATTCAAGTAGCGGGAGCAATCGCTAAAATAAGCTGTGACTGTTCTTACACTAAATGGGTTGTCCCGTATCGAGACAACCCATTTTGCTTTTATTTATCCAATTCAATTGTTTCATTAATATCGGCTGATTCAGAATCTTGCCCTGTCATTCGTTTATAAAAAAAGGCGATTTTCTTCGTGAAATTACCGCTGTCCCAATATTCTGCTGCTTCCGCATTCACTTTTATGAGGACCACCTCAGGATCGTCATAAGAAGTTTGCATGATTTTCTCATGTCCTTTATTCCAGAATTCCTTTTTCTTTTCTATGTCTTCAACAATTTCTGCTCTTCCACGCACAGAAACATAGGAGTCACCTGCGTAAGCCACATTAACATCCTGATCATGTAAAATCTCTTCATATTTATCAGTATCTTTTTTGGTAAAAAACCATAAGTCTCCATTAAACTCTACGTCCTGCGTTTTCATCGGCCGGGAAACAAGCCCTTCTTCAGTTGCAGTTGTAAGCATGGCCGTGTCTATATCCTTAATTAACTCCCTTAACGTTTCCATTTCTTCCTGTTTCAGCTTGTTGGACATCTCCATCACCTCCATACTGTAATTAGAGGTATTCTACCCTTTTACACCAACTTTTAATCAGATGGCAGCAGGACAAGTAAACGCAATTATACTTAACCTTTTTAGGCGAATATAGAGTGGGAGGAAGGTGAAAAGTGAATGGAAATAATCTGTTCGGCATTACTCGTATTAGTTGGATATTTCTTCTATGATTACCAATCAAAAATAAAAAAGCTAGAAAAAAGAATTGAAGCTATAGAAAGCAAATGCACTAAAGAATGAAAAAGACTTTTGAAGCAACGGGAGCAATAAGCAATGGGTGCCCTTGTGTTCCACGCTTGGGTCGCTAACAGGGGGGTTACTTAAAAAAAGAGGTGGGTACTAGTCGAGGATAAAACAAATAAAATTGCCCAATACACTTTGTAGTTAACTTTCATATTACATGGTGAAACAAAGCTTAATGTTTGACTCTAAATATAACTGTATTGAATCGAATAAGAATATGTTCCAATACAGTTAAAAAAGGAGTACGTGGTAATATGGACTTTCTAACAGGAATTCTTTTGTTGATTATAGCTATTTCTTTCTGGATTGTCCTCTTAGTGCTTCCCTCTTATAAATATGCCAATAAAGATGGGTATACGCCAGAAAAAAACAATATAAATATGGATTGATAGGATTATTAATTTTTATAGTTGCATTTTTACTTATCTGGTTTATAAATTAAAAAGAGTGCCAAATCTTATTAACACGTCTTGTATTACTTAGCGATTAGTCACCTCTTCCTTTAAGCATAAATGACACCAGTTAGAAAATTAATAAGTATAATGGTCCCTAGTATGATTACGAGTGATGCCAGGGATTTTATCCCCGTTTCTTGAAACAGTTGTATCCCCCACACGATCATAAATAACGAACCTAAAGGTGTCATATATGGGGACGCGTTAAAATCTGTTGTAATATGAAAAAGATAAAGTATTGAAATAACAGCGCACACAGCAATTGCGCTGATCTTATATCCCTTTGCCATGGTTCCCAGCATGAAATCCCTCCTTACATCCTCTAATTTAACATTTATACCCTTTTATTTAAACGAGACTTATTTTGTTCCCCGTGTCAAAACTGTTACATTTTAAACATTTGGGCTATTATTTATTTTTTCTCTTTTTGTGAGCGGAAAATTTAAACTATTCAACTGACGGAAGCTATAGTTGAAGATCCAGGAAGCTGCATATGCGGCTTTTTATATGCCTGCTAAATGAAACATGATGTTATGCTAAAGGAGAGATTAGAGAAATCAGGTAGTTGTCTTACAGACCACCAAAATAACAATCTTTTTTCTGGGAGTGGATCACTATTATTAAAGCAGTGGTATTTGACTTAGATGGAACTTTGTTAAATCGGGATGCGTCAGTAAAGATTTTTATCGAAAATCAGTACGAGAGATTAAATAAATGGTTAAATCACGTACCAATTGAAAAATACTCAAAAAGATTCATAGAACTTGATAATAGGGGGTATGTTTGGAAGGATAAAGTCTATCAACAGTTAGTTGATGAATTTGATATGACTGGTGTGACTTGGGAAGAGTTACTCCAAGATTATATCAGCCAATTTCATAGTAGCTGTGTTCCATTCCCTAATCTCATTAGTACATTAGAAAAATTAAAAGGTTATAACCTTAAGCTTGGAATGATAACAAATGGTAAGGGGCAGTTTCAATTGGATAATATTAAGTCTTTAGGTATTGAAAGATATTTTGAAACAATACTTATATCTGAGTGGGAAGGAATGAAAAAACCTGAACCGCCAATATTCCAAAAAGCCTTAAAAAATCTTAATGTTTTACCATCAGAAAGCATATATGCAGGCGACCATCCGGTAAATGATGTAGAAGCTTCTCAGAATGCAGGCATGATTGGTGTATGGAAAAGGGACTCTCAATGGGATAACGTTAAAGCAGATTTCAAAGTGGACGATTTAGAGGAAATACCTTTAATTATTGATAAATTAAGAGGTTAATTAATAAACGGCGGAGTGGGGAGGAAGTATGGATATTCAAAAGATAATAAACCAATTACTTCATAATAATATAATTCCTTCAAAACCAACAGAATATAAACACTTATCTGGTGGTACTGCAAGCAAGGTGTATCTCCTGACTATTGGTGACATTAAATATGCAGTGAAGTCAAATCAACCGCAAGTTATTAAATCAGAGGTTAATTTTCTTAATCTTTACAAGGAATCTAATTTGTTACCTGAACTTCTTTTCGTTGAAAGTTCATACAAGTACATCGTTTATACATTTATAAATGGGACTGCAAATTATGTGAGAAAAAATAAAAAGGAAATGCTCAAGTTACTGGTCCAGCAGCTTCTAAATAACTATAAACCAGTTCCAAATGATATTGGCTGGGGGTGGGCAGATGACCCAGCAGATTCTTGGCAGAGTTTCCTGTTAGATGAAATTGGTGAAGCCTATGAAATTATAAATTCACGATTAGTTAGTAATGACCATGACTTTGTATTTGACCTTGTCCAAAAATGCAGCAATGAGAGGAGAAAGCCATTCCTTTTACACGGGGATTGTGGAGTGCATAATTTCATTTTTAAAGATGGGCACTTGAATGGTGTGATAGACCCAGCCCCTGTTATCGGAGATCCACTTTATGATTTAATCTATGCTTTTTGCTCATCCCCAGATGATTTAACAAAAGAAACCATCGATTCAGCGGTAAGCCACTTAAGAGTTAAACCTTATGAAAATAATTTATTTTTATATAATGAAGTAATTATTGGGTTATATCTCAGATTAGGGACTTGTATTAAACATCATCCCAACGATTTTGAGGAATACCTAAAAGCCTGGCACTACTGGAAAGATACAATTAAAAGTAAATAATTATAATCTCAACTTATTGAATAAAAGGAAACAAAAGTTGAAGATCCATGAAGCTGCCTATGCGGCTCTTTTATTACCTAATAACTGGAAAATGATGTTAAGCTAAAGGGGGAGAATAAGTATCAAGCATTTATAAAATCACAGTTTTTGTTCAACCAAACTTACAAGATTTTTTCCTTTATAGCGGTAAATATGAACCGCGTATGTACTTGGATGAAAATGTTCGCTCAGGTATTTCAACTTTTGCAAACTTGGCTTCAAAGGAAGAAGTTAAAGAAGGCTGCAGCAGGTTAAAGAAGGATATTCAAACTAACAAAATAGAAGACGTCATACAAAAGTATAGCAGTGATTTAGGCGATTTCGTTTATGTGGTGGCTGAAAAAAATAAATCAAAGAGTACATAATGCAACGGGTTAGATTAGCTCGACTAATATAGTAGTAAATGTTATCTAAAGGAGAATATCTATGGCTCAAATATCAATTCAGGAATTAACGGTGAAAAATATGTATAAATGCCTGGAACTAAAGTTGGCGGAGGACCAAGTTGATCGAATTGCTCCTAATGTTTATTCGATTGCAGAGTCTAAGGTAAACCCCAATTTTACACCGTGCGCAATACATTTGGATGAGGAAGTTATAGGTTTTGTGATGACGGAATATGATCCAAACGAGATTGAAAGCAGGAAGTATTGGATTCCCAGGTTTATGATCGATATCTCTTATCAAAGAAAGGGATACGGAAAAGAGGCAATGCTTCAAGTCATAGATATGTTCAAAGAGAATGATGACTGTCTTTATATTGGCCTTTCAACAGAGCCAGATAATTATTCGGCACTTCGATTCTATGAATCACTTGGATACGTAAACACAGGCGAGTTGTTAGAGGAAAGTGAAGTTATTTTATTATTAAAAGTATAGACGGTAATCTTCGCTTATTCCCTATTAGGAAAAATGAATTACTTATCTGGAATAAAGTGACCTTTAATATATTCATTAGATTTAAGTTAATTGGGAGGTGAAATAAATGGGATGGGCTCTAGGAATTGGATTTGGGGTTTTTTCGATAATTTGGTTAGCTATGGAGATAGCAACTTATGAGGATAAAGGTAGAAATGCACGTTACCACTTTAAAATTATTAAAAGAAGTTTACTTTTAATAATTCCTTTATTTGCAATAGCCGGTGTTGTTTATTATATATTCTTAAACTAATCAAATGAAAGCAATCATTAAAGTACCAGGAAGCTGCATATGCGGCTTTTTTAATAATTGGTATTGGAAAATGGTGTTAAACTAATGGGGGAGAAACCTTCAACAAGAAAAAGCTTCTCTATTTAAACTGACGAGCCGGTTATAGAAGAAGACTCTATTAAATGGGATGGAGGAAGTGAATATGAAATTAGTGTTTTTGTACCATCCAGTTAAAAACCTTAAAGAATCACTTACTTTTTATGGAGAAACACTTAGATTTGAGGAAGCGTGGAGAGAAGGTGATCACACAGTTGCCTTAACTTTACCTAATTCAGATGTTCGATTATTGATTGAAGATGAAGAATTGGAACTATCTGCGGGAGGAGTTTTCTTAGTCGACTCTGTGGATATGTTCTATAAGGAAAATAAGGAAAAATTGGAGTTTATTAAAGAACCTGTGGGCATACCACCAGGACGTTACGCTATTTATAAAGACAATGCAGATAACTGTTTGAGGATTATTGATTTTACTAATGAGAAATAAAATAAGTTAAAAATCAGGTGTTTTAAACTGAATTTTTTTAAAAATATAGGATTTAAAACCAGGTGTTAAAAAATTTATTAATCTACCGGGGAGCATTGTTTAAGAATAAAAAAATTCTTTTTATTGCTTTTTTATATACTTAATATTGAATTGTACTAATCAAAGAGGAGAGGCAATATGGAAGTAATATATTTAGCAGGTGGATGTTTATGGGGAGTACAGGCTTTTATAAAAACTTTACCAGGAGTTGTGTTTACAGAAGCGGGAAGAGCTAATGGAACCAGTCATACACTTGAGGGTGATTATGATGGCTACGCCGAATGTGTAAAAACAGGATTTGATCCGACGGTCGTAACGGTCAGAGAGTTAATGGGATATTTGTTTGAAATCATTGATCCATACAGTTTAAATAAACAAGGACAGGATGTTGGTGAGAAATACAGAACAGGAGTATATAGCGAAAACCCTGAACATTTAAAAGTGGCTAAGGCGTTTCTTAGGGAGAGAAATGATTATGTCCTTATAGTTGTAGAAGTATTGCCTCTTACAAACTATGTGAGAAGTGCAGAAGAACATCAAGACAGACTAGCCAAATGTCCAAATGATTATTGTCATATTCCAAAAGAAATATTAAGTAAGTATAAGTAAGAAAGAGTAAGGTGGCTTTTTAAACGCTATAGTTATTGGAAATGCTTTACTCTTTATTTGTGCTGACTTTATCATTAAATGTTTGGAAAAAAGATTAAATAATCTATTTGAAGGAGGAGTAGTTTTGAAGATTTTCAAATCTAGAAAATCAAAACTTACTTATCAAATCACTTTATTTATTATTTTTCTTGGAATCGGATTCTTACTTCATCCATCAGAGTTAGCGAACATGCTGTTTTTTGGGGCTGGAGTGGGAGATATCTGTATAGTTGATATAGCCTTATCCAACCACAAGGTAACAACTCGTACAGGAGTTGCCATCGTCTTAGGAGCGACATTTTTTTTATTTACATCTCCGCGGTTTTAATTTCTTATGAGACATTTTTATTTTTAACATTTTAGCTTAAATTCTTCATAGAGCTGAAAATACCAAAGATTTTTAGGGGGACGGAGATGAAAAAGAAAACAGTAGTATTCTTACTGGTTGGGATGATCGTTTTAATTTCAGTGCTCGGTTTCGGTACACTGAAGGCCTCAGGAATTAATGGCTTCCCGATTCCTGTAAATGCTAAAGCAGAAGAAATTCATTCGGATGAAAGTATTTCTTATAGTTTTCCAGGTATAAACAGAATCTATCTTCAGCAATTAAAACTTAGAGGGTGGAAAGAAGTTGATCAAATGGGAAGCCTGATAACATTTGAAAAAAACGGTGTAAAAGTTGATATTATAACTTTTCAGGGCGGGTTTCAAATTAGCAGCCATAATGGTAACTAACCACTTAGTTAGCAGATATATATGAAGAAACGGGAAGCTGAAGATTCAGGAGGCTGCTTATGGTTTTTTTAACCAGTTCTTTATTGGAAAATGATGTTACAGTGAGGGGAAGTCTCCCAACATTTTTGAGGTGGCAGAAAGAATTTGGTAAGTGTTATTAGAAGTGGTTTTTAATGCAATTATTTGGTTAGCAAACTGCTGTTGATGTCACTTTAAGTTTTGTAGAGGGAAGTGATGAGGAAATGCCAATTTGTCAAAATTGTAATAAAGAATGGAGTTGGAAGCAAACGCAAAAAAGTCAATCAGTGTTAGATACAGGGATGAAATGTTCGTACTGTAGAAAAAAACAACAGCTTACTGCTAGATCAAGAAAAAGAATATTTCTATCATGTATTATTATCTTACTGCCAATGCTCCTCCCTATATTTAACGTTTCTCCATTACTTACTTTCATTTCAATATTTATTATGGGAGCATTAGTATTACTACTTCATCCTTTTTATATAGATGTTTCTAATGATGAAACAACACTGTGGGAACAAAGTAGATTTACTAACAGAAAGCTATAATTTAAGGTCCAGGAGCATGTATATATGGCTTTTTTATTGCTAAATGGAAAGTGATACTAATATTATAAGGTGATCACTAAATTAATAATTTTATCTTTAACTCAACAAGAGAGGAATATTTGTTTTTTATTTTATTTATTGGGAGTGTAAACCAATGAAATTTTCTTACTAGCTGCCAAAGTACAGAGCATCTACGAGAAACATTCCTATATTGTATGAAAATAGTGAGACGGTTGGAACGATGGCCCGGTTTAATTCTAATAAGCTGCTAGAATCTGTCGGCCGACACGTATCCGCTAAATTTGTATCAGATGTCATGGTCACCCCGGAGAAAAAAGCGGCTTATATATTTCAATTAAAAAGTCAGTTTAAGGCTTTTGTGGCTCCGGTGAAATTTAGTTTGCTGCAGGATGATAATATGATCGGTTCAATTAAAGAGGCCAAGCTAGGTAGAGCGCTTTACTTGTTTATTGATAATGATGAATATAAAGCTAGCTCTAAAATTACGTCACTCAATGTAGTGACTTTTTCAAAGATACAAGACGATAGAGAAGAACAAGAAGTGGGGACAGCCAGACGAAAAATTAACCCCCTCAATACTCAGATAACATTAGAGATAGATACAACTGATCTTATGTTGGATCCCCTTTTATTAGTATCCCTGAGTTTTCTTCATAATAATCAAAAAAAGTAATACCATGACATGAGTGAAATGTATGACTCAACCATTGGGTAGTAATAGTTAAAGGTCAAGAAAGCAGCATAAAGCGTTTATTGATTGCTCACTGGAAATAGATGTTGAACTACAGTGGGAATTAATTATATAAAACATGTGGTGGTTAGTAATATTTGGGAATTTGAGGAGGGATTATGCTTGTTACTTTTTGTGATCATCATTTTAATTATATTCTTATCAGATTTTTCTAAAATAAGAGACCAAAATAATAAACTAATAGAACAAAATGACAGAATAATTAGTGTTTTAGAAGAGATTAAAAATCAAGACAAGCATTGAGAGACGATGTTTCTTTTTGTGCAAACGGGTCGGTCAGTTTGATAAGCAAATAAGCAAAAACAGGAATTATTTTGGTGGGAGCTCTGTTTTGGAACATGTCCTCATTACTGGACTTTAAGAGAGCGGCGGTAACAGCACATATTACTGCACAGATCAGCCCTTTTTTAACCGCCGGCTCATTGTCTGCGACCTGTTTAATCATTTAAAGTAACTTCTGCTTCGTTTTCTGCTCCGTCTCCAGGAGCAATAACTTGTTCTGGATTATTGACGTCTCCGTCTATAATGCTTAAGGTTAATAATGGCTGTCCTGTAATGATATAAGTGACTCCTGGTTCTATATCATAACTAATAGAGGCTCCTGTCTCACGTTCTCCCGCATTTACCCGGATTGTTTCCATATTATCATTAACAGCTCCGTCAGGCTCAGTAACCAGCAGTTCACCATCCTGATAAAGCGAGATGCCACCTAAATCATCACGTGTTCCTGTTCCAACGAAAACATCGTATTCTGATTGGTTATCAATTACCAGTCTGGCATCCAGCTGCTCATCGGCTGTATATTCAACTCCGTAATGAACCCCTGTATGCTCTGCCATATGTTCTTCTTCATAATCAGTAAAGCATCCAGCTAACAGCACTAAAGCTCCGGTGATAAAGAATGGAATTTTCATAGCTGGTACCCTCCCTGAAGCAGATTTTGTTTATATGAATACCCGTATTGAATTAAATAAGGTGATTAGCAGGACAATGCCTCCAGCTTATGCTTTATTATTCTTCACCTTGTAAATACCGAAAATAAGCAAAGCCACAGGGCCCGTCAGCGTGGAAATATAGAAATTGCCGCCGAACAGAAAGGGGAGACCAAGGGCCAGAAGGAGAGCGAAGAGCGGATACACAAAAATATACATAAGAACGTCCCTGCTCATAGATTACTCCTTTCTCCCAAAGATCTTTTTATAATTTCTTACACGGAAAATAACGGTTAAAACGAACGCGATGATGAGCACCCAGTAATACCATTCCACCTTAAAACCTCCTTCTAATTCTTATAAAACTTGTGCCCTGTATGGCAGTCTATTAAACTAAATTCGGCTTTAACAGTCTAATTATTCTAACATTTATGTTATTAGGAATGCCAGCTGACTGGAAAATGGTGTTAAAATAGAGGGAGTTTAGTCAAGAGGCAAAGATTAAGGAAACGAACGAAGCAGGATAGTTTAAGAAGAAGTGAGTAACTATCAAGGGGGTTTTTATGCAAAAAGGATTACTGCATCATATCGAGATATATGTTTCAGATTTAAAGCAAACCATTGAGTTTTGGGGCTGGCTTCTTGAAGAATTAGGTTATACCTCTTTTCAGGAATGGGAAAGTGGCCATAGTTGGAAATTAGGTGATACATACATCGTTTTTGTTCAAGCAGAAGATAAGTTTCTTAACCCTCCATATCATAGATGCCGGGTAGGGCTTAATCATCTTGCATTTCACTCATCATCACGTCAACACGTAGACGAAATGACGAAAAGATTGAAAGAAAGAAAAGTGAAAATTCTCTACTCAGATAAACACCCTTTTGCTGGCGGAAATAATCATTATGCGGTTTATTTTGAAGACCCAGACAGAATTAAAGTAGAACTTGTAGCACCTAATTAGTTCTGCAATTATAGGGGCAGAAAAGTTGAAGAAGAAAAAGGGGAGGTTATTATTGAATAAATTAGTTCGTGAAGAAGCGTTAAGACGATTGGAATTTCTAATAGGAAAATGGGAAGTAGAAGTAATTCCACCGCAATTCCAAACAAATTCCTTTTATGGACAAACGTTGTTTGATTGGATGGAAAAAGAAAAGTTTATCATCCAGCGAACTCTCATGAATCAGTCCGAATTCCCAAGTAGTACGATTATTTATGACTACGATTTTTATACGGGCGAATATTTACAACACTATTTTGATTCAAGAGGTGTAACTCGTATCTATAACATGAGTTTAGAAGACGATGTTTGGATATTGTGGAGGAATACATCAGATGTTTCACCATTAGAATTTAGTCAACGATTTATTGGGAAAATTAATGAATCAAGAGACACCATATACAGTTACTGGGAAAAATCAGATGACGGTTTAAACTGGGATCACGACTTTGAACTCATATATAAAAAGGTTATTTAGGTAGCGGGACTGGAATGGATCGGCTGTTACTCTTAGGGAGGGCGGGACAGGAAAAGAGCGACTAGGCCTGGGATAAGGAGTCAAGTGAATCATAAACGGTAAATAAAATCCACTCAGATAGAGTAAAGGAGTCTGAGTGGGTCATAAACAGTAAATAAAGTCTGCTAAGAGGTTTTAAAGAAGCAGGTGGAACAAGCTGAAAACTGTTATTGTGCTAAAAGGTAATATGGTGAAACAAACTCTTTACAAAGGTGACTTTTATCCAACGAAAAGAGGGAGAGGCAAAATGTTTCCAGCTTTAGAGACTGAGAGACTGTATTTAAGAGAAATTACTGAAGATGATGCAGAGGATATATTTGCTTGTTTTTCTAATGATAATGTCACACGCTTTTATGGACAGGAAACGTTGAATAATATTGCCCAGGCAAAGCAGTTTGTAGATTTCTTTTCTAAAAGCTACAAAGATAAAAGAGGTCTGCGCTGGGGTATTGAAAGAAAAGGGGCCAAAGGATTAATAGGAACTATTGGCCTGAAATAGGTTATGAAATCCATCCAGACTATTGGAGGAAAGGCTATACTTCAGAAGCAGTTTCTAAAGCTCTTGCATATGGGTTTGATGTTATGGGACTAACCCGAATAGGGGCAGTAGTATTTATTGAAAATGACGCATCTAATAAATTACTAACTAAAATAGGTTTTCAAAGAGAAGGGATATTAAGGGATTACATGTATCAAAATGGAAAAGCTCACGATACATATGTTTATTCATTATTAAAAAAGTAAAATACATTTTCTTATTGAAATAGCGGGAAGTAAAGAACCTGGAAATGCAGGAGTAGTAAGAGAAGAGGGAGGAGATTAGATGGTTCTAAAAGCTGGATATGGTCTTGATTCTGACGGTTTTATTGTGAGCGATGTTAGTATAGATAAAATTGATNAAAAGCTGGATATGGTCTTGATTCTGACGGTTTTATTGTGAGCGATGTTAGTATAGATAAAATTGATAATATCTATAAGCCTTGCATTCGAGAATCTGTCGAGAGTCTTAAAGATTTGTTTCATCCACATTTGCACAGCGTTTATGTATACGGCAGCGTAGCCAGAGGTGAAGCGGTTCCTATTAAATCAGATTTAGACCTTATCGCTATGTTTGATGGCAAACTGAGTTCCGGTAATTTAGCTGAATTACAGCAACTTGCTGGAGAACTGTCTCAAAAGTATCGTTCTCTGGTTCGTGATGTTGGTATAGCTGTTGCTTATTACCATTATACGGTTGAGCCCTCCAACTATTACGAAAATGCTTTTCTTAAGGAACTCTGTGTTTGTGTCTGCGGAGAGGATTTAGGAGACCGGTTTGGCCCGTACAAATTGACATCAGAGGTAGCCATTCGCTTCAATGGTGATATTGGCGAAGCTCTTACTCGGACGCTAAATAGGTTGGAAACAGCTACTAATAAAAAATTTAAAACAATTTCACAAAACTTCTCTCGCAAACTCATTCGAACATACTATTCAATGGTAATGGTGCGTTCTCAAATTTGGTCGACAAGGCTTCACGAGCAATCTGAGGTCTTTCTCCATCACTTCCCGGATAAAAAACCTATTATTCAAACCCTGATAAATTGGATAGATGAACCGCCGGCAAATCGAGAAGCTGTATATGAATTTTTTAAGAGGGAGGGTAAGTGGGCTTCTGCGAATTTCATACATGAAGCCAATATTTCTTCTTAAATAATGGGAGGCAATACTTCAAGAAGCTATGTAACTGTTATGGGCTAATGAGGAGAATAAGGGGAAATCCTGAAATTATTTACTTTAAATCAAAATAATTCAACAAACGGAAGTTATAAATTCAAAATCTGGCAGGTCTGTTAGGGTGCTAACAGGGAGTTTAGCAGAGGAGTATTGGAGGGGAAATTTATGAACAAGGAATTAGATAAAGCTATTTATTTAAGGAAAAGAGGAAATCACAAAGAATCAAACGAATTGCTTATGAGATTGGTAGAGGAGTTCCCTGATGATCCTACAATTAACTATCAATGTGCATGGAGTTTTGACATATTAGGAGAAGAAGCCAACGCAGTACCATTTTATGAAAATGCTATTAAGTTTGGATTGCCTTCAAAGGATTTGGAAGGAGTCTTATTGGGATTAGGGAGTACCTATAGAACATTAGGTGAATATAAAAAATCTAAAAGTACGTTTCTAAAAGGGATTAAACTATTCCCCGATAACAGAGCAATGCAAACGTTTTATTCGATGACCTTATATAATTTGAATGAACATAGCAAAGCTATGGAGCTATTACTCAAATGCTTAATAGAAACGACACAAGACCTGGAGATTGCCAGTTATAAAAAAGCAATTGAATTCTATTCCGATAAATTAGACGAGACTTGGAAATAGTTTGTAAAAAGATGTTAAATTAACAAGAAACGATAGAACAGAAGGTGTCATATTTACCATTGAAGTATTGTGATGAAGAGTTAAATAAGCACTCCTTTACATTCATAAGAAAAAGTTTTGATTATATTAAAACGATATAATTAACATATGATATAAAGTCAGTAAACATTGTAAGTGATAAAATGCTTAATTATGAGGAGGTAAGTGATTGGAGACAGAAATCAAGTTTAGAATGGCTGACGAAAATGATTTAGATAGTATTGTTGCAATGCTTGCTGATGACACTTTAGGAAGTAAGCGTGAGCGATATAAGAATCCCCTTCCACATAGTTACATAAAAGCATTTAGGGCTATTACATCTGACTCTAATAACGAGTTAATTGTAGCTTGTGTCGGAAATGAAGTGGTTGGGGTGCAGCAAATTACTTTTATCCCTTATTTAACACATCAAGGTGGATGGAGAGCTACTATCGAAGGAGTAAGAACATCAGCTTCGGTAAGAGGAAAGGGTGTGGGCACTGAACTTATAAAGTGGGCTATTCAACGTGCAGAAGAACGTGGCTGTCATTTAGTACAATTAACAACTGATAAAAAAAGACCAGATGCATTAAGGTTTTATGTACGGTTAGGTTTTAAAGCAACGCATGAAGGTTTAAAGCTAAAAATATAAAAGTTTTCAATTTACACAACGGTGAGAATTCCTGTAATAAATATGATTAAACTAACTAGCAGATTAATACAAGCAGGAAAAAGTTATTACTTAACGAATTAAGAAAATGTAAATTTTTTTTTATAGAAGGGATTGATGATCTAGATGGGGATGTTAAGAATTTAGCTTTTGAAACAGAAAGACTGATCATGAGACCTTATGAAATACAGGATGCTGAATCTGTATTTAAGGTAGTAAAGTTAAAAGAAATCGCAGAAACCACGATTTCAATGCCGCATCCATATCCACGGGAAACCGTTGACTGGTGGATAAACTTTGTAAGAGAAAATATGGAAAAAGGAAATGCATACGAATTTGGATTGTATTTAAAAGATCGTCCAAGTGAATATGTAGGTAATTGTGGTTTTGTCAGTGTTTCGAAGCAGCATAATCACGGGGAGTTAGGTTACTTTACTAATCCTGACCATTGGAATAAGGGATATAGTACAGAAGCGTGTTCTAAACTTCTTGAATTTGGTTTTAATACGCTTGGTTTGGAAAGAGTATTTGGCAGGTGTATGGCGAAAAACACAGCTTCTAAGCGTGTAATGGAAAAGTGCGGGTTAAAAGTTGAAGGTATAGCAAAACATGAAATTTTAAAATGGGATCATTATGAAGATGTGATCCATTTAGGATTAATTCGATCTAAGTGGGATTAGGCTTAAGTTTAAAAGCAATTGTAGATTAAAAAAAGCCGTGTAAGCGGCTTTTTTTATTGCCCTGCTGACTGGAAATTGATGTTAAGCTGATTAGGAAGAAGTACAAAAAATTAAAATTAGAAATTCGATGGTGGTGGTGTAGTTGGAAAGTAAAATTGAAATTCACGAAACAGAATCACAGTATTTTAATCCCTTTAGCCACTTTATTTTACGTATTCAAGAAATGGAGAGTAAATCTACTCACGGAGCTGCTGTTGCATCGAAATGGACTGAAATATTATATCAATCTCTTATCAGAAAAACCTATCCGGTGATTCATCCAATTGGACAGGAGACATTTTCTTTATATGCGGAGTTTCCAATGGGAGTATTTGAATTTGCTTTAGATATTGACGGTGCAGCTTCAATAATAAAAGAAAAGGGCATGAAACCAGTAAAGTTTCTTCCAGCCGACATTTTTGATGCTGTTGACCAAGGTAACATAAATAAAGACCCCAATCGAATAAAACAAAACCATAAAAATCCTGTAATGGTCATTCAAAGCCGCTATATAACTGGTAATAGGCCTTATTGTATCAACGGAAATCATCGAATATTTGAAGCAAATCGAAATAACGATGAGCAAATAGAAGTTTTTGTGTTTAAAGATTTGGAGTTCGTCCCTTTCTTTTATGACGTTCTGAGTAAAGCCATTTACTTTCTTGAAATTGATTACAAAAGTGTTGTATTTGGAGACAGTCTCATACAAAGCGAAAAAGGGGCTTATGCCTTTCAATTTTAAATGAATTTGAGCTCATGCTTTATCAATCCGGGTGGCTTTAATACAGGATAAGACTAAGTATGCTTTAATTTATGCTGGCTATAGGGACATTTTTATATTAGACAATTTAAAACTTGCTTACGGTAGAAATAAAATTTATAAGGAGTTTTTATGAGTTTAATAAAGTCACGGCTAACAATTGTTTTGGTTACTTTTGTATTAGCAAATCTTTTATTTGCTTTTATAGACTATTTAAGAGGTCAAGAAATAACTTGGTTATATAATTTAGCATATTCTACATTTGTAATAGCTTTTTTATCTTTACGGTATGTCTATGTATCGAAAAAAACTAATTAAAGATTTTTGAAAGTAATAATGGCAATGTTTAGTCCCAACAATTAAGCTCAATCCAAGCAGCAACGTATAGTATAGCTTACACTTCAGGCACCATCTAATTAAATGTCCAACTGGTTCACTGCGCCTACCTTCATTGAATGGATCAAATTCTGAGCATAGAGCAGCAGCTCCAGTAATATTTAAAGTCATACATGAAGGTTACACAACGCGAAGCATTAGGGTAAGGTCCAGGAAGCAGTATTTACGGTTTTCTTTGTTTGATAAACTGGAAGATAATGTTAGCTAATGGAGATTTAGTAATAGAAATTTGTAAAGCTGAGGGGATAGTATGATACCTAAACAATTAATGACGTATATCATTATTGGTGGCGGGGTTGGTTTATTCTTTGGAGGTTTTTGGAACGGCATCAGTGCAATGGTTTTAATTTGGATTGCCATGAGGTTTGAATATTTTATTCGTACTTATGAGAAAAAGAATTTTGAATCATAGGAGTTTGTAATGCTAAAGGAAAGCATTCCTTTAAGAGAATTAAAAAATAACACATAAAAACACAGGGGGCAGCATTTAAACTATGGTTGAAATCATTGGAGAAAAAGTTGTCTTAAAAGAGGTAACAACTAAGGATAGTGATGACTTATATTTTTGGAAGTTTGAAGAACAGGAACAAGAAGCAAAAAAGTGGAATGGGCCGTATATTCCAGAAGAGAAAGTAACTAAAGAGGAGTACCGCAAAAGCTGGGAGCAAGAAATTTTTCCTGACATACCTGCCTCTCTAGTTATAAAGTGTGAGGGGAGAGCAATTGGTTATGTGGGCTCCTATTGGGTAGATAAAAACACCAACTGGCTTGAAACTGGGATTGTTATTTATGATAAAAATTTCTGGAATGGCGGCTATGGCTCTGAAGCTTATAAACTATGGATTGATTTTCTTTTTACCTCTTCCAATTTACACCGGTTAGGAATGTCCACCTGGTCTGGGAACGTAAGAATGATGAAGGTGGCAGAAAAACTGGGAATGAAAGAAGAAGCGAGAATTAGAGATGCAAGAGTGGTGAACGGCGACTATTTTGATGCCATAAAGATGGGGATCTTGAGGAAAGAATGGGAAGAAATACAAATTGGTTAAAGGTATCTATGTTATAAATTATGCTGAAAATTAAAAACAAAAGGTGATTAGATGGATAATGAACAGTTGCTCAAAATCATCTTAGAACGATTTGATAATGTTAATCTTCAATTTAAAGAAGTGATAAATAGACTTGGTCGATTAGAGAAAAATAATACAAATAAGGCTGGTTGATATTAACTTAAAATATTGTGAAACAATACACTTAATCGGTTAAATAGCTAAAGATCCAGAAAGCCGCACATGGGGCTTCTTTTATTGCTTGTTAACTGGAAAATTATGTTAAGATAAAGGGGGCTTTGGAGAAGAAGGATTAAATGGGGGAGGTATTTATTTGGCTAACTGTTACTGCTAATGATTTCTGACCTGAAACTACCAACGTATTTTGTCTCATTTTTGCTATTTAATATGTCCCTATTAATAAATAGATATAGAGGGGAGTTAGACTCACCCTCTTTTTTT
>NZ_JAIWPE010000074.1 GCF_021028955.1 Salipaludibacillus sp. CUR1
GATAATGTTTGAAACCTTTTATGGCTTTAATAACACACCATTCAGCAGGACGGTTCCTTCGGAATCATTATACGAAGCACCTCGTTTCGAAGAAGTGATAGGAAGATTACATTTTGCGGCCAGTCACCAGCTATTTATGGTCGTAACTGGAGATGCAGGAACCGGAAAAACAACACTTCTTCGCCGTTTTACAGATGAACTGGATGTGCAGGAGTATCAAGCGCTTTATCTATCTGATTCCAAATTAACCCCTCGACACTTCTACAAAGGGCTATTAGAACAGCTTGGCTGTGAAGCAAAGTTTTATCGTGGAGACGCCAAGCGGCAGTTGCATCAGCAGATCGAAATTATGAGAGGGGTTCATGGTCAACACCCTGTGGTTATCGTAGATGAAGCCCATTTACTGGACCGTGAAATGTTAGAAGAAGTTCGATTTTTACTCAATGTCAACATGGATGCGATGAGCCCAATGGCCCTTCTTCTTGTGGGGCAAAGCGAGCTTTGGGATCGATTGAAGCTTCAATCATTCTCAGCCATCCGCCAACGAATTGATTTGCAATACCAATTGCCACATTATGACCTT
>NZ_JAIWPE010000076.1 GCF_021028955.1 Salipaludibacillus sp. CUR1
GGCTCTATACTGAATGTTGTGGTGCGTCCTGTGTCTCCAAGGGGCGGAGCCCCTTGGAGACACAGGCACAAAAAATGCACCTAATTCTCTCTCTTTGTTAACCTTGAGTTACCACACACAAAACAACAAGGGAGAGAATTTAGGTGCGGTTTCATTCTATCACAAGATTTCTAGGGATTAAAGACGACCATGTAGAGGTATTCGACACTGGTGAAAAAGAGAAAAGCTTTTGGTTTCAACTTCACACAAAAGTACGTAAACAAACGTGTCCTAAGTGTAAAGAGAAGACAAAACGGATCCATGGTTATCGGTGGCAATGTATTCAGGGAGCACCTATAGCCGGTAAAAAGGTGGAACTTCATTTAAGGAAGCGTCGATATATATGTACAACTTGTTCTCGTACCTTTTTTGAGAAGCTTTCTTTTATGGAGCGTTATCAACGTCACACAGTGATGTTATCCCAAGAGGTTCTTTCTCTGAGTTCAGAAATGTCTTTTACTCACGCAGGTAGTCTTCTTGGTTTGAGTACCAACCGAACACTCCGGATGCTTGATCAGAGGCATATCCCGGTAAGGAAAGTACTTCCCCGGGCGATAGCGATTGATGAGTTCAAAGGAGATGCGGGAAATGAGAGGTTCCAAACCATCATAGTGGATGTGGAAAGACGAGAAATCATTGATGTGCTGCCGGACCGTCGTGCTGAAACCATTGAGACATATTTTAAACAGTGTGATACAGGAAATGTCCGAATTGTCGTGATTGATCTCTCTAAAGCGTTTAAAGAGGCTCTCCGCAGGCAACTGGGAAATCCGTTAATCATCGCCGACCGGTTTCATTTCATGCGCCAGGCCTACTGGGCTTTTGATAAAGTCCGGAGGGAAATCCAACAGGAACTGTATCAAGAGTATCGTATTCGCTTGAAAAGGCATAAAGAGGTCTTGTGGAAGTCCCCTTCCCGTTTGAATGAAAAGGGAAAAGAACGAGTGGAAGAAATCCTGGGCAAGCATCCGGAGCTGCGCAAAGCCTACGAATTGAAAAATGAACTGGATAAATGGTTTAAAACCAGTGATAAGGATAATGCAAAGGCGGGATTAGAAAAGTGGTTTTCTTTAGTCGATGAGTCAGGGGTTGAGGCTTTTAAAAATGTCGTAAAAACCTTCAAGCGCTGGAAAACAGAGATCCTTCACTCTTTCATGTATCCTTACAATAATGGCTTTATCGAAGGGGTAAACAACACGACAAAAGTAATCAAGCGTATGTCTTACGGAATAAAAAGCTTCTCGAGACTACGTAAGAAAATACTGTGGAGGCAAGTGGTTAGAACCCATGCGGGTTAACCCGCATGGGTTCTAAAGAGAGTAGAATTGGAAAATTCTACACCACAACAATTGACAGAGAACC
>NZ_JAIWPE010000077.1 GCF_021028955.1 Salipaludibacillus sp. CUR1
ACACTCAGGTGTATGTTATTAATCCAAAGCAGATAGCGAACTTCAAAAAGAGCTACTCTGACATGAACAAGACCGATGAGATTGACGCCTTTGTCATCGCTGACTATTTGCGTTTTGGCAGAAACAAGATGTCCATCGTCAAAGAGAGCCAGTATGTCGCTCTCCAGCAGCTAACGCGCGCCAGGTATCATCTTATTAAGGCACTCACCCGTGAGAAACAGCACTTTCTCCAGCATCTAAGCTTTAAGTGTAATAAATTCACAGAAGAAGTGGAGTCGTCCATATTTGGCCATGCCTTAACAGAACTGTTTTTGGAAAAGTTCAGTCTGGAAGAACTGGCTCACCTGCCGTTAGAATCCCTGGCAGCGTTTCTACAGGAGAAAGGAAAGAACCGTTTCCCTGACCCTGAGGCTGTCGCTACACAGATTAAGAAAGCTGTGCGCTCCTCTTACCGCCTGGACAAAGTGGTGGAAGACTCGATGGATGTCCTATTAGGCAGTTCTATCGA
>NZ_JAIWPE010000078.1 GCF_021028955.1 Salipaludibacillus sp. CUR1
TCCTTTGTAGAGGATTGGGAACAAGTATTGGTCTCTCCTCTACAATAGGAGCTTTTTTTGTGTTTGTAAACTCAAAATTACATTATATTCCATTCATGCAAGGCTACTGGGTCTGACCCCATTTCACAAATCCCCCTTACATATGACAGGTTTCCCGTTATAATGGGTACATGTAAAACATGCCGGTTGATCCGGGATGGAATTTGTAAGGAGGATGGTTATGTCAATTCAGAAAGTATTAACGATTGCCGGCTCTGACAGCAGCGGCGGTGCCGGTATTCAGGCAGATTTAAAAACTTTTCAGGAACTGGGCGTATACGGGATGACGGCGCTCACGACGATAGTTACAATGGATCCTGAAAATAACTGGTCTCACGGTGTGTTCCCTCAGGAAACGGAAACCGTGCGCCAGCAATTAAAAACAATTGTCGACGGAGTCGGCGTTTCTGCGATGAAAACCGGCATGCTCGGTTCAGTTGAAATCGTAAAACTTGCAGCAGAGAAAATCGAAGAATATAACCTTTCAAATGTAGTTATTGATCCTGTAATGGTGTGTAAAGGAGAAGACGAGGTTCTTCACCCGGAAACAACAGAAAGCATGAAGAATCTGCTTGTTCCTAAAGCGACGGTAGTCACACCTAATTTATTTGAAGCATGGCAGCTGAGCGGCGTTGGACCTATTAAAACGGTTGACCAAATGAAAGAAGCGGCACAACAAATCCATAAATTAGGCGCCCAATATGTTTTAATTAAAGGCGGAAGTAAGCTTGACCATGAAAAAGCGGTTGATCTACTTTACGATGGCAATGACTTTGAGCTGCTTGAATCAGATCGCATTGATACTCCTTATGTTCACGGAGCAGGCTGTACTTATTCAGCTGCAATTGCCGCTGAACTTGCGAAAGGACGCAGCGTAAAAGAAGCTGTCCAGACAGCGAAAGAATTCATTACTGAAGCTATCCGCGGTTCGTTTAAGCTGAATGAATTTATCGGTCCGACCCACCATGGTGCTTACCGGAACCGTTCATTATAATAGAAAGCCGGCAAAACAATAAACTCTCCACCCTGCTGCGGCTCCTTGCTGCGGCAGGGTTTTTAATGGCTTCCCTTCCCCCATCGTTTCCGTCCATAAAAATAGTATCTAGCTGATTTATGAGCGTGCCGTCGAACCTTATCATCAGAAATCCCTAAACCATCTTCCCCTCATTCAAAAGCAAGTGGAAGGCTTTGAATTTTTTCTATTTGCCTTTCAAAAAATATCTTTTTTAAAGAAAAGTAAGTATCCGCCCGTAAAACGGGCGGTTTTAATTTCGCCCTATAAGGGCACTTTACCAACTTAGCCTCTAAAGAGGCCTCTTAATTGACCGCCAACCGTTTATCTCTCTCTATTT
>NZ_JAIWPE010000008.1 GCF_021028955.1 Salipaludibacillus sp. CUR1
AAAAGGGAACAAGGTCGTTATATGCCTCGTCCGCCTTTTTTTAAAATTAACCCAAAATATTGTTTACATATATTAACATTGGTGTATTTATTTTACTTACGTGCAATCGTTATGGGTCTGACCCCCATCTGGAACTGAAAAAAAGAGACGCAATCTGCGTCTCTTTTTTTCATCCGTATTAAGCTCCCGGCGGCATATCCCCTTCGTCAAACCGTCTTTCCAGATTAACGAATTTGTTATATTCTTTCACAAAGGCAAGTTCAACGGTGCCGACCGGACCGTTACGCTGTTTAGCTATAATAATTTCAATAATATCTTTCTTCTCTGATTCCTGGTCATAATAGTCATCCCGGTACAAGAAAGCAACTATATCGGCATCCTGCTCAATACTTCCTGACTCACGGATATCAGACATCATTGGACGCTTGTCCTGTCTTGACTCTACTCCTCTTGACAGCTGGGAAAGGGCAATTACCGGCACTTCAAGTTCACGCGCGAGGCCTTTCAGCTCCCGTGAAATTTCAGATACTTCCTGCTGCCGGCCTTCACCGCTTCGGGCATCACCCTGAATGAGCTGCAAATAGTCAATCATGATCATACCCAGTCCCCGCTCCTGTTTTAATTTCCTGCACTTTGACCGGACATCCTTCACTTTAATTCCAGGGGTGTCGTCAATATAGATCCCGGCTTTAGAAAGGCTCCCCATAGCCATAGTGAGACGCTGCCAGTCTTCATCTTCCAGCCTTCCGGTACGAAGCCGTTGGGCATCAATATTCCCTTCCGCACAAAGCATACGCATCACAAGCTGGTCTGCTCCCATTTCCAGACTGAAGATGGCCACGTTTTCATCCGTCTTTGTCGCTACGTTTTGAGAAATATTCAGTGCAAATGCTGTCTTACCTACAGAAGGACGTGCCGCTACAATCACAAGGTCACTCCTTTGGAAGCCTGCTGTGATCCTGTCCAGTTCCGTAAATCCGGTAGGAATTCCGGTAACTTCCCCCGCTGTGTGCTGCAGCATTTCTATTTTATCGAAAGCCTCAATAAGCACATCTTTTATGTCCACAAATTCACCAGCATTTTTCTTTTGGGAGACCTCGAGAATCGATTTTTCGGCATCATTTAAAATAGCTTCCACATCTTCTTCAGCTGTATAGCCTTCTGAAGCAATGTTAGTTGCCACCCGGATCAGCCGTCTTAATAATGATTTCTCTTCAACAATCTGACTGTAGTACTCAATGTTGGCTGCAGTCGGCACAGCATTTGCCAGGTCACTTAAATATGAGACGCCTCCAATTTCTTCAAGCCATTTCTTTGTTTCAAGTTCATCAGTCACTGTTACCAGATCGACCGGTTCATTTTTTGACGAAAGGTCAAGCATGACAGTAAAAATATGCTGATGGGCCGTCCGGTAAAAATCTTCCGGAATTAAACGTTCAGAGGCGGTGACAAGAGCCTGGTCTTCCAAAAAGATGGCTCCCAGCACCGCCTGCTCAGCTTCAATATTTTGAGGTGGCGTTCGTTCGGCAAATAAGTCGGTCATGATGTGTGTCCCTCATTTCCCGTAATAGGATTACTCTTCAGCAACGTGTACTTTTAAAGTCGCTGTCACCTTTGGATGAACTTTCACTTTCACATTTGTATAGCCGAGTGATCGAATGGGTTCATCCATTTCAATTTTACGTTTATCAATTTTCATGTCCATTTTCTTTAACCGCTCTGCAATCTGTTTGTTAGTCACTGCTCCAAACAGCCTGCCGCCGTCTCCAGCTTTCGCCTTAAGCTCAATCGTTGTATTTTCAAGGTTCTCTTTGAACTTTTCGGCTTGTTCAAGCTCTTTTTCAGCTTGTTTCTCTGCGCTTTCCTGCTTTTTCTCCAGTGTCTTCATGTTACCTTTGCTGGCTTCGACAGCCAGATTATTTTTAATTAAATAGTTTCTGGCATACCCTTCTGATACATTTTTCACTTCACCTTTTTTCCCTTTTCCTTTTACATCCTTCAAAAAGATGACTTTCATGTGCCTTGTCCCCCTTTGAAATACTCATCAATTTTTTCTTTTAATTTCTCTTCAGCTTTTTCTATTGTGCTGTCTTTCAGCTGAGTAGCTGCGTTTGTTAAGTGCCCTCCGCCTTCCAGCATTTCCATAATAACCTGGACATTCACTTCTCCGAGTGAACGGGCGCTTATGCTGACCCGCCCGTCTGACAATTCGGATATAACAAATGAGGCGACCACATCATTCATCGTCAGCAAAGTATCAGCAGCCTGTGCGATAAGAACCTGGTTATACGGTTCATCCGGGTCTCCTTTGGAAATAGCCATGCCGCCGGAATAAATATAGGCATTTTCAACCAGTTTAGACCGCTTCACATACTGCTCTAAATCTTCCTTCAGCAGTTTCTGAACAAGCGTCGTATCCGCACCCCGGCTTCTAAGATAAGAAGCCGCGTCAAACGTTCTTGCACCTGTTCGTATAGCAAAGCTTTTTGTATCTACAATAATTCCTGCAAGTAAGGCAGTCGATTCCAGTACGTCTAAATCAGGCTGTGACGGCTGGTATTCAAGAAGTTCTGTCACGAGCTCTGCCGTTGAAGAAGCATACGGCTCCATGTAAACAAGAACCGCATCGTCAATAAAGTCCTCTCCGCGACGATGATGGTCGATAACAATGGTCCTGTCCATTTTATCCACAAGTTTCGGCTCCATAACAAGAGACGGTTTATGCGTATCGACTACTACAAGCAGAGAATCATCGGTAGCTTCCTCTCTCGCTTCTTCAGGAGTAATAAACTGGGCCCATAAATTGTCATGCTTCTCAATTTCTTCAAGGAGTTTATGAACACTCTGATTCACTTCATCAGGGTTTAAAATGACAAACCCGTCTTTCCCGTTAGCTTCTGCTATTTTAAGCATGCCAATTGCAGCTCCAATGGAATCCATATCCGGATTTTTGTGCCCCATGACAAATACTTTATCGCTCTCTACCACAAAATCACGGATCGCATGGGAAATAACCCGGGCCCTCACTCGTGTACGCTTTTCCATAGCGTTTGATTTACCGCCATAGAAGCGTACCTTGCCGTTTTTCTCTTTGATGGCAACCTGGTCGCCTCCCCGTCCAAGAGCTAAGTCAAGGCTGGACTGGGCTAAGCTTCCCAATTCCCTTAATGACGACTGCCCGCTGCCTATGCCGATGCTGAGGGTGAGAGATACCTTTTCTTTTCCCGTATTTTCACGGACTTCATCCAGGATTGTAAACCGGTTCTCTTCCAGGTTCTGCAGTGTTTCTTCATTGAAAACAGCAATAAACCGGTCTGAGGAGGTTCTTTTTACAAAAATATCATGTTCTCTGGACCAGTTGTTTAAAGCATCTGTGACATGCGTCAGCAGTTTACTGCGAACCTGGTCTTCCATCCCTTGGGTAACTTCATCGTAATTATCAAGATAAATATGAGCCAGGATTGTTTTTTCTTTCTCAAACAGTTCTTTGAATTCCTGTTCTTCAGTGACGTTTATAAAGTAAAGTAAACGTTCGTCAGGCTCGTGAAAAATACGGTAATTGTGTGCATTTATTTCAGCAAGAAACAGTTTTTTTTCATCATTCACCTCATTAATGAGGTCCCTGGAAAAAACTGAAATAGGAGATCCGACCAGGTCCTGTTCCATCAGCTGGGACAAATAAGGATTCGTCCATTGGATATGCCTCTCCTCATTGTAAAGAAGAATCCCGATTGGCAGATTAGTGACAGCTTCTTCCCCGGCTTTATTGACACGGTAAGTCAGCGTGGATATATATTCAGACAACTCTTTCTCAAATTGAATCCTTGCACGGATCATTAAAAATAAGACGCCGCCTAAACAGGCAAACCCTAAAACACCAAGTTGCCACTGGTAATAAGTTAATATGCCGTTGAACAGCACTGCGATACTGAACAGGGCGATAACGTGATATCCATGCCATTTTTTCAACAAGTATTTAGGCATTCTTCACAACTCCTATTTTTGCTCGTTCATTCGCTTTCTTAAGTCAAATCCTAAGTCAATTATACCTAAGATTCTTATAATATGAAGGAAAACCGGTAAAAGAAACGAAACACCGACAAGAAGCACGGGAATGACAGGGCTCAGGCGTTTACGATGAAAATAGAAAAACATAAAGGCAAAACCCTGGATGACCATCACTGCCTCAAGAACGGTAGCTAAGTTGGCTACAGCTGTGTGAATGGCTGTTCCTTCATCTACGCCAATCAGAATAAAAATGTAGGTAATCAAATAATACCAAATAAAGGCTTTTGGAAACCCCCATTCCCTAAATGGTGGAAAACGAACCGGTTCATATTTCTTTCTCTTTAACATCCAGAAGGCAATCAGCTGAACTGTAAGAGCCAGTCCTGCACCTGTCATCACCATTAAAGCTGGAGCTATAACAGCCATTTCATCTATCACTTCTGTGACAGCTTCTGTCGAAAAAGCTTCCTCATCCCCCATAAAAAACATCATGTCTTCTGTCATCTCAGCAGAATCTATCATCACATTCTGGATTTCCTCCACCGGGTTCACGCCAAGGAGAAGGACGCTTCCTACAAAAATAAGTACAATTGATCCTATAAAGCTGAATGAGCCTCCCGCTAAAACCGCAAAAGCGGGTTTTTTAAGCCGGAATAATTCTCCTATTACCACTCCACTCACTGAAAAAAGCATGGTAAGCGGCAAAGCTAACGGTCCAAATATTATAAACAAAAAGAAAAACGACAGGGTTGCTAAGACAGCTCCCGCCTTAAGATCATATTTATAAGTGAAAAAAATAAAAGGCACCGGCAAAAAGAGAAAAGTAACGAGCCCAATTACAGGCACCCATAGAGTAATAAACATGAGTACGAGGTACAAGCCCAGGTACACAGCTCCCTCTTGCAAGGCTTTCTGTCTGTCCATTTGTCTCTCCCTTCAAACACAACTTTCTCATGCACTATTCTCCATTTTATCATGTTCACGGTTAAAACCACAAAAAAATAAGCAATCAGCATCTACTGATTGCCCAAAATATATTAATGGGGGGTAAATTAAGGTTAAAGGCCGGTGCAATATTTTTAAAACGCTTCTTTATTTACCGGCTAATTTTACGGGATAATTCCTGCTCTGTCTGCAAGCTTTTCCGATACTCTTTTTCACGTTCTTGTTCAATTTTCACTTTTTGGTCAAGACTTTTCTTATAAACTTCGTGACCTACTCCGTGAGCCTGCTGGAGACTTTTCTCCATGTTTTCAGTATACTTCATATCATCAGACATGATTAAGATAACACCTCTCGCAATCTTGATGTGTTTTCAGCAATTTTGCTGATGGTTTATATATTCCACCACTGTCAGAATACTAAACATTCTTTTGGAAAAAAATTCTACACAACAAATGTGCAAAGATAAAAAGTTTATGCAACAGCGGGACATCCAAAACTTAAAGAACCTGCACTCTTGCACACATATAAAAAACCCCCCGCTGCCCTGTAAAGGCTTCGGGGGGTGTACTCCATAACTATTCAGTTACGAAAGGCAATAGAGCCATTGTACGCGCGCGCTTAATTGCGCGTGTTAATTGACGCTGATATTTTGCAGAAGTTCCTGTTACCCGGCGAGGAAGAATCTTTCCGCGCTCAGAAACGAACTTTCTTAGCAAGTCAGTGTCTTTATAATCGATATGCTTGATTTTGTTAACTGTAAAGTAACAAACTTTACGACGCTTTGGTCGTCCACGACGTGCCATGCGTATCCCTCCTTATAAATTATTTGTAACCGGACATTTCCGGTATCCTTTAGAACGGCAGGTCATCATCATTAATGTCAATCGGTTTCCCGTCACCGGCAAACGGATCATCATTCTGACTGCCCTGGCCTCCTTGATTTCCTTGGCCAAAACCACCTTGTCCAGGCCCCTGATTCGGGTTGTTCTGATAACCGCTGTTGTCATTCTGTTGTCCATAGCCGCCTTGGCCTGCACCTTGACCAGCATACTGGCCTCCGCCGCCAGATCCTCCGGAACCTCCGGAACCTCGGGGCTCCAGGAACTGCACACTTTCAGCTACTACTTCGGTCATGAAAACACGACGCCCTTCGTTATTATCAAAACTGCGTGTTTGAATGCGTCCGTCTACACCTGCCTGGCTTCCTTTTTTAAGAAAGTTGGCAACGTTTTCGGCTTGCTTCCTCCAAACCACACAGTTAATAAAATCGGCTTCCCGATTTCCCTGCTGGTTTGAAAATGGGCGATTTACAGCTAAAGTAAAAGATGCAACGGCAATACCGTTGGCAGTATACCGTAATTCAGGATCTTTTGTTAAACGTCCAACTAAGACAACACGGTTAATCATCCGAACTCCTCCCCGGAATGTGATCTTGACTTATTTTATTTCTATTCCTCTTCACGTACAGTCAACGTACGTAAGATATTGTCGTTAATAGAGCTTAAACGGTTAAATTCATCAAGCGCTTCTTTGCCTGCTGTTAATTTAAGCAGTACATAGAAACCTTCAGTGAAATCCTCGATTTCATAAGCAAGACGTTTCTTGCCCATTTCCTCCGTTTCAGTCACTTCTGCGCCATTGTCCGTTAAAATCTTGTTGAAACGCTCAACAGTTTCTTTAATTGCCGCTTCTTCCAAGTTCGGACGTACGATGTACATAATTTCATAGTTGCGCATGTTCTGTCACCTCCTTTTGGTCTAAGGCCCTTTCCGTGTCAGAAAGAGCAAGGAGCAAATGTCATTTCCTTTTGCTCGCAAGTGTATATTATAACAGATGATACACCCAGGGACAAGAAGAGAATAAAAGAATTTAATTTAGCGTCCGACTGCAGTGATGAAATCTTTATCTTAGCTTTTAAAAAAGCCGGTCCCAAAGGAACCGGCTCTGAATAAAACAGTTAAACATTAAAACGGAAATGAACGACATCTCCATCTTTCACAACATAGTCCTTTCCTTCAAGACGGACTTTCCCCTGTTCTTTAGCCACAGCCATAGAACCAGCCGCTACAAGATCATCATAGGAAACGACTTCGGCACGGATAAATCCGCGTTCAAAATCAGTATGAATGACTCCGGCTGCCTGAGGGGCTTTTGTCCCCTGGCGGATTGTCCATGCGCGTACTTCCTGCTTTCCTGCAGTAAAATAGGTTTCAAGGCCAAGCAGATTATATGCTGCCTTAATCAGCTGGTCAAGACCTGATTCCTCAATACCCAGGTCTTGTAAAAACTCTTCTTTCTCGTCGCCTTCAAGCTCGGCAATCTCAGATTCAATTTTAGCGCATACCACTATCACTTCAGAGTTTTCCTCTGCTGCAAATTCTTTTACCTGCTGGACATAAGGATTAGCGTCAGCATCCAGCAGTTCTTCCTCACTTACATTAGCTGCATACAGGACAGGCTTCCACGTTAAAAGATGAAGTCCTTTAACCAGTTTTTCCTGCTCTTTTGTAAATTCAACACTTCTGGCTGGCTTTTCATCTTCAAATGCGTCACGAAGCTTAGATAGAACCTCAAATTCAAATAATGCGTCTTTATCTTTCTGTTTTGCCATCTTTTCAACTTTTCCTATACGCTTTTCAACTGTTTCCAGGTCGGCCAGAATAAGCTCCAGGTTAATGACCTGAATGTCGCGAATCGGATCAACGCTGCCTGATACATGCGTCACGTTATCATCATTGAAACATCGGACCACATGTGAAATGGCGTCTACTTGACGTATATGGGAAAGAAACTTATTACCGAGGCCCTCACCTTTGCTTGCCCCTTCAACAATCCCTGCAATATCCGTAAATTCAAAAGCTGTCGGTACCGTTTTGTCCGGAACAACCATTTCAGTCAGAGTGTTTAAACGTTCATCAGGAACTTCCACAATTCCAACGTTAGGGTCGATCGTACAGAACGGGTAGTTTGCAGACTCTGCGCCTGCCTGCGTAATTGCATTAAACAATGTAGACTTCCCGACATTAGGAAGCCCCACAATTCCAGTTGTTAAAGCCATAAATCATTCTCCCTTATGTTTAGAAAAAATTTGGCTGACCGCCAAGTCCTGACGGACGCTCTGCATTTTTCTTATTCTATATTCATCCGGTTAACTCCAGGCAAAGACTCGCTGTGTTCACCTCAGTTGTCCCGTAATTTTTAAACCAATAATGACTATGATTAGTGCCAAAGGATAAAAAAAATTAAAAATTCCTGCCAAATACACATCCCTGTTAATTATAGATACTTCTTTTAAAAATGGCAACCGCAGTCCATTACCGGCTTCCTTAGACTTACGGCTTTAAGATTCAGTTTTTAAAATATGTCCCAAGCTGAACAATTACGGGTTTCATCGCAAAAGTCCTTTGCCTGACACCCAGCGTGGTTCAGTTTAAAATAATTAATCTCCTTAAAAAGTGTGAAACTTTCCGAATCTTAAAAAAACAAAGACTCACACGTCTGAATGTGCAAGTCTTTAAACTTCTGTGCTATTTGATTTCTCAAGCACGCGTTTCATTTTTTTAGTAAATTCTTTTCTTGGAATCATGACGCTGTGTCCGCAGCCAAGGCATTTAATACGGATATCCATTCCCATGCGAATAACTTTCCATTTATTTTCACCGCAAGGATGGGGCTTCTTCATTTCTACCACATCATTCAGCTCAAATGATTTATCACTCATAGCCTGCTCCCCTTTATTCATCGTTTTTCCTTATTATACACGATGAAGGTTCCATCTCTCCAGTCCTTAAAAACTGCCTCCAATGAACTCAGGCCGCAGTCTGGTCAAACCGGTTCACGATAGGATACAGCATAATGGAGGCTAGAATATATAAATTCATTAACCCGTATAGCGGATATAAAATACTGATCAGCTTCGAAAATCCAAATGTCGTTAATGGAATCATTAAAATCAGAAAAAACAGTGACAGGAGCCAGAAAGGCATTTTCAAGACAGGCTGAAAACGGGTGCAGAGACCAAGGATCCCTGAAGCTGCAGTTGTATATATAGCAGCCCACAATAACCCTGACATAACAAGCACCATAAAATAAGGGTAGTTTTTTAAAATGGCAAACAAAGGAATTTCATAAAGCATGACTTCCTGAGCCACGGCAATCAGGGACTGATTATACAAAAATGAAACTGTTCCGAGCAGAGCAGCACTGCCGAGACTCGCAATCCACAATTCCCCTTTATGGTTAATCTTTTTCCCGATTGCCCCAATAACAGCTACCAGAGGGAGGATATTTAAAGCGGTAAACGTAAAAGCCGATGGCCAGTTCCCTTGTTTATTCCAGGCAGAAGCCATATTGAATCCGTTTGTCCATTGAAAAACAAGCAGTGTACCGACCAGGAACAATATGAGCAGCGGGATAATCATTGCATTGATCGATGTCATCCCATTCAGTCCCCAAATAAACAGCAGCACGATTAAACTGGAAATAATAAAAACACCGTACCAGTAAGGAACGTGAAGAACTTCCAGTGTTGCCCCTCCCCCGGCGATCATTATTACTGTCGTTGAAAATAAATATAAAATAATCATTCCATCATAGAGGCCTGTCAACTTTTTCCCCATCAGTTTCTCTAACACCGGAATATAGTGTTCTGATTTCTGCTGGTAGCTGATTGACATAACCACATAGCAGCAGACAAAGAAAAGTATTGAAAAAAGCAGGATAGCAAGACCGCTTTCATAACCAAAAAACTGCCACAGCTCCCTTCCAGACGCATAGCCCGCCCCGATCATTGTTCCAATAATTAAAAACATCCATTTTAAACCTGATTTCCACACGTTTATCCCTCTTTTTCTTATCTGAGACGTATAGATCCCAATTGTGATCCGTATACTGTTACTACTATTTTTGAAATGAGGGTTGTATGATGGTTTATGGACAACTTTTTAGAGAAAAAAATAATAAATCTGAACGGTTCCATATGGAAGACCCTTTGGCTGTACAAAAACTGTCCAGAATAATTTTCTCCTGCCTGCCTTCTTCACCTGATGTTCCCGTAGTTGTCGTCTGTATTGGCAGTGACAGATCAACTGGAGATTCCCTTGGTCCGCTGATAGGCTCCAAGTTGCTGGAAAAGCGTTGCCCCCTTTTTTCTGTTTACGGCACACTTGACTCTACTGTTCATGCTAAAAATCTCGAAAACACGCTTGATTATATTCATAAAAATTATACAGATCCATTCATTATTGCTCTCGATGCCTGTCTCGGAAGAACTGAAAGCGTAGGATTTATGACCATCAGTGAGGGGCCTGTTATTCCCGGAGCCGCTGTTAAAAAGAAACTTCCTCCAGTTGGCGACATTCATATGACAGGGATTGTGAATGTTGGAGGATATATGGAAATGATGGTCCTGCAAAATACCCGCCTGTCGCTTGTGATGTCAATGGCTGATTCGATGGCTGAATCTTTGTGGAAGGCCGGGTGCTGGCAAAGTAACCGCCATCAGATTCTCTATCCGAAAAAAGAAGGAACGGTTTAATTAGGATCTCTCTCCTTAAGACACATATTTACAAAGATTTATTAAAATATCATTCTGCAGCTAAAGTATTACCATCACACTCTTATTAAACTTTGAGGAAAAGAGAATGTTAATTCAAAAAGATAAAACACAAAAAAATTATGGCGAGCGGCAGACGAGGCTTCTGCGGAAATAGCATGCCCCTGTAGAAAACACATCGTATTTTAGATGAGGTTGAGGTCATGCCCGCGGAAAGCTTCTGTCCAAAGCTAGCCATAATCATTTTGAACTGCGCTCATTCTATAAATTGAAATCTTTAATGTTCAGTTTTGTCCCAGGCTTCCTTCTATGAAAACCATTGACTGTATATAAGAACCAGCACGACTGCTACTATAAGAGCGGGCAGCAGATTCGCTATCCTTATTTTAGGAATCCCAAGCAGGTTCAAGCCGATTCCTATTATCATGATTCCTCCAACGGCAGTAATTTCACTGATAATCATATCAAGCCACGTTTCAGGTACCCATTGAACAATAAAGGTGGCTGCCAGAGCAATGGACCCTTGATAAAGAACAACAGGCAAGGCAGAGAACATCACTCCAATACCCATAGCTGCCGCAAAAACAATTGAGGAAAATCCATCCAGCACTGACTTTGTCAGCAGAACAGAATGGTCATTCCTAAATCCGCTGTCTAAAGCCCCTATAATAGCCATGGCTCCCACTACGAATAAAATCGTTGCAGCCACGAATCCCTCAGCCATTTTACCTCCGCTCTTCCGTTTCATTCGTCTTTCAAGCCAGTTGCCAATTTCATTTAATTTCCCTTCTAGGTTCCATCTTTCCCCGAGGACACCGCCTAAAGCGAGGCTGAAAATAATCAGCAGGAACTCCTGGCCTTCAAGAGCCATGGTAAAACCGAGAACTACTACAGCAAGGCCGATCGCTTTCATAACCGTCTCTCTCATCCCTGCCGAAAAGTGTTTTAATTTTACGCCAATCCAGGCTCCTGCCACTATAGCAAGCCCGTTGACGATTGTTCCAAATAAAACCATCCTGTCTCTCCTATTCCAATAAACCTTCTTTAATTTCTTTTATAGCATCGGTAAAAGTATCTACTTCTTCAAATGTGTTATATATGCCGAAACTGGCTCTTATTAGTCCTGAATCTGCCGTTTTATAGATTTTATGGGTAAGAGGGGCACAGTGGAGTCCCGCTCTCACAGCAATATTATAATGTTCATCAAGAATTATCGCCGCTTCGTTTGAGTCTACGCCCTTAATATAAAAGGACACGACCCCCAAACGTTCTTCTTCAGCCCCGGGGCCCACAATCTTTACACCTTCAATTGCTTCCAATTCTTTTATACAATAACTGGCCAGCTCTTTTTCGTGGCTGTGGATATAATCCAGACCATATTTTTCTACCGCTTCTAATCCTTTTAATAAACCTGCGATCCCTGGGGTGTTTAAGGTCCCGCTTTCCCAGCCCGCCGGCCAGATATCCGGCTGTGCAGGCAATTCAGACGCACTGCCTGTCCCGCCGACATGCACTGGTCTAAGTGAGACGTTATTTGCAACCATCAGCACTCCGGTGCCTTGGGGGCCTAACAGACCTTTATGGCCAGGAAAGGCAAGAAGGTCGATACCCATTTCTTTCATATCAATTTCAAGCACTCCTGCTGTTTGTGAAGCATCCACACAATACAGAGCAGGATGGTCTGCGACCAGGTCACCAATCTCTTTTACTGGAATAATTTCTCCGGTCACATTAGATCCATGCGTCACAATCACAAGTTTTGTACGGTCAGTCAAATGCCTCTTAACAACGTCTGCCCACTTCCCCGGAGAGGCCTGTCCGTCTGCCTGCAGGTAATCCACTGTTACTCCTTTTTCCCGTTTCAGCCTTTCCAGAGGTCTCCTTACAGAATTGTGTTCAAACACGGTAGCCAGCACATGGTCGCCTCTCTTCAATGTCAGACCTTCTATCGCCTGATTAAGTGCTGAAGTGGCATTATTTGAAAATACAACCCTGTCAGGTGAGTGGCTGTGAAACATTTTATTAAGCTTGCGCCTCGTTGTCTCGATGATACTGTTAGCCTGCCGGGCTAATTTATGGCCGCTCCTTCCAGGGTTAGCTCCATAACGTAATATCGCTTCAGATACTGCTTGTCCCACTTCCGGCGGTTTAGGAAAGCTCGAGGCAGCCTGATCAAAATAAATCATTGCTTCTCCTCCCTCCGTTCTTAGAAAAAGCGCCCCTGGTCCTCTGCTGCTTAGAGATGACAAACTTTAAAAGGTTTGTCTAATTTTCTCCAAGCGCAGATTTCCCGGGCCGCCTGACTTTTTAAGTTATTCTTCCTCTTGTTGATGAAGCAAATTCAAAATTCGTTCCAAGTCTTTGTCTGTAAAAAAGTCAATTTCTATTTTCCCTTTATTTTTTCCTTTTTTAATTTGGACGTTTGTTCCAAAATAGGATTTCAATACTGATTCTCTTTCCTTTAAGAAAGGGGTCAGCTTATTTTTTGAAGTTTCACGTGAAACATTATCGTTAGACCGCTGAATCCATTCTTCCAGTTGACGGACACTCATTTTTTCTTTAATTACTTTTTGAATGAGAGCTGTGAGCTGGTTCTCGTCTTTCAATCCTAAAAGCGCCCTGGCGTGCCCCATTGAAAGTTTTCCTTCTGACAGATACTGCTGAGCCAGCTGCGGCAGTTGCAGTAAACGGATATAATTTGCTATATAAGGTCTGCTTTTCCCCAGCCTTTTTGCAAGTTGTTCCTGTGTAACCTGAAGATGTTCCAGCAGTTTCTGGTACGCCTTCGCTTCTTCAAGCGGATTCAGGTCTTCTCTCTGAAGGTTCTCAATCAGAGCGATTTCCATCATATCATCTTCGGAAAGCTCTTTAACTACAGCAGGTACGGCTTTTAGCTTAGCTTCTTTAGCAGCCCGGTAACGCCGCTCCCCTGCGACAATTTCATATCCTTTAATACTTTTCCTGACGATAAGCGGCTGAAGGATGCCGTGCCGTTCGATAGAGGTTTTAAGTTCTTCAATTGTCTCTTTCTCGAAAACTTTTCTGGGCTGGTATGGGTTCGGACGCAGGTCTGCGAGTTTAATGTCTTGTACGTGATCTCCCTGCTCTTGTGAAGCGTCAGGAAAGAAAGCCCCAATTCCTCTTCCTAGTCCTCTAGCCATGAGTCATCACTTCCTTCGCTAGATCTAAATAAACTTCTGCGCCTCTCGATTTAGGATCATATGTAATGATCGGTTCACCATGACTCGGCGCTTCACCGAGACGGATATTCCTTGGAATAATTGTTTGAAAAACTTTTTCCCTGAAATATTTTTTCACCTCTTCAATCACCTGAATGCCAAGGTTGGTTCGTGCATCAAGCATTGTTAATAATACCCCTTCAATTTCCAGGTCATGATTAAGGTGTTTTTGAACAAGGCGTACTGTATTTAACAGCTGGCTCAGCCCTTCCAGCGCATAATATTCACATTGTACAGGAATCAGCACAGAGTCTGCGGCTGTTAAAGAGTTTAAGGTAAGAAGCCCAAGTGAAGGAGGACAATCAATAACGATATAATCATAATTACGTTTTATATCCTCTATCGCCCGTTTCAAACGAACTTCTCTCGAAATTGTAGGAACAAGTTCAATTTCAGCTCCTGCAAGCTGGATTGTGGAAGGAATGATAAATAAATTTTCCATTACTGTCGGCACAATAACATTTTCAGCTTTCTGATCTTCTACGAGTACATTATAAATACATTCATCAATGTCACCTTTATTTACTCCAATACCGCTGGTTGAATTCCCCTGTGGATCCACATCGATCATCAGAACTTTGTTGCCCTCTTGAGCAAGACAAGCACTTAAATTGACTGCTGTAGTCGTTTTACCTACTCCGCCTTTTTGATTTGCAATAGCTATCACTTTTCCCATTTTGTCACCTGCCTAACTGCAAACGCTATTTTTCCTGTTACGGTAAGGGAAATATTTTATCTCCTGCTGAAAAATTAGTCATTTTTTTCAGACTTTAAACATTTCTTTTATTTTATCACGAAAAACACAGAGTGGATTAAATCGTTTCCTAAAAAATATTAAAAATGACTATTGGAGGAAGAATTAAGGGAAACTCCTGCTCTCAAGGCATTGAGCCTGGCTCAATCCAACTTACCTCCCTGCCCGGACCCGGGACTATATATACAGAAAAGCCAGTCAAAAAACCGTTCACGCCTCAGCAGGCGGAACGGCTTCTGATAATCTGTTAAATAATTATTTTTTAGGAATGCGGATCGTAAACTGGTAATACTCTTCATGCTCTTCTTCGTTTGTATCAATGCTCATACCTGTCTGAGCGACCATATCAACTGATTTTCTAATCGTATTCATCGCAAGCCTGGTGTCTTTCGAGACAGCTTTACGGATCGCTTTCGGTTTCTTTTTCTCAGGTTCTTCCGAAAGCTTTGCAATTACTTCTTCAGTCTGTTTAACATTTAACTCTTCTTCGATAATCCTTGCCAGCACTTTCTCCTGCTTTTCTGTATCCTTAAGGACGATTAATGCCCTGGCATGCCTTTCAGTAATCTGACGGTTCAGCAAAGCTTTCTGAACCGCTTCCGGTAAATTTAACAATCTTAATTTATTTGCTACTGTGGACTGCCCTTTACCAAGCCTCTGAGCCAAGCTTTCCTGAGTCAATCCGTGCAGTTCTATTAATTTAGCATATGCTGTAGCTTCTTCAATAGATGTTAAACCTTCACGCTGGAGGTTTTCTATGAGAGCGACAGATGCGGTTTTTGTATCATCCAGATTTTTAATAACAGCGGGAATTTTTTCCCAGCCAAGTTTTGTAACTGCACGCCAGCGGCGTTCTCCTGCGATAATCTCATACTTGCCGTTACTCTCACGAACAACAATCGGCTGAATAATTCCATGGGTATTTATCGTTTGAGCTAATTCATCTATTTTTTCATCATGAAAAACCGTTCGCGGCTGGTACCGGTTCGGAACGATCTCTGATACAGGAAGTTTATGGACTTCTTCCCTTTCGCTGATTAACTTCTCTTCAGTCTCTTCATTTTTATCATTCAAACCAAACAGCTTTGAAAATGATTGTTTCATGGCGACACCACCTTCAGAAAACTACCTCCCCCGTCTGATACACATAAGGGAAATGATATAAGCCCTGTACGGCGTAAAAACATGGCATATTTATTAAAAAACGACCCTATCGCTTGTATGCTTTCAATATAAAAGTGAGCAAAGTCTACGTGCAGAAATGTTTCACGTGAAACGGCGCCCATCGTAAAACTGTTTTTTCTCGCATATTCAGTATACGTGAGAAATGAAAAATCTTCTATAATAAATTTAAGAGATAACTAGATTTTACCCTGATCTCTGCCTGTATGTAAGAGCCCCCTTTACTGCTCAGTATGTCTCTCTTGCCACAGCAAAGGGGCAAATTAAATCAGGGGTTGTTTGTTGGGCGTACCCGCTTTACGGGGATAGGTTTTAGAAGTTTGTTTTTCTTTATATACAACAATAATTGACCGCTCACTCTGTTCAAGGGGCAATTGAAAATCATATTTGTGCTTGAATTTGCCTCCGAGTACTTTGAAAGCTTTATCCGAATCAAGCAGTTCTTCAGCAGCACCTGCCCCTTTCATAGCTATAAACCGTCCGCCTTTTTTAACTAAAGGCAGACACAGCTCCGATAATACAGGCAACCGGGCCACTGCACGGGATATTGCTGCATCATACTTTTCCCGGTGTTCTTTTTTCCTTGCAAACTGCTCGGCGCGGTCGTGGTAAAATGATACCCCTTTTAAATCAAGCTCAGAAGCAAGGGCATTTAAGAAGGTAATACGCTTGTTTAGAGAGTCAACAATAGTTACATCGAGATGAGGAAAACAGATTTTCAGAGGGAGGCTGGGAAACCCCGCCCCTGCTCCTACATCCACTATCTTCAACGGTTCGCTTAAATCTTCGTAAAAAGCTGCGGTGACTGAATCGTAGAAATGTTTTAAATAAACTTCTTTTTTTTCTGTAATAGCCGTTAAATTCATTCGTTCGTTCCAATCAACCAGAATTCTGTAATAGTGTTCAAATTGCTGCATTTGTTCGTCTGTCAATGGAACGCCTTTTTGCTGGAGAGCTTCTCTAAACTCGTCTTCATTCATCTTTTATTTCACCTCATTATTAGCCTGAACGTCAACTTATTAAGCTTGCTTTACTTTTTGGAGTTGTCCCTGCTCCATATAGACGAGGAGGACAGAAACATCTGAAGGGTTCACCCCTGATACCCTGGATGCCTGCGCAATCGATAGCGGCCGCACTTCTGCTAATTTTTGTCTTGCTTCAGTAGCAATCCCGTTGATTGCCATATAATCCAGGTCTTCCGGAAGCTTTTTGTTTTCCATTTTTTTCAGCCGTTCGACTTGTTCCAGCTGCTTAGAAATATAGCCTTCATATTTAACCTGAATTTCTACCTGTTCTTTAACATCTGCTTCCAATTCTTCTTCAGGCTCAGTCAGGCGGACTACATGATCATAAGTGATTTCCGGCCTTTTTAACAGGAGTGCGGCGCTGACTGCTTCTTTCATTGGTGCAGAGCCCGCCTCTTCTACGATTTTCTGTGCGTCATCGCTCACTTTAATAATCGTTTTTTCAAGACGCTTAATTTCTGCAGCTATTTTCGCTTTTTTATCTGTAAAGCGGCTGTACCGGCCTTCGGAAATTAAACCGATCTCATACCCTTTCCCGGTGAGACGAAGGTCTGCATTATCGTGACGGAGCAGAAGGCGGTATTCAGCGCGTGACGTAAGCAGGCGGTAAGGTTCATTGGTGCCTTTTGTAATAAGGTCATCAATCAGTACCCCGATATAAGCTTCAGAGCGATCAAGAATTAACGGCTCTTCCCCCTGCACTTTTCTCGCTGCGTTAATACCAGCCATAAGCCCTTGCCCTGCTGCTTCTTCATAGCCGCTTGTTCCATTAATTTGTCCTGCAGTAAACAGTCCTTCTATCTTTTTCGTTTCAAGCGACGGCCACAACTGCGTTGGAACAATGGCATCGTACTCAATCGCATAACCCGGCCGCATCATGCGAACATTCTGAAGGCCTGGAATGGTTTTTAGAATACTGTGCTGCACGTCTTCAGGCAGGCTTGTAGAAAGCCCCTGCACATAAACCTCTTTTGTGTTTCGTCCTTCCGGTTCTAAAAAGATCTGATGCCGCGGTTTATCATTAAACCGGACGATTTTATCTTCAATCGAAGGACAGTAACGCGGTCCAGTTCCTTCTATCATACCGGAATACATTGGCGAACGGCTTAAATTTCCGTTAATTAATTCATGAGTTTCTGCATTCGTGTAAGTTAGCCAGCATGGCAGCTGGTCTGTTATATATTTGGTCGTCTCATAAGAAAAGGCGCGCGGTACATCATCACCAGGCTGAATTTCAGTTTGGTCATAGTCGATCGTCTGTCCGTTTACACGCGGCGGTGTGCCTGTTTTAAACCGGACCATATCGAAGCCAAGCTCCTGCAAGTGATATGAGAGATTAACGGACGGCTGCATGTTATTAGGGCCGCTCTCATAGGATAAGTCACCTAGAATAACTTTCCCCCGCAAGTAAGTTCCGGTAGTCACTACCACAGTTTTTGCATAATATTCGGCACCTGTCTGGGTAATGACACCTTGAATCTCCCCATCTTCTACAATCAATTTCTCTACCATCCCTTGGCGGAGAAGAAGATTCTCTGTATCTTCAATTGTCTGCTTCATTTCATGCTGGTACGTAAATTTATCGGCCTGTGCACGCAATGCACGCACAGCAGGTCCTTTTCCAGTATTCAGCATACGCATTTGAATATGCGTTTTGTCGATGTTACGGGCCATTTCACCGCCCAGTGCATCTATTTCTCTTACAACAATCCCTTTTGCCGGTCCGCCGACTGACGGATTACATGGCATATAAGCGACCGCATCCAAGTTTAATGTTAACATCAATGTATCAGCGCCCATCCGTGCTGCAGCAAGACCGGCTTCTACGCCCGCATGGCCTGCACCGATGACAATGACATCGAATTTTCCACCATTATAACTCATCATACGAACCTCCTTTGTTCGATTTTCGTTACTATTTATAGTTAATCACTGCAAGTGTTACCATCTATTTTCCTAAGCAGAACTGAGAGAAAAGTTGGTCAATAAGGCTCTCAGAGACACTGTCCCCAATTACTTCACCAAGCAGTTCCCAAGCTTTAGTAATATCTATTTGCACCATATCCACCGGCATTCCGGCTTCCACTGCTCCTAATGCATCATCAATCGTTTTCTTTGCCTGGTTTAAAAGAGCGATGTGGCGGGAGTTAGATACATAGGACATATCCCCTGTTTCCAGGTCACCTTTAAAAAAGAGATCCCTTATCGCTTCTTCAAGTTCGTCAACCCCTTCGTCTTTTAAAAGAGAGGTAGCTACAACCGGACGGTTTCCGGCAAGATTACGGACTCTGTTCAAATTAATCTTTTCTTCAAGGTCTGTTTTGTTAACGATCGTAATAACATCATGCCCTTCGGAAAGTTTGAAAAGTTCTTCATCTGCCTCTGTTAACGGCTCGTTATTGTTGAGCACCAGAAGAACAAGCTCAGCACTGTTTATCACTTTCCGTGACCGCTCTACCCCAAGCCTTTCAACGACATCTTCAGTCTCCCGGATTCCGGCTGTATCAAGAAGACGGAGTGGAACACCCCTGACATTTACGTACTCTTCAATGACGTCACGGGTTGTACCTGGAATGTCAGTGACAATCGCTTTATTTTCGTGCACCAGGCTGTTTAGCAATGAGGATTTCCCAACATTTGGTCTGCCGATAATGACAGTGGACAATCCTTCGCGAAGAATTTTTCCCTGCTGGGCTGTCTGCAGCAGCCGGTCAATTTCCTGCTTTACAAAAGAAGCCTTTTCCTGAAGAATTTCCAGCGTCATTTCTTCAGCATCATATTCAGGATAATCAATATTAACTTCCACATGAGCTACGGTTTCCAGCAGAGCCTGTCTTAATTTTTGAATTCGCTGGGAAAGCTTCCCTTCCACTTGATTCATAGCGACATTCATTGCACGGTCAGTCTTGGCACGGATCAGATCTATTACACCTTCAGCCTGTGAAAGGTCAATCCGTCCATTAAGGAAAGCGCGTTTAGTGAATTCACCCGGCTCAGCAAGACGGGCCCCTTCATTCAGTACTAACTGAAGAACCCGGTTAACTGATGTCAAACCGCCGTGACAGTTAATCTCCACCATATTTTCTTTAGTATACGTCCGTGGAGCTTTTAACACAGACACCATAACTTCTTCCACAATATCTCCTGTAGCCGGATCTTTAATATGGCCGTAATTAATAGTATGAGTTTCTGCTTCAGCCAAGGGCCGCTTCCCTTTGAATAAATTATCGGCTAATCGAATAGCATCGTCTCCGCTTATCCTGACAATCCCGATTGCACCTTCTCCCATCGGTGTTGAGATAGCTGAAATTGTGTCCATTTCCATCGTTCCACTCCTCCTTTCTTTGAGGCTGGTTTACCTCATCTATTTATATAAAAAAATGGATATATTTCCCTTGAAAATTCGGATCAACATTTGTTGATTCCAAATAAATAGAATACCATAAATTCATTCTGTATTAAAGAGATTCTCCTCCCAATTTCACCAGTTATATCCATTTATCCACAAATATAACCTTTTGTTGCAGAGTTTTTATTCACATGTGGATAAAAAACACAAAGTGCTTCTGTTGATTATCCACAATCTTACCGTAAGTTTCAAGTTTTAGGGGGAGCAATTGGAAATTTTCCATCAGTTTTTCACAAAAAAACGACGCAAAAAAAGCAGTCCCGAAATCCGGAACTGCCTGGCTTGATCATTTATAAAAAGTGGTTCTCGATGACTGAATCATTTAGGTACGACGACGATTCGCCGGTGAGGTTCTTGACCGTCAGAGAATGTGGAAACTCCTTTGACGTCTTGTAATGCCGTATGGATAATCTTACGTTCATGTGCACTCATCGGCTCCAGCCTGACTTCCCGGCCTGTCCGGAGCGCTTTATCACTCAGGCGCTCGGCGAGAGTAACCAGCGCCTCTTTCCGCCTTGCCCTGTATCCTTCTGCATCAAGATAAATACGTACATAATTTTCAGATTGACGATTAGCTACAAGGTTAACAAGATATTGGAGAGAATCGAGAGTTTGTCCACGCTTTCCAATCAGCACCCCAATTTCTGAGCCTGTGATATTAAGAAACATGCCTTCATCCCGCTCTTCTGCCTCCACACTGGCTGACACACCCATTTTATCAATAGTATCCCGCAAAAATAAAAGTGCTTCTTTTATCGGATCAGGCTTTACTTTCACTTCCACCACAGCCGGTTTTCCTCCAAGAAGCCCGAACAATGCTTTTTGCGGTTCTTCAATGACGTGATACTCTACCATGTCCATAGTTGCATCCAGCTTTTCAAGGCCTGACTCAACTGCTTCCTCTATCGTTTTCCCTGATACAGTCACTTTTTTCACTTGGTCTTCGCTCCTCCTGTTTTGGCCTCTTTATTATCCTTACCTACGTTAGGTCCAGTAATAAAGTATGTTTGTATAATCATAAACAAGTTACCAATTACCCAGTATAAAGCTAAAGCTGATGGGAAAAACGCTGCAAACGCAATAATCATGACTGGCATAATGTACATTAGAGCCCGCATTTGCGGATTATCCTGCACCATCATCATTTTTTGCTGAATGAACGTTGTTGCCCCCGCTACAAGCGGTAAAATATAATAAGGGTCAGCACTTCCTAATTCAAACCACAGAAAATTCTGCGGTGCGCCGGTGTAAGTCGGATCAACGTCCGGATTGATCTGAGGCGTCCGGATGATCGCATGATAAAAAGCAATTAAGATCGGCATTTGAATTAAAATTGGAAAACAGCCTGCCAACGGATTAACTTTATGCTCCTGAAAAAGAGCCATCATTTCCTGCTGCAGTTTCTGCTGTGTCTGCTGATCTTTCGCACTGTATTTCTCACGAAGCTTAGTCATTTCCGGCTGAAGCGCCTGCATGGCTTTCGTGCTCTTAGTCTGTTTAATCATCAGAGGTAAAATCAAAATACGAAGCAGTATAGTTACAATAATAATCGCTAAACCATAACTGTTTCCTAACGCATCCGCAATGTTTGTCATTAGCCATGACAGCGGATAAACAAAAAAGGAATCCCATATTCCACCATTCTCCGCTTTAATTGGTTCATCAATATTAAAACACCCTGTCATCAATAAAGCTAAACCAATAAAAAGCGATACTAAACCTAATTTTCTTGCCACTCTAGGTCCTCCTATCTCTTTCCCTATCAAAATAATCTATTAACACGTCATTCAAAGCACTTATTTCCATTATATCTTGTTACAAAAAGATATAAACGTGCTCAAATGACCGAAAAAACTGCCCTCAGTCTTTATTCTCTTTTTTCTCAGGCACCGGATCATAACCTCCCGGATGAAAAGGCTGACATTTCACAATACGTTTCAACGTAAGCCAGCTTCCTTTAACGAACCCGAACCGTTTTACTGCTTCAATTCCATAATGCGAACAGGTAGGGTAAAACCTGCATGTCGGCGGTGTAAACCTTGAAATCCATTTCTGATAAAAGCGGATTAAACCAATTGCGAGCCATTTCATAGCTTCGTCCTCACCTTTTTACCCGGGTCGGTCCGCTGAACAGCTTGGCCACCTTCATCACATGGTACATCGATTTTTTCATCTGATGGTAATCCATGTCTGCTGCCGGTTTTCTCGCTATAATTACCACATCACGGTTTTGGAGCAGGTCAGGTGTCAGCTCCCTTAAAATTTCTTTCATCAGCCGCTTAATACGGTTACGGTCAACAGCGTTCCCTAACTTCTTACTAACAGATAAGCCAATGCGGATGGTATCCTGTCGCTCTTTTTTGAGCTGGTATACGACAAATTGACGATTTGCGGCAGAATTCCCCCGTTGAAAAACGTACTGAAAATCTTCATTTTTTTTCAAACGGTATTGGCTCTTCATCCACGGCACCCCATCAGTCATATTTCTTGGACAGATTACGTCACTTCCAAAACTCATTCTACATTATAAAGAAGATTTAGGACAATCACTATTCAATTTGTGCCCAAATCTGTCACTTTTAAAAACTTACTATGCTTACTTTCGCAAAAAGAAAACCAGATCAGTACTCTCTCTTTTTATGAAAGATTAAGCCTTGACCTGGTTTCTCACATCAGTCTATCCGTCATTTTTCGACTCTAAAGTGAAAAAAGACCGCTCTAAGCGGCCTCATTACGCAGATAGAACTTTTCTTCCTTTACGGCGACGGTTTGCTAATACTTTACGACCGTTCTTTGTAGCCATACGCGCACGGAAACCATGATTCTTTTTGCGCTTTCGGTTATTTGGATTAAATGTTGGTTTACCCATCTATTCCACCTCCTGGGGATGATAATTCTTTCATTATCCGAATTCACTAATCATATTATTCCGGTAACAGCTGAATTTCGGACTGTAACCGGTATAGACAGTCTTGTAAATTATAAGAAAGACCACTTCTGTTGTCAAGCCCCTGCCAACTTAATTATTACGAACCTCTTTTTTTTGTGGGCTAACTAAAACTTTGTTGTTAATTTCCGCTTCATGGTTCTACTGCAGTTACTTGTCGAAAAATAATAACCGCCGATCTTTCCAGGCTCCCAGTCTCGTGCACCAGATTCTTAAAGTTTCCATCGTTGTTTCTTCCTCTGCAACTTTCACTTCTTCATTACGCCAGAATTCCACGTTCACGAGAAAATGCCTATGTTTTATTTAAAAACAGGTCTCACTTTCTTTTTGCAAAATCCACATTCCAAAAATACAAACCTTCAGTTAAACAATTTTTTCTCCAGGGTTTGTGGACAACTTTCGCCATTAATTTACAAGCTTCCACACCCTTCCCCACAGCTTTTACACATGATCTTGTGCTGTGGACAACTTTTAGACACAACCCCTTGAATGGTGTGGATAACTCACTCCCGCCATTGTCAATCCTTTATATATCTGATATCATAATGTTGTTTTTTCTAGTGGAAAACCTGTGGTAAAATATAAACTATCCACAACTGTTAACAACTTTGTGGATAGTTATTAGACTCTTATGTGTAAGTTTATCCACATATTTGTGTATAACGTGTACAGGTTGTTTTTCTTCCTATATAAATATTTACCCACATATTATACACGTTTATTTTTATACACGGTTATTCAATAGGGTTATATATTTGTTGTACAAGCATCGGATTCAGGGGGCGGATCCGTTGTTCTGTTATGGAACAGTATATGCAAAGGAGGGTCATAGATTGGAAAATTTAAATGATTTATGGGAGCAGGCCCTGACGAAAATCGAGGAAAAAGTAAGTAAACCTAGTTATGACACATGGTTTAAATTTACGAAAGCTGATTCGATTGATCAGAGCTCAAATACAATTACAGTGATTGCTCCAAATGAATTTGCCCGTGACTGGCTGGAAAACCGGTATTTCGGGATAATTACAGAAACATTGAACGAGTTAACCGGAGCAGAACTGGAAGCCCGGTTTATTTTACCTAAAGAAGATAAAAAGGATGAATTAGAGCTCTTTGAAAAGGCTAAACAGCCTGAAAAACCTTCTATGCAAGGTAATGAAGAGATGCCTAAACATATGCTCAATCCGAAATACACGTTTGATACTTTTGTTATTGGAAGTGGGAACAGGTTTGCTCATGCAGCCTCGCTCGCGGTAGCAGAAGCCCCGGCGAAAGCATACAATCCTTTATTTATTTACGGAGGAGTAGGACTAGGTAAAACCCACCTTATGCATGCAATCGGCCATTATGTCATAGATCATAATCCTGATGCGAAAGTTGTCTATTTATCGTCTGAAAAGTTTACGAATGAATTTATTAATTCAATCAGAGATAACAAAGCGGTGAATTTCAGAAATAAATACAGGAATGTAGACGTGCTTTTAATTGACGATATTCAATTTTTAGCCGGAAAAGAACAAACGCAGGAAGAATTTTTCCACACATTTAATTCCCTGCATGAAGAACGGAAACAAATTGTCATTTCCAGTGACCGTCCGCCAAAAGAAATTCCTACTCTTGAAGACCGGCTCCGTTCAAGGTTTGAATGGGGATTAATAACGGATATTACGCCTCCGGATCTGGAGACAAGAATTGCCATTTTACGCAAAAAAGCAAAGGCAGAAAATCTTGATATACCTAATGAAGTGATGCTTTATATCGCTAATCAGATTGATACGAATATCCGTGAACTGGAAGGAGCACTTATCCGGGTTGTCGCTTATTCATCATTAATTAACCAGGATATGAATGCAGATCTCGCAGCTGTCGCGCTAAAAGATATTATCCCGAATTCCAAGCCTAAAAAAATCACGATTCAGGACGTACAAAAGTCAGTGGCTGCTGCTTTTCAAGTAAAAGTAGAGGATTTAAAAGCTAAGAGAAGAACGAAGACAGTGGCTTATCCAAGGCAGATAGCGATGTACTTATCAAGGGAATTAACAGACAGCTCTTTGCCTAAAATCGGGGATGAATTCGGAGGGCGAGATCACACGACAGTGATTCACGCACATGAGAAAATCTCACGCCTGTTTACTGCAGACCAGGAATTACAGCAGCAGATTCAGGAAATTACTGAACAGCTTAAATCATAACGATGTGGGAACTGTGAATAACTTTCTCAGTTTTATACACAGGTTGTCCACAGGTGGATAACCTGCTATCCCTGGACTTTTTTTGAGTTATCCACATAATCACAGGTATTACTACGAGTACTTCTAGATTAATTATTAATAAAAAAGAGAAATAGAACTATTAAAATAACTATTTTCAGTAACTTAATTATTTTACGGAAGTGAGGAAGGAACCTATGAAATTTACTATTCAGCGCGACAAATTTGTACAAAGCGTTCAGCATGTATCAAAAGCTATTTCTTCTCGTACGACGATTCCGATCTTAACTGGAGTAAAAATTGAAGCGTCAGATGAAGGGGTTACACTAACAGGAAGTGATTCTGATATTTCCATAGAATCCTTTATTCCCAAGGAAGAAGAGGACAACCAGCTTGTGGATATTGAACAGGAAGGTTCAATTGTACTTCAAGCGCGGTTCTTTGCAGATATAGTAAAAAAATTACCTGGAGATACGATTGAAGTGGTAGTCTCAGATCAATTCGTTACAAGGCTGACTTCAGGATCTTCTGTATTTAATTTAAACGGTCTTGACCCTGAAGAATATCCAAGATTACCTGAAATTGAGGAAGAAAACGTCTTTAAAATGCCAAAAGACTTACTTAAAAGCATTATCAGGCAAACAGCTTTTGCAGTCTCTACTGTTGAAACGCGACCGATTCTTACAGGCATACACTGGTCTGTGGAAGAAGGGAATCTGACTTGTACAGCTACGGACAGCCATCGTCTGGCTATGCGTCACGCCCAGGTCGAGACAAATTCAGGCGAGCTGACTTTTTCAAATGTCGTCATTCCAGGAAAAAGCCTCACTGAGCTAAATAAAATTTTAGATGACACTGATGACTGGATTGATATCATTGTGACTGACAATCAAATTCTGTTTAAATCAACAAATCTGTTATTTTTCTCAAGACTTTTAGATGGCAATTATCCCGCAACTAAGAATATGATTCCTTCGTCCTCAAAAACAAGCGTGACGCTGAATGCCAAGCAGCTCCTCGCTGCCATTGAGCGTGCATTGCTTCTTTCACGTGAAGGGAAAAATAATGTCGTTAATGTTAAAACCATGGAAAATCAGGTATTGGAAATCACTTCTGTCACTCCTGAAGTTGGAAAAGTGACAGAAAGTGTCGAGACACTTGGTTATTCAGGGGAAGAGCTGCGGATTTCCTTTAACGGCAAAAATCTTATTGATGCCCTGAAAGTTATCGAATCAACAGATATTACTATCGACTTTACAGGAGCTATGAGCCCGTTTGTTATGAAACCGGCGGACCAGGATCATATGCTTCACTTGTTCTCTCCTGTGAGAACATACTAAAACAGACCATTACTGCAGGTGCTCCGGAGCCAAAGCCGGGGTACCTGTTTTTAGATTTATCTTCGCTGGGTCAGCTGCCAGTTACCGGTCGAATAACAAATTATTTCTACAGGCAGATTAGAGCATTTGAGTAATCCACATTGGCGTTTATGCAAATCTTTTAGTACAATATAGAGTGAGACATTTTGTGCGCGTATAATTGTAAAGTTTCTTACAGAAAGTGAGTGACCCCGTGTGGAAGAGACAATTGTGATTTCAGATGAATTTATTACGCTTGGACAAGCTTTGAAGGAAGCAGCGGTAATCGATTCCGGAGGCCAGGCAAAGTGGTTTCTGGCGGAAATTCCTGTATGGGTAAACGATGAACAAGAAAATCGCAGAGGCAGAAAACTTTATCCCGGGGATCGGGTAGAAGTTGAAGAGATGGGCACTATTTTGATAGCCAGCGATGAGGAATAGAGAGGGATTCGGTTGCACATTGATCAACTCACTTTAAAAAATTACAGGAACTACCCTGAGCTGACGTTGGCTTTTGAAAACAGAGTTAACGTCATTCTTGGTGAAAACGCACAGGGGAAGACGAACCTTATGGAAGCCGTCTATGTGCTTGCTATGGCTAAGTCCCACCGGACGCCAAGAGACAAGGAATTAATTCGCTGGGATCAGCAGTTTGCTAAAGTTGAAGGTCACTTAACGAACAGAAACGGACCACTTCACATGGAAGTGGTATTTTCTAATAAAGGGAAAAAAGTTAAGTTGAATCATATAGAGAAAAAACGCCTGAGTGACTATATCGGTTCTTGTAATATTGTAATGTTCGCTCCGGAAGACTTGACGCTGGTAAAGGGAAGCCCCCAGATCAGACGCCGTTTTCTGGATATGGAAATGGGGCAGATTCATTCAATTTACCTTTATCACCTTTCCCAATACCACAAAGTGCTTAAACAGCGGAACCAGTGGTTAAAGGACATCCAGCAGAAAAAAGTAAAAGCAGATCCGGCTATGCTGGAGGTAATGACCGATCAGCTGCTTCACTCTGCGGCACATGTGATTACAAAACGCTATGCATTTTTGGAAAAACTTCAAACATGGGCTCAGCCGATTCATTATGAAATCAGCCGCGGCCGGGAAAATTTAAAAGTAGCCTATAACCCATCATGCAACGTATCAGATGACATGGATTTGTCCACAATGTTAATAGCTTTAAAAGAGGAATACGAAAAGGTTCAGGAGCGGGAAATGCAGAGGGGAACAACGTTAATCGGCCCTCACCGGGATGATTTGTCGTTTTTTGTTAATGAGCGGGACATCCAGACTTATGGTTCTCAAGGTCAGCAGCGGACAACTGCCTTATCTTTAAAGCTTGCCGAAATCGAGCTGATTAAAGAAAAAACAGGCGAATATCCGATCTTGCTGCTTGATGATGTGCTGTCGGAACTTGATGACCATCGTCAGACACATCTTCTTAATACAATCAAAGGTAAAGTGCAGACGTTTGTCACGACCACTAGTGTAGAGGGCATTGATCATGACATGCTGAAAGAAGCCGATACATTTTATGTGGAAGAAGGCATGATTCAAAAAAAAGGCTGAGGTGATAAAATGTTTATTCATTTAGGCGGTGATATGGTTTTAAAAGCTGAGAGTATCGTAGCCATTCTCGACCATAACAGCCAGGATTTGTCGTCTGAAAACCAGGCGATGATGAAAGACCATAAAAAACGCAAAGCAACGATTAAAGTAACTGGTGATACACCGAAATCGATGGTGATTACAGAAGATGATATTTATTTATCTCCTATCTCTTCCCACACCTTAAAAAGGCGGGCTGAAACAGCTACAGTCGTTCCGGAGGAAGAATACTGATATCAGGTAAACCACTGACCTCATTTTAAAAACTTAGTGTCATTATTTATACCTTCTTAGTATACAGATTCAGATTACTTGGCATATGGTGCCAGGAGAAGTGCAGGTGAATTAAATTGACTGTTGAACAACATTCTTATGATGAAAGCCAAATTCAGGTTTTAGAAGGTTTGGAAGCTGTAAGAAAACGCCCTGGTATGTATATTGGTTCCACAAGCGGACGGGGGCTTCACCACCTTGTGTGGGAAATTGTTGATAATAGTATCGATGAAGCAATGGGCGGTTACTGTGATAACATCCACGTCACAATTGAAGAAGACAACTCTATCACAGTGGAAGACAACGGCCGCGGCATTCCTGTAGGGATTCACGAAAAAATGGGACGGCCTGCTGTTGAAGTAATCATGACCGTACTGCATGCAGGCGGCAAATTCGGCGGCGGAGGATACAAAGTATCCGGAGGACTGCACGGTGTAGGGGCTTCAGTAGTAAACGCGCTGTCCAGCCATCTGGAAGTGGAAGTACATCTGGACGGCAAAGTCCATTTTATCGAGTTTACACGCGGAATTCCTGATGCGGACCTGAAAGTGATCGGGGAAACAGAAAAGAATGGAACGATTATCCGATTTAAACCGGACAAAGAAATTTTTACGGAAACAACCGAGTTTGAGTATGATGTGCTTGCAAACCGCTTGCGGGAGCTGGCTTTTTTAAACCGCGGGCTGCGCATTTTTATTAGTGATAAAAGGGAAGATGGCAAGTCCGCAGAGTACTATTATGAAGGCGGGATTCAGTCTTTCGTTGAGCATTTGAACAGGACTAAAAATCCTTTGCATGAACCGCCGATTTTTCTTGAAGGAGAAAAAGACGGGCTGAGCATTGAGATTGCCATGCAGTACAATGACGGATTCGCCAGTAATTTGTACTCTTTTGCCAATAATATTAATACGCACGAAGGCGGAACCCATGAATCCGGCTTTAAAACGGGATTAACGAGGGTTATAAATGACTATGCCAGACGAAATAACCTGTTTAAGGAAAATGATCCGAATTTAATAGGTGATGATGTCCGTGAAGGATTGACGGCGATTATTTCTGTTAAAATTCCTGACCCTCAGTTTGAAGGACAGACAAAAACAAAGCTTGGAAACAGTGAAGCCAGAACAATTACTGACTCACTTTTCTCTGAATATATGTCGAAATTTATGGCTGAAAACCCAAATGTAGCCCGGCAGATCGTTGATAAGGGGATCATGGCGTCCCGTGCCAGAGACGCTGCGAAAAAAGCCCGTGAGCTGACGAGAAGGAAATCGGCTTTGGAAGTAAGTTCACTTCCAGGTAAACTTGCCGACTGTTCTTCCCGGGATGCGTCGATCAGCGAACTGTATATCGTAGAGGGTGATTCAGCCGGAGGATCAGCTAAACAAGGGCGTGACCGCCATTTCCAGGCCATTCTCCCTCTCCGCGGGAAAATTATTAATGTGGAAAAAGCGCGTCTCGACAAAATTCTTTCAAACAATGAAATCAGGGCCATTATTACAGCCTTAGGCACGGGAATAGGCGAAGACTTTGATATTTCAAAAGCGCGTTACCACAAAATTATTATTATGACGGATGCAGACGTTGACGGGGCTCATATCAGAACACTTCTATTGACGTTTTTATATCGTTACATGCGGCCGCTCATTGAAGAAGGCTATATTTATATTGCCCAGCCGCCGTTATATAAAATCACGCAAGGAAAGGTGCTGCACTACGCTTATACACAGAAAGAAATGGAGCGGATAATATCTGAAATGTCCCCTGCTCCCAAACCCGGTCTTCAGCGCTACAAAGGTCTTGGGGAAATGAATCCTACTCAGTTATGGGAAACCACTATGGACCCTGGTATGAGAACGGTTCTGCAGGTTAGCTTGAATGATGCAATGCTTGCTGACGAAGTGTTTGAAACATTAATGGGTGACCGTGTTGAGCCAAGGCGCGACTTTATTCAGGAAAATGCTCATTATGTGAAAAATTTGGATATATAAAAGCCATCCATGCTTTTCGGGTGCTGCATGGTTCCAGTGCAGCACCGGAAGATTGAAATAACCGGACAGAACCTCGTTCTCAAAGAGAGAAGTTTCATAAACAAAGAGGTGCCGGACGGATTTAGGTGAACGGAGGTACAAGGAATGTCTGATCAAGACCAGTCTAGAGTTCAAGAAATTAATATCAGCCAGGAAATGAAAACGTCTTTTATGGACTATGCGATGAGTGTAATTGTCAGCCGAGCACTCCCTGATGTCCGGGATGGATTAAAGCCGGTTCACCGACGAATTCTTTATGCTATGAATGAACTTGGCATTACGGCAGAAAAAGCTTACAAAAAATCAGCCCGTATCGTCGGGGAAGTTATCGGTAAATATCACCCGCACGGGGATTCCGCTGTCTATGAAACAATGGTAAGAATGGCGCAGGATTTCAGCTACCGCTACATGCTCGTGGACGGACACGGCAACTTTGGTTCAGTTGACGGCGACGCAGCGGCAGCCATGCGTTATACTGAAGCACGAATGTCAAAAATATCTATGGAAATCGTTAGAGATATAGGTAAAGATACGATCGACTACCAGGAAAACTACGATGGTTCCGAAACCGAACCGATCGTTATGCCTGCAAGGTTTCCTAACCTGCTTGTTAACGGTGCATCTGGAATTGCAGTAGGGATGGCTACCAATATACCGCCTCACCACTTATCAGAAGTGATTGACGGGGTGCTGGCGTTAAGTAAAAATCCTGAAATTACAGTACCGGAACTGATGGAATATATCCCAGGACCCGACTTTCCAACCGGGGCAGAAATTGTAGGGGTATCGGGGATCCGCCGAGCGTACGAAACAGGCAAAGGGTCGATTTTAATCCGTGCCAAAGCAGAAATTGAAGAACATAACGGCAAACCGCGGATTATCGTAAATGAATTGCCTTATCAGGTTAACAAAGCCAGGTTAATTGAGAAAATTGCCGAACTTGTGCGCGATAAAAAAATTGACGGTATTACTGATCTCCGTGATGAATCTGACCGTACAGGCATGCGTATTGTTATTGAGCTCCGCCGTGACGTCAATGCGAACGTTCTGTTAAACAACCTGTACAAGCAGACTGCACTGCAGACAAGCTTTGGGATTAACACCCTGGCGCTTGTGGACGGTCAGCCTAAAGTTCTCTCTTTAAAGCAAACGCTTGTTCATTATCTTGAGCATCAAAAAGTGGTTATTCGCCGGCGTACGGCCTATGAACTGAAAAAAGCAGAGGCCAGAGCCCACATTCTTGAAGGGCTGCGTGTGGCTCTTGATCATCTGGATGAAGTTATTTCCCTTATCCGGAATTCACAAACGACAGAAATTGCGAGAACAGGGCTGATTGAAAAATATGACCTGTCTCATGATCAGGCTCAGGCCATTCTGGATATGAGGCTGCAGCGTTTAACCGGACTCGAAAGAGATAAAATTGAAAAAGAGTATGCGGAACTGGTTGAGAAAATTGCTGAATTAAAAGCCATTCTCGCAGATGAAGAGAAAGTATTGGAAATTATCCGTGAAGAACTGATTGACGTACGTGACCGCTACGCGGACGACCGGCGTACTGTGATCACCCTTGGTGAAGACAGCATGGAAGATGAAGACCTTATTCCACGTCAAAATATCGTTATTACAGTGTCACATCACGGCTATATTAAACGCCTTCCAGTGTCCACCTACCGCAGTCAGAAACGCGGCGGACGCGGCGTACAAGGAATGGGGACTCATGATGACGATTTTGTCCGTCATTTATTTATAACCAACTCCCATGACCACATTTTATTTTTTACAAATAAAGGTAAAGTATACAGGATAAAAGGTTATGAAGTACCTGAACAAAAACGGACATCAAAAGGCATTCCGATTATTAACCTTTTACAGATTGATAAAGATGAATATATAAGTGCAGTCATTCCAATTTCAGAGTTTGATGAAAAGCATTCCCTGTTCTTTATGACAAAATACGGTGTCTCAAAAAGAACAGAGCTCAATGCTTTTGCCAATATCCGCCGTGGCGGCCTGTTTGCAATTAAACTCAGGGATGAAGACGAACTTCACGGAGTGCGGCTGACGGACGGAAGCAGAGAATTAATCGTCGGCACACGAAAAGGCCAGTCAATCCGTTTTGATGAAAATGATGTAAGGCTGATGGGCCGGACTGCTGCCGGTGTAAGGGGAATCAGCCTGCAGGACGATGACGAAGTAGTCGGCATGGATATCATTGAAGATCACCATGACATTTTAATTGTTACTGAAAAAGGTTTCGGAAAAAGGACACCTGTCGGTGAATACCGTCAGCAAAGCCGGGGCGGTAAAGGAATTAAAACGTGTAACATTACTGACAAAAACGGAGATCTCGTATCCCTGAAAGTAGTCTCAAATGACCACGATTTGATGGTTATTACGACGAACGGTGTCATTATCCGGATGCATGTGGAAGAGATTTCCCAAACGAGCAGAAATACTCAAGGTGTCCGTCTGATCCGGGTAGGAGACGAGGAGTATGTTTCCACTGTGGCCCGTGTTAACGTCGATGAAGTAGATGAAGAAGAGATAGAAGAGGAAAACGGCGATATGGAAGAGAGCACTGAACCAGAAGTCAGTCAGGATAATACAGAAGCTGACGCGCTGGAGGATACAACGGCAGATAATATACCGGAAGACGAACCTGAAGATGAATAAAGGATCTAAACCCGATGGCGATGCCTCGGGTTTTTTTCTATGCCGCATTCCTCCGCCCAGGCAGAGCGCTGACGTACATACGGGATTCAGTTCACCTCATTAAATAACAGTTTTGAAATAGCGCGATTTATTTTCTGATTTTTTAAAATAGTGAGAATGAACGAGTATTCAGCAGTATACTTTTGAAAACGCTTCATATATTCGTAAAAACAGGCTTTCAGCTTTTTTCCTGCAAAGTAAGGAAGTGGCATAATAAGCTTGTATATACTTTTCAGCCAGAAAGCGCGGTTCCCGTAATTCCCTGGTATCCCACTGGAGTTGGCGCGTTTTCGGCACCAATAATTTTAAGCATATCTATAAAAAAGCTCTGTTAAAAGTTGTGGTTGATTTTCGCTTCAGGACGCTCGCTTTCCCCGGGCGATTCGGGAGCCTCCTCGGCGTAAAACGCCTGTGGGGTCTCCCCTGAATCCGCTTTTCCCGGAGGAGTCTCGCACCTTTCGCTACAATCATCCCCTGATTTTAAAATCAGCATTTACTTTTAACAGAGGCCAAAAAAAGGAGGGGGATGTTATGAACGCTATATTAGTTGCAGTCATAGGAATGTTTGTTTTTTTTATGGGATACAAATATTATTCAAAATTTGTGGCAGAAAGAATTTACCGGCTTGACCCTGATTACCAGACACCGGCACACAGATATAAAGACGGTGTAGACTTTGTACCGACAAATAAATGGGTGCTGTGGGGCCACCATTTTACCTCAGTTGCTGGTGCGGCGCCTATTGTGGGCCCTGCTATAGCGGTATATTGGGGCTGGCTGCCTGCTTTTTTGTGGGTAGTTCTCGGCACGGTCTTTGCTGCCGGTGTCCATGATTTTGGTGCACTCGTTCTTTCGGTAAGGAATAAAGGGCAGTCTGTCGGAACACTTGCCAATAAAATTATCGGACAGCGGGCTAAGATTTTATTCTTATTTATCATATTAATACTTGTTTTAATGGTAAACGCGGTATTTGCCTGGGTCATTTCCAATCTGTTTATTACCTTCCCTTCTGCTGTTTTATCTGTATTTATCCAGATTCCGCTTGCTCTTTGGATTGGACACCTCGTGTATAAAAAGCGGGGCGGCATGCTGCTTCCGTCACTATTTGCATTGGCTGCTATGTACGTTTCTGCTATTGTGGCCTCTAAAGTTCCCGCATTACAGATTGATCTGCCGAGGTATTTCGGAGGAGAAGAAAACATTGTCGCCTTTGGTTTAAATGGAGTTGCTTTTTCATTCTTTGTATGGATCGTCATATTAATGGTTTACGTCTACATCGCCTCAACACTGCCGGTATGGAAACTGCTGCAGCCGAGGGATTATATTAATTCACACCAGCTCATCGTAGGGCTTGCCATTTTGTATCTTGGATTATTTTTTTCTAATCCGTCTATTTCTGCACCCGCAACTAATGCTTCACCTGATGTTCCATGGTTTCCGCTGCTCTTTATTACGATTGCATGCGGTGCGATTTCCGGTTTCCATGGACTGGTTGCATCTGGAACGTCCAGTAAACAGCTGAATAAAGAAACGGATGCACGGTTTGTCGGTTACCTCGGTGCAGTGGGCGAAGGGCTGCTCGCTCTTGCAGCAATCATTGCGGTCGTTACCTTTTTCAGTGATGAAGCGTCTTTTCTTGGCGCTTACAGCAGTTTTGGTGCTGCAGGGGAAGGCGGTTTAGGTTATTTCGTGCAGGGGGCCGGGCAGCTAGCAACGGGGATCTTTATACCTGCCGATATCGCTACAACCATTGTGGCAATCATTGTAGTAAGTTTTGCGGCCACAACACTCGACACATCTGTCCGACTCATGCGTTATATCATTTCTGAATTAGGGCAGGAATATAAAATAAAGCCACTAACAAAAATGCATGTGGCTACTTCAATTGCCGTAGTCTCGAGTGCGGCACTGGTTTTACTGCCTGAAGGACCGCAAGGGTTCGGGTCAGGGGGATATGTCCTTTGGCCGTTATTCGGTACTTCCAATCAGCTCTTAGCCGGAATTACGCTCCTTTTGATCACTTTATGGCTGAAAAGGCAGGGCCGTAATTATCTTATCACGCTTATACCGATGATTTTCCTTATGTTTATGACCGTTTGGGCAATGATTCAGCAAGTTTTCTTCCAATGGTCAGGATTAGGTGAAGGGCATGAAATGAACCTGCTGCTTTTCCTTCTCGGTTCAATCATTCTCGCTTTTGCTTTATGGATTCTTCTTGAAGCTATTGCAGGATTGCGCAGAAAAGGTACGGAAGATAATTAAGACTCAAGCAGTGATCAGCTATGGTCACTGCTCTCTTTTCTTATTTCATAGGGTGGGCATATACAATATTCAAATGATTTATTTACTACATAGAAGAAAGGCGGATATCTGTATGGGCTTTAAAGACTTCTTGAAATTGTACGATGAGATTTTACGCCAGGGACACCGCACAGAAATTCTAAGAGAATTAAGAGACGAAGATGATCTGTTTTTTTTATTGCTTTATTCTGAGATGCTTGGTCTCCCAAACCCTGTGTCATTTTATACGCTTGAACTTTATCCTTATATGCTGGAAAAGTTTCACGATTGGCATAAACGGATGGGTATGGAGAAATCACCCCTTTCCGGTTTTCGATGCTGTTAAAAATATATACCTTTCAGGCTGAAGGGCCTTATAACTGACTGGGCGAGGAGTGAATATTATGAATCAATCAATAGAGCGTGTAATTAATAAACGAATTATTTTTGCCGGAGGGAAAGGCGGAGTAGGAAAATCCACGACTGCTGCATCTCTTGCTAAAGCGGCAAGTGACATGGGAAAACGAGTACTTCTTATTTCGACAGACCCTGCTCATAATCTCGGTGACATATTCCACACTTCACTGGGGAATGAGCCGATAACTGCAGCAGAAGGCCTGGACATTATTGAGATAGATTCAGAACAGGAAACAGACCGATATATTGAACAAGTTAAGGAAAATATCCAGGGGCATGTAAAAGCTACTATGATTGAGGAAGTACACAGGCAAATGGACCTGGCAAAATCGAGTCCGGGTGCTGACGAAGCAGCTTTGTTCCATCGTCTGGCTTCGCTTATTCTGGAGGAAGAAAAAAATTATGACCTGCTTGTTTTCGACACTGCACCTACCGGCCATACTTTAAGACTTCTGTCTCTTCCTGAGCTGATGGGTGTGTGGATGGACGGTATGCTTGAACGGAGAAAAAAAACGAATGAACATTATACTCAAATGATTTATGACGGTGAACCGGTTGACGATCCTATCTTCCAGGTTCTCCAAAATAGACGGCAGATCTTTGCCAAAGTCAGGGAGATACTGCTTGATAAAGAAAAAACAGGTTTTTTGTTTGTACTGAACCCTGAAAGGCTGCCTATTCAGGAAACAAAACGTGCAGTGGAAACTTTGAAAAAGAACAAAATTCCTGTATTGGCGATTATCATTAATAAGATTCTTCCTGAAAGTGTGGACGGCAGCTTTTTTCAAAAAAGGAAAGAGCAGCAAAAGTATTATTTAAAAGAGATCGATCATCACTTTAAAGGGATGGCTAAAATTTATCTGCCGCTTTTGGAAGAGGATATTTCAACTCTGATCCATTTAGACCAGATCATTGAATCTATGACAGAAAAATAATGAAATTTGGTTCTCTTTTTTAGGTATTATGTATTTAATTATAACCAATTATTTTAATTTTTTTTAAAAAACATTGACTTTTGACCCTCTTTTCTTTCCAATAGAGATATCAGAATGTGAAGGAGCGGGGGAAAATGAAAGTAAAACCAATCTATCTAGTCCCGGGATGTATGCTTGCAGAAGACGTGTATAAACACTCGAATACTCCTTTAATGAGAAAGAAAACCGTTTTAACTGAAGACTGTATACAAATCCTCCAGAAATTTTTAGTAGAATATGTGCACGTAGAGTCGACGCTGATTAATGGGGATCTATTTACTCCAAAAGAAAGAATAAGAGATACCGACGTAAAAAAAGAAACAAATTCTGTATGTCAGCAGCCTTCAGAAACCAGTAACCAGACTATTTTTACAGATCGTTACTTGTCAGGGGTTCAACAGTATAAAAAGATGTTTAAAAACTGGCAAGGCGGCGCTAAGGTAGATGCCTATGAAATTAGAAAAGTATTTTTGCCCCTTTATGATACAAACCCATCGAAAGATGAACTTTTGCAGCTCCACAATTATACAACAAAGCATGATTATCTTTATTATCATTCGGTGGCTGTCAGTATTTTCAGTTCTATGCTTGGGAAAAGGCTCGGTCTGAAAAATGGTGAAGTCATACAATTAGGAATCGCAGGTTTATTAGCAGACTGCGGCATGGCTAAAGTTCCTTTTAAAGTATTTGAAAAGAAAGGCCCTTTAACTGCTGAAGAATATAAAGAGGTAAAAAAACATCCGGTGACAAGCTACCGGATGCTTGAAAAAGTGCCCGGACTATCCAAAAAAGCGATGCTGGGTATAGTCCAGCATCATGAACGCGAGGACGGAAGCGGCTACCCATTAAAAGTAAAAGGAACGAAACTTCATCTATATGCTAAAATTATTGCTATCGCTGATGTATTTCATGCGATGACTTCTGAAAGGTATTATCGGACTAAGCAAAATCCGTATAAAGTAATTGCTTTTTTAAAACAGGATCAGTTCGGTAAACTTGATCATGTTCTTCTAAATGAGTTTATTCATATGATGCTGGATTTATCTATAGGAAGAAAAGTGAGATTAAGTAACGGCTGCACTGGTGAAGTGCTTTTCCAAAATGAACATTATCCTACTTCTCCTACTGTTAAAGTAGATGGTAAAAAGATTATTGATCTTGCCAAAGATCCGGAATTAATCATTGAAGAAGAATTGCCGTGGGAGAATCAAGTAGAATCACAGGAGCTGAGGAAATAAGGTGAAGCTGACAGGCTGCTGGTTAGTTTTCGAGGTTCAAAAAGACAAGCTATTCAGCTCAGTCACTCCCCATATGGGGGACGCTTTTAAATATCTCCCTTGAGATTTTTTATTTTTACCGGCTTTACTTGAATACTTAATGAGAGAAACTAATAACTCTGGAAGAGTGGGATGTTTTAAGCCGGAGACAAGGCCGCAAGGCGGTGCAGTGGTTAAGGAGACGAGCTGTATAAGAGATTACACTTTAAACACTTGGACATTATCCAATGGAGGATAAAAGATGAGTTTTCTTTAATCTCAAATAAAAATTATTCTGAAAATAAATCAGGGGTTGCAATTGAACAATAGACTATGATAAATTATTAAACGTTGCTGAAAAAACAAGTGACTTTGTTTACAGGCAAATAGTTAATTATTTTATAAAAAACTATTGACTTAAATGAATCGCTTTGATATGATATACAAGTCGCAACGAAATATATTGACCTTTGAAAACTAAACAAAAAGCCAAGCGAAGAGGGATATTTAAATATCCCGTCAATGAATTATTTTTATTTTGATGTCAGAGACATCGAACTCTTTTATGGAGAGTTTGATCCTG
>NZ_JAIWPE010000079.1 GCF_021028955.1 Salipaludibacillus sp. CUR1
TTGAATAAAGGAAGTTCTAGCTGATCGTCCGATGTTTTTTCACTTGATTTCCCAAATTGGCGCTGCTTACTAAGGCGGAATTGTTCTTCATACCATGCGATTTTTGCCGCCAGCTCCTCATTTTGTTTTTCAAGAGAAGAAACACGTTTTTCCAGTTGTTCAGTTGTATTCTGAGGGGTTGAGTTAGTCGTTTTCATGCATCTATTATACTTCGCCCCTCTGATTTGTCCCTCAGCCCTTTTGCCCATTTTTAACGTTTTTTCTTTACACCACTCTTTCGGCCTGAACCGGGGGATGAGCTGACTTTTGTTCAAGGGAAAGGCCATCGAGCAGCCAGCGAAACTGGCGTGGACTAATCTCTTTGGCGGAAGAGGGATTGGCCTCCGGCCAGGAAAAGGTTCCTTTCTCCAAACGGCGGTAATACAGCCAGAATCCATTATGTTCCCAGTGCAGAATCTTGATCTTATCCCGTTTCCTGTTACAGAAAACGAAAAGACACGGAGAAAAAGGATCCAGCTGGAAACTTTCCTGAACAATGGCCGCCAGGCCGTCAATGGACTTTCGAAGATCCGTGCTTCCCTGAGCGAGATAAACCCGGTCAATATGGCGGTGGCTGATCATCCTCTTCTCAGCACCCGGATCACTCGGTGAAGGTGATCTTCACTAACGTTTTCAGGTATGTACAAAGTCACCTCATCCAGTTTCATTTCGATCGTGGTGGAAGAAGGGAGCGCAGGAACCTCAAAAGAGGTCCAGCCCTTTTTGGCAGGATATATCTCATTTTTGTTTTTTAGTTTTCTCCTCCAATAATGGAATTGATGAATAGTGATGCCTTCCTGGGTGGAAAGCCATTGCTTGACTGTTTGTCCACTGGCTTTGAAATCTTCCATCCGTTTTTTCCATTGCAGGTACATATCTTCTCTGGCCATGACAACTCTCCTTATCTTCATTTCTTAATCAGAGTATCGCATGGCATAAGGAAAAGGAGAAGGTGTAGTTGGTTTGACGCTTAC
>NZ_JAIWPE010000080.1 GCF_021028955.1 Salipaludibacillus sp. CUR1
TCAAACTCTCCATAAAAGAGTTCGATGTCTCTGACATCAAAATAAAAATAATTCATTGACGGGATATTTAAATATCCCTCTTCGCTTGGCTTTTTGTTTAGTTTTCAAAGGTCAAAATAAATGGTGGAGCCTAGCGGGATCGAACCGCTGACCTCCTGCGTGCAAAGCAGGCGCTCTCCCAGCTGAGCTAAGGCCCCTCTAATCAATGGTCGGGAAGACAGGATTTGAACCTGCGACCCCTTGGTCCCAAACCAAGTGCTCTGCCAAGCTGAGCTACTTCCCGTTGATAAAATGGCGCGCCCGAGAGGAGTCGAACCCCTAACCTTCTGATCCGTAGTCAGACGCTCTATCCAATTGAGCTACGGGCGCATATTAAACTGGTGCCGAGGGCCGGACTTGAACCGGCACGGTAATCACTTACCGCAGGATTTTAAGTCCTGTGTGTCTGCCAATTCCACCACCCCGGCAGGACTTAATGTATATCAAATTAATAGAAAGTATCTCTGGAGCGGAAGACGAGATTCGAACTCGCGACCCCCACCTTGGCAAGGTGGTGTTCTACCACTGAACTACTCCCGCAAAAATGGTGCGGGTGAAGGGAGTCGAACCCCCACGCCCGAAGGCACTAGATCCTAAGTCTAGCGTGTCTGCCAGTTCCACCACACCCGCATAAAAATGGTGAGCCATGAAGGACTCGAACCTTCGACCCTCTGATTAAAAGTCAGATGCTCTACCAACTGAGCTAATGGCTCGTACAATGGTGCTGGCCAGAGGACTTGAACCCCCAACCTACTGATTACAAGTCAGTTGCTCTACCAATTGAGCTAGGCCAGCATAATTAAATTAAATTGATAATGGTGGAGGATGACGGGCTCGAACCGCCGACCCCCTGCTTGTAAGGCAGATGCTCTCCCAACTGAGCTAATCCTCCGACATATCGCCCAGCGACGTCCTACTTTCACAGGGGGAGATCCCCCAACTATCATCGGCGCTGGAGAGCTTAACTTCCGTGTTCGGCATGGGAACGGGTGTGACCTCTCCGCGATCGTCACTGGACAT
>NZ_JAIWPE010000081.1 GCF_021028955.1 Salipaludibacillus sp. CUR1
AAGGTCGTTATATGCCTCGTCCGCCTTTTTTTAAAATTAACCCAAAATATTGTTTACATATATTAACATTGGTGTATTTATTTTACTTACGTGCAATCGTTATGGGTCAGACCCCCCATTAACTGGAAATAATTTTTATACTAAGACTAAACCTAGTGTGCATAAATATATACACACTGATTGTAATTTAGTTAGAGGAGGGATGGGATGGTATTTCCTGATTTGCTCATACAGATTGCCTGGGTGATCGTTATTGCACGATGCGGATACAGAGCGGTTAATTTAATGAACAGTTCAAGGAAACCGTGGTTTGAAATTCTTTTCTATATTTCTGTTGTCCTTATATCTCTTTCGTTTTTATTAGCTTTTTGAACACCCGCACAGGGTGTTTTTTATATAACATAAAAGTTGTATTCCATTGGCTTTGTGGGACCCATCGTTTAAAACTCCAGGGTAGTTTGACTCTCCTTTTAAATAGAGTTTTACTGAGAAAACAAAAGACTGAGATCATGATCATCACGTCGTGCCCAGCCTCAATAGCCTTCTAAGACTTACTCTTATCATTAATTTAAAATTATTTGGTTTGAGAAAACAAAAAATAGTGTATTAAAAGAGAGGGCATTCAGTACTTCAAAGAAACCGTACATCATTGAAACTGGCTAAAATAATAAAAACAATTCCAATTTACTGATCTGCAGCGCCTCAAATGAGTACAGACCAATTTAAGGGGTCAGACCCCCCAGATGTTTCCAGTGAGAAAACAGGTATTGACATTGAGAATCATTTTCAATTAAACTAACATTAAAGATAATGATAATCATTCTCAACTAACACAATACTCTAAACTCATTAGGAGGCGAATCTTATGCGTTCATTACTTGTTGTCGGAGCAGATTACTTAGGCGAGATTCCAAATAAATTATCAACTATGGGATTTAATGAAATCATGCATATTAATGGAAGAAAAGTTCAAATGGTAAAGAAAGAAATCCCTGAAAATATCAACTGTATTCTTGTTTTAACGGATTTCGTCAATCATAATCTCGCAAAGGTTATAAAAGATAAAGCGAAGAGCCGCTCTATCCCTGTCTTTTATGCAAAACGTTCGTGGTGTTCTATTTATAAGGTACTTGAGAAAGCAGTTTAGCGCTAATAGGTGTGAGTTTTTCAATCACCAATGTATTTTTTCTTGAGGAGGAGGAAGAATATGGTCGGCTATTATATTTCTCTGCTTAAGTTTTCTCATGTTGTTAATTGTTTATGCCGAAAAGGGGCACCCTCAGCCACTTTGCAAATAAATGCAGGTGATGTCATAGAAGTGACAAATGAATGCAAACTTTTTAAAGATGCGGGATGGTTTTTTATGGCAGCAGTGAACGGGAAGAAGTGCGGCTTTATTGCCCATGAAGAGTTAGTCAACTATTTAAATGATAAAAAGCTGGTAACTATGCTTGATATTGAGTTACATATCAATCATTTGAAATACAAGCTGGATCTGGCACTCGATCAAAGAAACAAAGACTGTTTCAACGTCTATACTAAAAAATTGACTGATTATCTTATATTGAAAAGTGAATTAGAGAAATACGCATTAAAGAAAGAATTTTTTTCGCTTGTTTAACTCAGGCATTTTAGTTTTCTCAGCGGTGAGAAGTCAAAAATTCTTTATTCCAAAGGAGGAAAGTGGAATGAAAGAATATGAGCAAGATCATAATGATGACTCTAAAGAAGACATCATACAGCACCTCATACAATCAGGGTGCTATAAATCGTCAGACGGCCGTCAATTGTACGAGCTGACAATATTTGAACTGGCTCATGAGTATCACAACAGCCTTCATGAATAACAATAGCATAAGGCACTAAGTGGGACCCTGAAAGATAGACTAAGGGGTCCCTTTTATAATGCATTCAGATTGCTCTCTGTTTTCTCCTTTTTGTGTTTTCCCCTTTATATGTGTCACCTACTTTACTCTCTAATCAGGCCTGCTTCCCAAGACCCGTTTTAATTCACCTCATTTCAAAAGACTTACAAACTCTCAACTCAGACAAAAAACTTACAACTAAATTCACAAAGGGGTCAGACCCCCCATTAAGACCCCCCATTAAATGGAAGTTACTTTATTTCAGGGAAATGTCGTAAATCTGTCAAATTACTTGGTTTGAAACACAAATATAATATTTCTATTACAAACCTGTTATGATAGTCTGGTATTGTTTGGAATGTGTAAGACAATAGACATAGATTAAATGCAGCATTTAAAATTGAATATTACTACTCTTTAGGGGGGCTCGGGGTGCTTAAAAAGTTCATAACACTGGCGATGTTCACCGGTATGGGCCATATGTTACTGGCCGGAGGTGTCTTTGCTAATGAAGCGCTTGAGAATGAACAGGAGCAGATTCAGCAGGAACGCGAGGAAATCCAATCTGAACTTTCAGATGCTGAAACCGCGCTTGTTGACTTAGTTCAGGAGCTGGAAACGCTGACAGGTCAACTTCTGGAGCTTAATGAGGCAATCGGGGAAAATGAGGAGAGGCTCGTTAGGACAGAAGAAGAAATAGCTGAAAACGAGGCAAAGATTGATGAATTGGAGACCAATATTGAGCGGCTCCAAAGCGATATCGATCACCGTTTCGAGTTATTAAAGGACCGGGCAAGCTCTTACCAGAAGAATGGAAGCGGAAGTGCTTCTTATATTGAAGTCATTTTAGGATCTGAAAACTTTGGTGACTTTATAACCCGATTATTTACGATTACTCAAATTGCTAAAGCTGACAGTGATTTTATCGAACAGCTTGAAATTAACCAGCGGGAGCTGGAAAAGTCGCAAGGTGAACATGAAAAGGTACTTATAAAGCTTGATACCCAGGCGGCAGAGCTTGAAGAATTGCATTCTGACCTTGATCACCAGCGCAAAGAAACCAGCCAGTTAAGAGATAGCGTTAAGGAAAATGAAGCTGAGCAGAAAAAGCTGATCGATCAGTTGATAGATGAAGATCAGGACCTTGCTGCCCAGGAAGCTGACATTCTTGAGCGGATCAGAGAAGAAATCCGCCGTCAGGAAGAAGCCCGTAAAGCGGAAGAAGAAGCCACCCGCAAGGCTAAAGAAGAGGCCGAGGTAAAAGCTGAAGAAGAAGCCACGCGCCAGGCTGAAGCAGAGGCTCAGGCAAAAGCCGAAGAAGAAGCCACACAAGCTAAAGCCGAGGCCGAGGCAAAAGCTGAAGAAGAAGCTTCACGCGAGGCTAATAGCGAAGCAGAGGCGGAAGTTGAAAAACAAGCCCGCCAAGCGGAAGAAGAAGCTCAGGCGAAAGCTGAAAAACAAGCCCGTCAAGCCCAGGAAGAAGCTCAGGCGAAAGCTGAGGAAGAAGCACGTAAAGCAGAAGAGGAAGCCGCCCGCAAGGCTGAAGAAGGAGCCAAAGCAAAAGCTGAAAAAGAAGAAAAACAATCTTCGAATTCGAACAGCTCAGGTAACTCTAATGCCAGTAATTCTTCTGGCTCCGGTTCAGGTTCATTAAGCAGCCGGGGGTCCAGCAGTTCTGATGATTCATCCAGTTCAGAAGAAGGAAGCTGGAAAACCTTCTCTGCTACAGCTTATACGGCATCATGCACAGGCTGCTCAGGCGTAACGAGAACAGGAATTGATTTAAAAGCAAATCCTGATGCGAGAGTCATAGCGGTTGACCCAAGCGTCATTCCTCTAGGATCCCGTGTTGAAGTGAAAGGCTACGGTACATTTTTAGCAGCAGATACCGGCGGAGCAATCAGAGGAAACAAAATTGATATTTTTATGGCTGACCGCTCAGATGCTCTATCATTCGGAAGGCGATCAGTACAAATAAGAGTATTGAATTAAGCAATTTAACTTCATAGACTTATTAAAAGAACGGGACTTCGTACCCGTTCTTTTATTTTCCTTCGATAGGGCGAAAAAATAAAAAAGAGGGCTCAACCCCGTGTAGAAACCGCAAAAGTTTATGAATTTTATCAGCAAGGTATAGAAAGAGAAAGCAGCCGTAACCGGTACATTTCCATTTAGGAAATCCATTGATTTTCCACCCGAAAACTTTTAAATTAAGTAGATACTTTCAATTAACAGATGACAGGTGATTATATGTTCGACATCTTAAATAGAGGACTTAGTGATTTTCGTCATTCCTACAAGCGGCATCTTTCTTTTGCTCTTATATATATGCTTATAACAAGCGTGCTTTTTTTGCCGCTCATTTCTTTTATATTTAACAGAATACTGAAAGCTTTAGGAACAGGTTCTCTCCTTAATGCTGAAGTATACCGGCTTGGATTAACAACCGCCGGAATGACAGGGGTTATGCTGATAAGTTTTTTGACAGTCATTATCCTATTTGTGGAATTTGGCGTTATGATCATAATTGCTCAACAGACCTATTTTAAAAAGCACATTACCGTTTCGGATGCTTTTGTGACCGCAGTAAAAAAACTGCCCGCATTATTCGGTTTCGGGATCATTCAGATGATATTTGTCTTTTTACTTATCATTCCTTTTCTTGATTCGCCCGTATTCCCGGCTTTACTCGATATTAATTGGCCTATTCTTGTCACCGGCCTATTTTATAGTACGTCAAACTTTGTCATGTTCCTTTATTTTCTTGCTTTCCTGACAGTGGTTTTCTTTTTCATCCGGCTGATTTTTACGATCTACTTTATTTTTATTGAGAAAAAAACGGTCTGGAAAGCTATGAAAAACAGCTGGAAAATGACTAAAAGCAATAAACTCAAAATTCTTTTTAACCTTCTTTTACTTAATCTGCTTGCATTCCTGGCAGGGTTTCTGGTCATGACTTTTCTAGCCTATTTGCCTGGTATTATTGACCTTGGTCTCATAAGCAGAATTATTGAAAACTACCTGGTTGCCTTTTCAAGCTTTATGGCTGTGCTGTTTTCACTTTTAATTATCCCGGTAAACATCATTATTCTGACAAGATTATTTTTTCATTTTAAACAGAATCAAGGTTACCCGGTCCAGGATGATTTATCCATTCAACCTGCAAAAAAATTAAATCTATTTGAAAACAGAGTGGCCGGATTTTTCACAAAAAAGAAATACACCCTTGCAGGAGTTATTATGGTCTATGTCACTTCTGTCTTTTTTATCAATTATACGGTGGCTGATAATATCGTTTATTTAAAATGGAATGTAGAAGTGGCGGCCCACCGGGGAGATTTACATGCGGCTCCGGAAAATTCCATAAGCAGTATGCAAGCGGCCCTGGATCAGGGAGTTGATGCAGTAGAAATAGATGTGATGTTAACCGCTGATGATAAGCTTGTTTTAAATCATGACGAGACGTTTGAACGGGTCGCCGGAGTGCCTGACAGAGTCGAAGAGATGACATTTGAAGAAGCGACCCAAGTCGATATTGGCACGCTCTATTCAGACGAATTCGCTGGAGAAACCGTTCCCTCTCTTCGGGAAGCATTGGAACTAATGAAGGATTCTAATGCAAACATAATTATAGATATAAAAATAAACGATTTGGACAGAAGTCGCGAAATGGCTGAAGGAATCGTAAAACTGGTTGAGGAATTTGAAATGGAAGACACAGCTTACGTTCAGGCTTTTGAAAACAGGCCATTAAGAGAGATTCGTCAGCTGAACCCTGATATTACAATTGGCCAAATCTTGTATTTAGCCGCAGGAGATCTGGATACGCTTGATGTCGATTTTTATGCGATCAGACAGACAATGCTCACTGAACGATTTGTTGAAGCTGCTCACAGCCAGGACCGGGAAGTGTGGGTGTGGACAGTAAACACCCCGAGAAACATTCGGGAAGTATTAAAATACGATATTGACGGCATTATTACAGACTATCCAACCCGTGTACAACGAATGATCGGCATAGATTTTGAACAGGAGCCGGACAACGATCTGCAATAATAATTGAGTTCCCTGAATACTCCTTTCAGGGAACTTTTTTAGGTGTGCCCGGCATGTGCATACGCTCTAGGGTTCAAGTCCCAAATGGCGAAGATCGTTGTAGCCATTAGCCAAAAGCAAGGGTGTCCGAGGCGACTCGGAATCTGAAGGAAGCCGGAG
>NZ_JAIWPE010000083.1 GCF_021028955.1 Salipaludibacillus sp. CUR1
GGCAAGGTGGTGCTCTACCACTGAGCTATTCCCGCATATTAAACTGGCAGGCCCAGCAGGATTCGAACCTGCGAATCACGGAATCAAAATCCGATGCCTTACCGCTTGGCTATGGGCCTATTTTATGTCATGGGGCGGCTGATGGGAATCGAACCCACGAATGCCGGAACCACAATCCGGTGCGTTAACCACTTCGCCACAACCGCCTTAATAAATAATGGCAGGGGTAGTAGGAATCGAACCCACATCAAAGGTTTTGGAGACCTTCGTTTTACCATTAAACTATACCCCTAAACATGGTGGAGGGGGAGAGATTCGAACTCCCGAACCCTGAGGGAGCGGATTTACAGTCCGCCGCGTTTAGCCACTTCGCTACCCCTCCATGAGGAAAAAATATATGGCGGTCCCGACGGGAATCGAACCCGCGATCTCCTGCGTGACAGGCAGGCATGTTAACCGCTACACCACGGGACCTTATAATGGCGGAGGAAGAGGGATTCGAACCCCCGCGGGCCGCAAAGCCCCTGTCGGTTTTCAAGACCGATCCCTTCAGCCAGACTTGGGTATTCCTCCGGGTAATTATGGTAGCGGCGGAGGGGATCGAACCCCCGACCTCACGGGTATGAACCGTACGCTCTAGCCAGCTGAGCTACACCGCCATAAAAAACAATATAATTTGGTGGAGCCTAGCGGGATCGAACCGCTGACCTCCTGCGTGCAAAGCAGGCGCTCTCCCAGCTGAGCTAAGGCCCCTTGTTTAAAGTAAGACAGAAATATGTAAGCCCAGCGACGTCCTACTTTCACAGGGGGAGAGCCCCCAACTATCATCGGCGCTGGAGAGCTTAACTTCCGTGTTCGGCATGGGAACGGGTGTGACCTCTCCGCGATCGTCACTGGACA
>NZ_JAIWPE010000084.1 GCF_021028955.1 Salipaludibacillus sp. CUR1
CATTCGGAAATCTCCGGATCAAAGCTTACTTACAGCTCCCCGGAGCATATCGGTGTTCGTCCCGTCCTTCATCGGCTCCTAGTGCCAAGGTATTCACCGTGCGCCCTTTCTAGCTTAACCTTTTAAGCCGCAGATGGCTGTCGCTCTTCTTCGTCAGCTGCCCTTTTTCGTTCCTGTCACGTAGATCACTACGCTCAGTCACTAAAAACGTTGCTTCCTCGAATAGCTCTGCCCTCTTTGCTTAAAACCTTTATGAATAAAGGTTTCGGCTTTTAGGCGTCTTATTTCTTGGCCTTCTTCTAAGACACTCGGTTCACTCATCATCTGAACAGTGTTCAAACCATGTGTCAAACCGGTGATTTATTCATCAGTCTTTCGTTATCCAGTTTTCAAAGGTCAAATAAATGGTGGAGCCTAGCGGGATCGAACCGCTGACCTCCTGCGTGCAAAGCAGGCGCTCTCCCAGCTGAGCTAAGGCCCCATGACACAATTAAAAAATCCAATATGGTGGGCCTGAGTGGACTCGAACCACCGACCTCACGCTTATCAGGCGTGCGCTCTAACCAGCTGAGCTACAGGCCCATAATGGACAAATTGTTAAAGATATAAAAAACATTATGAAAGGTTGAATTGACCCTTCAAAACTAAACAAAAAGCGCAAGCGTCGATAATAAGTTGAGCTGATAGCTCCTTAGAAAGGAGGTGATCCATCCGCACCTTCCGGTACGGATACCTTGTTACGACTTCACC
>NZ_JAIWPE010000085.1 GCF_021028955.1 Salipaludibacillus sp. CUR1
GTTACCAGATATTTTAGTTCCTCATAAACATTATGATGCCGCCTCTATCGAGGCAGTTGTTCATCCACAAAATAAGATCAAAGATCGCTTACCAGTCGGAGCGGAATCTTCTACGTTAAGTCGTTGGATCCGCTGGTTTTCTTTATGGTTAACCGACGCCATTCGCTGTCTTCGAGCCATTATGCTTCGCTACTTTATGCAGGTACCGAATCCATCATCCCCAAGGGATTCGTCCGTACTTCATTTGATTGGGGAATTTGTAGGTATTGAAGATGGTTGGCTGACACGTCTTGTCCGTCCCATCGTCAATACCCATTCTTGGTTACAGACCCGTTTTGCGTACCTGTCCTCCTTGAACAGATCATAAAGTAAGAAAGAAATCATTTTTCTTACAAGGGAGGACAACGTGATGAGTCAACGCGAATCACAAGAAGAAGTTGCCGCAGCACGAATGGAGATAATTGCACCTTTAGTTGCCAAAGGAATAGACTCAGGGCAAGCTAAGTATCTCCGGGACAAAATTT
>NZ_JAIWPE010000086.1 GCF_021028955.1 Salipaludibacillus sp. CUR1
GTTTGATCCTGGCTCAGAGCGAACGCTAGCGGCGGGCCTAACACATGCAAGTCGAGCGGGGCACTTCGGTGCTTTAGCGGCGAACGGGTGAGTAACACGTAGGTAATGTACCTTCTGGTGGGGAATAACCGTGGGAAACCATGGCTAATACCGCATATCGCGCTTCGGCGTGAAAGCCTTCGGGCGCCAGTTGAGCAGCCTGCGTCCCATTATTTAGTCCTAGTTGGTGAGGTAATGGCTCACCAAGGGTACGATGGGTAGCTGGTCTGAGAGGATGATCAGCCACACTGGAACTGAGACACGGTCCAGACTCCTACGGGAGGCAGCAGTGGGGAATATTGCGCAATGGGCGAAAGCCTGACGCAGCCACGCCGCGTGAGTGATGAAGGCCTTCGGGTTGTAAAGCTCTGTCGGGAGGGACGAAGGGGAAACCCTGACGGTACCTCGCAAGAAAGCACCGGCTAACTCTGTGCCAGCAGCCGCGGTAATACAGAGGGTGCAAGCGTTGCTCGGATTTACTGGGCGTAAAGCGTACGCAGACGGTGAGAAAGGTCGGATGTGAAAGCCCCGGGCTCAACCCGGGAACTGCATCCGAAACCATCTCGCTCGAGTGTGGGAGAGGGAAGCGGAATTCCTGGTGTAGAGGTGAAATTCGTAGATATCAGGAGGAACACCGGCGGCGAAGGCGGCTTCCTGGCCCATTACTGACGTTCAGGTACGAAAGCGTGGGTAGCAAACAGGATTAGATACCCTGGTAGTCCACGCCGTAAACGATGTGTGCTGGATGTCGGGGGTATTCACCCCCTCGGTATCGAAGCCAACGCGATAAGCACACCGCCTGGGGAGTACGGCCGCAAGGTTGAAACTCAAAGGAATTGACGGGGGCCCGCACAAGCGGTGGAGTATGTGGTTTAATTCGACGCAACGCGAAGAACCTTACCCAGCCTTGACATGCTCGGAACCTTGTGGAAACACGAGGGTGCCTTCGCAAGAAGGAGCCGGGACACAGGTGCTGCATGGCTGTCGTCAGCTCGTGTCGTGAGATGTTCGGTTAAGTCCGGCAACGAGCGCAACCCTTGCTTCCAGTTGCCATCATTTAGTTGGGAACTCTGGAGGGACTGCCGGCGCCAAGCCGGAGGAAGGTGGGGACGACGTCAAGTCATCATGGCCTTTATGGCTGGGGCTACACACGTACTACAATGGCGTCTACAAAGGGCTGCGAAACGGCGACGTGGAGCAAATCTCAAAAAAGACGCCTCAGTTCGGATTGGAGTCTGCAACTCGACTCCATGAAGTTGGAATCGCTAGTAATCGCGGATCAGAACGCCGCGGTGAATACGTTCCCGGG
>NZ_JAIWPE010000009.1 GCF_021028955.1 Salipaludibacillus sp. CUR1
CATTATTAGAAGTTGGTTTGGCGGCCATCTTCTATTATAACGAGAGGAGTTTTTTCTGTTACCACCCTTAAAGGTTAATTTTCACACAGGCAGAGCCTGTGGTTTAAAAAGACGTAATAATAAAGCTGCCTTACAGGCAGCTTCAGATTGTCGAAGAACCCACTTTTTATAAAAATGCGGGTTTCTTTTTAACTTACTTTAATGAAAAGTGATAGGAACGATGATTGAAGAACGAAAGGCGGCGACTCCTGTGGGACTAGCGCAGTCTGAAAATCCATTCTGACGATGCTTCGCTGAGTCAGAATTAGTTGAAGACAAGCCCCACGGAAAGCCTCCGCCGGTAGTGATGAGATCGTGAGATATCTTACTTTGCTTTTAAAAAAGGCTGTTGAGAAGACTTTCTCAACAGCCTGGCTGCCTTACAGGCAGCTTTAAAGTGTGGATACATGTCGGGACACCCGCCCCTTTAAATCCATTTATTAAGTGTTTTTCCGTATGAGACTAATTCCTCGTCGTTGAAAAACAGGTTTATTTCTCTTTTAGCACTTTCTTCCGAATCAGATCCATGAATAATATTCATAGAGACCTGTACGCCGAAATCTCCACGGATAGTGCCCGGGTCAGCTTCTTTAGGATTAGTTTTACCCATCATCTTTCGTGCTTCAGCAATTACCCCGTCACCTTCCCATACCATTGCAAATACAGGGCCTGAAGTAATAAAGTCAACTAACTCCCCAAAAAAAGGCCGCTCTTTATGTTCCCCGTAATGAGTCTCAGCAAGGTCTTTGGATATTTGCATAATTTTTGCCCCTGCTAATGTAAACCCTTTCATTTCAAATCGTGAAACAACTTCCCCGATTAAATTGCGCTGCACGCCATCAGGCTTAACCATTAAAAATGTACGTTCCATGTTTAAAACCCCCAAGTATGTAGTGTGATAACAAACCTTTTTGATTATAGCAAAATTTCCGAGAATACACAATTTTCCCAGTTTAATTTTTGGTTAGTGTCGCTAAACTTTTTTAAATTCTGTTTTATCTGCCTATCCTCCCAGATGACAGGATCAGGCAAAAAACATTTTAAGAGACCCTGACAAATAAAAAACGAGCTCTGTTATAAGAGCCCGTCTGTCTAAAATTTTCTGTCACCAATATATTTAGCTATTTGGGTTAAAGCTTCTTTTGCCTGGCTTTCCGGAAGTGGTTCAAGAGCAGAGAGTGCTTTATTTAAATACATATCTGCTACTTTCTTAGAATAATGGATAGCCCCAGTTTGTTTAATTTGATGAATAACCGATTTCATGTCAATAGCTTCCGTCCCGCTTTGCTGTAAAAAAGACACAATCTTATAATTAAGGTGCCTGTCTCTCTCCATTGCATAAAGGGCAGGCAATGTCACATTACCTTGGGCAAGATCGCTCCCGGCAGGCTTTCCGAGTTCTTTTTCTGTACCGACAAAATCAAGGATGTCATCGGTAATCTGAAAAGCCATCCCTACATAATAGCCGTATCTTTTAAGCTGTCTTTGTACCTCGGGGGTGGCTCCGGCCACAACAGCTCCAAGATGACAGCTCACAGATATTAAAAGAGCCGTTTTTCTTCGGATACGACGCAAATATATCCTGAGATTCTGCTGCCAGTTAAACTGGTCTCGAATTTGTTCAACTTCCCCAATACACATCTCTACCATAGCATCTGCCAAAATATGATGCAGTTTGGGATCATCGCTGTATGTAGCAAGCTCAATAGCTTTAGCAAAAATATAATCGCCGGTATACATAGCTACGCGGTTATCCCATTTAGACTTAATCGTTTTTTTACCCCGCCTCAGTTCAGCGTCATCTATGACATCGTCATGGACGAGCGACCCCATATGAATAAGCTCTAAAGGGACCGCTACATGCTTAATAGTGTTCAGGTCATAATTTCCAAATTGGGCTGCAAGCAGGACAAATACAGGACGTATTCTCTTTCCTCCTGCTTTTAATAAATGAGAAGAAGCTTCCTCTAAAACTGGATGCCGGGCATCAATATTCTTTTCTATTTCTTTTTCTATTTTAATGATATCTGGTCGTAAATACCAATAGATGTCAGTTAGTTTCATTTTTGTCCACCTTGCTAAACAGAGTGAAAATATCCGGCAGGATTCCAGATAGAGATATTTTGCACCTTTTTCTTCAAAAGGTTTAATTCAAATGATAATTCATAAAAACGGTGTAAACCTTCCAGATGTTTTTCTGAAAGCTCATAATTTAAATTTGAAAAATAATCCTTCCAAAAACGGAAAGAACCGCCTAATTGAAATTGTATAGATTGAATCATTTCCTCAAAGCCGCTCTCGAGACATTGCTGCTTACTATTAAGAAATTCACGGTGTACATCAGCGAGGAGAAGGGGCTGGTTTTTCCATGCTTCCTCCCGCACCGCAAAAACAGCATAAGTCATCGGCAGACCTGTAAAATGCCTCCATAACTCCCCGAGGTCATAACAATAGACTTCAGGAGCCAATGAAAATTTCGCCAGTATCGCATCGTCCCCAATCAGCAAACAGCCATCGTGCTCAGTCATCATTTGGGAATAATCAGGGAAAGTTGTTTGATAACCAACATTCAGCTGATAGAATTTTTGAAGAATAATTTTTAATAAATTTACTGAGGTTGCGGAACTGGATGTTAATGCTATAGATTTACCATCTAATTTGTCTATAGGATGTTTAGAAAATAAGAAAATGGACCCTACTTCCTTAGTGGAAGAAACAGATAAATCAGGCAGAATTTTATACTCCTCGCTATGTTCACCATAGGAGAAGGAGGAAATCCCTCCTACATCGACGAGACCTCTTTCCATATCTTTGTTCAGTTTAGACGGGATGGCCGGCACAAATTCACACCCTGCTTGTTTAAGGCTTTCCCGATCAGCATAATAAAACATGGGCCGTATATTCGTGTAAGAGATTTCACCTATTATTAGGCTCATGATGTGCTCCCTCCCCATCTTTTAAACAAATCATGTGAGACACCTATTTGATCAAGCACTTTTCCCACCATGAAAATGACCAGCTCGTCCATAGATTCAGGATTATGGTAAAAACCCGGCATAGCTGGAACCACTATACCGCCAAGATCACTTATCCGTTTCATATTTTCAAGATGAATCGAACTGAGCGGTGTTTCCCGGGGTACAATGACGAGTTTTCTTCTTTCTTTTAAGACGACATCCGCCGCACGTTCAAGCAAGTTGCTGGAAATCCCTTGGGAGATCTTTGCAAGCGTCCCCATAGAACAAGGAATAATAATCATCCCATCGCTTTTAGCTGATCCGCTGGCAATAGGGGCAGAGAAATCCTGCTGGGTATGGTAATGAAAATTCGAATGGCCTCCAAAAAGATCCGTCAAACATTTTTCTTTATCACTAATGTCCATGTTTAATTCATAGTAGAGAACCTGCCAAGCTGCACCTGTCAGCAAAAAATGAACAGTGTGTCCTTCTTTTAATAACGCCTGAACCAGTTTAACTCCGTATATTGCTCCGCTTGCCCCAGTCATTGCTACTGTAAATACTTTTTTCTGAGCCGTTTTTGTCATATCATCAAATCTCCGATCGTAAAAGCAAGCATAACAATACTAATGATTCCGTTCATGGTAAAGAAAGCTACATTCACTTTTGAAAGATCGTCCGGAGACACCAGTGAATGCTCATAAACCATAATAGCACCTACGATAAGAATCCCCGAAAGAAAAATCCATCCCAGTGGTGTAATAAAAAACAATGAAAGCATCGCAGCGAAACTGATAATATGAAAGCCTTTAGCAAATAAGAGAGCATTGGCAATACCAAAATAACTTGGAATAGAATATAAATTTACCTCTTTATCATACGAGGCATCCTGAGTCGCATAGATTACATCAAATCCTGCAGTCCACAAAGCTACTGCAACGAAAAGCATAAAAGCTTCCCATGTTAAGGTACCGGTCGCGCCTACCCATCCGCCAAGAGGCGCAATGCCAATGGTTATTCCGAGAAAAACATGGCATAACCACGTAAATCTTTTAGTATACGAATAAAATACAAGGAAAAAGACTGCCACCGGCAGTAAATAAACAGCTAGCATATTTAACTGGAAAGCAGCAAAAAACAGTAAAGCGAACGAACCAGTAATAAAGGCTACAGTTTCTATTTTAGATAATAAGCCTGCTGGTATTGCTCTGTCTTTTGTCCGCGGATTAGCTTTATCTATTTTTGCGTCAATCAGCCTGTTCAGTGACATGGCTGCGCTTCTCGCACCCACCATTGCTAACGTAATCCATATCCACTCCGCTAAAGTGGGCCAATTCCCCTCTATTAGCAAACTGCCTAATACTGCGCCAATAAATGCAAATGGCAAAGCGAAAACAGTATGTTCAAATTTTATCATTTCTAATATTATTTTTATTTTTTTCATTCTGGAACCCCTTTTTGTGCATGCCGAAAAATTCTCATTAATTAAGTAAGTCTGGAAAGTAATTTTATTATTTTGTTGCAAAATGGGACGCAACAGCGCCGCCGGAATAAGATTTATATTTCACATGAGAAAATCCCGCTTCATAAAACAGCTGTTTTAATTCTTTCTTACCAGGAAAACTCTGACTGGATTCCTGAAGCCATGAGTATTCTTTATAGCTTTTCGCAAAAATTTTCCCAAAAACCGGCATGATGTATTTAAAATAACCCCAATACACATGTTTAAACCCCGGCATCGTAGGCTGTGACGTTTCCAGGCATACAGCCATCCCGCCTGGCTTTAAAACTCTCTTCATTTCTTTAAGCACTTGTAAATAATCAGGGACATTCCTCAAGCCGAATCCGATGGTGACATAATCAAATTGGTTATCCGCAAAGGGAAGCTCCATGGCGTTCCCATGGATGAGTTCAATTTGGGGAAGCTCTTTTTCTTTTACTTTCTCTTTCCCTACAGACAGCATATTTTCGCTGAAATCAAGCCCTATAATTCTACTGTCAGCCCCTGAGGCCTCAGCCAGGTGAATTGTCCAATCTGCCGTTCCGCAACAGACATCAAGCGCAGAGGCGCCCGGGAATACCTTCATCTTTTTCATCGTGTCTTTTCTCCAGGCGACATGACGCTGAAAACTTATAATACTGTTCATCTTGTCATATTGTCCTGAAATAGATTCAAATACGTCATGTACACGTTCTTCTTTTGTTCGAGCCATACTTTTACCCTTCCTCCACAGCGCACTGTTCTTTAAGCCGGTATTTCTGTATTAATTCATCATATCTTAATTGTATAAAATCTGCCGAACCATTATTATGCCGTAATAATTTCTCCAGTTCAATCATTGAAGCTTCGATATAAATATTAAACTGGTCTATTATAAATTTTTCATTGAGACTATTAAGTTTAATTTCAGATGAGCCGCAAAAAAGATTTAAGGCTTTTCCACAGTACCCGTGATCGAGAAAAAGATCTCTTTCTGCAAGAAGTGATTTAAATAAGAAGAATTCTTCAATCAGAGCAACTCTGTCTGCCGAACCTGTGAATACGGCAATGTTTTTAAGAAGCGACGTGTAAACGTTCTTAAGTTCCCGAATACCAGGCTTGTATTTTTTCTTATGCTGTTTATAAATGCTCATTTTAGATTCATTAATATCCTGAATCGATTTTGCCATAACTCTGATTAATGGCACATCTCCCAATTGTGCCAGCACATAATAATATAAGCTGCTGTAATAATCTCCAGCAAGAACGGTAAGCTGGCGTTTTGTTTTTAACGTTTCCGTGCCCAGTCCGTGGACATTGACAGTTTCATGAGTGTCAAGTGCAGCCTGGACAAACATGGCAGTTAAAATACAGTCATGTATGTACTGGCGCGAGTAACCTTTATCTTTAAGCATATAGAAAAGAACAGCGGCTTGATCGGCATCAACCACCGGGTCTTCTAAAAATCTTTTTATATAAGGATGGTTCACACGAGTATAAAAACTGTCGAACACCCTGTTTAATTCCTTGTTGTAATTATCGAATGCCCTCATCTGAAATCCCCCAGCGTCAAAGTCTGTCCAAAATATACGTTCGATTCCACACATGTCTAGTATATCACAATTGTTTCACACCGATAAGCAATCCTTTTATAAAAACTCAGGTTATGTATATGTGAAACAAGTACGAAAAACAGCCCCCCTTTTCAGGCGTAAAGCCCCGAAAAGAAAGCGCTGTCAAAAAATAAAAGCAGGAAAAATACCTGCTTTTATTCACCGTTTTTCATTTCTCCATGGGCTGTTTGAAGAGTTGCCTTGCCCCGGATTTTAATAGCGGAAGTATGTTCAGTAAATTGAGCAATCATCATTTCATTCTTATCCAGTTTTTCTGAGTGATGAAAGCGTGTATCCGTTCCCCTCGTTAACCCAATAACGTTAACGCCGTCTTCGTCTGCTTTAATTACAATATAATCATTTGAATCTGCCATAATATACTCTCTCCTCCCCATTTTGACTAAATTAACAGTAAGTATGCAATATAAACAGCAGCCAGTACAACTCCGACAGGCAACAGCCAGCTCAGCAGTTCATTTTTTTCATTGTTCTTCATTCCGTTACACCCCTTAACTATCGTGCTCCGGAACAGGTTATTTATTCTTTAATAAGGGAAAGCACTTCAGCCCTTGCTGCGTCACTTCTCTCGAATGCACCTCTTACAGCGGAAGTCACTGTCTTTGATCCCGGTTTCCTGACTCCCCTCATAGTCATGCACATATGTTCTGCTTCAATTACAACAATAACCCCTCTTGGTGTTAGCGTGTCTACAATTGAGTCAGCTATTGTAGAAGTAATCCTTTCCTGAAGCTGAGGTCTGCGTGTGACCGCTTCAACAGCGCGAGCCAGTTTACTGAGTCCTGTTACCTTACCTCCTTTTGGTATGTAACCAATATGTACTTTACCAAAAAAAGGAACGAGATGATGTTCACACATTGAATAAAAGGGAATATCTTTTACTAGTACTAATTCTTCGTGATCTTCTCCAAAAACCGTCTTAAAATGTTCTTTAGGATCTTGGGAAATCCCTTGAAAAACTTCTTCGTACATTCTTGCCACGCGTTTTGGAGTATCTAACAGACCTTCTCTGGAAGGATCTTCACCAATAGCTTCCAGGATCATCGTTACGGCTTCTTCTATTTTAGCATGATTGACTTCACTCATTAAAACGGCCTCCGTTTCTTATTTTAGATGGACAGGTCGTTAAAATTCTAGCACATCAAATGAAACAAAAACAAGAAAACGGCCTGTTTCACTGGATGCTTAGAATTCGCAGAAACAAAAAGAGTTCCCGTCAGCTAACTGCGGGAACTCTTTTCATAAACCTTTAAGCCCTATATGTAATTACTTAACTGCATCTTTAAGGGCTTTACCTGGCTTGAAAGCCGGTACGTTGCTTGCAGGAATTTCGATTTCTTCTCCAGTTTGCGGGTTACGGCCTTTTCTAGCCGCACGCTCACGCACTTCAAAGTTACCAAAGCCAATTAATTGAACTTTATCGCCTTCTTGAAGTGAACCAGTGATGACGTCAAAAACTGCATCAACTGCACTTGTAGCATCTTTCTTTGAAAGATCTGTTTTTTCAGCAACTGCATTGATAAGTTCTGTCTTATTCATACCATTCACCTCCTCCCAAACTTATAGTTGTGCTATTCCTTTTCTTTCACAATCATAAGCATTTTATACTTGTTTCCCTGCAATTCATGGGATAACAAGGCTTATGTTAAACGAAAAAGCTTAATAATTCAACATTTTTTGCGTATTTCTTGGTTTTTTTATTATTTTTTTACCTAAGATGGCAAGAAAAAGCAAAAAAACACCTAAAAATTGGATAATACTTATCAACTCTACTCTCGCAACGCTTTCCAAGGCTGGATATTTTAAATATGGACTTTCCATAAAAATAACTTATAAAAGCACATAATTTCAAGCATAAAAATAAAAAAATAAGCCCTCCTTAAAGGAGAGCTATAATATAATGGCAATCAATCCACCTGATCCTTCGTTAATTATTCTTTCCAGCGTTTCTTTTAATTTATATCTTGCATTTTCAGGCATTAATGAAAGTTTGGCTGAAATCCCTTCTCTTACAATTGAATTCAGCGACCGGCCAAATATATCAGAATTCCAAATTGAGAGCGGGTTTTCTTCAAAGTCCTGCATTAAATAACGGACAAGTTCCTCACTTTGTTTTTCAGTTCCTATAATCGGCGCGAATTCGGATTCAACATCTACTTTAATCATATGAATCGATGGAGCGACGGCTTTAAGCCTGACACCAAACCTGGAGCCCTGTCGGATAATCTCAGGCTCATCGAGGCTCATATCATGAATGGTCGGTGCTGCAATGCCATATCCTGTCTGCCTGACCATTTTCAGTGCTTCTGCTACCTGATCGTATTCTGATTTAGCAAATGCTAAATCCTGCATAAGTTCTAATAAGTGGTCTTTTCCCCTGATTTCCACTCCCACGACTTCCATGAGAATCTGGTCATACAAATCTTCAGGAGCTTTTAGATCTATTTCAGCCACACCTTGCCCCATTTCAATGCCGGCCAGTGTCGCTCTTTCAATAAAATCATACTCGAAAAATTGTCCGACTACACGGTCTACGTCTCTCAGCCGCTTAATATCTTTCACTGTTTCCCGAACTGAGTGTTCATAGTTTTCCCTTAACCAGTGCTGTTCCTTTAAAACCATCACCCAGCTAGGAAGATTAACATTAACTTCATGAACAGGGAATTCAAAGAGAACTTCTCTCATTACCGTGTGAATATCCTGGTCGGTCATACCTTCAATATTCATTGCCAAGACCGGTACATCGTGTTTCTCCTCAAGTTCAGCTCTAAGCCCTTCTGTTTGAGGATGGGTCGGGTGGACAGAGTTTACCAGTACAATGAACGGTTTGCCTACTTCTTTAAGTTCGTCAATAACTCTTTCTTCTGACTCAATATAATCACTTCGGGGAATTTCACCTATAGAACCATCTGTGGTGACTACCACTCCCAGAGTAGAATGCTCCTGAATCACTTTTCTTGTACCAATCTCTGCTGCTTCCTGAAACGGTATAGCGTCTTCGTACCATGGCGTGTGAATCATTCTCGGTCCGTCTTCATCCTCATAACCTTTGGCACCTGGTACGGCATACCCTACACAGTCAACAACTCTGATATTTACGTCCAGCCCTTCGTCCACATGAATAGAAACCGCCTGATTAGGTACAAATTTAGGTTCTGTCGTCATTATTTGTTTGCCTGCTGCACTCTGGGGCAGTTCATCCTGGGCCCTGGCGCGGTCTGAGTCGGATTCAATGTTTGGTATAACAGCAAGCTCCATAAACTTTTTAATAAAAGTTGATTTTCCAGTTCTTACTGAGCCTACCACCCCTAGATAAATGTCACCACCTGTTCGTTCTGCAATATCTTTAAAGATATCCACCTTTTCCACAAAATCGCCTCCTGCTCAGTTTCTAAGTAAACTCATTCATGCGGACATGATTGAATTCAAGTCTTTGTCTCTATTACTCTATGATGTTGTCCATCGTTTATGACTAGTGTGTTAAAAGATTTTAAACTTTCATTCTCGTCTACTTGAATACATATGCCTCATGAAGAAAGATTAGAACGGCAATCCTTTGTTGAATGAGCCGTGACTTTGCTTATAGCCATAAGGGAAAATTGGTTTGCTGGAGGCTGAAAATTCACTTCCCCTAATCGTCCTTCCGGATAATGAAATCAAAAAAACATCCAAACAATTCTAAGGAATTTGTTCGGATGTTTCATCATTTGTCTCAACATCTTAACGTCTAAGATCCACAAAAGTATTACTTTATACTTCATCTCCTCGCAGGCCCTTTTAGAGAACAGGGCTCAAGGGGGAAATCCCCCGCTGCCAGTCTCTTCCTCTGCCAGCTCAATTGGAAAGCTGTATTCACAGCAGCAGGAAACAGGTTGTCTGCTCACTCAGCTGTTTTGAATACAACTTCTCCATCTTCTGCTGTTTGAGGAATAGAGTAAGCAGGTACAAAAGGTGAATGTTCCACTAACAGCCACCGTAAGTCATCGCCCTCTTCATAACTGTCTTCCCCATGCTCGTCCAAATAATATTTAATATCTAGAGAGTAATCTATGACGATGCTGCCGTCTGTCTGCAGCAGCAAAGGAAGCCGGTGATCAGGATGAAAAGGACTTTCAACTACAGGTTCTTCGTCGTAATTCAGCTTCTCGTAATCCAGCTTGAGCAGTTCGTTCCCTGCCACTTCTTTCACGGGTGCATAACGATGCTCGCTGCGATACTGGAAAATCCTTCTTTCCAGATCCTGAATAACACGCACTGTTCTTAAATCAATCAGTTTTACTTCCGGTGTTTCTTCAGGAGTCACCAGAACATACTGGAAGGTTCCGCCGCTTTCAAAAGAATTTCCGGGAGGAGATTCAAGATAGGCAGGTACCAGCTGAGAGAAATTTATCGGATATTTACGGAAAACCGGTGTGTCTGCATCCCTCGTCTTAATTGGAAGCACTCCTGTATTCTCCTGGTACCTCATAACCGCACTCTGGACAGACTGGAGCTGTTCTTCATAGACAGGCTGATTTTCCCTGCGCTGTTCTTCAGGATAGAGGCAGCCTGCTAAAAAAATTAAAGCGCCTGCTAACAAGGTAAGTTTCAAAATTTTATATTTAACCATAATATCCCAACCTTACGTTAAACTCTTTCTTAGTCCGGGACAGGGCCTGTAAAAACTACGAGGAAAATAATTAATCCCGCTATCATTATACTGATAAAAGAGATAGTCAGTAAAATATAACGAAGAATTCCAGAGAGTTTTTCTTTAGTAAAAATAGTAAGTATCACTGAAAAAAACATTAAGCCCATTCCTATAAATGACACCCACATTTTTGTCATTGGATCTTCAAACATTTTCTTTTCCTCCCGAATACTATTCGACATAATAAAACTATAACTAACATAATTAATTTGAAATCCTGAATTATTATAGCACAGCCTTTTAATTAAACAAAGAAAAAGACCGGAGAAAAAGGGCCCTTTCTCCGGTTAATATGACTAAACACTGCCTGTAATGATATGACAGCCATGCATCTGTCTCTAGTATATTTATGCGGGCTTTCATGTCGATGACTCATAAAAAAGCCTAAAATCACTTAGATTTTTGAAACATTTTTGCTAACGTCCCGAAATCCATTGGAATCTGGTTTGAGGTGATCGCTTTTACCAGTTCATCTTCCTTTTGTTTCGAAACCGAGACATTAGCCATTTGAGCTACCTGGTGAATTAACTGCCTTACATTTTTTTCATTGCTAAGATCAGTTTGATTGACAGACTGGGCTAATTTAAATAAATCCTGGTGTTTCACATTTGTTTTTTTCTCCAGGTCATCAAAAAATGAATTGTTTTTTCTTTCCACACGTCATCCCTCCTCATACTAATATGTGCTCATATAGTATGCATAAGATAGGAATTAGTGAAGGTTTGAAAAAATTTTTTACGGTTCAAAGTGGTTTAAAGGATCCTGGTCTCCAAGTTTTAAATCTTCCACTTCATGTTTTTTAACACGGCCCATCAGTTCAGTTACAGCCTCTTTTGCAGGCTTATTATCGAACAGAACGTGGTACAGTTCCTCTGTGATAGGCATTTCAACTCCGGTCGCTTTTGCTACCTGGTATGCTGCTTTAGTTGTCCGGATACCTTCAACAACCATCCCCATTTCGGCTTCAACTTCATCTACAGATTTACCTTTTCCAAGCATGTTTCCCGCTCTCCAATTACGGCTATGTATACTTGTACATGTCACAATCAAATCTCCTAACCCTGATAGACCTGCAAATGTGAGTGGAGTAGCTCCGAGTTTTAATCCTAAACGTGCAATTTCAGCCAGTCCCCTGGTCATTAAAGCGGCTTTGGCATTGTCTCCGAAACCAAGGCCATAAGTCATCCCTGTACCTATAGCAATAATATTCTTTAAGGCTCCACCGATCTCCACTCCGATTAAGTCAGGATTGGTATACACCCTGAAATGCTGGTTCATAAACAGATCCTGCACCTGCTCTGCATGCTCCATACTTAAAGAAGAGCTTGTAACGGTGGTGGGTTGGCGGCGGCAGACCTCTTCTGCGTGACTTGGCCCGGACAGAGCAACGACCCCCGTCCGCAATGATTCAGGAATCTCTTCTTCAATGATCTCCGAGATACGCATGTGGCTTTCCGGCTCAATCCCTTTACTGGCATGAATAAATAATAATGGCTTTTCAAGATGCTCTCTTGCAGTTTTCAAAACTTCTCTCATCGCTTTTGTCGGAACAACGGCGAGTATGACGTCAGCTTTATGAAGAGCATCTCCGATACGGGTGTAAGCTGTAATATTCTCCGGCAGCTCTATATCTGGCAGGTACCGTGTATTGATTCTTTCTTCATTTATGGCATTAACCTGGTTTTCCGACCTTCCCCACAGAGAGACCTCGTGTCCATTATCGGACAATACTATTGATAGAGCTGTCCCCCAGCTTCCTGATCCTAATACCGCTACTTTCGCCATTAGACTACCTCCTCTTAATTTGCAGGTGATTTTTCTCCTAATTTACTCTCTGTACCTTTAATTAATCTTTGGATATTTGTTCTATGTTTCCAAAACGATAATCCCGTAATAATAAGTAAAAAGTAAATGAAATAAACAGGATAACCAAATTGTTGAAAAAATACAGAGGTGGTAAGTGTGGTGCCAGCTACAAACAATAAAGAACCAAGCGATACAAAACGGGTAAATATAATAGCCAATATAGCAACAATACCTGATATTAATGCAGCAGTAAAAACTAAAGTAGCGAGAACCCCGATGGTTGTAGCTACTCCTTTACCACCTCTAAAGCCGTAATATACGGGCCAATTATGTCCCAGAATAGCTGCAAGGCCGCAGAAGGCGGCTATGAGGGGGTCTCCTCCGGACAGTAAATACCCTATCCAGACAGAAGCTATCCCCTTACCGCAGTCTAAAAGAAGGACGGTAATGGCAGGGGCGACTCCCATTACCCTTAAAGTATTTGTGGCACCGGCGTTTCCACTTCCATGCTCGCGTATATCAAGATTTTTATAGCGTTTTCCGATAACATAGCTGAAACTCACTGCTCCAGTTAAATAAGATAAAATGATCGCAATGACTGACATGTGATCCCCCCCTTCATTCAACCTTTCATTTATTTAATCGCTTTTCTTCCTCGCAATAATATGAATTGGAGTTCCTGCGAATCCAAACGCCGCTCTTATTTTATTTTCTAAATACCTTCTATAGGAAAAATGCAGTAAATCAGGATCATTGACAAACAGCACAAAGGTTGGCGGCGCGACTGATACCTGTGTAGCGTAATTGATTCGAAGCCTTCGTCCCCCATGGTCAGTCGGGGTAGGGTTCATTGTTACAGCATCAACAATAACATCATTCAGTACATGGGTTTTCACACGCATATTATGAGATTCGCTCACTTCTTTAACAGCCGGTAACAAGTGCTGTATTCTTCTTTTTGTTTTTGCAGACAGAAAGATAACGGGCGCGTAGTCGAGATACTGGAACTCATCCCTTATCTTCTCTTCAAACTCTTTCATGGTTTTATCATCTTTTTCAACGGCATCCCATTTGTTCACGACAATGACAATAGCTCTGCCGGCCTCATGAGCATACCCGGCAATTTTTTTATCCTGTTCAATTATTCCTTCTTCCGCATTTATAACAGCAAGTACCACATCTGACCGCTCAATAGCTTTCAATGCCCGCAGCACACTGTATTTTTCAGTTGATTCATAAACTTTCCCGCGTTTCCTCATCCCGGCGGTATCTATTACCACATAGTCCTGATCATCTTTCGTAAACGGCGTGTCTATCGCATCCCTCGTTGTACCCGGGATATTACTGACAATCACCCGCTCTTCACCAAGAATAGCATTTACAAGGGATGATTTTCCTACGTTTGGTCTTCCGATGAGACTCATACGAATAGTATCTTCATCGTAAGGATCTTCTTCATCTGCTGGAAAGTAAGATGCTATTTGGTCGAGCAGATCTCCAAGCCCGAGACCATGGGAACCTGATACCGGAAAAACATCTCCTATTCCAAGGCTGTAAAATTCATAAAGCTTTTCATGCATAGAAGGGTCGTCCATTTTGTTAACAGCGACAACTACAGGCTTTTTAGAGCGGTGAAGAATTTGGACAACCTCTTCATCCGCCGCAGTTAACCCTTCTCTTCCATTAACTGTAAAACAGATGACATCCGCTTCTTCAATAGCCAGTTCGGCCTGATAACGCATCTGTTCCAATAATGGTTCATCGCTGATTTCAATTCCTCCTGTGTCGATAATATAAAATTCATGCTGCAGCCACTCACCTGAACTGTATATACGGTCACGCGTAACTCCCGGTTTATCTTCGACAATTGCAATTCTTTCTCCTACTATACGGTTAAAAATTGTTGATTTTCCTACATTTGGTCGACCAACAATGGCTAATACTGGTTTTGGCACAGTATTCTCCTCGCTTTCATCTCTAAATTCACACTTTACCATTATACGTTGAAGTCCATTGGAAAGAAACCTTGCATTAAGGAAATGCAGGTTTATCTAATGATTTTTTATCGTCACTCTTATATTTCATATGCTTAATATTAATTTTATCGTTCTCCGGAGGCAGCTGCAAACCCCTGAACATCAAGCATATATCCCACCCGGCTCGTTCTGCCGGCGGATAAAGTTTAATTTAACTAATGAAGGTATCCCAATGGAAAAAACAGCTTAATTTTAAACAGGCAAGTGAGTGTTTTTCTAAAAGTTAACTTTATATCATTAATAGAGCCAGATTATTAAGCATTCATTTTTGATTTGAGAGTGACCGGTCCCCCTCTCGTTTTAACAGTCAGTTCCGTGAGCTTTAAGGAAATATACTCAAGAAAAGACCAGACAAGAGTCAATCCGGCGAGCAATGAAATGACGTCTAAAATAAACATACTGTTAGTTTCTCCAACTGTCTCCATGCCAGACGAAAAAGCCAGGGTCAGTTTTGAGAGCCCCATTCCCTGAAACATTCCCAGAATCAGACTGTACATTCTGCTGTAAATCCCTTGCAGGAAAATAAGCAATAAAGGCATGCTTGCTCCGACAATCATCCATTGAGGAGAATATAAAAGCCAGACAGGTTCTAAATAGGCTGCCCGATGAATCATAAAAAAACAATTAGCAATTATAATACTGACAAAATAACCTTTAACAAGCTCTTTATTTGTCAGATTTCTCATCGTGAATAAACATAGAAGAATAAAGCAAACCCATGCCAGATTCCATTCTATGAAATAAAAAGTCTGTTTAACAGAGGAGAAAATTATCGTTGCAAAGGTGAATATTAATAACTGAGTTCTATAAGAGGAAGCTCCCATAAAAAAATAAATACTAATCACAGACATCCAGGCTATCCAGTGAAAAATAACACCTTCCATTTCTTCGATCCTTCCTTTATTAAGGGGACTGCCATACAACAGCACTTGTAAAAAAAGCCAGCTCCCTTTTTATAAGCAGTTTCACCTTTTAGTTTACAATTCATACCTTAAGAACCTGAAAGATGCCTGAATATTTAATTTAATGAAGCCCCAAGCTAAATTGAATCCAGCTCAAGACAAGCCCCTGGGCAAGCGTCCACTTGGCGACTGACATTACCGCTTTTCTCAAAAAGAACATCCGAACAGAATTCGAAAATTCTGTTCGGATCTCTTTATGATTACTATTCTTTTGTTTCAGCCTCTTTAAAAAACTCAAATATGACGGTTTGCAAATAACGCCGTATCAATGTGCCTCTCAGTTAACCAATTTTTTGTGCCGCCAGTCAGTATGAAAGGAACTTTTTGAAGTTCTTTTATATTCCTGGCGCCAAGAGCAGCCATAATCATAGTGAGATCTTCCAGGAGATCATTTATATGCTGGATGGTCTGCTCTTCCCCCTCTTCATTCAGCCATTTCAGGACTCGGCCCGCCATACCTGCGGCCTCTGCTCCCAGGGCTAACGCCTTTGAAATATCAAAAGCATTTTGGATTCCTCCTGTAGCCAACACATGAACAGGACCGGAAACTGACTTTGCTTCGGCAATCGCAGCTGCTGTAGGGATCCCCCACTGGTTAAAAAATGCCATGCTTCTCTCTCTGCGTGCATTTTCAATTAGTGAAAAGTTTGTGCCTCCAAACCCTCCAATATCGACGTAGTTAACACCTATCTCTTTTAGCTGGTAAACCGTTTCCCGGCTCATTCCAAAACCAACTTCTTTTACAATCACAGGAACTTCACTACTCTTTACAATTTGTTCAATCCTTGTCAGCGCCCCGGTAAAGTCCCGGTCTCCTTCAGGCATGACCAGCTCTTGAATAACATTCATATGGATTTGAAGGGCATCCGCTTCAAGCATATTCACGCAGAGTTTAGCCTGGTCCGTTGTTGCTTCACTTCCTACATTTGCAAAAACCAGCCCTTTGGGATGGTACTGTCGGACAACTTTATAAGAATTCATTTCGTTCTTATCTTTAAGAGCAGACATTTGAGAACCAACGGCCATTGGAATGTTAAAAACATTTGCAATTTGAGCAAGCTGACGGTTAATGACTTCCGTGTCTTTACCGCCGCCTCCTGTCATGGCATTGATAAAAATCGGCGAACTAAAATTAAGTCCGCCGATGTCAGTTAAAAGTGACACTCCTTTTACGCTTATATCAGGAAAGGTCCGGTGAATAAATTGAATGTCATCAAACCCTGATGCTCTTGATTGTCCTGTTTCTAATGCATGTTCAATATGATCTAACTTTCTTTTTGCACGGCTCAATTTATCACCTCTAAAACCCTTGTTTATAAATTAATTCTTATATTTCTTAAGTTGATCCCCGATTACGTCACCTAAAGAAAAGCCGGCATGGTCATCTTCTTTTTGGTATTCCTGTTTAGCTTCGTTTTCAGCTTTAGTTTCTCTTTCCTCTTCCAGTGCACGGATACTTAAAGAAATCCTTTTATCCTTCGTATTTACATCCAGTACTTTGACTGAAACGGTCTCTCCTTCTTTCAATACCTCGCCTGGAGTACCAATATGTCTGTTGGCAATTTGGGAAATATGGACAAGGCCTTCAACTCCGGGAGCTACTTCTATAAATGCTCCGAAAGAAACAAGCCTTCTTACCGTGCCCTGGATGACATCACCTGGCTTGACCTGTCCCTCCAGAAGTTCCCAAGGCCCAGGGAGTGTATCTTTAATGGAAAGTGAAATTCGCTCATTGTCAGGGTCTACACCTAACACTTTAACCTTAACAGTATCTCCTTCACTCACAATATCGGAAGGCTTTTCAACATGATGGTGAGCCAATTGAGAGATATGTACAAGTCCGTCTACTCCTCCAATATCTACAAATACTCCAAAGCTAGTTAAACGCTGGACTTGCCCTTCAATTACTTCTCCTTCTTTGACAGAAGATAAAGTTTCTTTCTTTTTCTCGTTAACTTCTTCATCTAAAACAGCTCTTTGAGAAAGAATCAGTTTGTTTCGTTCACGGTCCATTTCTACCACTTTTAAGCGCAGGCTTTTTCCTTTGTAATCTGAAAAGTCTTCTACATAATGGCGCTCAACTAAAGAAGCGGGAATAAACCCTCTTACACCAACATCTACCACAAGCCCGCCTTTCACAACGTCTGCTACGGCCGCTTCAAAGGTTTCTTTTGAATCAAGCTTTTGTTCCATATCATTCCATGCTTGTTCAGCCACAACAGCTTTTTTTGATAAAACAAGCTCATCCTCGGTTAATTTAATAACCTTAAATTCGTGTTCTTCTCCTTCTTTTAACACATCATCCACTTTCTCAACATGAAGGCTGGACAGCTCACTTATAGGCAATACTCCATCCATTTTGTAGCCGACATTCACAAAAGCTTGTTTTTCCTCCACTTTAGAGACCGTACCTTTTGTCAGATCACCTACTGACAATGAATTAAATTCGGCCATTTCGTTATTCATTTCTTCTACCATTGACGTTACCTCCCTAAGTCCCGGTTTGATGCCGGGATACATGAATACTGATTATTTATATCATCTTTCAATTTGAAAGATATTCCCTTAATCCTGATTCTCACCCTTGCTGTTTTCGTTCAGCAGCTGCTGTATGCCCTGCATAATCAGTTGTGTGGCTTCTTCAGGAGAAGCTTTACGTTCGCGCAGGGTTTCCATATCAACCGGAGGGCCATACACCACTTTCAGGGTAGAAAACCATTTGTAGCTTCCTATAACTGCACAAGGAATGACAGCTGCGTTCGAGCGTAGAGCAAAAAAACCGACACCTGTAAGGCCTTTTCCTAATTTACCTGTCTTACTTCTGGTGCCTTCTGGAAATAAACCTACTACTTCCGATTCTTTCAGCAGCTTCAAACCTGTCCTCATTGCCTGCCGGTCGCTCATCCCTCTCCTTATTGGAAAAGCCCCTAACTTAGGCAGCAGCTGTTTTAGAATGGGAGCTTGAAAAAGTTCAGCTTTAGCCATAAACCTCGTTTGACGCTTTAGAAAGGCCCCTACGAGGGGAGGATCAAGTAAATGTATATGATTACTGCAAAGGAGTACCCCGGTATCAGAAGGGATATTCTCTTTTCCTTCTATTTTCACACGGTAAAAGATACGAAAATAAGTTCTGCAAATAAATTGTCCTAAGGAGTATAACTTACTCAACTGCCCCATCCCTTTCAGCTGCAATAGCATAGATTCGGTCAACTACTTCGTGTATAGTCATCGACGTCGAATCTAATTCAATTGCGTCCTCAGCTTTTTTAAGCGGAGCAAACTCTCTTTCTGAGTCAATTTGATCCCTTTTGGCGATTTCTTCTTTTAATGAAGTTAAATCAGAAGGAAGGCCTTTTGATAAATGTTCTTCATGCCGCCTTTTAGCCCTTTCTTCTACAGACGCTGTCAGAAATACTTTTACTTCTGCAGCCGGCAGAACTGCTGTACCTATATCTCTGCCATCCATAACCACTCCGCCTCTTTGTGCGAGCTCCTGCTGTTTTCTTACCATTTCCTTTCTTATCTTTTCATGTTTAGCCACATAGGATACGTTATTTGTCACTTCTGAAGAACGGATGTCTTCAGTAATATCCCTCTGATTCATTTTAATTTTAAGTGAACCGGCATCATTCACTAACTCTATATCACTTTCTTTAAGCAATTCATTTAAGATATCCTCGTTATTTACGTCTACATTATTTTCAAGGGCGTACCAGGTTAAAGCACGGTACATGGCTCCCGTGTCAACGTAAACAAAGGATAATTTTTCTGCAAGCAATTTCGCGACGGTACTTTTCCCTGCACCAGCCGGCCCATCAATTGCAATATTCATTTCTGTTTTCATGCTGCAACCCTTTCTAAGAAAAAATCTAATAGTTATTGCGTTTACACTCCATATATTATCATAATTATACATGAACGGTCTATTTTTTCAGAATCATTTGTAATTATTCAAATTGCACCGGCCTGCTATGATGCTTCTTTTCTTTTTTATTTATTATAAGCTGTCTTTCATAACAATAGCGGACTATTTTTTGCCTGTCTGCATCTTCAATTTTCTTAAACTCTCCAGACCCTATGGCCTTTCCCTTTATGGATTTTGATCTGATAAATTCAGCACCAGCCTCAATATAAACCGTTTCTCCGGACTGGAAGGGCAGCGCCAAATATACTTTGAAGCCTTCTCCCCCCGCTATAGAAAGGTCATCCGGCAAATGAAGGGACAGGCCTCCCCCGCTTAAATCAGAAGTGACAGTTGTAAATGGAGTGAATTTTCCTTCCTCAGAGTACACAGCAGCATCAGCCATTGTCTCCACTCTTACATATTGGCGGCGTTGAATACGTATATAGTTATTATCTAAAGGACCTGTTAATACTAACATCGGGATTTCCCGCTCAGCTATTCCCTTCACTTCACATTCGAATAAATAAATAGCCTGATCCCCACCTATAAACCATATTTTAAATTGGGTGCCTTCTAAAAAGAAACCAGGTCTGCGGTTTAGATCATCTACAGGAAAATCAATAAAAATATAACCTGACTCCAAATCAAGGATTTTGCTCCTGAATCTTCTATTATCTTTTTTATCTGTCATTTCCATATGAATCGTACTTCCTATTTTAATCAAAAGGCCCCTCCTTTAAATACACTACTCTCTACCCTAAGTGATTCTATGTAAGTTAAAAATCTCCTTCTTTTGACCCTGCCCGTCTTCCTTTATTATGAAAAGAACGAAGAGCCCCGTCAAGGCTCTTCGTTCTTTTCATTTACTGGTAAACCGGTTCGGGATTATCGAGCTTCTCAACCTGCTCTTCTCTTCCATTCTTCGCATTAATAAATATTCTGTAGGTATCATTATCTATTGTCCCATAAAATTCGTGGCACAGCACCTCTTCCTCCAATTGATTTTCTATCACTGCCACATGGTGTTCTTTTACATCCAGGTTAGGATTTAAGCGTTCTTGCGCTTCTTCCTCTGATAATTCCAGCTTTGTTTCCCGGTCTTCTTTGTTGTTTGCTAAATAAGCAAAGCTTTCAAAACCTGTAATGTCCCCTTCATCTAAAGCAACATCCACAACAATTTCATCAGTATAAATTCTTACATCATCATCCAGCTTTACAAATTGAAAGACGCCTATATTTTCGTATTGTTTACTGTCTACTAGCTGCATATTGTCGTAACCGTTTCTTTCAAGGAAGTCTTCAGCTTTCTCAGATGCTTCATTCAAGCTTATTTTCTCCTGCTGGACTTCTCTTTCATTCAGCATCCATACAGGGTGACCACCCTTTTTGGTTATATCCATAGTAATGTTTGTCCCATGCTCGCCGTCAGCAATGACGAGGCTGTATGCTTCATATGCAAGCCCTTCGCCTGTTTCAGTTATTTGCACATCTCCCAGTGAATCCTGATTAAGAAAATCTCTTGCTGTATCTATCGCTTCATTTTCATCTATTCGGTCTTCATTCTTTATATTTTCTTCAATCTCTTCATCGTTTCCGGTCACTTTATTAGACTCGTTATCAAAATTAACTTCTGAAAAGCCCCCGACTTTTTCATCTATAATGTGAAAACCGTTGACTACTGCATTGTTCAAAGGCTCCTCTTGAGCTACTAAGTCAAGCTCCACATCGGTCCAGCGCAAGTTGTCTTTAAGAACCATTGACTGGACTTTGCGCAATTCCTTCTGGATTTCTCCTGCTTGTGAATATAATTGTTTTAAGTCATCATAATTTTCTTCAGTTAAAGGATCCTGATCAAGATCTCTAATAGCATGCCGGTAAGAGAAGTTTCCCACTTTATATAAAAACTCCTCAGTTTTAGTAAACGGCATTAACCCTAAAGGCAGTTGACCTAACTCATTCTGCGCTTCAGAAGTAATCCGCCAGACATCAGCTAATGAAGGAGACAGCCGCTCTTTTGAATTCATCGCCAAGGTAGCACCGATCTCATCATGAAGCAGATCGATTTGGTATGTTAAATCGTGAAAAGCGCGTTGATAATTATTTTCAGATTGCATCAATACTGTGTTTTTTTCTTCCTGTTCCCTAAAGCCCCACATGCCCGTTCCGATTAAGGCCACTGCCAGGACACCTATTACTATATTTCTCATCATACGGTTCACCTCCAAAGTTTATTCACAGAAAATATGTTTTCCAATTTGTTTGATTTGAGGCCTCGTCCAAATCCACCCGGAGGTAGCTGTCTGCGGATTAAAATAGTATAAAGCATCTCCTGAAGGATCCTGGCCGTTTATGGCATCAAGTACAGCCTTCCTTGCTTCTTCATCCGGATCCATCCAAATCTGCCCGTCAGCGACTGCTGTAAAGGCTCTAGGTTCAAAGATCACATCTGAGACCGTATTAGGAAAAATCGGGCTGTTAATACGATTTAAAATTACCGCTGCAACTGCCACCTGCCCTTCGTATGGTTCTCCTCTTGCTTCTCCGTAAACAGCCTGCGCCATTATCCGGATATCGTTATCCGAAAAGCCGTCTGGAACATTCATTGCTTTTTGAATATTTGGCTCATCGTCCTGAGGGACTGGTTCCTCCTCCGCTGGAGCGGGAACCTCTTCTTCAGCAGGTCTTTCAGGTTCAGGTTCAGGCGCTGGTTCTCTTGCCGGTTCTTCGGCGCGAGGCTGGTCAGGCGGCGCTTGTTCTCTTCCGTCTCTTTCCGGTTGTCCAGTCTGCCCTGCCCCATCCCTGCTTCCTTTTGGGCCTTTCTGAATATGTTTGTCCACACCGCCGTAGTGCGTAAATTCTCTTCCTTCCCTAAGCATTCTGTGAACAAATTCCTTATCATATTCCGTAGCTCTTACTAACCTATCTTTCATGTCTTCTCCTACCAGCCCGTCAACCTCCAGGCCAAACTGCTCCTGAAATTCGCGGACAGACCAGTATGTCTGCCATCCAAACACCCCGTCAATGGTTCCGTCATAATAACCGTTGTACTGCATTCTTGCCTGAAGCTCTACCACATCATCACCGGTGGCACCTTTCTGAATAACCTGTTGTGTAAAAGCTTCCGCCTCGTCCGGAACAATAAGGATGCTGAAACATATTAAGGTCATTAATATCGTAAACTGTCTAAAAATCCTGAAATGTTTCCCATTCATAGTAATCCTCCTTTTAACATGCTGATCGTAATATCAGGTGCGAATAACCATAGTTTTATCCATTGCTTTGAATTTATTCCATAAAGAAAAACAAGATAAAAAAAAAGGTACGGAATTAGAATCCGCACCTTTTTCTTATCTTGTAAATAATAGAAATATTATTCAGGTGACACGTCCATATCAAACTGTGCTTCATTGCCGCACACACAACGCTTGAAGCCTGTATCATACCCTCCTGTTTCTTTAGGGCGGCCACGCAGGATATACTTCTCCCCGCATTGCTGGCAGCGAATGATGACTTTGTATCTTTGTTTTATTTCAGACAAAAAGATCACTCCTTTTACCGATTATGTTTATGAAATTATACAACCATTTGCCATTACTATACAATGAACAACGATGCTGTTCAACAAAAGCACTTCTTATCCTGTCTCCCGTTTAACTAAATGGACTGCCTGAAGCTGATTTGCTTTCTTTACTTTTTTTAAGGCGAACACCCATAGAAAAACCATAAAAGGAATTAAGACGTAGATCCACTGGTTCATCGATAAGAGGATCAAATTATAGAGACTGTGAAGCAAATAAGGAATTAAAAAAGCCATAAATAAGTATCTGTACCTCTTTTGCTTTTGAAACTTAGCCTTTCCAAAATAGTACCCCATTACTACACCAAATAAGGCATGGCTGGTTACTGGAAAAACAGCTCTAATAAAAGCTGTATCGAGCCCATGGGCTATAATATATAAAAGATTTTCCACTGAGGCAAATCCTAAAGCCACAGCGGTTGCGTAAACAATGCCATCATACCGCTGACTAAAATGGACATGATAAAATACTGTAACCAGCACTATAAACCATTTAAAAAATTCTTCGGTGAGCGCTACCTGTAAAAAAGTTTCTATAAAAGGCGAAGTAAAACGGGCTTCGTTTTGTAAAACAAACTGAATAAACATGACAGGAAATACGAGCAGCGTTCCAAAAATAAAACAGCGTATGACCATTGTCAAGGGTTCCTGTTCAAATTCATCTTTTAAATAAAAAAAAATTAAAAGTGCTATGGCCGGAGTAAATGCCGCTGTTATAATTGAAACCATCAGACACCTTTCCTTTCTCACCGGATTTAAGGTGTTACTTATATACTAAAAAATGTGAAACTTAAATGCAATTAAAAAATCAGGAGGATCCATTTGTGAAAAAAATACTTATCATACATACTGGCGGCACTATTGCAATGAGCGAAGATAAAAACACAGGAGAAGTAAAACCTAATACTGAAAATCCTTTACATTTAACATTAAACAGCCTGGAAGGTGTCCAATTTTATATTGAGGACTTTCTTAATATCCCTTCTCCGCATATGACAACTAATCATATGGTCGATTTAGCAAATACGATCGACAGGCGGGTATCTGAAAAATCCCTTGATGGCGTGGTAATTACTCACGGCACAGATACACTGGAAGAAACAGCTTACCTTTTAGATCTTATTCTTAAAAATACTTGTCCGGTAGTCGTAACAGGCGCTATGCGTTCAAGTAATGAACTTGGTTCAGACGGGCCGCCAAATTTATTATCCGCTATCAGAACAGCGATGAGTGACGGAGCTAAAAATAAAGGAGTTTTAGTTGTATTAAACGATGAAATCCATACAGCCAAAAATGCAACAAAGACACATACCAGTAATATAGCTACTTTTCAAAGTCCGCAGTACGGGCCTATCGGAATAGTGACTAAAAGACGTGTCCATTTCCACCACGCCCCTACCGCAAGGGAAAAATTCAAAATTAATTCTCTTTCAAAAAAAGTTCTGCTTATAAAAGCTGTAGCAGGCATGGAAAAGGAAATACTGGACGCCGTGTGCAATATACAAATGGATGGACTTGTTATTGAAGCACTCGGCCAGGGAAATATGCCTCCTTCAACAGTTAAGCCGATTAAAGAACTTGTAGCCAGAGGGATTCCTGTAGTGCTGGTATCGAGGTGCTTTAACGGAATTGTTCAGGATATTTACGGATATGAAGGAGGGGGCAGACAACTCAAAAATTTTGGAGTTATTTTTACAAATGGATTAAACGGCCAAAAAGCGCGGATCAAATTGATGGTGGCATTAGAAAAAACAACAGATATAAACCAGCTTCAGCATCTTTTTCAGCAGTAGCTATGGAAAGCCAGCATAAGACAAGCCCCTGAGCAAGCATTCGCCCCGCGGGCTGAAATCCCAGCTTCTATTTACAAAGAACACCGGAACAACAATAAATTTACAAGGGCTGTTCCGGTGTTTTTTAAGACTATTCGTTGGCGGCAGCTTCTATTTCTCTGTGATATGTTTTGCAATCAAAGATCCGTGATGTCTGCCATTTTCAATAAATATCTCATTTGCGTTATTCCCCGCAGCAATGACCCCTGCAATATAAATATTCTCCACATTGGTTTCCATTGTCTGAGGATTAAAGTATGGTCGTCCTGTTTCACTTTCTATGGGAACGCCCATTCCTTTTATAAATGTATGGTCAGGGTGGTAACCCGTCATGGCAAAAACAAAGTCTGCCGGGTAAGATTTTCTTTCCCCATTCTTTTCAACTACAATTTCATCTTTTTTTATCTCACTGACTGCAGTCCCAAAATGCATTTGTATAGCGCCGTTTCTTACTAATGCGTCAAATTCCGGAAGAATCCACGGTTTTACACTTGAAGAATAAGTGTCGCCCCTGTAAAAAACCGTGACATTAGCGCCGGCTTTCTCCAATTCCAGTGCTGCATCAACCGCTGAATTCTTCCCGCCTATAACAGCGACATTCTGATTGAAAAATGAGTGAGCTTCATGAAAATAATGAAACACATGAGACTGATTTTCTCCTTCTATTCCCATGTAGTTAGGCGAATCATAGTAGCCAGTTGCGATGACAATATTCTTTGCCTCATAAGTTTTGCTTTCGCCTGTCTTACGCAACGTTTCAAGATAGAACTTTTCATCATTTACCGGGTCTACTTTTTTAACTTCTTCAAAAGCATTGATTCTGATTTGTTTCTCTCTAACAACTTCCCGGTAATAAACCAGTGCTTCATTTCTTTTAGGTTTCCTTTCAGTACTGTAAAAAGGAACTCCGCCAATTGAAAGCTTTTCACTTGAACTGAAAAATTGCTGATGGGTTGGATAGTTATATAAAGAATGAACAATGTTCCCTTTTTCAATTACTAAAGGGGTATATCCTTCATTTTGCAGCTCAATAGCAGCCGATAAGCCGCAAGGCCCTGCACCTACTATAATAATATCTTCCTTTTGCATTCTTTCCACCTCGCTAGAAAAATCAAAAAGAACCCCTTTAAACGAGTAAAGGGATTCACCTAATACATATATCTTAACGAAAATTAATATTTAAATCCAGCCGCGGAACCTGCTCGCCTCTGCCATTTTTCGCACGCCCACCATATATGCTGCGAGTCTCATGTCCACTTTACGCGTGGAAGACACACGGTAGACATTATCAAAAGCTGTCACCATCACTTTTTCAAGCCTCTTCTCAACTTCTTCCTCTTCCCAGTAAAAACCTTGATTATTCTGGACCCATTCAAAATAGGATACTGTTACGCCTCCCGCACTGGCGAGAACATCAGGTACGAGCAGTACCTCCCGCTCACTCAGCTGCTTTGTAGCCTCAATTGTCGTCGGACCGTTCGCCGCTTCTACAATAATGTTAGCTTTTATACGGTTTACATTCTTTTCGGTAATTTGATTCTCAATAGCAGCAGGAACAAGAATATCACAATCCAACTCAAGAAGTTCCTCATTGGAGATCGTGTCTTTAAACAGTTTAGATACCGTACCGAAACTGTCCCTTCTATCAAGCAAATAGTCTATATCAAGCCCTTCTGGATCATGCAGACCTCCATAAACATCAGAAATCCCTACTACTTTAGCTCCCGCGTCATACATAAATTTAGCAAGGAAGCTTCCTGCATTACCAAATCCTTGGATAACAATTCTGGCCCCTTCTAGATTAATTCCTTTTTTCTTGGCTGCTTCACGGATGCAAATAGTAACGCCCTTTGCTGTAGCAGACTCCCGGCCATGGGAGCCTCCAAGTACAAGAGGTTTACCTGTAATAAAGCCTGGTGAATCAAATTCTTTCATGCGGCTGTACTCATCCATCATCCAGGCCATTATTTGAGAGTTAGTAAATACATCCGGAGCCGGAATGTCTTTTGTAGGGCCTACAATTTGACTGATGGCCCGGACATAGCCACGGCTTAAGCGTTCTATTTCAGGAAATGACATTTCTCTTGGGTCACACACTATGCCGCCTTTACCTCCGCCATAAGGCAAGTCAACAATTCCCGCTTTTAGGCTCATCCAAATTGATAACGCTTTCACTTCTGTCTCTGATACGTCAGGGTGAAAACGTACTCCCCCTTTTGTCGGGCCTACTGCATCATTATGCTGGGCTCTGTAGCCTGTAAATATTTTAATAGACCCGTTATCCATTCTTACAGGAATACGAACGGTCATCATTCGCAAAGGTTCCTTCATTAACTCATATACTTCATCAGGATAACCCAGTTTTCCTAATGCTTTATGAACAACCGTTTGAGTCGACTCAAGCACGTTCTGGCTTGAGTTTTGATTGTTTGCTTTTGTTTCAGCCTTTTCACTTTCTTTCATTGGTTTCACCCCTGAATTTATATATATAATTAAAATAATAAATGTTCTCTTCTATCTATTACTATAAAGAAGTCAGCACTTTTTTTCCACTGTCTTTTTATTTTTCCTGATTAATTTGTCACTTCTCTATCTTCATTTTTAAAATCAATATAAAATTAAGAAGCCTTTAATGAAAAGGCTTCTTAAGAAAAGTAATTATGAAGGTGTTTTACCGCCATAGAGGCAATAATGACTTTACCGTATTCTTCCAGTACGTGAGGCGAAATGTCAGTTTGGCTCGCAAATTCCCGTATAACAGAAGTGATGATTTTTCTGGTCTCAGGTTCGAAGTTTTCTTTTTCAAATTTCAAGAAATACGAACCTTTAAAATGATAAAGAGCTCCTTCGGAAATTTCCCGGGAGTGAAGAACTTTCGAAAGCTGGATGACATGTTCTATATCATTGAATTCGAAAATCAAAGCTCCTTCATGCTGCTCCAATCCAATCTGCCATTCAATGACGGGTTCTTCAAAATCATCTAACGAGTCTTCAGTTTTGGTCACTATTATGACCAATCCTTGGGCAGGTATGGAGAAGACTTCAACGACTACAGGGCCTTCGGGATCAAAATTAAGTTCCTCACTGGCTTCAGTAATCATGTCTTGAAACATTTCATCTATGACAGGCACTTCCGCCCAAGTTTTATCTGTGGTTATACCGCGTTTTTCGAGATCTTCATATGTTAAAAATATCTTCATCTTATCATAAGCCAGTCTTTCGAGGCGCATATACGTTCCTCCCTCATTCATGCCAGCGTTAATGAAAGAGATTTTCTCCCTTTCCGGTGACAGTGTTTAATGTAAAATATGACGGCTAACTTAAAAAGGTGCGCTATAAAGCCCAAGTTTCATCTCTTATAATCGGTTTTTCAGCCATTTCATCCACTCTTCTTCATTATCTCCAACTAATAAAGGTTCATAAAACTTTTTGCTAGATTGAGGTATGTTTTTTACTGCTTCTCCTCCGAGTCCGATAACCAAATCAGGAAATACTTCTGTTAACCCGTCAGTAAGTTTTAATGTATCAGTCAAATGTTCCGTAAGTGTACAGGAAATAATGACCATTTTCGGAGTTATTTCTTTCACTGCGTCAATTACATCGTTACCAGGTATACCGGCACCTAAATACACTGTTTCATAACCTCTTCTCCGTAAATAAAAGTTAAAAATTAATAAACCAATTTCATGCTGCTCATTAGGTCCGCAAACAGTCACAACTTTTGGAAGTAAACCATTTACAGGCAAATGCTGAAAAACCATTCCAATTCTTGTCCGAAGGAAAGAGGTGGAAAAATGCTCATGAGCAATAGTAATTTCGTTTTTTTCCCATTTATCACCAACTTCAATAAGGATACTTCCTAGTATATGGATAACAACTTTTTCAATAGAAAAAACATTAAATGCGTAATCGAGTAATTCGTTTGCTTTTCTCTCTTCAAATTTAAGTAACGAATGAAGAATATCTTCTTTTATATTTTCCATCTGATTGTTGTTTGCCGTTTCATCTTTTACCGTTTCAATCACATCTTGTTTATCAAGTAATTCCACAGCTTGTCCGATAGTAAACCCGTGGTTAACTTTATTCACAATCCATTTTAATACGTTTAACTGCTCATCTGTATAAAGGCGGTGTCCCGCATCATTTCTTATAGGCTCAATTAATTTATATCGTCGTTCCCACGCTCTAAGTGTGCCGGGATGAATACCAAGCATAGTTGAAATAGCTTTAATATTATATTTCCCCTGATGGTCAGGCATACGCGTCACCTACTTCTTCATTTTATACTTCTAAGCTTATTATAGTCTATTTGAGGTATTGTGCAACAATTGTTCAACATTTATAAACTCATTATACATTCTAAAGGAGAAAAATGTTTAAGAGCCTCCCCGGGTGAAAAGAGGCAGCAACACATATGAAAGAAAGGCCCCCTGGCAGTGAGCCAGTTTTACTAAAAGAGTTCCGGCCGGCATATAGCTGTACTAAAAACCGCTTTCTTCACTGTTTATATTATGAGGGGGCCGCTTTTTCAAGGTGAAAAGATGTATCTGTGGTTTGGCACCTAGACGGAAAGGTATTCCTGTTGTCCCAAACCCGTTGCTGATAAATACAGGAATATTGTTTTTCACTTTCCATCCGCCTTTTTCTCCCGCTGCCAATGGTCCAAGCCTGATTTGTCCTCCATGTGTGTGGCCAGACAGTACAGCTTCCACTTTCCGGTTAGAATTGAATAAAAGGTTTGCTGTTTCCGGGTTATGACTGACAAGGATGACTGGTTCGTTTGCATCTTGCAGTGCCTGGTTTATGTCAGCATGAAGTGTTCCTAAATCTTCAACTCCAGCAAGTGTCCATTTCGCCCCCGGGTGATCAATATAATAAGAAGAATTATTAAGCTGGTGAATATTATACTTATCCAATAATTGTTTTAACTTTTTTTCCCCAAATTCGTAATCATTATTCCCCCATACAAAGAAAGCTGTTCCTAAAGATGAGAGAAAGGATAAATTCTGGCTGATAATTTCTTCAGGAACTCCTTTTTCAACTGCATCGCCTCCAATAATAACAAAATCAACAGGCGGAAGTTTAGAAAACATGTCTTCTTTTATAAGCCGTTTATGTAAATCAGTAATAAAAAGCAGTTTTTGTGTATGTTCTATACCTGGAAGCATAATTTCCTCTTCAGTAATCACTAAACCTTTTGCTTGATAATAGGAATAAATAAAAATCAAAATTAAAACTGTCACTAAAAAAACAACTATAAACATGAGCAGCTCCTTTTTTTACTGCAAGTCTGATCTTAACGAATTTGATTCAGTATATCTTAAAATGTTTTAAACGACAATCATTTGAAAAGCTTTATCCTGAACTGTAGTGAAAGTCTAATTTTCCTGCATGGCAGAAGCAGACTGTTAGATATAAAAACGAGCCTGGGACAAAACTAAAGCCAGGTTTGTAAGACGGCCAATCATTCTATTCAGACATTTGATAAGGCGTGGGTAAGCGCCCGCCTGGCGGCCTGCAATCACTTCTTTTTCAAAAAAACAGCCGGACAAAATTCGAAAATTTTGTCCGGCTTTCTTTATGATTACTATTCTTTTGTCCTGCCTCTGATCAAAAAAGGAGCACCTTTTTCTTTCCTGTTTAACAGTCCTGCTAAAATAAACCGAGAGCTTTTCCACTTTCATCTACATCCATTTTAACCGCTGCTGGTTCTTTTGGCAGCCCCGGCATTGTCATAACATTTCCAGTAAGTGCTACTATAAAGCCGGCTCCTACTGAAGGTTTTAATTCTCGGACGGATATAATAAAGTCCTCAGGTCTTCCCAGCTTTTTAGGGTCGTCTGATAATGAATACTGCGTTTTAGCCATACAGACAGGGTACTTCCCCCAACCATTATCTTCATAAATTTTCATTTGTTTTCTTGCTTGCGGAGAAAATTCTACACCCTTAGCGCCATACACCCTTTTAGCAATAGATTCGACTTTTTCTTCGATGGACGTATTCAGCTCATACATGTGGGTAAAGTCCTTTTCACCCTCATCAATTTCTTTTACAACTCGCTCAGCCAGGGCTATTCCCCCTTCTCCGCCTTTTGCCCATACATCAGCAAGCTCTACATTAATGCCTTGGTCCTCGCACCAGGATTTTAAGGCATCAATTTCAGCATCCGTATCGTGGATGAAACGGTTTATAGCTACCACATGCGGCAAACCGAACGAGCGGATTGTTTCTACATGCTTCTTTAAATTAGCAAGGCCCTTTTTAAGTGCCTGAACATTTTCTTCTTTTAAATTGTCTTTAGGAACACCGCCGTGCATCTTCAATGCTCTGATAGTTGCTACTATAACGACAAGGCTCGGATCTATCTCCCCTGCCCTCGTTTTTATATCAAGAAACTTCTCTGCTCCTAAATCGGCTCCGAAACCTGCTTCAGTTACCACATAATCGCCCAGTTTAGAGGCCATTTTTGTCGCTATAACACTGTTGCACCCATGTGCTATATTAGCGAAAGGCCCACCGTGTATTAAAGCAGGGGTGTTCTCCAGCGTTTGAACGAGGTTAGGTTTCATAGCATCTTTTAATAATAACGTTAAAGCACCTTCAGCTTTTAAATCTTTCGCAGTAACCGGCTCATCTTTTTCAGTATAAGCAACTACAATTTTAGCCAGCCGTTCTTTCAGATCCTTAAGGCTTGTAGCAAGGCATAAAATGGCCATAATTTCAGATGCGACTGTAATATCGAACCCTGACTCCCTGGGAACGCCTTGTAAAGGACCGCCCAGTCCTACGACTACCTGACGGAGCGCTCGGTCATTCATATCGAGAACCCGTTTCCAAACCACTCTTCTGACATCGATGTTAAGTTCATTTCCCCGGTGAACATGATTATCAAGCATAGCAGCCAAAGCGTTATGTGCTGTAGTAATGGCATGAATATCTCCGGTAAAATGAAGATTGATATCTTCCATAGGGACAACCTGGGAATAACCACCGCCGGCAGCACCGCCTTTAATTCCCATAGTGGGGCCAAGAGATGGTTCTCTTAAAGCAATCATCGTTTTCTTGTTAATTTTATTTAAAGCCTGGCCCAATCCTACCGTAACTGTTGATTTCCCTTCCCCTGCCGGTGTCGGGTTAATTGCTGTTACAAGAATTACTTTTCCATCAGGCTCATCCTTTAATCTGTCCATAACTGATAAAGAAAGTTTAGCCTTATAATGGCCGTAAGGTTCCCATTCATCCTCTTTTAAGCGAAGGTCACTTACCAGTTCTTTAACTTTTACCATGCTGCTTGCTTGTGCAATTTCAATATCGGATTTAACATCCTGACCCATGTCATCACTCCTCTATCTGCTTTTAAAGTACATTTAAGTACATGAGATATTTTAACATCTTTTATCAATTTATAGAAGAAAGCGCTTTCCTTATTATTTTTTCTCCTCTTAATATTGCTTGTCTGTTGACTGGAATTAAATGGTCTTTTTTCGTGCCGAGCAGATAGGTTAAAGCAGACAAAAGACTTTCAGCTTTTAAAATACCCGTTTTAGTTATAAAAGCACCGAGAATCACCATCCCTGCAGTCCTCTGTTCATTTAATTCATTTGCTACAGTCAAGGCTGGTATCAGGTGAACAGTTATATCTTTTCTCCCGCTCTGCACGGTTACAAGATCTTCATTAATAAAAATTTCTCCTCCTTCTTTTACTGAAGGCTCAAACTTTTGGAATGAAGGATTATTCAGGGCAATGAGTGATGTCGGCCTGTCAATCACCGGGGAACCGAATTTACTGTCACTTATAACAACTGACACATTTGCCGTTCCGCCCCTTTGTTCAGGTCCGTAGGAAGGGAGCCAGGAAACCTCTTTCCCTTCTTTCATGGCAGCGTAGGCAAGCAGCTGCCCCATTGACATGACTCCCTGCCCTCCAAACCCAGCGATAATTAATTCCTGTTTCATTATACCCCCTCCCTTTCCTTCCGGATATCTTTATAAATCCCTAATGGATAATATGGGATCATTTCATCCCGCACCCAATCTAAAGATTCTTCGGGGGTAAGGCCCCAATTAGTTGGACAAGTCGATAAAACTTCTATTAAAGAAAACCCTTGCTGTTTTTCCTGTGTTTCAAAAGCTTTACGAATAGCTTTTTTTGCTTTAATGATATGAGGAACATTATGAGTAGAAACTCTTTCTATATAAGTGCTGCCATCAAGAGTAGCCAGCATTTCGGAGACCCTTATAGGAAGCCCTTGGGCACGAGGCGTTCTGCCCCCCGGAGAAGTAGCTGTTTTTTGCCCTATTAATGAAGTTGGAGCCATTTGCCCCCCTGTCATTCCGTAAATAGCATTATTAACAAAAATTACAGTTATGTTCTCGCTTCGTGCGGCGCTGTGCACAATCTCTCCCATGCCTATAGAAGCAAGATCTCCGTCTCCCTGATACGTAAAGACCAGCCGGTCATCCGGCAGAACCCTTTTAATCCCAGTAGCTACTGCTGGGGCCCGTCCGTGAGCGGCCTGAGTCATGTCACAATTAAAATAGTCATAAGCCAATACTGAACAGCCTACCGATGCGACTCCTACGGTTCTCTCCAATGCCCCGAGTTCCTCAAGCGTTTCAGCCACAAGCCTGTGAATAATCCCGTGAGTACACCCGGGACAATAGTGGGTTTCATTGTCTTTTAAACCTTCTGTTCTTTCAAAGACAGTTTTCATCAGGCAGTCACTCCTTTTCCAAGCTTCTTAATAGCTTCATAAATCTCTTCCACTGAAGGGATGACGCCTCCTGTTCTTCCGTAGAAGCTTACCGGGGTTTTGCCTTCAACTGCAAGCCTGACATCTTCTACCATCTGCCCTGCACTCATTTCCACAGCAAGAATTCCTTTAACGTCTTCACTTATACGGGAAATTACTTCACTGGGAAAAGGCCATAAAGTGACCGGGCGGATAAGGCCGATTTTCATTCCTTCTTCCCTCGCTTTTTCAATGGCGCTTTGCACCATTCTGGCAACTGTTCCATAGGCTATAACGATGTGTTCCGCATCTTCTGTATATAATGATTCCACCTTAATTTCCTGCTTTTTTATCTTGCTGTATTTTTCCTGAAGCCGATTATTTCTCTCTTCAAGTTTAATATCACTCAAATCTAATGAGGTAATCACTCTTGGAGGACCGTCTCCTTCTGTACCGGAAGTTGCCCACTCTTTCTCTTTAAATTCCTTTTCTTTTATGTCTCTGAATTCTACCGGTTCCATCATTTGCCCAAGCATACCGTCACCGAGCAGAATAACCGGAGTTCTATAGTCGTCTGCTATTCTAAATGCTTCAGAGGTCAGTTCAATAATTTCCTGAAGCGTACTTGGCGCCAGAACAGGTGTATAATAATCACCGTGGCCGCCTCCTTTAGTCACCTGAAAGTAATCAGATTGAGCAGGCTGAATATTTCCAAGGCCTGGCCCGCCTCTTCCGATATTTACAATCACCGCCGGCAATTCAGCCCCTGCCAGGTAAGAGATTCCTTCCTGCTTTAAACTGAATCCTGGACTGGATGAAGACGTCATTACTCTGACACCGGCAGATGCCGCCCCATAAACCATATTGATAGCAGCCACTTCACTCTCAGCCTGCAGGAAAAGGCCATTGACTTCAGGAAGCCTTTTTGCCATATATGCGACCAGTTCACTTTGAGGTGTAATGGGATAGCCAAAAAAATAAACGCACCCGGCATGTATAGCCGCTTCACCAATCACTTCATTTCCTTTCATTAATACTTTCCCCATAAGATCCCCTTCTCTCATTTATGATGCTTTTCTTTTTTTTCGCTCAGGACGTTTTATTGTTATTACTGCATCAGGACAAATAATCGCACAGGCAGAGCAGCTGGTGCATGCTTCCTGGTCAACTGCTTCAGCAGGCTGATACCCTTTTTTATTAACCTTTCCAGATAACTTAATAATTTCCTGAGGGCATACATTTACACAAAGTGAGCATCCTTTGCACCTTTCTTCTCTAAAAGTTACTCTCATTAAATTTCCCCTCCTTTTTAGATCACTGCTGCCAAGGTGGCACGAGTTTGCGGCTAAACAGAAAAACATTGTTAAGTGATTCACATAATGATTTCTCTTTTAAAGACCAATACTCCTTTTTTTCGAGCATGTTGTAAACCAGCGGAATAGCCAATTCCTGCCCGACTTCTTTACAAACAGCGGCCGACCGCAAATAGTCCTCTGCAGTCATTTCACCCCCGCCTAAATGCGTATTATTTATCAAGCCTGTCACTTTAAGCCTTGAACTTCTTTCCACTCCCCTGATAGCTGAAATAATCCCTTCTACAGAAGAAACATGCGGTCTGTTAAGGTTAACAACAAATAAAAAATCATAGCCCCGTTCTTTTAATAGTGAAGAAAACTGCCCCAGTACGGCACCTCCGTCGGCATCACCGCCCACATCTAAAATAAGGTTAGCTGAATAGTCTTTAAGCCTGGCAGTTATTTCCCCGGTTACTATCGGCAAATCGGCTTTCATCAATTTGTTATCCGGTGCTACAAGCCTGATCCCTTCCTCAGCTAATTTATCTTTATAATCCCTCGACCGGAAATAGGGATTTATAATATCCAGATCACATAAAAACGTGCGGTTTAGCCTGCGGCTTAATTCAATTGATTTCTCTATGGCAAATTCTGTTTTGCCGCTCCCGTAATGCCCCGTCACAATTAAACACTTCTCCTCCAAATAATCTCCCCCTCTCCTGCTCCCTTCATTATAATCTGATGTTGAAAACGCTTTCAATATAGTTGAAGTTTTATTCATAAAAACGTTAAAAATAGGTGAAATTTTTTAAATATTTTTCAATAAAAAAGCACCTTTTATCAGGCGCTTAAGAAAATACTGATATTTTCGGTCTAGTTGAACTTTTGGAGCATATTAAGCCATTTATCTACAGGGACATTGTCTAATTTTTTTAAAAGTTCGTTTACTTCTTTACTTTTCAAATCTCCCGCAAGTACAACCTCAACCGTCTGGTTAACATCAAGAATTACTGCTCTTACTCTTAAAACTTTTGTAAGCAAAGCTATGATGACTGCAATCTGCTGTGGTGTTAAGGCCTTAATCTCCTCGTTAATAAATGTATTTTTTCTGAAAGCTTGTTTTTTATCCGTATTCATCCCTTTCTCCCAGTTTCCCACTAGAACCACACCTTAAATAAATTAAACAATTTTTAAGAAAGTAAAAGAACGTCCGGTATACCAGCCTCTTCAATTCCGTTTCCAATGCCCAAAATAAACGATATTATAATAACAAGCAGCACCACTGTCAATATAGGGTCCAGTCTTGTTCCTTTAAGATCTTCCACCACCATCACCTCTCATCTTCGTCTCCATATTATATGAAAGGGAGTCCTTTTCGTTGAAGAAACTTTTCTGAGTTTATGAAAAACCCGTTGAAAATAATTACTCCATTCGATATAATAAATGTATCAGAATATTCTGTCTTTTGGAGGTGGAGATACTGTTGAGTATTATCACATGTAAAAAACAGTTTCTTGTCACTGATGAAGATTTTTTAGAGTTAAAAAAATTGGGATTGCCGATTGAAGTTTTCTGTCCAGTCTTATGTAAAACTGTCGCGTTTGGTTTTTTGGAAAACTGGGATTTAAATCATGCCCGTGTAAGCGGGAACCAGTTTGCGAGAGAGGAAGTTATTTTTTTCGGATAAGAATAAATCGAGGTCTAAATGACCTCGATTTATTTATGGTATAAGTTTATATTATGTTTTTGCTTTAATTCGCTGAAAAGTTCAGCCCGTTCTTCCCATGCTTCGGGGGATGACCATATTTCGGATGCCCTGTCAATAATATCTTCTTTTAAAAGGTCATAATCTTTTTCAGCTTTTTCATATTTATATTTTTCATTTTGCAGAATGGCATAACTCAGTCCAATAATCAGCATAAACATTAAAACTATGGGATCGGCTATGAGATTCAATAAGAAAGCAGATTCCATTTGCGTCATCCGGGACCATTGATAAATCACATACATGACGAGAACACCGGCACACAGTAAAACCGCAGTCCCTGCCCGAATAACTCTTTTTTCTGAAACTGTCTCCTTTTCCTTTGCTTTAATAACCGCTTCAATTAAGTACTCATCAACTTTTTTAAAGTCCGCCCCTTTACTTTCATCCAACCTGTCCACCTCCTTCATTAAAAACATATGCAGTGAAGAAGAGATTTAGGTATGTAAAGTAGAAGGACGTGGAAGGATCACGTTTTTATTTTGCCATCCATAAAGGAGAGGTGGCAACGAATCCGACTAAAAAAAGAAAAAGGATAAGCCAGACCCTGACCAGTGGAAAGTTGAGCCTTTTTTGTTTTCTTTTTTTGTCTTTCCTTAATTTTAACCTTTGGCGGTTATTATGTAGTTCTTTTCTGGGAGGAAACTCAGAAGGTTTACTATAGGGATGCTCTTCCGTCTTAATATCCCATTGTTCTTTCCCGGAAGCTTGATTTTTTAATTCGTAAGACAATGGAACCACCTTCCTCTGCGAATGATCATCGGTTAATTTATCTGTTTATGTATAATTTACCATTCTTTCATCCATTAGGGAAGAAGCATTAAATTCTTTCTAACCGTGTGAGCCCGTTCTTTGACTCTTTTTTTCATCTGGTAAATGGCCAGCCGGCAAAAACAGCTATATAAGCTAATAGCGAAAAAATAACTATAATTAACAAGGAGAAGATAAAGAGCGAATACGTTTAATACCAGGCGTTTAGTTCCTTACTTGCTGTATACCTTTTCAGAGGCACCTACTGAGACTTGTCAGAGTCATAACGAAGCAGCAGCCCCAGTAAAAAATCAATAACAACATGAGCTGTAATAACCGTCAGTAAGTTTTCAGTATAGAGGAATAATAAACCGAGTGAAAAACTCAAAAAGACTGTAAAACTGAATAAAAACAAGTTTGATAAATAACGAAAATGGATGAGAGCAAATGTGATAGAAGCGATCCAGATACCGAATTGACTTTGAATAACTCCCCGAAACATAACCTCTTCACTTACAGCGACGATAATGGAAATAAATAATATATGCAGAGGGTGACGGTTTGAGAAAACACGTTTGTTTATTCCCCCGTCATCGAACCACTTTTCGGGTAATAGTTTATATAACACAATTTCAATGAGGACAATACTGAGTCCAAATCCTAAACCAATCAGCAGATGATCGTACCTGAACTCAATAAATTGGGTAAAGGCAAAAACACTGCCGAACCACCACCAGCTAAGTAACAACGCAATGACTAAAAAGACGAGCTGAGTCACATAAAGATTTAACAACAATTCCCTGTCTGTTAATTTTTTTACTATCTCAGCCTGTTTATTCACATTTTTCCCCTCCAGCATCCCTTAAGAGCATGTCTTCCAATTCTATTTTCCAATGTTTTTGAACCGTTTCTTTCTCAGGAGCGCTCTGTTTTTTAACTTTCTCAATAAACGACTCGAAAGACTGGCAATTGGAGCAGCAACAATCAGGTGATTCTTCTGTTTCTTCTTTAAAGTAGTTGGAGATACCTTTTCTCAGGCATGACCTCGAGGCAATCATTTGATTCATTTTTTCAAGCTGAATAAACTTTTCTTTTTTTCTTTTTTCAAAGTGGTTCTTAATTTCCTGAATGACTTTCTCAGGGTTCTGCAACATAGTAAAGCTTCCCTCTGAAATAATTTGTTGATTCTCTAAGTAGTAGAGTAACATTTTCCATTGTTTCTCATCAGGCTGATAAATTCTTTCCATCTCTTCAACTTTTTTGCCGCTTAAATCATCCATTAAGAAGTTAGTAATCCACCAGTCTTGCGGAAATTCACTTTCTATAAGAGATAGAGGTAAAAACCTGTCTTCCTCGCTGCAAAGAAGTAAGGCCATACTCTGCTTCTCATCCCTCCCTGCCCTTCCAATTTCCTGTACATACTGTTCGACTGACGAAGGGATGTGTAAATGGACCACTGATCTGACATTAGATTTGTTAATGCCCATACCAAACGCGTTTGTACAGCAAATAATATCCAATTCGTCACGCAGAAACTGCTGCTGTACAAGGATTCTTTCTTCTTTGGGTATTCCCCCATGATAAAAAGCGGTGTTGGGAAAACCGTGTTTTTGAAGCTGCAATGAGTAATTCACCGCACTGTTTCTTGTCCCCGTATACACGATGGCTGGTTTCTCAATGCGGTTAATCACTTCAAAAAACCTTTTATTTTTCTGTGCAGTATTTTTCTGAATATCTGATGCAATAAATATATTACTTCTATTCACCGGAAGACGGTATACCGCTTCATTTTTCATTTCTAAACGAAGACGGATATCTTTTTCCACCTCTGGAGTTGCTGTGGCTGTCAGCGCCAGGCAAGGAGGATTTCCTAAATCCCGCCTTACTTCACTTAATCTTAAATAATCTGTTCTGAATTCATGTCCCCATTGGGAGATACAATGGGCTTCGTCTATTACAAACAGCTTAATATCCTGATTTTTAAACCTTTCTCTAATAAAAGGCAGTGCAATCATCTCGGGAGAGACAAAAACAATTTGATACTCTTCTAAATTTTCCAGAAGGTGTGTTTTTTCCTCTCTGCTTAATAAACTGCTCAAGTGTGCCACTTTCTTATGACCAGCAGCTTTCATTTGAGTAACTTGATCTTCCATTAGTGAGACAAGAGGGGATATAACAAGAGTAAGCCCTCCTAAGACTATAGCAGGAAGGTGATAGCATAACGATTTCCCTCCTCCTGTAGGAAGAATCGCTATAACATCTCTTTGCTCAAGCACACTCTGAATGATTTCCTTTTGTCCTTTCCTGAATGCCGGATACCCGAATTCCTTATTTAATGTATCATCGAGCAGTGTCATAATTACCTCCTTTTCTCGATGTTGCAAGAGCTAACCTGATTTGAAAATAAGTATACCTGTCCTGGAATAACTCTTTAATTGGTTTTAACCGGTTTGTGTTTAGCCTTTCGGAGGCTTTGATGATATCTAACCTTTCCTGTTCCGGTAGAAATTCATGGATCTTAAAGATACGATCATAAATCGCTATTTCTATAACATGGTCTTCGATCGTACTTAACTTAAGCTTTCTTTTTTCTGCAATCTCTTCCAAAGAAAAACCTTTGTTCAGCAGGTCTTTAGTTTGCCTGGCTGTCTGAGTAACGTATGGTTCTCCCTCAATTCGCGGGAGTAACTGTGATAGAACCGGAAATAAATCCGGGGTTCCGGAAATAGAATCAAGCATCTTATGTATGAGAGATTTGCAATAAATAAAGGTATAAAAACGGTCATGGTTAAATAAAGCGGAAAGTTGACTAATTGTTTTTCCAGTTTTTTTGTTTGAGGAAAATCTTTTAACCAGGAGAGCTGCGTCTTGTTCATCCCATGGTTCATATATACTTTTCAATTCGGAATAAAGCTGCCTGCCCAGTTTACTTCTGTCAGGATGAGCTTTTAGAAGAGATTTAACGTCCTTCTGAATCAACCGGTCATAAGAAACGGGAATAAATGACGGAGTAGCGTTTACTAAATTGGACACAGTCTGAACGGTTAAAACCAGCCTTTCCCAGAAATAATCGGCTTTTCCGTCCCACTCGTATTTAAAACCGTGGAAAGCTGAAGGAAGTTCACAATGATCCGCAGCTTCCTTCAGCCAGTCAGTTCCTTTCATCGTCAGAATTGTTGTCTGGTTACTTTGAGATAAAAAACCTTCCCTGTATAAAGCAGTGACCATTTTATTAATATCCTCTTCCGGCCACTGTTTCAGTGAGGCAGCATAGGTTTCGAGACTGAACAAATGAATATCCTGAATTGTTTGTGCAGACCTCTTCCCTCTTAACAGATGGATGGCTCCGTTAACAGACCGTTCACCCTGCAGCTTATAAACTGTGTTTAAAAGGAGATAAGAAAGAGTGTTCATATTTTAAATCCTTTCGTTAAATACTACTTATAATTATAGGTTATTACTTTCGTGTAATCCAGGTGAATCCCTTGGCTGATAAGCATTCTCAATTACTTTTTCTATTGAAATGTCTTGTGAGAACCTTTACAATAAGATTAGAAAGAACACACTTCTGCCTGAAGATGTTCTTGAAATTACGCCCTTTAGATATAAAGAGAGAAAGATAGAGGGTCGCTATAATTATATTTCAATGGGAGGTTTTTTGTTATGGCAAAGTACACAATTGTGGACAAAGACACTTGCATTGCTTGCGGTGCATGTGGAGCTGCTGCTCCAGACATTTACGACTACGACGATGATGGTATCGCGTGGGTAATTCTTGATGATAACCAAGGTACAAAAGAAGTTCCTGAGGAACTTTATGAAGATATGGAGGACGCCCTGGACGGCTGTCCGACAGACTCCATCAAAATTGCAGAAGAGCCATTTGACGGGGATGCACTTAAATTTGAATAGCAACTTTTAGAAACCACCGATTAACTCGGTGGTTTTCCCTTTTACTCTTAATGCGGCTCGAAATCCTCTTTTATAATAATTCGGTCTTTTTTTACTTCAACCTTTCCTTCATGTTCCCATTTCTTTAACTGCCTGCTGACTGTTTCTCTGGAAGCACCGATAATGTTTCCAATTTCCTGATGAGTCAATTGTATAACTTGTCCCTGAATATCACTAAGGTAAGAAAACGCGGACTTTAAACGGGATTCAACATTAAGAGATAACACTTCATTTAATTTACGCTGAAGATAGACAATTTTTTCATTCATTACTTGAATAATTTTAAAAGCCAGTTCCGGTTTCTCAAGAATAAATGATTCAAAGCCTTCAATTGGAATGGCTAAAACGGTCACATTTCTTTTAGCTGTGGCGGTTCCCGGGTATGGAGACCTGCGGAAAAAGCCTGTATGCGGGAAAAGCTCCCCTTCCCCTAAAACATTTATTAAGCTTTCATCGCCTTTTTCGGTTAACTTACTGATTAAAACAGTCCCTTTTCCTAAAACATAAAAATAGTTTCTTGGTTCGCCTTCCCAAAATAACCTGTCTTTGTCCTCTAATTTAATTTTTTTACTCATATTAATTATTGGCTTCAGTTCCTCTTCTGACAAACCTTCAAATAATGGAGATGTTTGTAAATGTTTAATCCAACTGTTAATAGCAGGCCCCTCCCTGATCCGGGTTAAACTCCGGCTTAATCGCTTTCCTTAAACAGTTCTTTTTCGACTCCAACTAAATGGTCGAGCATGGCCTGATAAGCCGCCTCTGAATCTTTATTTTTTACTGCCTGGTAAATAAGCATATGTTCATCATACAGTTTATTCATTTTCTCCACATTAGAATAAAGAAACAGCTGTCTCGCTTCTTTCATAGATTCTTTAACTGTATCAGAGACAGTTTTCATCAGACGGTAAAGCATGTCATTCTTTGTAGCTTTAATTATTGTCATATGAAATTCAATATCAGCTTTTTCACCAACAAGGCCATTTCCTTCAGACTGCTTCATTTCTTCAAGGATGGCTGACAGTTTATCCAGATCTTCGTTTGTCCTGTTACGTGCTGCCAAAGCAGCAGCACCGGTTTCATTAAGCTTTCTGATTTCAAAAAGCTGTTCCAGGTCTTTTTTTAGCATCACAGCAGGAATCATTTTATTTGTCAAATCAACATCCGTTTTTTTAACAAATGTCCCTTCTCCTTGCCGGATTTCAATCAGCCCCATTGCTTTAAGAGCACTTAATGCCTCTCTTATAGCAGACCTTCCGACATTAAAGTCTTCTGCAAGTTTCTGGACAGAGGAAAGACGGTCCCCCGCTTCATATTCCCCGTTCTTAATCATTTCCGTGAGCTGTTCTGCTACTATTTCATAAATCTTTTTAGTCCTTACATGTTTTATCACAGTCGTTCTCTCCTTTCACCCCGTCCAGTCATGCCAGAAGCTGTCGGGATGATATCTGTCTGCCAAAAGGGGTATACCTATTATATAGCTAATTAAATTGTAATAGGAAAAAGATTATCTTTCAATATCTGCCAGTCAACTGCTTTGAATTAGAACGGCTGACGATCACGACAGTTATATTAAAGGCCTGACTCAGTGGATTATTGACTGAATATCATGTTAATATAGAATAATTAAAAAATTTATCAGGGGAGGATACAATTTATGGTACAGTTGCAACAGCCGCTTGATACTGACAAAGACATGTTTACAGTACTGGTATCAGATCAAATGGATAAAGAAGGGCTTAAACCTGTCCTCGAAAGTTCACTAGTGAACGTAATTTTTCAGCCCGTGCATGATACAAGCGTCCCTCTTGAGCAGATAGACGCGCTCCTCATCCGGAGCGCAACTACAGTAACTGAGGAATTGCTTAACAGGATGCCGAGATTAAAAATAATCGGCCGTGCCGGAGTAGGTGTCGATAATGTCGATATGGATGCTGCTACGTCTAATGGCGTAGTAGTTATAAACGCTCCCGATGGAAATACCATCTCCACAGCTGAACATACTTTCGCTATGCTTGCTTCTTTAGTACGTAATATTCCCCAGGCTAACCAGTCGATGAAACAAGGGAAATGGGACCGTAAATCCTATCAGGGAGCCGAACTGTACGGAAAAACACTTGGAGTTATCGGTTTTGGAAGAATTGGAGCAGAACTTGCAGCAAGAGCGAGAGGTTTTCGTATGAATGTTATTGCCTTCGATCCTTTTTTAACAAAATCGCGTGCTGAAAAACACCGTGTGACACCTGTAGAACTTGATGAAGTCCTCTCAAAAAGCGATTTTATTTCCGTACACACCCCTTTGACAAAAGAAACGAAAGGGCTTCTTAATAAAGAAACGCTGCAAAAGACGAAACAGGGCGTATATATTTTAAATTGCGCAAGAGGCGGTATTATTGATGAAAAAGCTTTATATGAGGCTATAGAAAGCAGACATGTTAAAGGGGCAGCAATAGATGTATTTGAAGAAGAACCTGCCATGAACCACCCTTTAACGACACTTGATCAAGTCATTACTACTCCTCACATAGCCGCTTCTACATCTGAAGCCCAAAAAAATGTCGCCGAACAAGTGGCAATTGAAGTGCTTAATTATTTAAACGGAAAACCCGCCCCTCACGCTTTAAACCTGCCTTATCTGGATGGCGATGTGTTTGAGAAGTTTTCTCCTATTACAAAATTAACACGTACATTAGGGGAAATGTCTTCCCAGCTTTTCAGAGCTCCCGTTCAGCAGATAGAACTTAGTTATGCCGGCGAAATTTCCCATCAGGAGACAGGACTTTTCAACAGAAGTTTTCTGGCTGGCTTTTTCCGCCATCGGATAGACGGGTATGTTAATGAAGTGAACGCTTCCTGGATTGCAAAAGAACGAGATGTTCAAGTCGCAGAAAAACATGAAAATGAATCTCAGGGATATTCGAACTTTGTAAAAGCTACTGTCATTGGAGAAAAAGATACTCTCGAAGTTTATGGGACCTTCAGCCGGGAGATTGGCCCCCGTATTGTACAAATTAATGAGTTTTCCCTCGACTTCCAGCCGGCTAGACATACCCTCTATGTCCAGCACAATGATCAGCCTGGAGTTATCGGGAAAGTCGGCCAGCTTTTAGGCACCCATGACGTTAACATTGCGACGATGCAAGTCGGAAGAAAAAATGAAGGCGGTAAAGCGATAATGCTTCTGTCAACAGACAAAGAATGTGATCAGTCAGTACTTGAAGCTTTTGCCCGCATTGACGAAATTGTGTCTGTCTCAAGTATAGAATTGTAAAAAAAGGTCCCTTTTTTGCCAGCCTTTCAAGTTCTGAAGGGCTGTTTTTTCTGCTTAACATATAAGAAACCACCTTAAAATAACAGGTATTTTTAACCATACTTTTATAGATTTTTAAATTTGTATTCACTCCTTCTAGTGTGATAAAGTGGTAACTAATGCAATTCACATAATGAGAAAAGACACAGAAAGGTTGATGAGCAAATATGAAAAGGTTCAGCAAAAAATCTCTTTTAGCTCTTCCGCTATCTGCAGCGTTAGTTTTAGCTGCCTGCGGTGACGGGAATGAAGAGAATGGCAATAATGAAAACGGGGGTGCCAATGAAGCAGACCCGGCTGAAAATAATAATGAAGAAGCGGCTGATGGGGGCCTTTTAGACGGTAATGAAAACACTGAAGAAAACATAGGTGGAGAAGCCGATATGGACGCTGATCCTGAAGAGACGGCAGCCGTAGTTAACGGAGAAGAAATCCAAATGGGCGATTTGCAGGAGCAAATGGGGCAATATGAACAAATGTTTGCCCAGCAAGGCATTGATTTCGAAGATGAGGAAAACGCCGAGCTTCTTGTTCAAATTCAGCAAGGTATTTTAGATGAACTTATTAATCAGACAGTACTTCTGCAGGAAGCAGAGGAACAAGACATTGAAGTTTCTGATGAAGAAGTAGAAGCTGAACTGGAACAAATCAGAGGTCAATTTGAAGATGAAGACCAATACGAAGAAGCGCTTGCTTCACAAAATTATACCGAAGATGAATTAATCGATGAAATCAGAGAGTCTTTAAGAGTCCAGGAACTTCTTACTCTTAGCCACTTAGACGACGATGAAATCGAAGTGTCCCAGGAAGACGTTCAAGCTTATTACGATCAAATGGCTATGCAGAATCCTGAAATAGGAGACTTTGAAGACATGGAAAGTGAATTAGAAGAAGAAGTCAAGCAGCAGCAGTATGTTGCCCAGCTTAGAGATGACGCTGACATCGAGATTGCACTCTAATCTAAAAGTCGAGGTCGGGACAAAAGAATAGTAATTATAAAGAAAGCCGAATAAATCTTATGATTTTTGTTCGGTTTTTCGCTTTTGTACTTAACTCTGATAAATAGTAATGGCAGTCATTTCAGTCCGCCAGGCGGACGCTTGCCCAGGGGCTTGCACTTTTAATCTGCGGGTTCACTCTCGGCGAAGGCTTACCCGAGGCTTGTCTTCAACTAACTTCCCCGAAGGAGGCCTTCGGGGAAGTGGATTTTCAGACTGCGCTTATCCTCCGGGTGTCCTCGCCTTCGTTCACCGGAAAGATTTTTCTACAGGATTAACTAAAATCAACTCAGCCTGGAGCTTCTTTGAATTGGATCTTCAGCCTTCGTCGCCGCCTTCTGTCCTTTAATCAAATAAGCTGAAAATTGTTGATGTTCAAAAATCACGAGACGCCTGCAGGAAAAGCATCTTCTGAAGATCCCGCAGGCGCTTTTTGCCGAGGAGCTGAAGAGATGCCTGCGGCAAGCGAGTGCATTTATGAACCTCACCTCAACTTATGGTCTATTGTGAATTCATTGGTCGGTTATCCTGGATTTAATTTAGTTTTGTCCCGGGCTCTTTTTGTTTTTGGTTTCGCATCTATCAATACCTTTTATTTAAATACATCTTTCCCCCGCTCATACAATACGTCTTCTCTTCCATTTCTTGCATTAACTGCTCTTGCAGCCGCAAAAAAATAGTCTGACAAACGGTTTAAGTATTTAATCGCCGCAGGGGGCAGCTCATCACTTTCTTCCTGTATATTGACAACCAGCCGCTCTGCCCTTCTTGCGACTGTCCTGCATACATGAAGGTTAGCTGATGCCTTTCCTCCTCCAGGTAATATAAATGTACGTATAGGGGGAGCCTCTTCCCAGTATTGATCTATTTTTGCCTCAAGAAACTCAACAGCTTTATTTGACAACGTCCAGTCGTGTTTCTCTGTGACATTTGCTAGATCCCCGCCCAGGTCAAATAATTCATGTTGGATTTTTGTCAGATCCTTCACAAGATCCTCATGCTTCTCTTCCTGTAATAACACACTCGTTAATCCAACAAAACTGTTCAATTCGTCCACTGTCCCGTAAGCTTCTACCCGGGCATGAGTTTTCTTTACTTTTTTCCCTATTAACTGGGTCATGCCCTGGTCGCCTTTTTTTGTATATATTTTCATTAAAAACCCTCCATTATTGTTTGGCCCTGTTAAACCTTAATCATGAAATTCCCTGTCTCATCTTGCTTTCCTTTTCAGCAAACCCGCCCTCAATATACTAATTGGACCGTTTTTACTGAATGGTGCCTATGAGTCCAGAAATTACATGCTGTAAAAGACTTTAACAGACCCCATTGTTTATATCATTTATGCAGCTATTTGAAAATCATTATACAGCTATTGACTGATTTACGCATCCCCGTGAAATTACTGTTTGTTTCACCAGCTCTGCCCTAGTAAAATAAGAGGATAAGGAGGGAGACAGTATGAGCGTCCATGAACATAAAAAAGAAGCACCGGAGAATGTTAATTGTATGATACTTACGGTTTCTGATACAAGAACTTACGAGTCCGATAAAAGCGGCCGTTTAATGAAACAGTTCCTTGAAGAAGCAGGTCACCCAATTATCCGTCATGAAATTGTTAAAGATGAGATGACGGGTATTCAGCAGTGGATCCGCTTTGCAGACAGGAATGAGGAAATTGAAGCTCTGCTGATTAACGGGGGAACAGGCATTACATTCAGGGACACGACTTTTGAAGCTGTTAACAGTATGCTCGATAAAGAGCTTCCAGGCTTTGGGGAGCTGTTCAGATATTTAAGTTTTGAAAAAGATATCGGTTCTGCAGCGATTCTCAGCCGCGCAACTGCCGGCGTCAGAGGAACAACAGCCGTGTTCTCAACCCCGGGGTCGTCAGGGGCCGTTCGTCTCGCGATGAAAGAATTAATAATCCCTGAACTCGCGCATGTCATGCGGGAAATTTACAAAGATCAGCAGTAATACCAGTTTTATAAAACGAAGCACTATTTAAAGTAGCACCTACTGTAAAAATGTAGGTGCTACTTTGAATGTAGGTGCTACTTTGAATGCAGGTGCTACTTTGAATGCAGGTCTGCTTAGAAATTCCGTTTGTTTAGTGCTTTGTTACGTATGAAACAAGATTATTCTCGGGATTATTTATTTTTCAGGCGAACCGTATGGTAAAAACACTGAAAATGTCGTTCCTTCACCCAGGATACTATGAGCGGAGACTTTACCATTATGGGCATCGACAATATTTTTTACTATGGCAAGCCCCAAACCTGTGCCCGATCGCCCTCTTGTTCTTGCTTTATCAGCTTTATAAAACCTTTCAAAAACAAAGGGTAAGTCCTCTTCAGGTATGCCGGCTCCTGTGTCCTCCACTTCAAGTTTAACTCCGTTATGGAAAGGCTCCGCCCGGAGGGTAACTGTTCCATTTTCCGGAGTATGCCGAATGGCATTATCAATTAAGTTAGTCAGAATCTGTTCGACTCTGTCAGAATCGGCGTATACGTGTTTATCAATCTTATTAATATCTCCATTAAGTGAGACGGCATGATCTTTAGCCACCCCTTGAAATTTCCGGATCATTCTTTCGGAGAAATCTTCAAGGTCCAACGGTTCGGTATTTAACTGAATATGGCCTGCTTCCATTCTTGCCAGATCAAGCAATTCATTGACCAGTCTGCCCATTCGCAGTGATTCATCATAAATAATCTGAGCGAGTTCTTTTTTCTCTTCTTCACTTCCGGCAATATCATCTATAATCGCCTCACTGTAGCCTTGCAGCATGGAAATCGGTGTCCTAAGCTCATGAGAAACGTTAGCGATAAAGTCTTTTCTCAATTTATCATGAAGACGTTCTTCGGTCATATCCCTGAGGACGGCCACTGCTCCACGCACATGTTCCTGATCGTATAGCGGCGTCATTAACAGCACCCAGCTTCTCCCCTGGACGTCGACTTCCCCCATCTGTTCTCTTTCTTCTGTAACAACTTTCTCAAATAACTCCTGCAGCTCTTCAGGTAACTGGCCTGACTCTTCAATCTCATATCCTTGTTCATATAACCAGGCTCCAATAAATTCATTTGCAGGCGGGTTGGTAACCATTACAGATCCGTCCCGGTCCAAAGTAATAACACCATCAGCCATGGAACTCAAAATACGGGAGAGCTGTTCTTTCTCTTGATTCAAAGCATTTAAATTTGTATTCAGTGCCCGCGCCATTCTGTTAAATGCAATCGCGAGCAAGCCAATCTCATCATTGGTTAAGATAGGAACCTTAGTGTCAAAATTGCCTTTTGCTACTTCTAAAGATGCTTTTCTCATTTTTCTTAACGGTGCTGTAATTCTCGTTGTCAGGAAAAATGCAAATACAGTAGTGAGGATGATAGCAATCCCTGCTGATAAATATATGATGTTTTTTGTTTGATTGGATGCTTCTTCTACCACATCAAGCGGCTGATATAAAAACAGCGCTCCTTCTTCCCCTGCTGCAAACTCCACGGGAAGTCCGACTACCATCATTTCCTGGCTGATCTGTTCACCACTGACAGGAAATGTATAATCCGATTCAGTCGCCACAGTTTCTCCCTCTTCAATCACTCGGGATAACAGTTCATCCTCATAAAAAATATATATTGGAAGGTCATGGTCGCCGTCTTCAGATGAATACCAGAACTGGTCTTCATCAAAAATAATCAGTGCCTCAGTGGAATAATTTTCTGAGATCGTTCTGCTCATTGCTAATGCCGTTTCGTCAGCTCCTTCTTCCTCAAGCAGAGAAACGATTAAATTTGCATGATTCATTAACTCGCTCTCCGCATGGTCCGTATGAAACCTTTCAAAATACTGAAGCAGCAGAATAGTTAAAATGATCAAAACCACTGATACCAGTAGAAGAATCGTAAACCAGAGTTTGCCTACGACACTTCGCCAAAACATCATTATTCCTTCACTGCCTCGAATTTATAGCCGACTCCCCATACGGTGGAGATCATATTGGCAGCTTCAGGGGACACTTTATTTAATTTTTCCCTCAGCCGTTTAATATGTGTATCTACTGTACGGAGGTCACCAAAGAATTCATAATTCCAGACATCTTTTAACAATTGCTCCCTTGCAAAAACTTTATCTGGTGCCTGGGCCAAATAATGGAGCAGCTCATATTCCTTAGGTGTTAAATTAATGTGCTTGCCATCTGCTGTCACTCTGTGAGCATCATTATCAATTGTCAGATGCGGAAACACAAGGACATCTTTAGTAGTCGTTTCCGTCTGTAAAAACTTAGTAGAAGAGGACCTTCTTAAGAGCGCTTTTACTCTCAGAACCACTTCTCTTGGACTGAAAGGTTTTACAATATAATCGTCAGTTCCTGCCTCGAAACCTTGTACTCTGTTTGCCTCTTCACCTTTGGCAGTAAGCATAATAATCGGCGTAGCTTTATGCTTTCTGATTTCTTCACACACTTCTATTCCATCTATGCCTGGCATCATTAAATCAAGAACGATTAAATCATAATCGGCGTCCAATGCCATTTTCAATGCTTTCTCCCCGTTTTCAGCATCATCAACGTCATATTCTTCCCGCTCAAGATACATTTTTAACAATCTTCTGATTCGTTCTTCGTCATCTACAACTAAAATTTTTGCTTCTTCCGACATAGTCGTTTCCCCCTTAAGTGAGCTCACCTGCACAGGTGATTTTAAACGTCAGGTTTTAAAAAAAAAGTTATTATTTTGTTCACAATTTATTGTAACAGATTGATGCCCTGACGTGTATACTCTTTCACTATTACCCGTAACTTTACTATACCAAAAGCCCACTCTACTTAAAAGAATGGGCTTCTGCCGGCTTTATTATGCATAAGAATGCAATCCTGCGATAACAAGGTTAACAAATATCAAGTTAAACATAATAAGAGCAAAACCTATAACACAAAGCCAGGCACTTTTCTCACCATGCCACCCTCTCGAGAGACGTAAATGAAGGTAAGCTGCATAAAACAGGAAAGTGATTAACGCCCATACTTCTTTCGGATCCCATCCCCAGAACCTTGTCCAGGCTATCTGAGCCCAGATCATCGCAAAAATGAGGCCTCCTAAAGTGAAAATCGGGAATCCTATTGCAATCGCTCTGTAGCTAATTTCGTCTACTGTTTGCGGATTGACATTTTTCACAACCGGCTGAATTGCCCCGCCAACAGGTTTACGAAGCACCAGCCGAAGCAAGCCGTACAGGAGCAGTCCCGCAAGAACTGACCAAACGACCGTATTAAGATCGTCACTTCTGATATAGGCTGGTACCTCAACAAGTGGAGACATCCCTTGTTCAGAAATTAATTCTCCTTCATTTGGCCCTATTAACGGCGGAAGGAAATAAGTGACTTCAGCTTCATTGCCCTGCTCATTAATGTAGGCAAAGTTTGCCTCATAATCAGCTGCTCCAAATCCGAAACCAAGCCCTACATAAGCTACTGTTGCGACAAGTGTGTAAATGATAAATTCGACACCTTTTACTTTTTTGGAAGTCTTTTTAAAATCAATGACCCGGACTAAATATAACAACCCTGCTACAAATCCAATTGCTAAAATCCCCTGGCCGATAACGGTGGTAATAACATGGATCGTCAGCCAATGAGACTGCAGGGCAGGGATCAGCGGCTGAACTTCTCTTGGAAACATAGATGCATAAGCAATAATAAGCATTACTACAGGCATTGTAAATAAACCTAAATAATTATTGCGGTAGATAGGATGAATAATTACAAAAGCCAGGCCCAGGGCGATTCCTAAAGCTGCTGTATACTCAAACATATTACTTACCGGAGCATATCCGACTGCGATCCACCTTGTAATAAAATAAGTCAGCGAGGCTCCAAAAGCAAGAATTGCTGTGATGTAGCCGAATAATCCTGCCTTATTATCCTCTTCCCCTTTACGGTTTTTAAATTTGCCGCCTGTTATTGAAACAGCAAACAGGACAGCTGATAAAATATACAAAAAGAAAGCTGCGTATAGCATATTAGCGCTGAGTTGGATCATGGCTTTCGTTCACTCCTTCATTCTCTTCTTCAGAGGACTCCTCTGACTGGTCGACAGGCATTGGAAAAGCCGTCTCGTCAGATAGATATTTAAAATCTTTTTTCAGCCCGTGCCAGTTTTTATTCGCATGGCCTGCCAATACGAGTCGCCCGTTACGGTTTTGAATCCAAATACGCCTGTGATGCCAGTAAGACCCTTGAACGAGACCAATCATAAAAATGAAGCCGCCAACCGAAATAATAGGTAAAGTTCTGTCTTTTCTGATTGTCAGGCCTGTTACATTTACCATATCTACGTCAGTCATGCGTATGGCATAGTCATTTTCCCCATTTAATGGTTCATTCACCTGGATGCCAACTAAACTGAGTTCCCCTTGCTCTTCCTCATGATCTGTTCCCGGTGGAAACACTTCAAAAATTATTCTTGGATTATCAGGAATACGGTTAATCGTAGTCGGTTCGCGATTGTCATCTATTACAAAGTTCGGGAAATACTCCACTATTTCAATCCGGTAACCGTTATCGAACTCATACACATCCTCAGGATCGTTTAAATCTACTTCAAATTGAATGTCTGTTAAATCTGTGTTTTCTTCTTCACTTTCAAGGGTAAATGTGAAAGAAGACAGCTCATTCAGCTTATAATCTACCTGATACAACGAAAATCCTTCGAATGTAAGAGGGTCATTCACACGTATATCATGGTCTTTAACCTCTGCCAGCTCTGTTTCACTGCCAATTGTCCCTCCGGCCTCCCGGCGAAGTAAAGTGGCAGAAGTCTGATACGTTTTTACAACCGGACCGCCAGCCCTTTCCAGTGCAGGCTGGTATTTTTCATCTTCTTCATCATAAAGTTCGATCATAAACTCATTATTTCTCAGAAAGTATTCACCATTTGTCCCGCTGATCACTTCCTGTTCACCTTCCCTGACCCATACATGTTCGTCTAAATACATTTCCGGGAAGAAGCGGAGCATGCCGCCAATTAGGAATATGATCAACCCAATATGGTTGACGTAAGGGCCCCATCTGGAAAACCGCCCTTTTTCAGCTAGAATATTACCATTTTCTTTACGGATCTTATAGCGTTTTTCTTTCAACAGACTCTCCGCTTTAATCATATCTTCATCAATATTTTCAGCATTGTCAGTCTCAGAAAATAAACGCTGCCGTTTCAGGAACGCTTCATGGCGGGTGACACGCTGGGTTTTAAGAGCCCTGTGTAATGGGACCACTCTGTCCAGACTGCAAATGACAAGAGAGATTCCGAGAGCTGCAATAATCAGCATGTACCACCAGGAGCTGTACAAATTATGGAAGCCCAGCTGATAATAAAGTTTTCCTAGCGTCCCATACTCCTGTTCATAATAAATAGTCGCATTTTCACCCGGCGGAATATACATCTCCTGAGGAAAAAGCGTCCCTAAAGATGAGGTAAGAAGCAATACCACTATAATCCAAATCCCAACTTTAACCGAGGAAAAAAAGTTCCATATTTTATCCACGAATGTTCGCGTATAAGTCTGGGACCGCCTCGCTACCCCTTCATAACGCATATTTGCAAGTTTACCTTTTTCTTCTATAAGCGGTTTTCCGCATGATTCACATAAATAAGTCCCGTATGGATTCACGTGGCCGCATTCACATTTTACTTTCTCCATCATAATCCCCCACTAATTCCCTGGAATTAACTCATTTCAATAAAGCAGCAGCCTCTGGTTCCAGCCGTGTTATGTGTGTCAATCCTTGTCCATTTTCATATTGAAATATATCCGGGAGAATGAAAAAACCATAAGTGTTGGTATAGGAATATACGATCCAATGGACAATGATAAATCAAACCTTCCCTTCTTCTGAGGAGGAACGATCCACTAACCCTCTGTCTTCTGAAAAACAGCTGTAGAATGTCTATCCTACAGCAGGCCTTATAACCAGCAATCAAGTTTATAATTTTGAACCGGAGGATTTTATGCTGCTCCCTGATTATATCTTTTCTAATATAATATTAACACTATCAGTGTAGTGTTAATAGCTCGTTTGTTTGTAAAATATGAACATTATGTGACAGCTAATTCTCTCAGCTGTTTCACTTCATGAGGTTTTAATTCTCTGCTCTCCCCCGCATTCAGACCGTGCAAAGTGAGAAAACCATATGTCTCCCTTTTTAATTTTAATACAGGGTGGCCCACATGCTCAAACATCCGGCGCACTTGACGGTTTTTCCCTTCATGTATAGTTATTTCAACGACTGATGTATTTTTCTTTTTCTCTGTTTTTTTAACTTTCACTTTTGCCGGCGCCGTCTTGCCATCTTCTAATTTGACCCCTCTCTCAAGCTGTTTAACTGTTTCCCGGAGTGGCATCCCTTCTACTTTAGCTATATATGTTTTTTTAATTTTATATTTGGGGTGCATGAGCAGGTTGGCGAAATCCCCGTCATTTGTAAGAAGCAGAAGGCCTGAAGTATCAGAATCCAGTCTTCCGATTGGATAAACCCTCTGTTCAGAATGAATGTAGTCGGTCACTACCTTACGGCCGTGCTCATCCGATACACTCGAAATAACGCCTGTCGGTTTATATAGTAAAAAATAGACTGGCTGTTCTTTATCAATAGGCACACCGTTGACTGCCACATCATCTTTTTCAGGATCAACTTTTGTACCTAGTTCGGTAACCTTAACTCCGTTAACAGACACTTTCCCTTCAGTAATTAATCCCTCAGCTTTCCTTCTGGAAGTCACACCTGCTTGTGCAATAACTTTTTGTAAACGCTCCATGTATTTCCCACCTTAGATTGTAATCATTTCATTAGTGTTGACTGTAAGTTCCTTGTTTCAAACTTTAATTTTATCTTTTTTCGGTTAAACTTACAAATAAAAAAACCCTTAAAGGTAACTCTTCAAGGGAAAATAATATAACTATGTCTTTTATTAAGAAAAAAGATGAAAAAGACTCCAAACTGTCTGCGGTCTCTCCTCTTCCGAGAGAAAACGTGCTGCCTAAAAGCAAGAACAACTCCCTAACTTATAAAAAGACAAGGCTTACTATAATGATGGAAGCCACTATACCGATGACGTCGGCAGAGAGACCCACTTTAAGTGCGTCCCCCATTTTTTTAATTCCCACAGCACCAAAGTATACAGTTAAAACGTAAAAAGTCGTATCCGTGCTTCCTTGCATGGTGGATGCCAGTCTTCCAATAAACGAGTCTGGTCCATATGTTCCGATTAAATCACTGGTCATCCCTAACGCTCCTGTTCCGGATAATGGCCGGATCATTGCTAAAGGAAGAATTTCAGCCGGTATATAAAAGAAAGAAAAGAGAGGCTTAAATAAGTCTATAAAAAACCCCATAGCTCCTGACTCACGGAAAACTTTAATTGAGACAAGCATACCAACTAAATACGGGACTATGGAAAAAGACATATTTACCCCTTCCTTTGCCCCGTCAACGAATGACTCATAAGATGGAACTCTTTTCCAAGTAGCCACTAATAAAATGGTTAATATCAGGGAAGGGATCAACCAGACGGATATGGTCGTTATCCAGCTCAATAGATACCACGTCCTTTATTCATTCTTTTATAATAAAAATACCTGTCTATTAAAATAGCTCCTAAAGTCGAACAGGCAGTGGCTAAAATAGTTGTCATAACAATTTCTGTAGGGGCGGCAGAGTCATATTCGATTCTGAGAGCGATTACTGTCGTTGGAATCAGGGTTATACTTGCTGTGTTAACAGCCAGCAGAGTAATCATGGACCTGCTGGCTTCATCTTTATCGTTATTTAATTTTTTCAGTTCTTTCATTGCCTTTATTCCCATTGGAGTAGCAGCATTTCCTAATCCGAACATATTAGCAGTCATATTGGAAACGATATAGCCTAATGCAGGATGGCCTTTTGGAATATCCGGAAAGAGTTTCGAGATAACCGGGTACATCAGGCGGCTGACCATATTCAATAATCCGGCGTTTTCAGCTATCTTCATTATACCCAGCCAAAAAGTTAACACGCTTATTAGTCCTATACATATGACTACTGCTTCTTTTGCTCCGGAGAACACCGCTTCATTTACTGCTTCCATATTGCCGGTAACCGCAGCAAAAATAAACCCTGTTAAAAAAAGGAACACCCAGATGATATTAACCATTTGGGACCATTCCGTTCACTCTAAACCAATGACCCAGCCATTTTTTAAATAAAGAAGGCTCTTCCGTTTTTTCATATACATATTTTAATGGAACGATCCCGATAACATTACCCTTCAGTTCTATTTGAACAGTCCCAATAGGATAGGGATAGCCTTCTTGCTCCCATCTTTCTTCATTCGGTTTAAGGAGTACCACTCTCTGTTTTAAATGTTTGAAATCTTCATCTGTGAGCGGATATTGGAAGCTGAACTCTGTCCTTAATTTGTTTTTATAAAAGGGATCGTCGACTTTTGTTACTGTTCCTTCCTTAACAATGGTACTCATCTCAAAGCTGTCAAAACCCCATTCAAACAAATTCATATGGTCATGCCAGTCACTCGGTGCATTGATTGTTACAGCTATTAATTCCATCCCATCCTTTTCAGCAGTGGAAACGAGAGTCCGCTTAGCCCGTTTTGTATAACCCGTTTTACCTCCTGTCGAATGTTTATATAATTGAGTGAGAAGTCTGTTTTTATTATTAAAAACCCTTATTCTGTCTTCTGCTGTGACAGATCTGTATGATTTAGAAGCAGAAATTTCCCTGTAATGAGGACTCTTCATAGCGTATTGGGTTAGAAGCGCCATATCATAAGCGGTGGAATAATGGTCTTCATGGTCATCGAGCCCGTGCGGGTTTGCAAACAGCGTCTCTTCCATCCCGATTTCCCGGGCCTTTTCATTCATCATGTATACAAACCCTTCAACACTGCCTCCTACATGCTCGGCTATCGCAATAGCTGCGTCATTTCCGGACCGGAGCATCAGCCCGTAGACAAGATCTTCCAATGAGATTTGTTCACCCTCAGTCAAATAGATAGACGACCCTTCTGTTCCGAAGGCTCGTGAGGATACTGTTACGGTTTCTTCCATCTTTCCAGATTCAATTGCTAAAACAGCTGTCATTATTTTTGTAATACTTGCAATCCTCATTGGTGTACTGGATTCTTTTTCAAACAGGATTCTCCCGCTTTCCTGTTCCATGAGTACAGCTCCGTGAGCTGAGACGCCTTTATCAAAAACCTGTTCTGCTGATACCTCTGAGCCAAAAGGAAAGATAGCCAGAATAATACATATAGATAGAAGTGCAGGCAATTTCATGTTATTCCTCCATTCTGGTCCGCGGATGCCCGGGAAAAAGGGCATCAATACTTCTTTATAAGCCAAGTCTATGCATAAAATGTACAAGTATGTCTGAAGAGTTTGTCTCTCTCCGGAATATAATTTAGTTCTTTGTTAAAACTACTTCTATTAGTTTCCTTTTATTGAGAAAGGTGAGCACTGACATGATGGACGAACTTTTCAGGATTATTCTGCGGGTGTTGACTATTCTGCCCCTGCTTTTAATTGTCACTATGTATATGGGAAAACGGGCTATCGGACAGCTTCCTTTATTTGATTTTCTGATTATCATTACTTTGGCTTCCGTCACGGGGGCAGATATTGCTGACCCAGATATCGAACATCTACATACAATTGTTGCGATTCTAGTCATCGCTTTATTACAGAGAATTGTTAGTTATTTCATCATAAAAAAACGCTGGTTCGGTCATTTCATGACTTTTGAACCAACGGTAGTTATAGAAAACGGCGTGCTTATTCTAAAGAATATTGAGCAAATACGTTACTCTATAGACAATATTCTGCAAATGCTCAGGGAAAAAGATATCTTTGATCTGTCTACGGTAAAGCTGGGAATTGTAGAAGCCAACGGAAAACTTACGGTTTATAGAAATCCTGAGAACTCTCTCGTTACTTTAGAAGATATTTATACAGCTAAACGTTCCTCCAACCTCGCATACCCGGTCATGATGGAAGGAAAAGTTTATACAAACATATTAAAAGGTCTTGGCCTCAATACAGCATGGCTGCATAATGAGTTGAAGAAAAAAGGGATTTTCCGGCCTGAGGAAGTTGTTTTCGCAAGCGTCAATGAAGACAAAGAACTGCATGTCTCCTTGAAAAATGCGGATTTAAAAGGTCCGCCACTGCAGCATTAGCTTTTAACCTTTTGGCTTGAAAATCAGAGCGGCGAGAAAACTGAAAATTATCGCTGCGGATACCCCTGCACTCGTCACTTCAAATATTCCTGTTAAAATTCCTATTAAACCGCTTTGCTGCGCTTCTGTGACTGCCCCGTGCACCAACGCATTACCGAAGCTTGTGATTGGAACTGTAGCTCCTGCTCCTGCAAAATCTATAAGAGGTTCATAAAGGTCCAGCCCGTCGAGTACCGCCCCTGCTACTACTAATGTACTTAACGTGTGAGCAGGAGTTAACTTCCCTACGTCCAGAAGAAGCTGCCCTATAAGACAAATGATCCCTCCAACTACAAATGCATTTACAAATATCATTATAAAATACCTCCCAGTACTTACTGTCTAAATAATTTCTACCCTAATTACAGCCCAAAAAATAAATATTTTACTAATACAATGACAAAAGCGGCAAACACCCCAAAAACAATGACCGATCCCGCAAGCTTAAACATATTTCCGCCTACACCGAGAACATAGCCTTCTGTTCTGTGTTCTATAGCCGCGGAAGCCATAGCATTGGCAAAGCCAGTTACGGGAACTGCCGAGCCTGCTCCTGCAAACTGGCCAAAACGGTCATATATTCCTAAACCAGTTAATAAAGAGGCAATAAATACAAGTGTCGCTACGGTCGGATCACCTGCTGTTTTTTCAGTAAAATCAAAGTAGGCGACGAAGCCGTTCTGAATAATTTGGCCAAAAGTACACACCAGGCCTCCAATGATAAAAGCCTTAACGCAGTTCTTTAAAACCGGACGTTTAATCTCATGTTTTCCGGCAAGTTTTTTATACTCTTGTTGAGAAGGGGTTAACTTTGAGTCTTTATCCATATGGCAACACCTACGCTTTCATATCTTCTTCAATTTTTTTGATTTCTTCTTCCAGCTTCTTTTTAGAAATCTGGCGGTCATTCAGGCGTTCTTTAAGTTCAGTAATTTCCATTTCAATTTTCTTATCCGTGGAAACCTGCACCTTGCTGCCTTTTACTGCATCTTCCACTTCTTTCTTAGTCTGACTGCGAATATCTTTAAGGAAGAAACGGTCAAACCCTTCTACATCAAGATAAATGAATATATCCTTTTCAAAGGACACCGCTTGAGCCTTATCAACTTTCTCCACCCGTTCAGCCGCTTTCTCAGCCGTTTCAGCATCCACCTGAGAAATGATTGTATGTTTAATTACTGATTGACCTTGTAAGTTCTCTCTGTCTTCGTTTGTTTGACAAGCAGTTGTACTAAGTATAATTAAGAGGCTTAAAATAAAGGCCCACTTTCTCATTCCTATCCTCACCCTTTCATTCTTCATAGTTATAGTATCGTAAGCGGTAAATTTTTTATGTTGGGAAATTATGTGAGACAAAAAAGCACATGCATAAAGAAGGTCTTTATGCATGCGCCTGATTTCCCTATTTTATTTTTCAATTTATGAGACAGACTTATTCTTTTTATTTTTTTGTGCCTTAAGTTCCTTATACCATAAGCTGTGGCGGTGTTTAACATATTCTTTATTTACTTTACCTGTAAACATCCCGGCAAGCATTTTTCTGTTTTCTTTAAACAAAAAGGCTGCCATATGACCAATAAAAGCAAAAATAATTAACACCGTACCAAGATTGTGACCTAGGGTTACGATCACCATCATCGTATTCGATATATTGACTCCGCTTAAATTCTGATATACTTTTATCCCTCCTGTAACTATTAAAACAGCTATTGCCACAGCAAACAGCATATACGCCAAACGCTGTTCAGGAAGATATTTCTCACTCGGTGGTTCCTGTTTTTTTAATATCATAGCTTTAATCAGCTGCCAGGAAGCCTTCATGTCTCCTTTTTTCGGTAAAATCGCATATTCTTTGCGAATAATATGAAAGACAATATGATAAAAAACCGTAAAAATTAAAATAGAAGCGAAAATATAGTGTACCCATAAAGTTAATTCATAACTTGTTAACCAGCCGGTTCCAAAAGGCTGCCACAGTAGGTAACGGCCATATAGAGGGAGCTGCCCTAATCCCGTAATAATTAGCATTAAAATGGAAATGGCACTTGCCCAGTGAACAAACCGATTAGACTTTGACTGCCTGATTATTTTATCTGATTTACTCATCGGCCTGTTCCTCCTTTTCTCCTTTAAGCGTCTTATAAGCAGTAATTCCCGCAGCCGCTGCTCCCGCGACAGGGGCAACTATCATTGCTAAAGTAAACCCATGCGCCGTATCCAACAGGTTTTCTACGTCCGGTTTCATATGAGGGCGTCCCGGCCGCTTGTCCTGAAGCGCTTCTTTGTCTGCCATAATAGCTTGATTAATTTTTTCAAACGGTACTTCTGACACATAAAAGGTATGGGTGCCGCCATTTTCTTCATCACCGTAAACATAACCGCCAATCTCATTAGCAAGCCTTCGAGCTTCTTGTCTCATATCGTTTAAAGGTCCAAATGTGATCGCATCCCTAGGACAAGCTGTCTCACAAGCCGGCTTCTTGCCTGCCTCCAGTAAATCAGTGCACATATCACATTTGTACATTACTCCTCCCCCTGCCAGATCTGGAGCAAGGTTCATGTATAAACCGACGCCTGCCTGCCGTTGAGGGATGTCCCACGGACATGCCGACCGGCATTTTGCTCCGCCCATACAAAAGTCTTCATCGATGGTTACAGCGCCATGCTCGCTTTTATGAATAACTCCAAACGGACACAATTTCTGGCATGTCGCATCATCACAATGCATGCAACGCCGCGGCACAGACACTTTCCTCATTTCTCCGTTATGCTCGACTTCCACTTGCTCCACGAACGTCCAGTTATAGGGTGTCAGCCGGTTGGTCAGGTCCTGTTCATCGGACCAGTCTTCATGGTGTGTTCGGGGCCAATAATCTTTAATCGGTTTCTCCGGCTGCGGAAACCTGTCGGCATTCTTTGTTTTACAGGCTTTAACACAGAGCGGCGTCCCCTCGTATTCACACCCATCGCATTTAGTTAAATCAATAATTGAGCCAATTTGCTTTGATTCTTCTGCTCCCGATGCCAACACCCATTTTTGCTTAGCCGTCACCACGGACGCCGCTGCTGCAGCTGCGGTAGCTCTTTTAATAAACGATCTTCTATCCATGCCTTCTCCTCCTAAATAAATACTTATACCCCTATGTGTATTTAAGCATAAAGGAAGGCTGTGGGAAACATTTATATATGTCATTTCTGTGACGGTTTTGTTACTATATAAACGAATGGAGGGAGTGTATGAACACTGTTATAATTCTGTTACTGACATGTATTTTTATAAGTCAGCTTATTATTATTTATCTCTTAATTAAAGAAAGAGTGTATTTAAAAAAGTCTTCTTCATCTGAAGCTGAAGAAAATTCCGGACACGTATACGAACTGGAGGACGAGAGAAAGCGTACAATTGAGCTTCAGCTTTTAAGAATAAGGAATGCTGTTCAGAAACAAACGGAAGACATACATAAGAAAGAAATTGAATTAGCTCCTAAGTCACTCGTTTTCGATACCAATTCAATAAAAGATCTCTATCTCCCTGATCAGCAAATGCTGATCCACTCGTTTATGAACTCATTTAATAATTATCTGGACCGGTACTGGTATACTGATAAAGGAAAATTAAAATCTGTTTTCCGGGGTGCTGCTCATAAGACTGATACAGAAGCGGGCAAACTCGTTTTGGCATCACGGGAACTTTGCCACAATATGGATCAATGGCTTAAGGAACTGAATACATTCTCATAAAACATCCAAAAGTGCGAACCCTATTTAATATCTTCCAACAAAAGGGGGCAAGGGTTCCTTTGAACACTACATTTTCTTCGCTGACTGTTGAATTGCTTGTAGGATTTATGGCTCTTCTAGTCTTAACTAAAGTCTTGGGAAAAACACAAATTACTCAATTAACTCCTTTTGATTTTATCTCTGCACTCGTATTGGGGGAACTTGTGGGTAATGCTATATATGATAAAGAAATAGGTGTCCACTACGTCCTTTATTCTGTGGCTCTGTGGGGAGGTTTAATTATGACGATTGAAAAAATTACCCAGAAGTGGAAAGGGAGCAGGAGCCTGCTGGAAGGCAAACCTTCAATTGTCATTCACAGCGGGAAAATAATACGTGAAGAACTGAGAAAAAATAACCTGGACCTGGATCAACTGCAGAATCTCCTGCGTAATAAAGATGTTTTTTCATTCTCAGAAGTGGAATATGCCATACTTGAATCAAACGGGAATTTAAATGTTTTAAAGAAAAGCCCTTTTCAGGCAGCGACCCAGGCAGACATTTCCAAACCACCTTCTTCTGTCACCCTCCCGATGACGATTATAAGCGACGGTGAATGGGTTGACGATAATATTTTTCAGACCCCCTATTCAAAAGATTGGTTTATAGATCTTTTCAAGAAACACGCTCTGACTGTCAATCATATTATAATAGCCGAATGGTCCGAAGGCGCCCCTCTTTATATTCAGCTTAACCGGGCTCCATTTATTAAATATATAAATGTTTCTTCAGCTTGATTTTCAATAGCCAGCAAAAAACAGCCTAAAAAAGTTTATCAGGCTGTTTTTTCAGTCTCTATTCAGTTGCTTTCTCTTTGCTTTACTTTCGTACGGTAATCTGTTTCGTAGTATTCTAATTCTTCCCGGATTTCCTGCAGAGGACCTTCAATAGCTTTAACCATATCTTTAAGTGGGGCAGGGACTTCCTTCCTGAAACGGATAGCATTCTTTCCGGTGTATGCCGCCCGACTGTCTTCAAACCACACGTCATAATGCGGCTGGAAGAATTCTTCTACACACTGATGGAAAATCCAAAACAACGTTTTTTCAGCCGCACTCTTTCTGAAACGTTCACTCCGTAACAATACAGTTCCAGCCTCTCTGCCTTCGTCAAAGAAAACAAGCAGCCTTCTAAATTGATCAAGGATAAGCTGAAAATCGTCTTTCGACGTCCGTGTTTCGCTTTTATTCAGTTCACTCAGCGTGGCCTCATTTAAGTAAGTCCTCAATTTTCCAGTTACTTCTTCCATTTTATCCATGGTGAATTGAAGTTGCTGCTTTACTAAATCATTTCCCATCTTGTCTCTTCTCTCCTCTTGTTTCTTTATTTTGTTATTTTTGGGACGAAAATTGTTCATTAAATTTAGAAAAGAATAAATCTGCTTCTTCTTCTGCATGATCTTCCGTCATTTGTTCAGGAAGCTGGGGAAGTTCCTCTGTCGACTTCAACCCAAATTGTTCCAAAAATATTTTAGTAGTCCCATATAATATGGCTCTTCCTGTCCCTTCTGCGCGGCCAACTTCCTTTATCAACCCTTTTCCAATTAATGTCCGGATCGGTCTTTCGGATTTGACACCTCGGATATCTTCCATTTCAACTCTTGAAATAGGCTGCTTATAAGCTATAATAGCCAGCGTCTCAAGTGCTGCCTGTGAAAGGGTAGCCGATGACGGTGATTGGACGAGTCTTTTAAAATAAGGAGCGTGTTTTTGTTTCGTTGTAAGCTGATAGCCGCCCGCTATTTCTACAAGCTGTATTCCTCTTTGCTCCTGCTGATACATTTCTTTCAATTCTTCTAAAGAAAAACTCAACGTCTTTTTATCTATTTGAAGAACCTCCATAATCTGTTTTTCGTCCAGACCTTCTTCGCCGGAGACAAACAAAAGTCCTTCTATTACAGCTTTAATTTCCTCACTAGTCAAACGGATGGACCTCCTTTTTAAAAATCATTATCTCGTCAAAATTACTGTTTTGCTCACATAGTATAGAATTAGATTTCATGAGTTCCAATAATGCAAGAAAAGTAACTACGAGATGCGTATTATCTTCTTCATAGAAAAGATCAGAAAACCGGCTTTTTCCGCCTTTATTATGCAATTCCCCCAGCAGCTGGGACATTCGTTGTTCAATTGGTATTTCTTCCCGGTGAATTTTTGAGTAAACCGGTCTTTGTTTCTTCTTTCTTTTTTTCATTTTCTGGAAGGCTTGGAGCATATCATAAATGGTAACATCAACTGCCTGTTGTTTGTTCTCACCTTCTGATTCATCCAGTAAAGGTGTTAAATCGGTCATTGGTTTAGAGAATAAATTGCTTCTCTCAAGCTCTCTTTCTTTCAATTCATCAGCCGCTTCTTTGAATTTTTTATATTCAATCAGTCTTTGCATTAAATCTTCTTTAGGATCCTCTTCCGTTTCTGCAAGCATATTGTCCTCATATAAATCTTCTTCTGCGGGAAGTAAAAGCTGGCTTTTCATATGCAGCAAGGTCGAAGCCATGACTAAATATTCACTGGCAATATCTAAATGCAGCACTTGCATAGCATTAATATACGCCATGTACTGCTCAGTGATTTCTTTGACTGGAATATCGTTTAAATTAAGATCATTTTTTTGTATTAAGTGAAGCAACAAATCAAGAGGACCTTCAAAGGAGTGGAGTTTTACGCTATATTGCATTATATATCAAACCTTTCTTACTCAATGAATTATATCATATTATAATTTTTTAATTGAGTACTGGTTTTCTTCACATCAAAGAAATATTAGTTTATGATGGTGTTAATAACTTAGAGGTGCAGGAGGGAAAAATGAAGAAATATCCAACGGCTTACATCGAATACCTTGCCCATTTTCACGGTTCCAGGGATTTTTTCGAATGCCATGAAATAATGGAAGAATTCTGGCTTCAAAATAAAAGGGAAGTCAAGTGGCTCGCCTTAATTCAAATTGCTGTGGCAGTCTATCATGAGCGGCAAAAAAACTTTCCGGGAAGCCTGAGATTGTACCGGAAAGTCCTTCACCATTTAAGAAGCAATAAGAACCTGTTTGAAGGCCTTGATATTCACCATGGGGATCTTGAATACCTTATTAAATCACGTATAAAGAATATCCTTCATGACGGAGGGTATACTCCTATGAACCTTCCTCTTGTAAGTGAGGAACTAATTGAAAAAAGTATTAAGTTTACAGAAGAACAAGGATGGGAATGGCTGTCTGACGATTCACAAAGTAAAAATATCCTGGTATTTAAACATAAATTACGGGACCGCTCTGATGTGATAAAGGCCAGGGAGCACTCCCTGCTTAAAAAGAAAAAAGAAAGGGAAGAGCATTAGCTCTCCCCTTTTTTTTCATGTTTATCTTTTTCCTTACAATGTTCCAGAAAATAATGAGTGGTCGTGGTACCGGTAAGTTCAGTCTTCCAAAGAACTTCTGTATCTTTAACCATCTTATTTGCAATCCCCTCATTTCTATAGGAAGGATCCACTGTCAGGTCTCTCAAATACACACAGTCATCACTTTCTTCCACTCCTACTACACCTACAAACCGCCCGTCTTCATTACGCCACAAATATAAATGCCAGCTGTTGGACGCACGGTAATGGTCTATTGTCTGCTGAATTTTTTGGACCTTTTTTTCTCCCGGCATAAAAGAAAGCAAGCCCATAGCAATTTTTTCATATTCTTTTTTGTAAGGTATAAGCATAATCAACCCTCTAGTTTGAAAAAGTTTTTGATAAGTTAGCCATCTCAATTGCTCCGGCTGCTGCTTCCCATCCTTTATTTCCGGCTTTTGTACCTGCTCTTTCGACAGCCTGCTCGATGGTATCAGTTGTTAACACTCCAAAAATAACCGGAATACCTGATGACAGAGCAGTAGAAGCCACTCCTTTTGACACTTCCCCGCATACATAGTCAAAATGCGGTGTAGAGCCGCGAATGACAGTTCCAAGAGTAATTACAGCATCATACTTGCCGGACTCAGCCATTCTTTTTGCAATTAAAGGTATTTCAAACGCACCAGGCACCCAGGCAATATCAATATCATCTTCAGATACACCGTGCCTTTTTAACGCGTCTTCTGCTCCTCCCAAAAGCTTGCTTGTAATAAATTCATTAAACCTTCCTACTACAATCCCTATTTTTAATCCTGTCCCAACTAAATGTCCTTCATACACTTGTCCCATTATAACTCCTCCTGTAATTAAAAATGTAATAGATGTCCGAGTTTATCTTTTTTTACTTTAAGGTAGTTTTCATTTGACTTGGAATGAGGCAATTGGAGAGCTACCCTGTCCACTACTTCTAAATCATATCCTTTAAGTCCTGTAATTTTACGCGGATTGTTAGTTAATAATTTCATTTTCCTTACTCCCAAATCTCTCAGGATTTGTGCTCCGATGCCATAATCTCTTAAATCAGGGCCAAAACCGAGTTTTTCATTGGCTTCTACGGTGTCGTATCCTTCCTCCTGAAGCTTGTATGCTCTCATTTTATTCAAAAGGCCTATTCCCCGGCCTTCCTGACGCATATACAGGACAACGCCTGAACCTGCTTCTTCAATTTGCGCAAGAGCAGCGTGAAGCTGAGGGCCGCAGTCACAGCGTTGTGATCCAAAAACATCTCCAGTCAGACATTCTGAGTGGACTCTGACCAGAGTAGGCTTTTCTCCTCCGATTTCCCCTTTAATAATGGCCACGTGTTCTTTCCCGTCCACTACATTTGAGTAGCCGACAGCTGTGAAGTCGCCATATTCAGTTGGCAATTTAATTTCCACTTCTTTTTGTACAAGTTTATCTTTCCTGTTGCGGTATTGAATGAGGTCTTTAATAGTGATCATTTTTAAGTTGTGTTCATCAGCAATCTTCCTTAAATCCGGTACTCTCGCCATTGTGCCATCTTCTTTAATTACTTCACAAATGACTCCTGCGGGCTCAGAACCGCACATTCTTGCCAGGTCAACAGCTGCTTCTGTATGACCTGCCCGTCTGAGCACTCCTCCGTCTTTGGCGATTAAGGGGAAGATATGGCCCGGCCTCTGAAAATCAGCAGGTTTGGTTTCTTTATCAATAATTGCTTTCACTGTCATCGCACGCTCCGGGGCAGAGATACCGGTTGTGGTGTGTTTATGGTCAATACTCACTGTAAAAGCAGTGCCGTGAGGATCAGAATTTCTGTCCACCATCGGAACGAGCTCCAGCTTCTCAGCTCTTTCCCTAGTGATTGGGGTGCAAACAAGTCCTCTTCCGTGAGTAATCATAAAATTAATCACTTCAGGGGTCGTTTTTTCAGCAAGAGCGACAAAGTCTCCTTCATTTTCACGATCTTCATCATCACATACAATTACAACATCCCCTTGGGCCAGGGCATAAATCGCCTCTTCAATTGGATCGAATGTGTTCATTTTTCTGCCTCCTCCATTATTTAAATCCATGCTCCTTTAAAAAGCTGCCAGTAATTTTTTCTGACGAATGATCGTCTGAAGCGAAACGGTTTGTAATCAGTTCTTCAAGATATTTCGCCAGCATGTCACATTCAATATTAACGATATCCCCGGCGCCTTTATCTCCGATAATAGTTTCCTGAATGGTGTGAGGAATGATAGAAATGGTAAAGGTATCAGGAGTTAAACCGAAAATTGTTAAACTCGTGCCGTCAACTGAAACGCTGCCTTTCATCATCATATATTTTCTAAGCTCTTTAGGGATTTCAATATCATAATAAACCGCATTATGCTCTGGACGCTTTGCTTTAATAGTACCTATACCGTCTACATGTCCGGAAACAAAGTGACCGCCGAAACGCCCTTCCGCTGACATCGCACGTTCCAGATTAACTTGAGAATTAACATTTAAGTCCCTCAGGCTTGTATTCCTTACCGTTTCCGGCATTAGATCCACAGAAAATGTTTGACTGTTAAATGTGGTTACAGTCAGACATACGCCGTTAACAGAGATACTATCTCCTAAATGAACATCGGAAAGGATAAGGTCAGCCTGAATCGCCATTACGATGGCATCACCGTTTTTTTGAATTTTACGGATCGTTCCTTTTTCTTCTATAATTCCTGTAAACATTAGTTATCCTCCCTTTTATAGAAAACAAACTTTATATCGCTTCCTATAGACTCCATAGAGTGAAGCTTAAGATGAGGTGCGTCTTTCAACAGAGGAATCCCTTCACCGGAAAAAGACGACTTAGACTTTTCGCCTCCGATAATGAGAGGAGCCATATACTTGACCACCCTTTGAAATTGGCCTGTACGTAAAAAACTGTCATTAACTTTGCCTCCTCCTTCTACGAGGAGTGATGTAATTTGCTTATCACCAAGTACACTAAGAAGCTGATCGATCGAAATATGGTTGCTTTCCAACTGTAAAACATACACTCCGTGTTTTTCCATTTCATTTATCTTTTCTTTTTCTGCAAGACTGGTGGTTATTATCCATGTTTCTGCGAGTTTATCCGTTATTAAGTTTGAATCTAACGGAATCCTCAGTCTCGTATCCAAAACAATTCTGACAGGATTATTTCCCCCATCCTCCAGCCTTGCCGTAAGTGAAGGGTTATCTTCTATAACCGTCCCTACCCCGCAAAGAATCGCATCATGTTCATGGCGGAGCCGGTGCCCGTCCTTTCTTGCTTCTTCTCCTGTTATCCATTTACTTTCACCTGTAGACGTAGCAATTTTTCCGTCTATACTGCATGCAGTTTTTAAAGTGACAAAAGGCTTACCTGTGCTGATAAAGTGGAAAAACTCCCGGTTAATCTCATCAGCTTCCTCTTTCATTAAACCTGTATCAACTTCAATACCTGCTTTTTTAAGTTTTTCAATTCCTTTTCCTGCCACTTGCGGATTGGGATCCGTAGAGGCAATAAAAACCTTTGAAATTCCCGCTTCAATGACAGCATCCGCACAAGGAGGTGTGCGGCCATAATGGGAACATGGTTCAAGAGTTACAAACATTGTGGCACCGGACGCTTTCTCTTTAGCCATTTCAAGCGCCTGCCTCTCAGCATGTGCTTCTCCTGCTTTGAGATGGGCCCCCACACCAGTAATCTGGTTATTTTTCACAATGACACAGCCCACTGACGGGTTCGGGGAGGTTTGCCCTTTAGTGTTTTTAGCCATGTCAATAGCAAGTTTCATATAGTGATGTTCCATCGAACCCTCCTTAATTCCATTCCTTCATCTGCAACAGTAAAACAGAGCCTGCAGCACAAAAAACCTGAAGGAATATTTCCTTCAGGAGACAGACGTACAGAATATGAATAGCCACAAAAAGGGTTTTAAAACCAGGCCTACTGCCAGAAAATAAATGGTAACGTTTTCCCGGGTAATTACTAAAAATTGGTTACCAAAAAGGGCAGACTTCACCCTTATTATTAGTCCCTTTTTTTAACCGCCATATCCTTCTCCCATCCAGACTCTCACTGTCGGCTTTGGAGTTTCACCAAATCCACCGCTGCCTGAATAAGCAGCGGGTCACGGACTAAGAGGCCAGGCCTCATCACCGCCGGTAGGGAATTTCACCCTGCCCCGAAGGAATCGGTTTATTCGTTTTGTTTATTATATCACAAGAGTCGACATATGCGCTTAAATTTGCAAAAAAACGGCCAAAGAATTTAATCTTCAGCCGTTTGTCAGTTTTATTCTTCGTAAACTTTCACTTCCTGCATGATATCTCCCTGGCGAATGCGGTCGACAGAATCAATTCCTTCGACAACCTTTCCAAACACGGTGTGAACGCCATCCAAATGCGGCTGAGGTTCAAAAACGATAAAGAATTGGCTGCCGCCCGTATCTTTGCCTGCATGGGCCATAGACAGACTGCCTTTCTCGTGTTTATGCGGATTGCCTTCTGTTTCACATTTAATTGTGTAGCCAGGACCTCCTGTTCCATTTCCGTTCGGACATCCACCTTGAGCAACAAAGCCTGGGATGACACGGTGGAATGATAAGCCATTATAAAAACCTTCATTTGCTAATTTTTCAAAGTTAGCTACTGTGCCTGGTGCTTCTTCAGGGAAAAATTGCAGAACAACTTTTTCTCCTGTTTCAAAAGTGATTTCACCTTTTTTCATGTCGTAAACCTCCTATAATTGTTTAAGTCAAGCAGACTTCTTTATTTTACATCAGTTGGATAAAGAATGAAACAACAGGAATTCAGCTTGGTTTATTTAAATCTGCTTGACCGACCCGGAGGCTTTTGCAGGACTTCCGCTGTTCCGGTATGACCGTTCATGGCGGACGAGATCTTCAAAACTCTCTCTCTCGATGACACAACGGTGTTCTCCATCTTCTACAAAAACCACAGCAGGACGTAAAATCCGGTTATAGTTATTAGCCATTGAGTACCCGTAAGCGCCGGTCGAGGAAACCGCGAGGAGATCACCCTGTACAGCAGGTGGAAGGCTTAAATCCCAAATAAGCATATCCCCGCTTTCACAGCACTTTCCTGCAATAGATACAAGTTCAGTTTTTTCTTCAGCTGCTTTATTAGCTACAATAGCTTCGTACTCAGCCTGATACAGTGCAGGCCGGATATTATCTGTCATCCCGCCATCCACTGAAAGGTAAGTTCTAAGGTCAGGGATATCTTTTCGTGACCCGATACGATAAAGCGTTGTGCCAGCCTCACCGACTAAAGCACGGCCTGGTTCAATCCACATTTCAGGCACCGGCATATTCAGTTTCGCTGACTCCTTTTCAGCAGCCTCAACCATACGGTCAATATATTCGTGCAAAGGAAGAGGAGCATCATTTTCGCCGTATCTTATTCCGAAGCCCCCTCCTACATTAAGAACTTCAGGATAGTACCCGAGCTCCTGCTGCCATTGGGCAAGGGATAAATAAATCTCCTTTACAGCTTCCTCAAACCCTTCCGCTCTGAAAATCTGGGACCCGATATGGGAATGTACCCCTTGAAGCCGGAGATAAGAATGACCCATAATCATCTTAATTGCCTTTTTAGCCTGGCCGCTGTTTAAGTCGAAACCGAATTTTGAGTCCTCCTGGCCTGTAGAAATATACTCATGAGTATGAGCCTCTACACCGGGAGTGATGCGGATCAGGACATTCATTTCAGTTTTCATAGATTCAGTCATTGCCATAAGCCAGGATAATTCTGTGAAATTATCAACAACAATACAGCCGATCTTTTCTTTTAAAGCCATTTCCAGTTCGTCGGGTGTCTTATTGTTGCCGTGGAAATGGACGCGTTCCATAGGAAATCCTGCCTGAAGAGCGGTGTATAGTTCACCCCCGGAACAGACATCGAGACTTAATCCCAGTTCGTCTGCAAGTTCGATCATAGCAATACAGCTGAAAGCTTTACTGGCATAAGCCACTTGATAATTTACGTTTTTATTTTCAAAAGCCTGTTTAAACTCTTCAGCCCGGTTTCTAATATCTTTCACATCATATATATATAGAGGGGTCCCATACTTGTCTGCTAAAGTGGTAACGTCCACCCCTCCAATAGATAAATGCCCTTCTCGGTTTATACAACTTGTTCCGTATAAGCCCATACACTTTTCACTCCTTAATTGCTCATCACTACTATCTTATTAACAAAAATGAAGTTGTCGACGTCATACTTTTAATTTAAAGCATAAAAGGGAAATGAATGCGAACCACATTCATTTCCCTATTGGACAACTATCAGCAGTTTCCGCCAGGTTAGTGCTCCACTACACAACGCAGTGACAGTGTACAACATTTTCAGCTGCACCCCAGCAAATAAAACGGAAGGAGCCGTTTTTACTGCTTCGGCAAACCGGCCTTTCCATTGTCTTCCACGCCTCCTGATGCTCCAACAATGTACTGATCCTTATTGCGCCTCTACCTGTTATATGACGAATGAACCTTCTCATTAATCATTTTTTTACACAATATCATATAAAAAGTCTTCCTGCAACTATTAGGAACTTCCCTGTTTAATTGGATCCTGCGGGTTCACTATACTTGGCCTTCTTCGTTTAACCGGGACAGCCTGACGAACAAGTATATCCATCAGGGCTTTCAAGTCAAAAGGAAGAAACGGCCATAAATAAGGTACATTAAGCGCTTTTATCCTTACAAGCAAAATAAATACAATGGCTATTGACACGACGAACCCAGGCACATGAAAAAGAACCACCCCAACCAGAAAAATTAATCTTAACATTTTTAAAGCAATCGCCATTTCATAGCTTGGTGTGGCAAACATCCCTATCGCCGCTACTGCCACATAGAGTATAACTTCAGATACAAATAAGCCCACCTCTACAGCTATTTCGCCTATTAATAAGGCAGCCACCAGCCCTAAAGCAGTGGCCAGCGGTGAAGGTGTATGAATTGCAGCCATTCTTAGAAGTTCGATCCCCAGTTCTGCTAATACAATCTGAGCAAATATCGGAACGTTCGAGTCTTCTTCAGGTCCGATAAAATCTAAATTATCCGGCAGCAGACCCGGATCTAACACAAATAAGAGCCACAGTGGCAGGATAAATAAAGAGAACAGCATTCCCGAAAACCGTACCCACCTGAAAAATGAACCGACTATGGGGGCCTGTCTGAATTCTTCTGCATGCTGCACATGATGAAAAAATGTTGTCGGAAAGATAATTATACTGGGAGAGGCGTCAACAAATAAAATAATGTGGCCTTCCAGCAAATGTGTTGCAGCTACATCCGGCCTTTCAGTATAACGGACCATCGGAAAAGGGTTGGATCCTTGTTTAACCACAAATTCTTCAACCACTTTATCTGCCATCGTCAGCCCGTCAATATCAATCTCTTTCAGTTCTTTTTTTATAATTTTAACCATTTCAGGGTCTGCGATTCCTTTAATGTAAGATAAGCTGATATCCGTTTTCGACCTTCTGCCAACCTGCATAATTTCATTCCGTAAACGTTCGTCCCTGATTCTCCGTCGTGTTAAAGCTGTATTCTCAATAATATTTTCAGTGAAACCATCACGGCTGCCGCGCACTACTCTTTCTGTATCAGGTTCTTCCGGGCCTCTTCCAGGATAACTTCTAACATCAACAACTATTGCCTCAGTTTCACCTTCGATGAGTATAAAAATTAATCCGGAAAGCATTTGCGTAATTGCCTCGTCTATGGTTTCCACATGTTCAACCTGAACATGTGCCAGACGATTTTCAACTTGCTCTCTTACTTTTGTCCGTTTTCTTTCTATGGCATCAAGAAACATTAATTCTCTTAACAATTCAATAATATATTGAATATCACATAATCCATTAACAAAATAAAACTGGATTTCTTTGTCCAGCACATGTATTTTACGGACGCCCACATCAAAGCTTTTTCCTATCCCTACCCGTTCCTTAATCATCTTCTCATTCTCATGTATATCGTCTGAAATAGGATGATCGATTTTTGTTTCATCAAGCTGCTTCTTGTCCACTCATACCGCTCCTTTCAAAATTGCCGCTAACACACTTAGTATGAGTGAAATAAAAAAAACCATACAAAAAAACAACTCAACCTTATTCGTTGAGTTGTTCCTTTAACTGAATAAGTATTTTCTTTTCCAGACGTGAAACTTGTACTTGAGAAATCCCAAGCCTTTCTGCTACTTGTGACTGGGTCTGATCTTTATAGTAACGGAGATAAATAATCAGCTTTTCTCTTTCTGAGAGTCTTTCAATTTCATCTCTCAAGGCTATCCTATCAAACCATTTTCCATCATCCTGGTCTGAAATCTGGTCCATGATCGTTATAGGATCTCCATCGTTTTCATAGACTGTCTCATGAATAGATGCCAATTGACGGCTCGCTTCCTGTGCAAATACTACTTCCTCCGGAGATATATCAAGTTTATCGGCAACTTCCTGAATTGTGGGCACTCTGCCTAACACTTTTGAAAGTTCATCCTTCATTTTCCGGATATGATTGGCTGTCTCTTTTATAGACCGGCTGACTTTCACTGTGCCGTCATCTCTTAAAAAACGCTGGATTTCACCAATAATCATAGGCACTGCATACGTAGAAAACTTAACATCAAAACTTAAATCAAACTTGTCTACAGATTTTATAAGCCCGATGCAGCCAATTTGAAACAAGTCTTCCTGATCATACCCCCGATTTAAAAAGCGTTGGACAACCGACCAGACAAGTCTGGTGTTATGGTGGACGATCTTATCTCTTGCATCCTGGTCCCCATCTTGTGCAAGCTTTATGAGCTCTTTGACCTCTTCATCTTTTAAGTGTTTCTTCTTATTATTCTTAAAATCCACATTCATATTGACCGGCCTCTCAATTGCATAGGGCATTTTGCTTTGAGAGTCTTTTAACGAGGGTAACCGTCGTGCCTTCCATTAACTGAGAATCTACTTCTACATGATCCATAAAGTTTTCCATAATGGTAAAGCCCATCCCGCTTCTTTCCAGTTCAGGCTTAGAAGTATAGAGAGGCTCTCTCGCTTCATCCAGATCACTGATTCCTTTTCCCTCGTCACGGATGACCAGGTGAACAGTCCCATCGACCAGCTCGGCATCAATATAAACTTTTCCTTCTTCATTTTCACTGTAGCCGTGAATAATCGCATTAGTAACTGCTTCACTCACGACAGTTTTTATTTCTGTTAATTCATCCATCGTAGGGTCTAACTGTGCCACGAAGGCTCCAACAGTTACACGGGCAAAAGATTCATTCACGCTGATGGCTGAAAAAGAGAGTTCCATGCGGTTCTTCATGAAGCCACCCCCAGACTCATTAATGCTTCCCTTTCATTAGAAGTAAAAGTAACAATTTTAAATAAGCCTGAGAGCTCGAACAACCGTTTAACTTGCGGTGATATGCAGCAAATGACTAATTCGCCTCCCACAGACTGTACTTTCTTATAACGGCCTAATACAACCCCCAGACCGGAACTGTCCATAAACGTCAGTTTCTCTAAGTTTAATAACACGTGTGTAAGGTGGTATTCAGAGAGAGCCGAATCGACACGCTCACGCAGTTTCACTGCATTGTGATGATCTAATTCACCCACAAGTCTGACACATAGAACTTCTTCTTTTCTTTCCAAATCAATTAACAAGCTCAAGACATCTCACTCCTTCACATGAGTTCTTTATCCTCCCGTTTTCCTCTCCCGGGAAATCGATGGATAGTACGTGTAATTCACGTTCTTAGTATGATTTTCCTTCATAGAAACAAAACTAGTGGGCATTCGCCAAAACTTCTTACAATTCGCCTGCGTAATTAAGAGGCATCCCCGAATAAGACAGAGCGCGTCCGTCTCATAAGCTGCCATAGAGTCGCTTCATCCACACTTTCGGAAGCAACCAGCGGCTGAGTTAAAATCGTCTTACCGTCTTTTTCAATAACTAAAGATCCGAGCTCCTGACCTTCAAAAACAGGGGCTTTAACCTTGTTATTTAATGTGATTTTTTCTTCTGCCCCTTCAATGGATTCACCTTTTTTCATAAGCACAGAAACGGGTTTCTCAGGAACGACTTGTACTAGGGATTTAGCACCTTTATCAATATTTATTTCACCCAGTACATCTGTAGGCTGGTAACGCGTGTGAAGCTGATATTGGCTGTATGCGTAATCAAACATCTCAGTAATTTGCCTGTTTCGTTCTTGCGGAGTGGGAGCTCCCATTACCACAGATATCATTCTCATACCATCTTTATTAGCGCTCGCTGTCAGGCAATATTTCGCTTCTCTTGTAAAACCTGTTTTCAAACCGTCGACACCCGGGTAGAACTTCACCAGTTTATTTGTATTTACGAGCCAGAAAGGATCATCTGTATCCTTTCTCAAATAGTCTTCATAAAGACTCGTAAATTCAGTGATCTCTTCATGGCGCAGGAGTTCTTTACTAATGACAGCCAAATCATAAGCTGATGAGTAATGATTTTCGGCCGGCAGTCCATTAGAATTTACAAAATGTGTATTTTCCAATCCCAGGCTTTTCGCTTTTTCGTTCATTTTGGCCGCAAATTCATTTTCAGATCCAGCTAAGTGTTCAGCCATAGCAACTGAGGCATCATTTCCTGACGCGATGGCAATCCCTTTCATCATTTCCTTAACCGTCATTTCTTCTCCCGGTTCAAGGAAAATCTGTGAACCGCCCATAGATGCAGCCCGTTCACTTGTCCGCACTTTGTCATCCCATGAAAGCCTGCCGTCTTCGATCGCTTCCATTATTAAAAGCATCGTCATTACTTTTGTCATACTTGCGGGCGGCAGTTGTTCATGACTGTTCTTCTCAAATAGGACAGTTCCGGTATCTCTCTCCATTAAAATAGCTGAAGTTGCTTGATCAGCAAAATTTTTGTCACTTTCCATTGCATCTGTAAAAGGCACGTGGTTAAAGAAAAAAATAGCAGTTAAACACACTATTACAGCTGTCTTCACACTAATCCCTCCGATTTAATCATTCTATGTCCCCACTATTCTGCCCACTTAAGATGACAACTATTCTTTGTAAAAAAACAAAAATGACGTTTGGAATTAGCGTTCATTTGAAAAAAAACGGTTTCAATCAACCTTTCAGATGATTGAAACCGATTAGTTTGAGTGTACAAAGATTTGTAATCTGTTTTGACGGCCCCCAGGGGATTTTATAAATCAAATTGAATTATGAACCATTTAAAAGTCGGTGAATTAACTTTTTCAGTGGCTTTGATTTTCCGAAGGCTGGCCTGATCTTTCCGCGTCAGTTCTTTTCGTGTGGCAAGTAAGCGGAACGCCGCAGGAAACAAGCGATATATTTGTGCAATTAACCGTTATACGCAGAAAACCCTCACCTTATTATGATGAGGGTTTTACTTATCTACTGAGTTATGTCCCAGATTAAAAGCCGCTTATAATCAAGTAATTACATCATACACAAGAGGCGGCGAATCCAGGTCAGATGAAGAGATTTTATAAGAAGAGAGTACTTTCTGTTTGGAAGCTTCTATATCTTCACTATTTGAGTACACTGTCACGAGCGGCTCACCTTTTTTAACAGGGTCACCTATTTTCTTTCTTAACTCAATTCCAACAGCTAAATCTATTTCCGACGTTTTAGTCGCTCTTCCAGCACCGAGAAGCATCGCTGCCGTCCCAATCTGATCAGCTACGATTCCTGCAACATATCCATCTTCTTCAGATAGAACATCGACTTTAAATTCAGCCTGAGGGAGCTTATCAGGGTCGTCCACTACTGATGGATCTCCATTTTGAGATTCAATGAACACTTTAAATTGCTCTAATGCTTTTCCTGAAGCGATGGCCTCTTGAAGCAGCTCTCTGGCATCGTCAAGTGTGTCAGCTTTCCTGGCAAGGACCGCCATATGGCTTCCAAGAGTCAGGCAAAGATCTGTCAGGTCTTCTGGCCCTTGCCCTTTAAGTGTATCAATAGCCTCTCTCACCTCGAGAGCATTACCTACCATAAAACCAAGAGGCTGGCTCATATCGGAAATAACTGCAGAAGTTTTACGCCCGAGATTATTTCCTATTTTGACCATGGCTTCTGCCAGTTCTTTTGAATCTGACAGTTCCTTCATAAAAGCCCCTGCACCGGTTTTTACATCCAGAACAATGCCATCGGCTCCTGAAGCTATTTTTTTACTCATGATAGAACTGGCAATAAGGGGAATAGAATTCACCGTAGCTGTTACATCCCTTAAACCATATAATTTTTTATCAGCAGGCGTCAGGTTCTGAGTCTGTCCAATAACTGCAGCTTTATTTTTATTTACGAGGTCAATAAACTTATCATTACTTATTTCCACACTAAAACCGGGAATTGCTTCAAGTTTATCAATAGTTCCGCCAGTGTGGCCAAGGCCTCTTCCGCTCATTTTTGCTACCGGTACACCAATGCTCGCAACAAGGGGAGCTAATACAAGTGTCGTCGTATCCCCTACGCCGCCTGTGGAATGTTTGTCCACTTTAACACCGTCTATCGCAGACAGGTCTATTACGTCACCTGAATTAACCATGGCTTCAGTTAAAAAAGCGCGTTCGTCCTGTGTCATGTCCTGAAAGAATACAGCCATCGCCCAGGCACTTATTTGGTAATCGGGAATTGAGTCATCTGTATAGCCTTTGATTATAAAATCAATTTCTTCTTTAGTATGGCTTCCGCCATTTCGTTTTTTTTCAATTAAATCGACCATTCTCATTATTTATTCCCCCTCAGTAATCCGCCACAGCCCGTGTTGTCCATTCTTTAATAAGCTGCGAACGAAGGATTTGAATCTCGGTTTGGTTCTTTCCGCGACTTCCATTACTTCTTCATGGGTAATGCCTTCTATCGTTTCTCCAATAGCCATATCTGTTATACAGGATATACCTAATACATTCATGCCCATATGCCTCGCTGTAACTGCTTCAGGCACCGTGGACATGCCCACAACATCTGCTCCCAGTCTTCTGAGCATAATTAATTCTGCCGCTGACATGTAAACTGGCCCGCTCACCGCTGCATAAACTCCCCGCTGCAGGTTATAGTGTAACTCATCCGCTGTTTTAAGGGCCAAATCTTTCAACGCAGGTGTATATGCTCTGCTCATATCCGGGAACCTGGGTCCATACTTGTCCAGGTTTTCGCCAATTAATGGGTTCGAACCTGTAAAATTAATATGGTCTTCAATAAGCATGAGATCTCCGGGTTTAAAGTTCTCATTCATTCCGCCGCACGCATTTGTGACAATAAGAGTTTCGCAGCCAAGCTCCCGCATTACCCTTACTGGAAAAGTCACTTGCTGCATAGTATATCCTTCATAATAATGAAATCTTCCTTGCATGGCTATCACACTGACTCCCTCAAGAGTACCGATGACCAGCTGGCCTTTATGGCCTGCCACCGTAGAGGAAGGGAAGAAAGGAATATCCGTATAAGGAATCCTAACCGCATTTTCAATTTCATCTGCCAGCTCCCCCAACCCGGAACCTAGTATCATTCCAACTTGAGGTTTCATAAGCGTATGATGCTGACTTTTTATCCACTCAGCAGATTCGATTATTTTATCTGCAGTGATCATTTATTAACCCCTCCTATTGCATCTTAGCTACAATGGCTTTAACAAATTGCAGAAAATCAGCTCTCACCTTTTCAGTCGTTTCGATTACTTCGTCATGTGTAAGTGGCTGGTCAAGGATACCGGCAGCCATATTTGATATGCAGGAAATCCCCAATACTTTCATATTACTGTGCCTCGCCACAATTACTTCCGGTACGGTAGACATTCCTACAGCATCTCCGCCCAGCGTTCTCAGCATTCTCACCTCAGCCGGTGTTTCATAAACAGGCCCGGTGTTTCCGACATAAACCCCTTTTGTAACTTCTAAATTTAATTTCTGTGCAGCTTCTTCTGCTAAACTGATAAGTTCTTCTGTGTAAGCCTGGGACATATCGGGAAAACGCACTCCAAGACTCTCATCATTTGGACCTATTAAAGGATTAGTTCCAAACATATTTATATGATCTTTAATAATCATCAAATTGCCAGGCTCAAAACTCTCATTAATGCCTCCTGCCGCATTCGTAACTATTAACTGATCAACCCCCATTTCTTTCATTACCCGTACAGGGAGGGTCACAAGCTCCATAGGATAGCCTTCATAAAAATGAAAGCGCCCCTGCATAGCTGCTACAGTCGTTCCTTCCAGTTCCCCTATTACAAACTGCCCTTTATGGCCGGCAACTGTTGAAGAAGGGAAACCGGGAATATCTTTATAAGGGATCACAACAGGATTTTCGATTTCTTCTGCCAGTACCCCGAGACCAGATCCGAGTATCAGACCAACAGAAGGTTTGGAATCCAATTTTCTTTCAATGTACTCTTTTGCATGGACAATCATTTCATTACTGGACAATTCACTCATCTCCTACTTTATGATGTCATTTAAAAAACTCGTACCAAACTCAGGCAGCTTAACACCAAAATTATCAGCAATTGTGGCGCCTATATCAGCAAAGGTTTTCCTTGTCCCTAAAGGCTTCCCTTCACTCATACGCTTTGAAAACGCTAATAAGGGCACATATTCCCTTGTATGATCTGTACCGGGATGAACCGGGTCGTTTCCATGGTCAGCTGTAATAATCAGCAAATCATCTTCTTTCAATTCATTTAGCACTTCCGGTAAACGCGCATCATATTCTTCCAGAGCATTAGCATAACCTTTCGGGTCCCGGCGGTGGCCGAACTTAGCGTCGAAGTCTACAAGATTCAGAAAACTCAATCCTGTAAAATCTTTAGTGAGAGTCTGATTCATTTTATCCATGCCATCCATATTGGAAGAAGTCCGTAAAGACTCTGTAATGCCTTCTCCGTCGTAAATATCAGATATTTTACCGATTGCGATGGAATCAAACCCCTGGTCTTTTAACTCATTCATAACCGTCCTGCCAAATGGCTTTAACGCGTAATCGTGACGATTAGCCGTACGCTCCCACTTTCCAGGGGTTCCTATAAATGGTCTGGCAATGACACGGCCTACCATATATTTTTCATCCAGAGTCAGTTCCCGGGCCATTTCACAAATTTCCCATAATTCCTCAGGCGGAATAACTTCTTCATGGGCAGCGATCTGAAGAACAGAATCAGCAGATGTGTAAATAATCAGGTCCCCTGTATTCACATGTTCTTCACCAAGTTCTTCAAGAATTTCTGTGCCGGATGCAGGCTTGTTCCCCAGTACTTTCCGTCCAGTCTTTTCTTCAATCGTTTCTATCAGTTCAGGCGGGAACCCATCGGGAAAGGTTCTGAAAGGCTGATCAATATTCAGGCCCATAATCTCCCAGTGACCAGTCATCGTGTCCTTACCAACTGACGCCTCCTCCATTTTGCCATAACAGGCTTTAGGAGAAGCCACCTCAGTTCCTCCTTTATACTGTTTAATTTTAGTCAGTCCGAGCTCATCCATGTTGGGCATAGCCAGTCCGCCGTTCTCTTCGGCTATATGGCCCAGAGTGTCTGCACCTTCATCATTAAACTCTTTAGCATCCGGCGCTTCGCCAATCCCAACAGAATCCATTACAATTAAAAAAACGCGCTTGTAACTCTCTTGTCTCATTGTCTTCCTCCTTCAAAAAATGAATATCCCTTGTTTTACTATACCCGCACAGGGAAACAGCAATCATTATCGTTGTCGTGGTCTGAGGTCAGACATCTAAAGTTAAAACAACTGCTTATCACGCTCTTGGATGATATTTGGAATACACATCCTTCATTCTTACTTTAGTGACATGCGTATAGATTTGGGTAGTTGAAATATCCGCATGACCAAGCATTTCCTGGACAGCTCTCAAATCTGCCCCGTTTTCTAACAGATGAGTGGCGAAAGAATGTCTTAACGTATGCGGTGTTAGTTCTTTTTCTATTCTGGCAGCCCCGGAAAGCTGTTTTAAAACTTTCCAGAATCCTTGGCGGCTTAACGGCCTTCCATGATGATTAACAAAAAGTAAATCATGGGACAGTTTTTTGGTCAGCACAGGCCTGCTGTCGTTCAAATATTTTTCAAGAGCTTCACTGGCCATCTGTCCTAAAGGAATAATTCGTTCTTTATTCCCTTTTCCAAGACAACGGATAAATCCCATGTGTAAATGAAGATCCCCCAGTTTCAGGCTGCAAAGTTCAGTTACCCGTACACCGGTGGCATACAGTATTTCCAGCATAGCCCTGTTTCTTATGCCGAGCGGGGTTGATGAGTCCGGTGCTTCCAGCAACGCTTCAACTTCAGCAGTAGATAGTATTTTTGGAAGTGTTTTATCCGGTCTGGGCATTTCCACATGAACGGAAGGATCCTGGTCACTCAGCCGTTCTCTTATTAGAAACTGATGAAAGGACCGTATTGACGACAAAGCCCGGGAAATTGTCGTCCCTGCCCTGCCTAAATCATTTAAATGATATAAAAAATGAAGAATATTTGACTTTTTCACATCATTTAAAGCCTTGATTCCTTCTACTTTCTCCAAGTATAGAAGATAAGATTGCAAATCCCTCTCATAGGCAGCTGTCGAATTCCCGGCAAGCCCCTTTTCCACAGTGAGGTAATGAATAAACGCTTTCAAATCACTAGTCATTAAGCATGTCCACCTTTCTCTCAGCTACTCTCCCTCCGATATAAAAAGAAGAAAACGGTCAAAAAGGTAAACATTCTCTCCTGGATTTTCTCTTAAAGAGGGCTGAAAGACTTTCACCGCTTTACCTTGTGGCTCATCATAGCGATGGTACTCTTTATATTCGTCACTCACCCATAGAATACCATAATAAAATAATAGCGTGCACCCCATGAATAAGAAAAATATCCAGATTGTTTGAACAAAACGGCTTAGATTGTACATAGTTTACCTCTCCTGATTTCCAGTGTTAATAAAGGATATGACAACCAGGAGAGAAAGTATACTCATTAATTCCTATTAAATTATTATTAATTACGGCTTTATAACTGCTCTCCAAAGCGGTCTGCACATAACAATAGCCTTCTATATAATCCACAGCTCGCAAAAAACAAAAAAACCCGGGCAAATCATTGCGCCAGGTTTCATGATGTCTTTTTTGAGGTAAAGAGGTGCTTAACCAGCTTGTTTCTATTTGCAGCGGTGGCAAATGCCATGGAAGGTAAGCCTGTGATCTTTAATGGCAAAATTCCAGCGGTCTTCCACTACTCTTTCTACATCTTCCAGTAAATCTTCCTGTATTTCGTCTACAGACCCGCATTCAATACATACAAGATGATGATGAAAGTGGGCTGCTCCTTCCTGCCGGAGATCGTATCTGGAGACACCATCCCCAAAATTGATTTTATCAACGACTTTCAGTTCAGTTAAAAGTTCCAATGTCCGGTAAACAGTAGCAAGTCCGATTTCAGGGTACTTTTCTTTCACAAGCATATAGACATCTTCTGCACTTAAGTGATCATCTTCATGTTCAAGAAGGACCCGAACCGTTGCTTCTCGTTGCGGTGTTAATTTATAACTTTGAGAATGAAGTTGTTTTTTTATTCGCTCGATTCGCTGCTCCATTTTCTTCCCCCTAACTTCCTTTTCCTTAATTTAACTCCCGCTGTAAAAGGAAAAGTGAACATGATATCCATGTTCAAAATTAAGTTATTTATTCTCAGTCTATTATACTCCTTGAGAAAAAAGGGTGTCAAATGAGAATTAATATTAAATATACATCAAAATAATTAT
>NZ_JAIWPE010000087.1 GCF_021028955.1 Salipaludibacillus sp. CUR1
CTTGTTACGACTTCACCCTAATCATCTGTCCCACCTTAGGCGGCTGGTTCCTAAAAGGTTACCCCACCGACTTTGGGTGTTACAAACTCTCATGGTGTGACGGGCGGTGTGTACAAGGCCCGGGAACGTATTCACCGCGGCATGCTGATCCGCGATTACTAGCGATTCCGACTTCATGTAGGCGAGTTGCAGCCTACAATCCGAACTGAGAATGGCTTTAAGAGATTAGCTTACTCTCGCGAGTTCGCAACTCGTTGTACCATCCATTGTAGCACGTGTGTAGCCCAGGTCATAAGGGGCATGATGATTTGACGTCATCCCCACCTTCCTCCGGTTTGTCACCGGCAGTCTCACCAGAGTGCCCAACTTAATGCTGGCAACTGATAATAAGGGTTGCGCTCGTTGCGGGACTTAACCCAACATCTCACGACACGAGCTGACGACAACCATGCACCACCTGTATCCATGTCCCCGAAGGGAACGTCTAATCTCTTAGATTTGCATAGTATGTCAAGACCTGGTAAGGTTCTTCGCGTAGCTTCGAATTAAACCACATGCTCCACCGCTTGTGCGGGCCCCCGTCAATTCCTTTGAGTTTCAGCCTTGCGGCCGTACTCCCCAGGCGGAATGCTTAATGCGTTAGCTGCAGCACTGAAGGGCGGAAACCCTCCAACACTTAGCATTCATCGTTTACGGTATGGACTACCAGGGTATCTAATCCTGTTTGCTACCCATACTTTCGAGCCTCAGCGTCAGTTACAGACCAGACAGCCGCCTTCGCCACTGGTGTTCTTCCATATATCTACGCATTTCACCGCTACACATGGAGTTCCACTGTCCTCTTCTGCACTCAAGTCTCCCAGTTTCCGATGCACTTCTTCGGTTGAGCCGAAGGCTTTCACATCAGACTTAAAAAACCGCCTGCGCTCGCTTTACGCCCAATAAATCCGGACAACGCTTGCCACCTACGTATTACC
>NZ_JAIWPE010000088.1 GCF_021028955.1 Salipaludibacillus sp. CUR1
ACGCACTATTCCTGGTGCGAATGAAATGATTGATATGACGGGGCTTGGTGTAACGACTGTGACAACGTTCTTTTCGGAGACAGGTAATTTGATGAATTACAGTCATTCTCAACAGCTTGTAAATCTCTCAGGATTCAGCTTAAGAGAAAACAGTTCAGGAAAACACAAAGGGCAGACCACGATCACAAAGCGCGGACGGAGTAAATTAAGAAAAGCTCTGTACCTGGCTATAAGGCCTCTTGTGGCCCATAATCCCACGTTTAAGGCCCTGCATCATTATTACACCACACGCCCTAATAATCCGTTGAAGAAACAACAGTCCCTGATTGCCCTGTGCTGTAAATTACTGCGCGTTTTATTCGTTATTGGTCAAAGGCAATGCTCATTTGATGGTTCGAAATTACTGCAAGCCATACCCCAAAACTTTTCAGCACAGGCTGCTTAACTAAACCGAAGGTTTAAAAGACGTAACCTTACTATTAGACAAACACCATCAGTGCAGAGTCGGAGCATATAGAAACCATTCGGGCTAAGACCCAGCAAAGGAGCATATCCGACCTCCACCTCATGGATACGCAGGACGAAGGAATGTATGGCCCATAAGCCGGAGAGACATGGGAGGGTGAGCGACCGTGATACATGTGGAGACCTTAGAGGCACGGTTATACCTTATCTACCAAATATAACCTGTTTGGCCGTTAGGATGGACTTGGGCCTGTAAAAATATATTCCAGTTTCAACATATATCCATATTTATGCGTGAGAATCTTATCTGGTGTTTGTGAAATTGTAAGTATCCGTTAGTATTTAGAAGAAAATTAAACTTTATAGAGGGAGGTCGTTTAACCAAGCATTATGTTTAAGAAGAAAATAAGGAAGTGAACTAATATTAGAAATTTTATAGGGATTTTTGCATTCATAGGATTGTCAGTAATGCTTTTAGGGTGTTCGGCAGATGAAGTCATTAGGGTAGGTAATCCTTTCAGCAATGAAGGTAATGAGGGAGTTACATTTAATAACGAAATTACAGATGAAGAAGCCATAAATAAATTAAGAACTCTTATTCAAAATTCACAGAATACTGATAAACCGAATATGGAAAATGAGGCAGACGCATTCTTTCAACTGGATAGACCTAATAAAAATGTTTCGGAAGTACGGCGTTATATATGGTTTCAAGATGATGGTGGTGCAGTCTTATTTGATGGGGGTTCAAATTACTCTACCTTAACAAAGGCGCAAACTCTTGAGTTAAAAGATATATTAGAACTTCAATTTGCTCCATAAAAGTTACAAAATGTGTTAGCGATAAAAGACTTAATTTTTTCCATAAAACTAGCATAGAAGAAAGTTAAATTTTTGAATTAAATGACAAGAAAAAATGGTATTGCTTTGCAGAAAACTTTTTAAAAGGGGTTTAATAATGAAAGGGAGAGTATTGTTTGGTATTTTTCTAATAATAATTTCTACAGCTTGTTCATCACCTGCACAAACTATTGTCTCTAAAGAAGTAGTCTTTTACGGAGAAGGAGATTATTGGAATGTTAGTTACATATTCAATCCAGAATTGTATGAGGAAAAAAAGGTAAACTGGGTTGAAATTGAATCAAAAGAATTAGAATTTTCTCAGGCAGATATTAATAATATAGACATTAAATTTGAAAGTAGAGATGGTTTGATCACAGGAAATGTTGGAGATATGGAAACAAGCATTGAAGATAACGTTATTTCTTTTTTAGTTGGTTCAGTTAATTTAGAGTCATATGAGCAAGATCAGTATAAAATAACGATTATATTTAAAGACAAACAAGATTTTATAAAGTTGCAGATGAACCGATAATAGTCAACTCATGGGGTGCTTAAGTTAGTAAATGAATGAGAGGTGGAGTTATGAATAAACCCTTTTGGATTCCATTAATAGCTTCATTGGGTTCGATGATAATATTGTTTACAATAGGCGTTGTTGCTAATATAAATATTCTTATGTTTAAAGTTTCACCGTCTTATACTGAAATTTCTTTCTTACCAATTGTAGCCGGTTTATTGATAGGATTTACTACTGAACGCCTTCTAAAAAACAAATATAAAAAAGAAAAAAATTAAGTCTTGTTGTTCTGACGGGAAGAAATAGTTGAAGATCCGGAGAGCTGCATAGGCGGCTTTTTTATTTAGTTCAAAAGTGGAAAATGATGTTAAATTAAGGGGGCCTAAGAACAATAACTGGAATATTTTTCAGAATTATCCGTAAATAAATTGTTAGGAGGGGTTGAAATTGTTAAAATGCCCTCATTGTAATGCAGCATCTTTTAAGTGGAGTGAAATCTTAAAAGCGAATTGGATGTTTAGTACACTTCAATGTAACAATTGCGGAAAGAAATCTAAGATAACATTCTTTTCAAGGTTAATAGTCGTAGCTTTAACAATAGTACCTTTTTTAATCTTTGGTTTGTTTTTGTCTCCGTTCGATAATGTTCTTGGTACAATTTTTGTAGCTATATTAATCGCATTTACTGGCTCACTCCTTACCCCTTATATAGTTAAATATAAGACAGAAGAGAATAGTGCCTCTTGAACGGGGAGCAATAGTTGATGATCCATGAGCTGTATTTTCAGCTTTTTAAATTTCCTGTTAACTGGAAAATGATGATAAGCTAAAAGGGAGTAGAGCTAAGGAAAGAAAATAAAGATTTTTCATTGAATTATGTATTGAAATATATACTAGCGGGCTGGTGGAGCAATGGAGATGAGGTTAGAAAAAGCAACAGAAAACGATGCACAATCAATTTTAGATAGTCAAGTGAAAGCTTTTTTTCCCTTAATGAATAAGTACAAAGATTACGATACTAATCCAGCTAATGAAAATATTGAAACGGTAATAACAAGAATTAATAGACCCAATGGTAATTTTTATAAAATATTAGCTGAAGACAATTTTGTAGGAGCTATCTGTGTATTTTGGAAAGAAAACGCAGAGTTTTGGATAAGTCCAATGTTTATTTTACCTGCTTATCAAGGAAAAGGATTAGCTCAGAAATCTATTACTTTAATTGAAGAAATGTTCCCTCAGGCTATATCCTGGGAATTAGCCACTCTTTTAGAGGAGAAACGTATTTGTTATTTATATGAAAAAATGGGTTTTAACAAAACTGGCGTTAGCAAGAAGTTAAACGATAATACAACTCTTATCTTCTATAAAAAAGTTTGCTAAAACAAGTTGTCGCTGCTCTTGTGCCCGTAATGGGGAGGATTCTTTAAACTGAATTGATAAAGGGTGGTACAGGAATGCGGGATAGAACTTCAGTTGTAATAATAGAAAATAAAAAGTTTGGACTAATAAAAAGAATTAGAGAAGGTATTGTATATTATGTCTTTCCTGGTGGCGGAATAGAAAATGGAGAGACACCAGAAGACGGAGCGAAAAGAGAAGCATTTGAAGAATTAGGAGTAGAAGTGAAGGTAAATGACTGCATTGCAGAGATTAGATTCAATGGAACTCAATACTTTTTCTTATCTGAAATAATTGGTGGAGAATACGGAACTGGGCAAGGCGAAGAGTATATAGATGAGAATAGAAATAGAGGTACGTATGTGCCTATATGGATAGATTTAGATAGAATATCGGCCATTAATGTTAAGCCGAAAGAAGTTGCTTTAATGGTTCAATCCTTATTCTAGTAAAGGGAGGAATACTTGAAGATCCAGGAAGCTGTAAGGCAGCTTTTTCTTAGTTCGTAATTGAAAAATTAAACTAAAGGGAAGACTTCTTCAACAAAGTGTTACTTTTATTAGTTTAACTAAAGAGCAGGATCATACAACAAGAAAAATAAGCAAACGGTAAAATTAGGATATAAAATATAAAAAAGAAGCATTCCTGTAAGAAAGAAATTTGGGGTTTGAACAAAAAAGAGCCCCCTTGGTATGATACGAGGTGTCCAAAGCTGATCAGCGAAAAGGACCCTTAATTGATACCCAAGGAGGACTCGA
>NZ_JAIWPE010000089.1 GCF_021028955.1 Salipaludibacillus sp. CUR1
GTGTTTTTTCAGCTCATCATCATGATGCAGATACATGGAGGGATGAAAACTATACACCGACGTTGATTCTAAGCCAATTTTAAGATTATCTATTTCTTTTTCGACTATAAAATCAAGAAGCCGATCTTTTAATTCAGAGATGCCTGGAAGGTCATTCGTTACCGAAAAAGAATCTAATCTGGCACCATCTTGATCAAGAACACACCCTTTCATATCAAACGAGCTCACGTCTAAACCTACAAATAATCTCATGGGGGAACCCTCCTTTCATTTTAGAATCATTGGGTCTTTCTTTTGGACGCCTCGAGATATCTCTAGTGTGAACGCCGATCATCAACCTCGTGTATCAGAACTCCTCCTGCATTGAAAGCCGCCTCAGGGCTACTATCACCTGAGTCCAAGAGGCAGGGGGCTCAGCCTGCGAGTAGGAAGTGCCGCACGTACACTGAGAAACAAACTTAAGATGTAGTCAAGCTACAGGAGGAAGAAGAATTGTCCCAAATGATCCTAAGATCATTATCTAGAAATATCTTGAGACGCCCAATCAAAAAGCCTTGGGTGTAAAGAAATTTATAAGCTCAATTATGGGCTTAAATATAATATACGAGGAGG
>NZ_JAIWPE010000090.1 GCF_021028955.1 Salipaludibacillus sp. CUR1
AAATTTTGTCCCGGAGATACTTAGCTTGCCCTGAGTCTATTCCTTTGGCAACTAAAGGTGCAATTATCTCCATTCGTGCTGCGGCAACTTCTTCTTGTGATTCGCGTTGACTCATCACGTAGTCCTCCCTTGTAAGAAAAATGATTTCTTTCTTACTTTATGATCTGTTCAAGGAGGACAGGTACGCAAAACGGGTCTGTAACCAAGAATGGGTATTGACGATGGGACGGACAAGACGTGTCAGCCAACCATCTTCAATACCTACAAATTCCCCAATCAAATGAAGTACGGACGAATCCCTTGGGGATGATGGATTCGGTACCTGCATAAAGTAGCGAAGCATAATGGCTCGAAGACAGCGAATGGCGTCGGTTAACCATAAAGAAAACCAGCGGATCCAACGGCTTAACGTAGAAGATTCCGCTCCGACTGGTAAGCGATCTTTGATCTTATTTTGTGGATGAACAACTGCCTCGATAGAGGCGGCATCATAATGTTTATGAGGAACTAAAATATCTGGTAAC
>NZ_JAIWPE010000092.1 GCF_021028955.1 Salipaludibacillus sp. CUR1
CCGAGTTCTCTCAAGCGCCTTGGTATTCTCTACCCAACCACCTGTGTCGGTTTGGGGTACGGTTCCTGGTTACCTGAAGCTTAGAAGCTTTTCTTGGAAGCATGGCATCAACCACTTCGTGTTCTAAAAGAACACTCGTCATCAGCTCTCGGCCTTAGAATCCCGGATTTACCTAAGATTCCAGCCTACCACCTTAAACTTGGACAACCAACGCCAAGCTGGCCTAGCCTTCTCCGTCCCTCCATCGCAATAACCAGAAGTACAGGAATATTAACCTGTTTTCCATCGACTACGCTTTTCAGCCTCGCCTTAGGGACCGACTAACCCTGCGTCGATTAACGTTGCGCAGGAAACCTTGGTCTTTCGGCGTGGGTGTTTTTCACACCCATTATCGTTACTCATGTCAGCATTCGCACTTCTGATACCTCCAGCAAGCTTCTCAACTCACCTTCACAGGCTTACAGAACGCTCCTCTACCGCATCACTTACGTGATACCCGTAGCTTCGGTGTATGGTTTGAGCCCCGTTACATCTTCCGCGCAGGCCGACTCGACTAGTGAGCTATTACGCTTTCTTTAAAGGGTGGCTGCTTCTAAGCCAACCTCCTAG
>NZ_JAIWPE010000093.1 GCF_021028955.1 Salipaludibacillus sp. CUR1
AGGAACCGTACCCCAAACCGACACAGGTGGTTGGGTAGAGAATACCAAGGCGCTTGAGAGAACTCGGGTGAAGGAACTAGGCAAAATGGCACCGTAACTTCGGGAGAAGGTGCGCCGGTGAGGGTGAAGGACTTGCTCCGTAAGCTCATGCCGGTCGAAGATACCAGGCCGCTGCGACTGTTTATTAAAAACACAGCACTCTGCAAACACGAAAGTGGACGTATAGGGTGTGACGCCTGCCCGGTGCCGGAAGGTTAATTGATGGGGTTAGCTAACGCGAAGCTCTTGATCGAAGCCCCGGTAAACGGCGGCCGTAACAATAACGGTCCTAAGGTAGCGAAATTCCTTGTCGGGTAAGTTCCGACCTGCACGAATGGCGTAACGATGGCGGCGCTGTCTCCACCCGAGACTCAGTGAAATTGAAATCGCTGTGAAGATGCAGTGTATCCGCGGCTAGACGGAAAGACCCCGTGAACCTTTACTATAGCTTTGCACTGGACTTTGAATTANTATCCGCGGCTAGACGGAAAGACCCCGTGAACCTTTACTATAGCTTTGCACTGGACTTTGAATTTGCTTGTGTAGGATAGGTGGGAGGCTTTGAAGCGTGAACGCCAGTTTGCGTGGAGCCAACCTTGAAATACCACCCTGGCAACTTTGAGGTTCTAACTCAGGTCCGTTATCCGGATCGAGGACAGTGTATGGTGGGTAGTTTGACTGGGGCGGTCTCCTCCTAAAGAGTAACGGAGGAGTACGAAGGTGCGCTCAGACCGGTCGGAAATCGGTCGTAGAGTATAAAGGCAAAAGCGCGCTTGACTGCGAGACAGACACGTCGAGCAGGTACGAAAGTAGGTCTTAGTGATCCGGTGGTTCTGTATGGAAGGGCCATCGCTCAACGGATAAAAGGTACTCCGGGGATAACAGGCTGATACCGCCCAAGAGTTCATATCGACGGCGGTGTTTGGCACCTCGATGTCGGCTCATCACATCCTGGGG
>NZ_JAIWPE010000094.1 GCF_021028955.1 Salipaludibacillus sp. CUR1
GAGGTCACACCCGTTCCCATGCCGAACACGGAAGTTAAGCTCTCCAGCGCCGATGATAGTTGGGGGATCTCCCCCTGTGAAAGTAGGACGTCGCTGGGCTCAAAGGCATTCTCAGAAGAGGATGTCTTTTTTGTGTTTTTAAAAAATACCTTAAACCTTTCCGGCTAAAAGCTGATTACTTTTTTTGGACAGGTGTTTCGCTGATTGGGCATCGATTATCGCTGATAGAACTCAAATTTCGCTGATTGAGCATCTATTTTCGCCGATAGAACGTGATTTTCGCTGATTGAACCCAAAATTCGCTGATAGACCCCTCATTTTCGCCGATAGAACTCAAAATTAGCTGTTAGACCACCTAATTCAGCTGCTCGACCCCTCCTTTTCCACGATAGGCAATAAAAAATCGTTTCTGAAGCCGTCCATTACTGCCCAAATCGCCAATTTTCGCTGTAAAAGCCCTTTAATTAAACCCATGATTTATATAACTTTTTAAAGGGTATTGAATGTCTACTGTGGAATAATAATGAACCATAGGCCAAAAATTGTAACCTTTATTAGGAGTGAAACATAGATGGAGTGGGCTGGTATAATGGATAACGAATTAGTTATTATGGCGACGAGGCTGTTTGTAGCAGCATTATTAGGTGGTCTCATTGGATTAGAAAGAGAAATTAGTCATCACTCGGCTGGATTCCGTACGCATATGTTAGTGAGTGTGGGATCGTGCCTGGTGATGCTATTAGCTTTTTTCGGGTTTCAGGATTATTTGGCTGCAAACACAGAAGTGGTCAGGTATGATCCTTCCCGTCTGGCTTCATATGTCATTTCAGGAATCGGTTTTTTGGGAGCTGGAACGATTCTAGTTCAAGGATACTCAATCCGGGGGTTAACGACGGCAGCTTCCATCTGGGTGGTTGCAGGCATAGGCCTGACAGTAGGGGCAGGAATGTTCGGTGCCGCTTTTTTAACGACCATTATTGTGATTTTGAGTTTGTTTTTTCTTGGAAAAGTAAGATTTCGTAAAGGAGAACATGCGCTGAAAAAAACACTTACCATTATGGCAGAAGAAGAAAATAGCCGGCTAAATGAAATGGTACAGATTTTAGAAGCAAATCACATTAGTATTCATAGTATGAAAACGGAAAAACAAAATATATATAACGAAAATCCAATGATTGAATATCGTTTATTAGTGGAATATAAAAATGAGAATGCAATTAATGCAGTGCTGGATGAGTTACATAGGCTTTCTTTCGTAAAACAAGTATTAATAGAGAAAGAATAGAATGAAAACGAATAAGATTGACGAAAATAAATAAGGTGCACATCAAATTAGTTGCACCTTTTAAAAAAAACGATATAATAGAGACAAAGTCAAATATAGTCAAAGTCAATATAAAGTTTATATTAAATTTATAAGCATCTGCTTTGCGGGCAAAGGAGGGGGATGCGGTGAGGAATATTTCTGATCTGATTGAGCATTACCTCAAGACAATCTTAGAAGGAAACAGAGAAGAGGTTATTGAAGTAAAACGAAGTGAGTTAGCCGAACAGTTTGATTGCGTTCCTTCTCAAATAAATTATGTGATCCGCACCCGGTTTACTGTAGAAAAAGGCTATATGGTCGAAAGTAAACGGGGAGGCGGAGGGTATATCCGTATTATTAAAGTCAAAGCAGATAATCAGCTCGCATTGTTTGACCAGTTAATTGAACTTAGCGGAAGCCGCGTTTCCCAGACTGCGGCCAATAATATGATTGCACGTCTTTTAGAAGAGGAAGCTGTCACGCAAAGAGAAGCAAACCTTATGAAGAGCGTGATGGACAGAGAGGTTATTCATATTAAACTTCCTTTCAGAGACGAATTGCGGGCTCAAATGTTAAAAGCTATGCTGACTGCCCTGAAGTATAAAGAGTTTAATAAACCTTAGATGAGGAGGGGATGATATGCTCTGCCAAGAGTGCCAGGAACGCCCGGCCAGCTTGCATTTCACGAAAATCATCAATGGGGAGAAAACTGAAATTCATGTGTGTGAAACGTGTGCCAAAGATAAAGGAGACCAGTTCCAGGGTTCAAACAACTTTTCAATTCATCAATTGCTTTCAGGCCTTTTGGATGCAGGTCAATCAATATCTGCTTCACAATCTCAACCCTATAAAAAAACTCAGCCTGACTTAAAGTGCCCGAGTTGCGGGATGGGATACAAGCAGTTTGCCAAAGTGGGAAGGCTGGGCTGTGCCGATTGTTACCGGACTTTTAACCAAAAGTTAGAACCGGTTTTTAAAAGAATACATGGAGGAAACTCGGTACACTCCGGTAAAATACCTAAGCGGAAAGGCAAAGATTTGCACGTACACCGCGAAATTGAAAATTTAAAAGAGAAAATGAAAAAGCTGATAGAGCAGGAAGAGTTTGAAAAAGCTGCAGAAACGAGGGACCGTATCCGCTCTTTAGAAGAAAGCCTGAATAATAAGGGGGGAGCGTGAGTATGTCATTACAGCCTTTTATTAATGAAGCAGTCAGTCCCTGGATGAAAAATGAAGGGCCGGAAGCTGATATTGTTATAAGCAGCCGGATCCGCCTTGCCCGAAACCTGCAGGATGTGACCTATCCTCTTTTGGCAGATAAGGAACAGCTGGAAGAGATTGTGGGAAAGGTGGAAGATAAATTTGCGGGGCATTCTCACCGCAGGTTTGGACAGCTGGAACTCCTCAAAATGAATAATTTAAAGACTAATGAAAAGCGGGTGCTGGTGGAAAAGCATCTGATAAGTCCCAATCTTGCAACTGATTCTAAAGCTGGAGCTGTGCTTCTCAGTGAAGATGAGTCACTGAGTGTGATGGTTAATGAAGAAGACCATTTACGGATTCAATGTCTTTTGTCAGGTTTCCAATTAGATGAAGGGCTTAAATATGCCAATGATATGGATGACTGGATGGAAGAAAAACTGGATTTCGCTTTTGATGAAAAACGAGGGTACTTAACAACCTGTCCTACGAATGTGGGTACAGGCCTCAGGTCTTCTGTCATGATGCATTTGCCGGCACTTGTTCTTACGAAAAACCTGAACCGCATCCTTCCGGCTATCAACCAGCTGGGCCTTGTCGTCCGTGGTATTTACGGCGAAGGCAGCGAAGCTCGGGGGAACCTGTTTCAGGTTTCCAACCAGACAACTCTCGGAAAATCGGAAAAAGATATTGTAGAAGATTTACGCAACGTCGTCACACAGCTTATCCAGCAGGAACGGGCAGCAAGAGAAACCCTGCTTGAACAGTCACAAAATAAATTGGAAGATAGAATCTACCGTTCCTACGGCATCCTTGCCTACAGCAGAAGAATGGAATCAAAAGAAGCGATGCAAAGGCTGTCGGACGTGAGACTCGGGATTGATATGGGGTTAATAAAAAATGTAAATGGCAAGATTCTTAACGAATTAATGATTTTGACTCAGCCCGGTTTTCTCCAGCAATATGCAGGGGAAAAGCTGAACTCAGAACAGAGGGATGAACGAAGGGCAGCTGTCATAAGAGAAAGATTCAACCTTGAAACAAACGGTTAATTATAAGATGGAGGTGTAAGTAAATGATGTTTGGAAGATTTACTGAACGCGCACAAAAAGTTTTAGCACTGGCCCAGGAAGAAGCAGGAAGATTAGGCCACAGCAATATAGGCACAGAACATATTCTGTTAGGTTTAGTCAGTGAAGGAGAAGGGATTGCGGCTAAAGCACTGTCGGCTTTAGGACTTGGATCTGAAAAGATTCAGACTGAAGTGGAAAATCTGATTGGCCGCGGAGAAGAAAGTACAAAACAAATTCATTATACACCAAGGGCTAAAAAAGTTATTGAGCTGTCTATGGATGAAGCGAGAAAGCTTGGCCATTCTTATGTAGGGACAGAACACATTCTTCTCGGACTGATCAGGGAAGGAGAAGGGGTGGCAGCCAGAGTTTTAAATAACTTGGGTGTCAGCCTGAATAAAGCAAGGCAGCAAGTTCTGCAGCTGCTCGGATCAAGCGAGTCAGCCAACAGCCAGCAGCAGTCTTCTGCAGGTACAGGGGCCGCTAATGCCAACACGCCTACTCTTGACAGTCTTGCCCGTGATTTAACCGCTATTGCCAAAGAAGATCAAATTGACCCGGTTATCGGCCGTGCCAAGGAGATAGAGCGGGTTATACAGATTCTCAGCCGGCGTACTAAAAACAACCCTGTTTTAATTGGTGAGCCGGGCGTAGGTAAAACAGCTATCGCAGAAGGGCTTGCTCAACAGATCATTAACAATGAAGTTCCTGAGACACTGCGGAATAAACGGGTTATGACTCTCGATATGGGAACTGTGGTAGCTGGAACTAAATACCGCGGGGAGTTTGAAGACCGGTTGAAGAAAGTGATGGAAGAGATTCGGCAGGCAGGCAACGTTGTCCTGTTTATTGATGAGCTTCATACGTTGATTGGAGCTGGTGGTGCAGAAGGTGCGATTGACGCTTCCAATATTCTGAAACCTTCACTGGCAAGGGGAGAGCTTCAGTGTATAGGTGCTACCACGCTTGATGAATACCGTAAATATATTGAGAAAGATTCAGCCTTGGAAAGACGTTTTCAGCCGATTCAGGTTGATGAACCGACTAGTGATGAGTCTGTCCAGATTTTAAGTGGCCTGAGAGACCGGTATGAAGCGCACCACCGCGTCACTATTACTGATGATGCGATTGAGGCAGCGGTGCAGTTGTCAGACCGTTATATATCTGACCGGTTCCTTCCGGACAAAGCGATTGATTTAATAGATGAAGCAGCTTCCAAAGTTCGTCTGCGTTCTTATACAGCGCCTCCTAATTTGAAAGAAAAGGAACAGAGCCTGGAAGAGCTCCGTAAAGAAAAGGATGCAGCGGTTCAAAGCCAGGAGTTTGAAAAAGCAGCCTCCTTGCGTGATAAAGAGCAGAAATTGCGGGAAGAGCTTCAAACTATGAAAAATGAGTGGAAAGAAAAGCAGGGTCAGGAGAACTCAGAAGTGACCACAGAAGATATTGCTTCAGTTGTATCAACATGGACGGGAATTCCTGTCAGTAAATTGGCCGAAGAAGAGACAGATCGTCTGCTCAGAATGGAAGAAATTCTTCATAACCGTGTCATCGGACAGGAAGAAGCCGTCCAGGCCGTTTCAAAAGCTATTCGCCGGGCAAGGGCAGGGCTGAAAGACCCTAAACGACCAATTGGTTCATTTATTTTCCTTGGACCTACCGGGGTTGGTAAAACAGAACTCGCCAGGGCAGTAGCTGAGTCTTTATTTGGTGATGAAGATGCCATTATCCGAATTGATATGTCCGAATTTATGGAGAAACATACGACAAGCCGTCTTGTCGGTTCACCTCCTGGTTATGTGGGCCACGAAGAAGGCGGGCAGTTAACAGAGAAAGTCCGTCGCAAACCTTACTCAGTCATTCTTCTTGATGAAGTTGAAAAAGCGCATCCGGAAGTATTTAATATTCTTTTACAAGTCCTTGAAGACGGCTTCCTGACTGATTCAAAAGGCCGCAGGGTAGACTTCAGGAATACGGCGATTATTATGACTTCAAACGTGGGTGCGAGCACGTTGAGACAGGAGAAAAGTTTAGGGTTTACTGCTCAGCGGGACGGACAGGACTATAAAGATATGAAAGGGAAAGTCATGGGCGAACTTAAGAAAAGCTTCCGTCCTGAATTCCTGAACCGTATCGATGAAATTATTGTCTTCCATTCCCTTGAAAAAGAACACATTAAAGAAATTGTTTCACTCATGGCTAATGAGCTTACTAAGCGGCTTGCAGAGCAGGATATTGAGTTTGAATTAACAGAAGAAGCGAAAGCAAAAATTGCAGACGAAGGGTTTGACCCGGAATACGGAGCGCGTCCTCTTCGACGGGCCTTGCAAAAACAAGTTGAGGACCGCTTATCTGAAGCGCTCCTGCGCGGAAACATCAAAAAAGGTGAATCTGTAAAACTGGATGTCAAAGAGGGCGAATACACCGTGAGTTCTGCAGGAAATTAAAAGTAAATTTTGCTGGAGCGACAAGCAGGTTAAGTTTATAACAGGGGGGAAGTCAAAGTGTATACTGCGACTTCTCCCTTTATATTTTTACTAGCGGTTGCTTTTCCTTCATCATCCTTACCTAGCCGTGATAAAATAAATAAACAGGATGTTCAAGGAAAAGAGGTCGTGTAAATGGCTAAACGCAAAACAAAATTTGTCTGTCAGGATTGTGGCTATGAGTCCACTAAGTGGATGGGAAAATGTCCAGGCTGCCAGAACTGGAACACATTAGTGGAAGAGATAGAAGCAGAGCCAGCCGGAAGAAAGCGGGGCTTTGTAACGGGTGGCAAAAGAACCGCAAAACCTGAGCCTATAACCACAATCGAACGAACTGAAGAAGAAAGAATCAGTACACATATAAAAGAGCTTAACCGCGTATTAGGAGGCGGAATTGTTCCTGGATCTCTCGTTCTGGTCGGGGGCGATCCGGGGATAGGGAAATCCACCTTGCTTCTTCAACTTTCCGCCACACTTTCTGAACGAAAAGAACGGGTCCTTTATATATCAGGTGAGGAATCGGTTAAACAGACAAAGTTGAGAGCAGACAGACTTGGCATTGGGAATGACCAGTTGTTTGTTTTAGCCGAAACTGATGTGGAACATATCGAGAAAGTGATTGAAGAGATGAATCCGACGCTCATTATCATTGACTCTATTCAAACAGTTTATCTTGAAGGTGTAACAAGTGCACCAGGAAGTGTTTCACAAGTAAGGGAATGTACATCGGCATTTATGCGCATAGCTAAAACAAAAGGAATTGCTATCTTTCTTGTCGGGCATGTAACCAAACAAGGTTCTATTGCAGGACCGCGGATTTTAGAGCATATGGTTGATTGCGTACTTTACTTTGAAGGAGAGCGCCACCATACCTATCGTATTTTAAGAGCGGTAAAAAACAGGTTTGGGTCAACCAATGAAATTGGGATTTTTGAAATGAAAGAGGCTGGTCTCGAGGAAGTGCTGAATCCTTCAGAGATATTCCTTGAAGAAAGATCATCAGGAGCGGCTGGTTCCGCTGTCGTTGCCTCAATGGAAGGGACAAGGACAGTTCTGGTAGAAATACAGTCACTGATCTCTCCTACAAGCTTCGGGAATCCAAGAAGAATGGCCACTGGAATTGACCATAATCGTATTTCTTTAATTATGGCAGTATTGGAAAAACGGGTCGGTATGATGCTCCAAAATCATGATGCTTATGTAAAGGTAGCGGGAGGCGTCCGTCTGGACGAACCTTCAATAGATCTGGCGATCGCTGTTTCCATTGCTTCAAGTTTCCGGGATTCACCAACAGCCCCGGCAGATGTAATTATAGGGGAAGTCGGCCTGACTGGAGAAGTAAGACGTGTAACACGTATTGAACAGCGGGTCATTGAAGCGGCCAAACTCGGTTTTGAACGTGTAATTATTCCTGAGAAATCGGCAGGAGGGTGGACGCCCCCTGAAGGGATAGAAGTAGTGGGTGTCACCAGTGTAAATGAAGCAATCGAAGTCACGTTAGGAGGAATATCGAGTGGATCACCAACGTTCGAATTATGATGAAAATTTTATAAGCAATGTGCTGCATCTAGTAGCGCCCGGGACAGCTCTTCGGGAAGGCATCGACAATGTCCTTCGGGCAAAAACCGGCGGCTTGATAGTCCTTGGTTATAATGAAGAAATGATTAACCTTGTGGACGGCGGATTTTTTATAAATAGTGATTTCTCCCCTGCTTATCTTTATGAACTGGCTAAAATGGACGGAGCAATCATTTTAAGCGAAGACGGCGGGCGGATCCTTTACGCTAATACACAGCTCGTCCCGGAAAATACGATTTATTCCACTGAAACCGGGATTCGCCACAGAACGGCACAAAGAGTAGCTAAACAGACTGGCAACCTGGTTATTTCCATTTCCCAGAGGCGGAATGTGATTACCCTTTACCAGGGAGAGTACAGATATGCACTTAAAGATATCGGTGTCATTTTAACAAAAGCAAATCAGGCCATTCAGACACTGGAAAAGTATAAATCCGTACTTGATCAAAGTATAACTAACCTTGGCGCATTGGAATTTGAAGAACTTGTGACCTTCCACGAAGTTTCCCAGGTGATGCACAGGGTAGAAATGGTTTTAAGAATTAAAGGAGAAATACTCAATTACGTGAATGAATTAGGAAACGAAGGACGGCTTATCTCTATGCAGCTGGAAGAGCTGGTTCTTAACATGGAGAATGAAGCCTTGCTTTTAATTAAAGATTATATAAAAGACGAAAAACAGGACCCTGTGGAAACGTTAAAAAAATTAAAACGTCTGTCAAATGATGAGCTGCTGGATGACCATGTAATCGTTAAGCTCCTTGGGTACGGGAAGATCACTAACCTTCAGGAACAGGCTGTTTGTCCGAGAGGCTACCGGATTTTAAATAAAATCCCACGTATCCCGCCCATGGTTGTAAGTAACCTGATAAACAGATTCAAGGAGCTGCCTTATATAATGAGAGCAAGCATTGAAGAACTTGATGAAGTGGACGGTATTGGGGAGGCGAGAGCCAAAAAAATAAAAGACGGTTTAACAAGGATTCAGGAGCAGCTTTTCATAGACCGGCACATTTAAATGAATGGTGTCTAAAAAAATCATCTATTGACGAAAAGATTTTAAATAGATATAATGGATTATTTAGTATTATTGACAATGTAATTACCCGGTGATAAGGTATTTATATGCTTGAATATGTAATTTTTTGTGAAATTTAACCTTTTATGTTTGGAATTCGGGGTCTTGTCTATAATAACTAGAAGGAGGTGAAGTTTATGCTTCGCAAAATTGTACAATTGGTAATTCTGTTTATAGGTGGTACTGTCGGTTATCTGTTTATACCTGATCTTATTCATTTTCTAAATATTAACGGCACCCCGGAGTGGCTGATTAACGGTTATTTTGGAGCAGTATTAGGTGCACTTATATTATATTTATCTCTTTATCTGTTTGTAGATAACATTGTCAGTTTTATCCGGCTTGCAGAAGATACACTTGTTAAATTTCCGGTGACAGACCTTCTGTTTGGCACGGTGGGCCTGGTCATTGGTCTGATGTTAGCCTTTCTGATTACCGTTGCTTTAAACAGTGTGGAGATCCCTGTTTTAAGTTCTGTTTTGCCGCTTATTCTTACGTTGTTTTTTGGTTACTTAGGCTTTCAGGTTGGTTATCAGAAGCGTGATGAATTAATGGGGCTGTTTCCCGGCTCAAAAAATTCCAAGAAAAGCGCTGAAGAATCTGAAGAAGAAGTTCACGGAAAACTTAAGATTCTTGATACCAGCGTAATTATTGACGGAAGAATCGCAGATATCTGCCAGACAGGCTTTATAGAAGGAACATTGATTATTCCGGAATTTGTTCTGGAAGAACTCCAGCATATTGCAGACTCTTCTGATGTTCTAAAAAGAAACCGTGGCCGGCGCGGCTTAGACATCTTGAATAAAATTCAAAAAGAGCTGACCGTAAAAGTTGAAATTTATGAAGGTGATTTTGAGGAAATTCAGGAAGTAGACAGCAAACTTGTGAAACTGGCAAAAGTGCTCGGGGGATTTGTTGTTACTAATGACTTTAATTTAAATAAAGTGTGCGACTTGCAAGGCGTGGATGTTCTTAATATTAATGATCTCGCAAATGCGGTCAAGCCTGTTGTCCTGCCCGGTGAAGAAATGGGAGTGCAAGTTATTAAGGACGGCAAAGAACAAAATCAAGGTATAGCTTATTTGGACGATGGCACAATGATTGTCGTCGAGGAAGGAAGAAGTTATATTGGCAAGAATATTGAGGTCATCGTGACCAGTGTGCTGCAAACCTCAGCCGGACGAATGATTTTTGCCAAACCAAAACTGATGGAGAAAGCACTTTAAGGCCCAATAGATATAATAAAGGAGTTCTCATGCGAAATTATCATGTAGTTATTCCAGCGGCAGGCCAAGGAAAACGGATGAATGCCGGTAAGAATAAACAATTCTTAAAAATAGACAATGAACCCCTCCTGATTCACACGCTCCGTGTGTTTGAGGAGGATCTTCTATGTACTGAGATAATCCTGGCAGTAAATAAACAGGAAATAAATCAGATTCAAGAGCTTATTAATGAGTATAATATTACTAAGGCGGTCCGCATTGTAGAAGGCGGCAAAGAGCGTCAGCAGAGCGTATTTGAAGGACTGAAAGTTATTGAAGGAAACCCTGTCGTGCTGATACATGACGGGGCAAGGCCGTTTATAAGGCGCGCAGTTATTCACCAGCTGGTAGAAGTCGCCAATGATAAGGGAGCGGCAGTGACAGGTGTCCCTGTTAAGGATACAATTAAACTGGTAGAGCAAAAACAGATAACACAGACGATTGACCGCTCAAGTTTATGGTCAGTTCAGACACCCCAGGCTTTTCATCTTGAGGAAATACGCTATGCTCATGAAAAGGCTGAAAGAGATGGTTTTTTGGGCACGGATGATGCAAGCTTAATGGAGTACCTTAATCGTCCGGTGGAAATTGTCCAGGGGGATTATGAAAATCTGAAAATAACTACTCCTGAAGATCTGCTTTTTGCTGAGGCCATTATTAAAAAGCGTAAGGAGGATGAACATAATTGAGAATAGGACAAGGCTTTGATGTCCATCAGCTCGTAGAGGGACGCCCTCTTATCCTTGGAGGAATTAACATTCCCCACGATAAAGGCCTGTTAGGCCATTCAGATGCTGATGTACTTTTACATACTATTGCTGATGCATGTTTAGGAGCAGTTGGAGAAGGGGATATCGGTAAGCATTTCCCTGATACTGATTCTGAGTTTAAAGACGCTGACTCTGCCAGGCTTCTTAGCCATGTCTGGGAGATCGTCAAGCAGCACGGTTATACATTAGGTAATGTTGATTGTACGATTATGGCTCAAAAACCAAAAATGGCACCTCATATACCTGCTATCCAGAAGAGAATTGCCGAATTATTGGAATCCGAAGTTTCTCAAGTAAATGTGAAAGCGACAACGACAGAGAAACTGGGGTTCACTGGACGTGAAGAAGGCATCGCTTCCCAGGCAGTTGTTTTGCTGGTAAAAGTATAATTCTCAATGGAACCTTGTAATGTAAAAATGGTAGAATAAAATAAATGAACATTAGAATGGAAGGTGTCATACTATGAGTCAAGAAGTACGTGTGAGGTTTGCTCCGAGTCCAACGGGACATTTACATATTGGCGGAGCACGCGCTGCTCTTTTTAACTATCTTTTTGCGCGAAACCAAAAAGGGAAATTTATCGTTCGGATTGAAGATACTGACCAGGCCAGAAATGTAGATGCAGCGACCGAAAAACTGATGGAAAGCCTAAAATGGTTAGGCATTGAGTGGGATGAAAGTGTAGATGTCGGCGGCCCTCATGAGCCGTACCAGAGCATGGAAAGGCTGGATATTTATAAAAAATACGTCGAACAGCTGATTCAGGAAGGCAAAGCTTACCACTGTTATATGACGGAGGAAGAACTGGAAGCTGAACGTGAAGAACAAAGGGCGCGTGGAGAAACACCGAAATACAGCGGCCGCGACCGGAACCTTACTGAAGAGCAAAAGAAAGCTTATGAAGAAGAAGGCCGGAAACCTGTTGTCCGCTTTCTTGTACCACAGGGGCAGGAAATTACAGTAGATGACAAGGTACGGGGCAAAGTAACATTCGACAGTGACGGGATTGGCGATTTTGTTATTGTACGCCAGGACGGAATTCCAACTTATAATTTTGCCGTAGTGATTGATGATCACCTTATGGAAATTTCCCATGTCATCCGTGGAGAAGAACATCTGTCCAATGCTCCAAGACAAGTATTATTATTTGAAGCATTAGGCTGGACGCCTCCGGTATTTGCTCATGCTTCCCTTATCTTAAATGAAGACAGGCAAAAAATGAGTAAAAGAGATGAATCAATCATTCAGTTTGTTGAACAGTACCGCGATCTAGGTTATTTACCTGAAGCAATTGTGAATTTTATATCTTTATTAGGCTGGTCTCCAGGCGGAGAAGAGGAAATCCTTACAAAGGATGAACTGATCGAACAGTTTACCTTGGACAGAGTTATTAAAGCTCCGGCAGTTTTTGATACCCAAAAGCTTGCATGGATGAATAACCAGTATATGAAGGAAGCGGATGAAGACCGCGTTGTCTGGCTTGCTCTTCCTCATTTGGTAAAAGCCGGGCGTCTTCCTGAGATGATGACTGACGAGCAGAAAAAATGGGCGTATGACTTAATCATTCTTCACCAGGAGAAAATGAGCTTCGGGGCAGAAATTGTTAAGTTGACAGAGTTGTTCTTTAAAGAAGAAATCGATTATAATGGAGAGGCTAAAGAGGTTTTAGCCGGAGAACAGGTGCCTGAAGTGCTCCGCGCCTTTAAAGGTAAATTAGAGGAAGTGGAAGATTTTAAAGCTGAGGAAATTAAAAAAGCGATAAAAGCTGTACAGAAAGAAACCGGCCATAAAGGAAAAAATCTGTTTATGCCTATTCGTGCAGCGGTGTCAGGACAGACCCATGGTCCCGATCTTCTTCAAACCATTTCTCTTTTAGGACGCACTGTCGTCAAAAAACGCTTAGACAGTTTGCTTTAAAATAATAAATAGCTAAAACACTGACGAGGAGAAGTAGGAAGACACCATTCTTCAAAGAGAGAGTCACCGCGGCTGAAAGTGGCTTAAGATAATGTCTTTTGAAATGCACCTCTGAGTCCATTTCCTGAACAGGAACTGCGGTTTCTTAATAGGGATGGCGGAATGGAAAGACCGTTATCTTTCAAAGCGGAGTACCAATACGTACTCAAACAGAGTGGAACCGCGCGATCAAGCGTCTCTGTGTCCTCGTAAGGGCACAGAGGCGCTTTTTTATACTTTTGGCTCTATATAAAGATAAGCCGAGTTTTGAATATCCGGAGCGGAGCCTGAATAAAAGCATACTTGAAAGGAGGGACTGTCTTTGTTTAAAACCTTAAGAAATGATGTTGATGTGGTGCTGGACCAGGACCCTGCTGCCCGTAACCGTTTAGAAGTCATTATAAATTATTCCGGGGTGCATGCGGTCTGGTGTCATCGCCTGGCGCATTGGTTGTGGAACAGGAAACTTTATTTTATTGCCCGTTTTCTGTCCCAGGTCAGCCGCTTTTTTACTGGAATCGAAATTCATCCTGGAGCGAGAATCGGACAGAGGCTCTTTATTGACCACGGAATGGGAGTGGTTATAGGTGAGACGTGTGAGATAGGGAATAATGTGACGATATTTCAAGGCGTCACATTGGGCGGAACAGGAAAAGAAAAAGGAAAACGGCATCCGACCCTGGAAGATAATGTTCTTGTGGCTACAGGGGCAAAAGTTCTCGGGTCCATGAGAATCGGAAAAAATTCCCGGATAGGAGCAGGTTCTGTCGTTTTAAAAGAAGTCCCGCCTAACTCTACTGTCGTTGGTATACCTGGCAGAATTGTCGTCCAGGATGGGGTGAAAGTGCAAAACGATCTGGATCATATCAATCTTCCAGACCCAGTATCAGATAAATTCAGAGCTCTTGAACAAGAGTTATTGCGCGTAAAGAAAGAAATAAAAGAACTGAAAAGGGAGCAATCCCAAAAAAGCTGACCTGTTGAACGATATACTGAGGAGGAAACCTGTATGGCGATTAAACTGTATAATACGTTAACTAGAAGAAAAGAAACGTTTGAGCCTATGGAAGAAGGAAAAATTAAAATGTATGTTTGCGGGCCTACGGTTTACAACTATATCCATATCGGTAATGCCCGCCCGGCAGTAGTATTTGATATGATCCGCAGGTATTTTGAATACCGGGGATTCGATGTACAGTATGTTTCAAACTTTACAGATGTGGATGACAAAATAATAAAAGCTGCAGAAGAAATGGGCGAGGACGTTATGGCGATAGCCGAACGATTTATCAAAGCCTATCATGAAGATACAGGAGCTCTGGGTGTCAAACCCGCAGATGAGCACCCGCGGGTAACGGATACGATGCCGGAGATTATTGAGTTTATTGATCGCCTGACAGAAAAAGGGTATGCTTACGAATCTGAAGGCGATGTGTATTTCAGAACGCGAAAATTTGATACTTACGGCCAGCTCTCTCATCAGTCAATTGATGACCTTCAAGTAGGCGCAAGAATTAAAGTTGGCGAAAAGAAAGAAGACCCTCTTGATTTCGTATTATGGAAATCAGCAAAACCGGGCGAAATATCCTGGAACAGCCCATGGGGGAAAGGGCGGCCAGGCTGGCATATCGAATGCTCGGCTATGGTAAAGAAATATTTAGGGGAGACCATTGATATTCATGCCGGAGGACAGGATCTTGCCTTCCCCCACCATGAAAATGAGATCGCCCAGTCCGAAGCTTTAAATGAAAAGAAAATGGCGAATTACTGGATTCATAACGGCTATATTAATATAGATAACGAGAAAATGTCGAAATCGCTCGGGAACTTTATATTAGTTCATGACATTATTCGACAGTTCGATCCTGAAGTCGTCCGCTTCTTTATTGTGAATGCCCATTACCGCAGTCCAATTAACTTTAGTGACGAACAGCTTAATAGTGCAAAAAGCAGCTTGGAACGGATCAAAACAACTTACCTGAATGTCTCTCACAGACTGGAAGAGACAGCTGATCTGGGAGAAAGTACAGACCGGTGGTTAAAAGAGATTAAAAAGTACCGTGAGCAATTTACGGAAGCCATGGACGACGACTTTAACAGCGCTAATGCGGTAGCTGCCATGTTTGACTTAGTTAAAACAGCAAACAAATATCTTGAAGAGAAGCAAACAAACAAGGGTGTTTTGAAGGCTTTCCTTACAGAATTCGATGATATGGCGTTTGTATTAGGTGTCCGTCTCGGGGAAGAGGAACTGCTTGATGAAGAGGTTGAACAACTAATAGAAGAAAGAATAGAAGCAAGAAAGAACAGGGACTTTGCGAGAGCAGATGAAATCAGAGACCAGTTAAAAGACCAGAACATAATTCTGGAAGATACGCCACAAGGAACGCGCTGGAAAAGAGGGCAGTAAATGAAACTGAACAAAGAAATCCGCGAGCCGGAACAGTTAAACCCTTTGGCGCTGGCTTATATGGGGGATGGGGTGTTGGACACTTATGTCCGGTACCGCCTGATTTCGAGCGGACAAGTCCGGCCTAATAAACTCCACAAAGAAGCGACACAGTATGTCTCTGCTAAATCGCAGGCTTTTGTTCTCAGGGCCTTATTAGATGAAGGAATATTTTCCGAAGAAGAACTGGCGATTGTCAAACGGGGCAGGAATGCCCGATCAGGAACTGTTCCTAAAAACACGGACCGTGCCACTTACAATTTGAGCACAGCGTATGAAGCCCTCATTGGTTATTTATACGTAACAGGACGCGAAAAAAGAATGGATGAGCTCGTCTTAAAAAGTTTTGAAATGATTGAAAGAAAGGAGTGATAACATGTCAGGCAAACAAGATTTAATTGCGGGTAAAAATCCCGTTCTGGAAGCTTTAAAAGGGGATCATACTATAAATAAAATTTGGATAGCCGAAGGTTCTCAGAAAGGGCAGATGAATCAGGTTATCAGCTTAAGTAAAAAGAAAAAAGTGCAAGTGCAGTTTGTTCCTAAGAAAAAGCTGGATCAGATGGTGGACACTGATAATCATCAGGGGGTAGCAGCTCAAATTGCCGCTTATGAATATCAGGATATTCAGGTACTATTCGACAGAGCTGCAAAAAAAGGCGAATCACCGTTTTTTTTGCTGCTGGATGAGCTCGAAGATCCTCATAACCTTGGATCAATACTAAGGACGGCAGATGCAGCTGGCGCCCATGGAGTTATAATACCTAAAAGACGATCAGTAGGTTTGACTTCCACAGTAGCAAAGTCTTCTGCGGGAGCTATAGAGCATGTCCCTGTTGCCCGGGTGACTAATCTCGCGAGAACAATCGAGGAATTAAAAAAACAGGGATTGTGGTTTATTGGAACAGACGCGCGGGGTGAGTCAGATTATCGCGAAGTGGATGTTAATATGCCTCTTTGCCTTGTTATTGGGAGTGAAGGTAAGGGTATGAGCCGGCTTGTAAAGGAAAAATGTGATTTTCTTGTAAACATTCCATTAGCAGGCAAAGTTACATCACTTAATGCCTCAGTAGCTGCAAGTCTTCTGATGTATGAAGTGCTCCGGCGGCGCCCTTCTCCGGAGATGAACTAGGATGAGAAAGGTGCTGCTGGTAGACGGCTATAACATTATAGGAGACTGGCCGGAACTGAAAGCACTCCAAACGTCGGACCTTGAGTCGGCCAGAGACCAGCTTATAGAGAAAATGGCCGAATACCAGGCGTATACAGGGGTTGAAGTGACAGTTATATTTGATGCCCACATGGTCCCGGGCCTTGGCAAGAAATATAATAACTACGCGCTAAACATTATTTATACAAGGGAAAAAGAGACCGCGGATGAACGAATCGAAAAACTTGTGAAGGAATGGAAAAGGGTCGACACACAGATCTATGTAGCGACCTCCGATTTTGTTGAACAGAGAGTTATTTTTGCGAGCGGAGCCTACAGAAAGTCGGCCCGTGAGCTTAGGACAGAGATGAAACAGATCGAACGAGGCATTGAGAAAGAAGTAAAAAAGACAAAAAAAGCGACAGCAAAAACGAAGCTCCCCATAACAGAAGAGATGGCTGAAATTTTTGAAAAATGGCGCCGGGGGCAAAGATGACATCTTGACGCTTTTTAATTTCTTCCTGTATACTGATGTTATATTTAGACAATTCTTTAATTTATGCGCTTCCATTTACTTGAGATTGACTGGCTTTTCTTATGAGAAAAAGACAGGGCGGAGGGATTGCGGTGGCTTTAAACCTCATTGAGACCGGGCTTCAGGATAAGTTTCGGCAATTAGACGATGAAAGTCTCGTGCAATATGTACGGGAAGGGGACAGCGGTGCGCTGGAGTACTTGATTAATAAGTACAAGAACTTTGTGCGGGCAAAAGCCCGTTCGTATTTTTTAATTGGAGCGGATCATGAAGACATTGTTCAGGAAGGTATGATCGGACTCTTTAAAGCTATTCGTGATTTTAAAGGGGACAAGCTGTCCTCGTTCAAAGCATTTGCAGAATTATGTATAACGAGGCAAATTATCACCGCAATTAAAACAGCTACACGCCAAAAGCATATTCCGCTTAATTCTTATGTTTCTCTGGACAAACCTATTTACGATGAGGAATCGGACCGTACCCTTCTCGATGTAATTTGCGGATCTAAGTTAAGCGATCCTGAGGAATTGCTGATTAACCAGGAAGAGTTTGATGATATTGAAGACAAAATGGGAGAGATTTTAAGCGACCTGGAGAGGAAAGTGCTCATGCACTATTTGGACGGAAGAAGCTACCAGGAGATATCCGCTGATCTTAACCGGCATGTCAAATCAATAGACAATGCTCTTCAGCGGGTCAAACGAAAGCTTGAAAGATACGTAGAATTAAAAGGTGTAAAACTGTAATTCTCACTTTTAAAAACAGGGCTTGCCCTGTTTTTTTAAATTTAAGGTTAAAACGCTGAAGGAAAGTCTATGATAGTGACAAGGCATGATTGACACGGCAGACCGGCGTGTGATAAATTTTACTAGTGTGTATGAGTGTATGTTAAAGAGGAGAGTTGGCTATGTCACAGAAAGTGATTCTTGCCTGCCAGCATTGTCATTCACGAAATTATTCTACGACAAAAACAGCTCAAAACCAATCAGAGCGACTTCAGATAAATAAATACTGCAAGACATGCGGAAAGCATACAGCGCATCTTGAAACGAAGTAACTGAGTGCATTGGGGGGTGTTTTTAGTGGCAGAGACAGCAAAAGCAAAAAAACCGGTGAAATTTTTAAAAGACGTATCGACAGAAATGAAGCGGGTGTCATGGCCTAACCGAAAAGAATTGACGAAATATACCGTGGTAGTTTCAGTGACAGTCATTTTCATTGCGATTTTCTTCGCAATTGCGGATTTCGGAATTTCATCGCTTATTCGTTTGATCACAGGTTAATGGGATCATTTACGAAAATATGAATCCGTCAGAGGAGGGAAGGACGTCACAGTCCTGAACAATCATGGAGAAGAATTGGTATGTAGTTCACACATATTCCGGATATGAGAATAAAGTAAAAACGAATTTGGAAAAACGTGTGGAATCAATGGGTATGACCGATAAAATATTTCGAGTCATCGTCCCGGTAGAAGAAGAAACAGAAATTAAAGATGGAAAATCAAAACAAGTAACGAAGAAGGTCTTTCCAGGGTATGTCATCGTAGAAATGGTGATGACAGATGATTCCTGGTATGTTGTCCGAAATACTCCAGGTGTTACCGGATTTATCGGTTCTTCTGGCGGCGGAGCCAAACCGACGCCGCTTCTGCCTGAAGAAGTAGACGCTATTTTACGTCAGATGGGCGTAGAAGCTCCTGCGCCTGAAGTAGACTTCGAACTGAAGGAGTCCGTGAAGGTTAAAGAAGGACCATTTGCGAACTTTATCGGTACGATTGAAAATATTTCAGCTGAAAAGCAGAAATTAAAAGTACACGTTAATATGTTCGGCCGGGAAACTCCAGTAGAGCTGGAATTCAATCAGGTAGAAAAAATTTAATTCTCTTAAGAAAAATTCTTGCTATCTTAGTTATGAAGTGATAAAATTTGAATGTTGTTAATCAACGTGGACATTCTGTTCACGTTTTTTCCTGCAAACAAGCAGGGTAATGAGTGGGAGAGCAAAAGCTCGGTTTACCACATCACGGACTTAAGGAGGTGTGTCGCGTGGCTAAAAAGGTCATTAAGGTAGTAAAATTACAAATTCCTGCTGGTAAAGCGAATCCAGCGCCACCAGTTGGGCCAGCACTTGGTCAAGCAGGTGTTAATATTATGGGATTCTGTAAGGAATTTAACGCTCGTACGCAAGAACAGGCGGGCTTGATCATTCCTGTAGAAATCACGGTATTTGAAGACCGTTCATTTACATTTATCACTAAAACTCCACCTGCTGCCGTTCTTCTGAAGAAAGCAGCTGGTATTGATACGGCTTCTGGTGAGCCTAACCGCAACAAGGTCGCTACATTGAAGCGTGATAAAGTAAAAGAAATCGCGGAAACAAAAATGCCTGACCTGAACGCAGCAGATGTAGATGCAGCGATTCGTATGGTTGAAGGTACAGCCCGAAGCATGGGAATTACTATTGAAGACTAATTAAACCTGTGCAGGTAAATGGAGGTTGCGAGAAGGACGAGGGTCCTGCCTGATGCCAGGTATCGCAACCTTTATTAGTGGGAGGTCTAACCGCTAAAACCACAATTAAGGAGGAAACAACATTGGCTACTAAAAGAGGTAAAAAGTATGAAGATGCACTGAAACTCGTTGATCGTGAGAAAGTGTATAATGTAGAAGAAGCGATTGAACTTGTTAAGAAGACAGCAGTCGCTAATTTTGACGAAACAGTTGAATTGGCTGCGCGTCTTGGCGTTGACCCTAAGAAAGCAGACCAGCAAATCCGTGGAGCAGTCGTTCTTCCAAACGGAACTGGTAAAACTCAAAGAGTTCTTGTTTTCGCAAAGGGAGATAAAGCGAAAGAAGCGGAAGCTGCCGGAGCTGACTTCGTAGGAGAAGAAGACATGATTAATAAGGTTAGCCAGGGATGGCTTGACTTTGATGTCGTGGTTGCTACTCCTGACATGATGGCTCAAGTTGGTAAGCTTGGACGAGTATTAGGGCCAAAAGGTTTAATGCCTAACCCTAAGACTGGCACTGTTACTTTCGAAGTGGAAAAAGCCGTCAATGAAATCAAAGCGGGTAAGGTAGAATACCGCGTTGATAAAGCTGGAAATATCCACGTTCCACTTGGGAAAACGTCTTTCGACAATGACAAGCTCGTTGAAAACTTTAAAACAATGATGGATACTTTAATGAAAGCTAAACCTGCGGCTGCAAAAGGAACTTACCTTCGTAACGTTTCCCTTGCTGCTACAATGGGGCCTGGCTTAAAAATTAATGTATCAGGATATAAACTGTAGTTGACTTCCCTGATTCAGGGAGTTATACTGTTGATTGTGAATTTAATCGATCATGCCGTAGACAGCAGGTGCACGCAATGTGCTTAATTTCCTGCCGAGGTTTGTAGCGTCGAATACCTATGTTATATAGGGAATAGATTATACTGCCTCCATGTCTGCGCATGGGGGCTTTTTTATGGCTCGCAAACGGTATGAACAATCTTCAATAGGAGGTGTCAGAATGAGCACAGTGATTGAAAAGAAAAGTCAGATTGTTGACGAAATCGCAACTAAACTTAAAGAAAGTCAATCTACAATTGTAGTTGACTATCGTGGTTTGGACGTAGCTGAAGTAACTGAACTTCGTAAACAGCTGCGTGAAGCGAACGTAGACTTTAAAGTTTACAAAAACACAATGGTGCGCCGTGCAACTGAAGCTGTTGAATTAACAGAAATCGATGATCAGCTAAAGGGACCTACAGCGATTGCATTCAGTAATGACGATGTGGTGGCTCCTGCAAAGATTCTTAACAACTTTGCCAAAGAGCACGACGCGTTAGAACTTAAGGCTGGAATCATTGAAGGACGTGTAGCTTCTTTAGAGGAAGTCAAGGCTCTTGCGGAGCTTCCATCCCGCGACGGGTTGCTTTCTATGCTACTCAACGTTATGCAAGCTCCAATCCGCAACTTTGCATTGGCGACAAAAGCAGTTGCAGAACAAAAAGAAGAGCAAGGTGCGTAAACAAACCTTGTCCAATCAGTGCCTGACGGCATAATATATTTTAAACAGGAGGAATTTAATCATGACTAAGCAAGAAATGATCGATGCGATTAAAGAAATGTCAGTTTTAGAACTAAATGATTTAGTAAAAGCTATTGAGGAAGAATTCGGCGTAACGGCTGCGGCTCCAGTTGCAGTTGCTGGCGGAGGCGGCGCTGAAGCTGAAGAAGAGCAAACTGAATTCGACGTAGTTCTTGAGAGTGCCGGATCTTCTAAAATCGGTGTTATCAAAGTTGTACGTGAAATCACTGGTCTTGGACTTAAAGATGCAAAAGCGCTTGTTGACGGTGCTCCGGCTCCAGTTAAAGAAGGCGTTGACAAAGAAGAAGCTGAAGAAATCAAAGGCAAGCTTGAAGAAGCAGGCGCTTCTATCGAACTTAAGTAATTTCCGCTCTTTACGGAGATTAAACGAAAACCCGCTTTGGATGCCAAAGCGGGTTTTCTGTATACTTTGGCTCTCTTGAAAAGAAGTAGTGATATTTTAATAACTTAGCCTGCAGTAAATATTAAACAGAGCCAATAAGAAAGGCAGGGATAATCTGTGGCAGACCATTATTATTCAAAGAAGCCGGCAGTGGAAAGCAATCAGAAGGAAATTCGCGAAGAAATCAGAGGGCAATCCTTTCGTTTCTATGTCGACAGAGGTGTTTTTTCGAAGAGCGGCCTTGATTATGGCACGCGCTTACTGTTAGAAACTTTTCGGGAGCCGGACATCAGCGGGCCTATCGGAGATATAGGGTGCGGCTGGGGGCCGATTGGTATTTCTATTGCGAAATCCTTCCCTGAACGCCCGATTCATATGGTCGATATTAATGAGCGTTCGGTTCAGTTATCTGAAAAAAATGCCCGGTTAAATCAGGCAGGCAATATTAAGATCGATCAAAATAATCTGCTGGACGGATGTGAGAAAGACACTTTTGCTGCCCTTATTACCAACCCGCCTGTCAGAGCAGGAAAAGAGACAGTTTTCGCTCTTTATGAACAGGCAAGAGACGTGTTGAAAGAAAATGGGGAATTATGGGTGGTGCTTCAGAAGAAGCAGGGAGCGCCTTCAACACAGAAGAAGCTTGAAGAGTTGAACTTTGATGTAACAGTGGAAAACAAATCAAAAGGATATTTTATTTTCAAAGCAAAAAAACATTGACTGAATTTGCCGGTTGTGTTAGCATTATTTAATGCGTATGAACATGAAGATGAAAATAGGGTTCTTATGCTCTGTTAAACATCTTCAGCATGAGTGACGGAGATTTCTTGGAAATAAAGTAGATTTAAATAAAAAGGGAATGTATAAAAAAGGGTGATTTGGACAAACTATGAACGTCTTTTATGTTTTTCAGACAAAAGACCTCAGAACCCTTTTTTTCTTTATTTTATATTTTCTGCTTTTCCTTTTACTTTATTCTACAATTTTTATATGAAATCCTCTTTTCTTTAGAAAATAGTACGATGTTATTACGTATCTGTCAAAGGATTTTTGCAATAAACGCCATGCGGTCCTTTTGATGATAAAAACGCTAGGTTTGAGGGGTGAATGAGTTGACAGGTCAACTAGTTCAGTATGGACGCCACCGCCAGAGAAGAAGTTATGCACGAATCAATGAAGTTCTGGATCTTCCAAACTTAATTGAAATTCAAACAGCTTCTTATCAATGGTTTCTTGATGAGGGTATTCGAGAGATGTTTCAGGACATCTCACCAATTGAAGATTTTACAGGAAATTTAGTTCTCGAGTTTATTGATTACAGTTTAGGAGAACCAAAATACCCTGTAGACGAGTCGAAAGAACGAGACGTGACTTATTCTGCGCCACTTCGTGTAAAAGTCCGCCTTATTAATAAGGAAACAGGTGAAGTGAAAGAGCAGGAAGTGTTTATGGGAGATTTTCCTCTCATGACAGACACAGGTACATTTATTATTAACGGTGCCGAGCGCGTTATTGTCTCGCAGCTTGTTCGTTCACCAAGTGTGTACTTCAGTGAAAAAATGGACAAAAACGGAAAGCGCGGCTTCACCACAACAGTTATTCCAAACCGTGGTGCATGGCTCGAACTTGAAACCGATGCAAAAGATGTCGTGTATGTAAGAATTGACCGTACACGGAAAATTCCCGCAACGGTTCTATTACGTGCGCTTGGATTTGGCACTGATCAAGAGATCATTGACTTATTGGGAGAAGATGAATATTTGCGGAATACGCTTGAAAAGGATAACACAGACAGCTCTGAAAAAGCGCTTCTGGAAATCTATGAGCGTTTACGCCCGGGAGAACCTCCAACAGTAGAAAGTGCGAAAAGCTTACTGGAATCCCGCTTTTTCGATCCTAAAAGATACGACCTGGCTAACGTCGGTCGTTATAAAATGAATAAGAAGCTTCATATTAAAAACAGACTGTTTAATCAGCGTTTAGCTGAAACACTTGTAGACCCTGAAACGGGTGAAATTTTAGCGGAAGAAGGCACACTTATTGATCGGCGTGTCCTTGACAAATTAATCCCTTACCTTGAAAATAACGTAGGCTTCCGCCGTCTTAACCTCCAGGGAGGGGTAATTGACGATGAAGATGTCGATCTCCAGTCAGTCATGATTTATTCTCAAGGAGATGACGACCAGCCGATTAAAGTTATTGCTAATGGTGAAATTGATAAGTCCATTAAACATATTACGCCGGCTGATATCATTTCGTCTATCAGTTATTTCTTTAACCTTCTTCATGGGGTAGGAAACACAGACGATATCGACCACTTAGGAAACCGTCGTCTGCGTTCGGTTGGCGAATTGCTCCAGAACCAGTTCCGAATCGGCCTTTCCCGTATGGAACGAGTCGTTCGTGAAAGAATGTCTATTCAGGACGCTAACATGATCACGCCGCAGGCGCTAATTAATATTCGCCCTGTGATCGCGTCAATTAAAGAGTTCTTCGGAAGTTCCCAGCTTTCCCAGTTTATGGACCAGACTAACCCACTGGCGGAATTAACGCATAAACGCCGTTTATCTGCTCTTGGGCCTGGTGGTTTGACGAGGGAACGTGCAGGCTTCGAAGTACGTGACGTACACTATTCCCACTATGGCCGTATGTGTCCGATTGAGACACCTGAGGGTCCGAACATCGGGTTAATTAACTCCTTGTCCAGCTTTGCTAAAGTTAACCAGTTTGGCTTTATTGAGTCTCCGTACCGTAAAGTTGACCATGACTCAGGCAAGGTATCTGCCCAGGTGGATTACCTTACAGCTGATGAAGAGGATAACTATGTAGTAGCCCAGGCGAATGCGAAGCTCGACGAAGATGGGTCATTTATAGATGAAAATATCATCTGCCGTTTCCGTGGTGAGAACATCATCGTTCCGCGGGACCGCGTCGATTACATGGATGTATCTCCTAAGCAGGTTGTTTCTGCGGCGACAGCGTGTATTCCATTCCTGGAAAATGACGACTCTAACCGTGCGCTTATGGGTGCAAACATGCAGCGGCAGGCAGTTCCGCTTCTGGAACCGAGGTCTCCTCTCGTAGGTACCGGTATGGAGTATGTATCAGCTAAAGACTCCGGTGCCGCTGTAGTAGCGAGAACGAAAGGCCGTGTTGAACGGGTAAGTGCGAAATACGTTGATGTACGAACGATTGAAGAAGTCGACGGCAAAGAAGTTGAAGGAAATGTCACCCGTTATAACCTGATGAAATTTGAACGTTCCAACCAGGGAACATCATATAACCAGCGTCCGATTGTCAGTGAAGGGCTGATCGTTGAAAAAGGCGAGATTCTTGCTGACGGTTCGTCTATGGAAAAAGGTGAAATGGCCCTTGGACAAAATGTTCTTGTAGGGTTTATGACTTGGGACGGCTATAACTATGAGGATGCTATTATCCTGAGTGAACGTCTCGTAAAAGACGACGTCTATACTTCTATTCATATTGAAGAATATGAATCAGAATCCCGAGATACAAAGCTTGGACCTGAAGAGATCACCCGGGATATTCCTAACGTCGGTGAAGATGCTTTGAGAAATCTTGATGAACGCGGCATTATCCGGGTCGGCGCAGAAGTAAAAGACGGTGATATTCTCGTCGGAAAAGTCACTCCTAAAGGGGTTACTGAGTTAACGGCAGAAGAACGTCTTCTTCACGCCATTTTCGGTGAAAAAGCCCGTGAAGTCCGGGATACCTCACTGCGGGCGCCGCACGGGGGAGACGGAATTGTTCTTGATGTAAAAGTATTTAACCGGGAAGACGGAGACGAACTTCCTCCAGGCGTTAACCAGCTGGTCCGTGTTTATATCGTCCAGAAGCGTAAGATTCACGAAGGCGATAAAATGGCCGGCCGACACGGTAACAAAGGGGTTATTTCCCGTATCCTTCCGGAAGAAGATATGCCTTACTTGCCGGATGGTACACCAATAGATATTATGCTTAATCCGTTAGGTGTTCCTTCACGTATGAATATCGGACAGGTGCTTGAATTGCACATGGGTATGGCAGCCAGACAACTGGGTATCCATATCGCCACTCCGGTATTTGATGGTGCCCGTGAGGAAGATGTTTGGAGCACAATTGAAGAAGCAGGCATGGCCAGGGATGGTAAGACAGTCCTTTATGACGGACGTTCCGGTGAACCATTTGACAACCGGGTCTCAGTAGGTGTCATGTATATGATTAAACTGGCTCACATGGTTGACGATAAGCTGCATGCCCGTTCTACTGGACCGTACTCTCTTGTAACCCAGCAGCCGCTCGGCGGTAAAGCCCAGTTCGGTGGGCAGCGTTTCGGGGAAATGGAAGTATGGGCTCTGGAAGCATACGGTGCTGCCTATACGCTTCAGGAGATTCTTACAGTTAAGTCTGACGATACAATCGGTCGTGTGAAAACTTACGAAGCGATTGTTAAAGGTGAAAATGTTCCTGAACCGGGTGTTCCTGAGTCGTTTAAAGTCCTTATAAAAGAACTGCAAAGTCTTGGTATGGACGTTAAAATGCTCTCAAGCAATGATGAAGAAATTGATATGCTTGAAATTGACGAGGAAGAAGACCAGTCAAACGATAAGCTTAACCTGAACTTGGAGTCCAGCGGAGAATCTAACGCATAACGGGAGAACTTGAATGTTGAAAGGGAGGTTAGCCCCTTGATAGATGTTAATAATTTTGAATATATGAAAATTGGCCTTGCCTCTTCTGACAAGATCAGATCTTGGTCCAGAGGAGAAGTTAAAAAACCGGAAACAATCAACTACCGGACGTTAAAACCGGAGAAAGACGGTTTATTCTGCGAGCGCATTTTTGGTCCTACAAAGGACTGGGAATGCCATTGCGGAAAATATAAGCGTGTAAGATACAAAGGGGTCGTCTGTGACAGGTGCGGTGTAGAAGTCACACGCGCCAAAGTCCGCCGTGAGCGTATGGGGCATATTGAACTTGCTGCCCCTGTGTCTCACATCTGGTACTTTAAAGGAATTCCAAGCCGTATGGGACTCGTACTCGATATGTCTCCACGGTCACTGGAAGAAGTTATTTACTTCGCTTCTTACGTAGTCACAGATCCCGGGGATACACCGCTTGAACTGAAACAGCTTCTTTCAGAAAAAGAGTACCGCAACTATATTGACAAATACGGCAGATCTTTTTCTGCCCAAATGGGTGCTGAAGCTATCCGGAAATTACTTGAGGATATCGACCTCGATAAAGAAGCGAACCTTCTTAAAGAAGAACTGGAAACAGCTCAGGGACAACGCCGTACAAGAGCAATTAAACGGCTCGAAGTCCTCGAAGCTTTCCGTCACTCCGGCAACTATCCATCGTGGATGGTGCTTGATGTGCTGCCGGTTATTCCGCCGGAACTGCGCCCGATGGTGCAATTGGATGGCGGACGCTTTGCCACGTCCGATCTTAACGACCTTTATCGTCGTGTAATTAACCGTAATAATCGTTTAAAACGTTTGTTGGATTTAGGAGCTCCTAATATTATCGTGCAGAACGAAAAACGGATGCTTCAGGAAGCCGTAGACGCGCTTATAGATAACGGCCGCCGCGGACGTCCGGTTACAGGGCCAGGAAACCGGCCGTTAAAATCCCTTTCCCACATGCTTAAAGGGAAGCAGGGGCGTTTCCGGCAAAACCTTCTTGGTAAACGTGTTGACTATTCCGGCCGTTCCGTAATCGTGGTAGGTCCTCACCTGAAAATGTACCAGTGCGGACTGCCGAAAGAAATGGCCCTTGAGCTGTTTAAGCCTTTTGTTATGAAAGAACTTGTAAGCAAGGGGTTAGCCCATAATATTAAAAGCGCCAAGCGTAAGGTAGAACGCGTACATCCGGAAGTTTGGGACGTTCTTGAAGAGGTAATAAGAGAGCACCCTGTTCTGTTAAACCGTGCGCCGACACTTCACAGACTGGGAATCCAGGCTTTCGAACCAACATTAGTTGAAGGCCGTGCCATTAAGCTGCACCCGCTCGTATGTACTGCCTATAACGCAGACTTTGATGGTGACCAGATGGCTGTTCACGTGCCGCTTTCGGCTGAAGCACAGGCTGAATCCCGTCTACTCATGCTTGCTGCTCAAAACATCCTTAATCCGAAAGACGGAAAACCAGTTGTTACGCCGTCACAGGACATGGTTTTAGGGAACTACTATTTAACACTTGAGAGAAAAGGTGCAGTGGGAGAAGGGAATATTTATAAAGATCCTAATGAAGTATTGACCGCATACCAAAATGGTTATGTCCATCTTCACACCCGGATTGCTGTTCCTGTTTCATCACTCGGCAAGTCCAACTTCAAGCCGGAATTTGAAGATCACTTAATTCTGACATCAGTAGGGAAAATTATCTTTAATGAAATTCTTCCAGACTCATTCCCGTTTGTTAATGAGCCGACTGCTTTTAACCTTGAAATTGAGACTCCGGAAAAGTATTTTGTTCCAAAAGGAACGGATATTAAAAAAGAACTTAAAAGCAGAGAGCTTGTTCTTCCGTTTAAGAAAGGTTTCTTAGGAGATATCATCGCGGAAGTATTTAAGAAGTTTAAGATTTCGGAAACTTCCGTTATGCTTGATAAAATGAAGGACTTAGGTTTCTATTACTCCACAAAAGCGGGTATTACAATCGGTGTTTCTGATATCGTCGTTCTTAAAGACAAGCAGGAAATTCTCGATGAAGCTGAAACTAAAGTACAGCGGGTTATGAAACAGTTCCGCCGCGGTCTGATTACAGAAGACGAGCGGTATGACAAAGTTATCGAAATCTGGAGTGCAGCTAAGGACGTTATTCAGGAAAAACTCCTCGGCACACTTGATATTACTAACCCTATCTTCATGATGAGTGATTCAGGTGCGCGTGGTAACGCCTCTAACTTCACCCAGCTTGCCGGGATGCGTGGTCTCATGGCCAACCCGTCCGGACGTATTATCGAGCTTCCGATCAAATCAAGTTTCCGTGAAGGTCTGACGGTACTTGAGTACTTTATTTCAACTCACGGGGCGCGTAAAGGTCTTGCGGATACAGCACTTAAAACGGCTGACTCAGGTTACCTTACCCGTCGTCTCGTAGACGTGGCTCAGGACGTTATTGTAAGGTCTGATGACTGTGGAACTGACCGCGGCCTTCTTGTTAAAGCGATTAAAGAAGGAAATGAAGTAATCGAAAGTCTATATGACCGTCTTGTAGGCCGAGTGTCATTCCAGCGGATTTACCATCCGGAAACGAAGGAAGTACTTGCAGAAAGAAACCAGAATATCACTGAAGATATGGCGAAAACCATTGAGGATTCAGGGGTAGAGGAAGTTTTAATCCGTTCTGCCTTCACATGTGATACGAAGCATGGTGTGTGTAAAAAGTGTTATGGACGAAACCTTGCTACAGGTTCAGAAGTAGAAGTAGGAGAAGCGGTAGGAATTATCGCAGCACAGTCGATCGGTGAACCGGGTACCCAGTTAACTATGCGTACTTTCCACACAGGCGGTGTAGCCGGAGACGACATTACTCAGGGTCTTCCGAGAATCCAGGAAGTTTTTGAGGCCAGAAACCCTAAAGGGCAGGCTGTTATTTCTGAAATCGAAGGTAAAGTAATCGACATTAAAGAAGTTAATGATAAGAAAGAAATAGTGGTTCAAGGGTCAATTGAAACACGAAGCTATCCAACATTATTCGGCGCAAGACTGAAAGTAAATGTTGGGGATGAAGTGAAGCCTGGTCAGGAACTGACAGAAGGTTCGATTGATCCGAAAGAACTCCTTATCGTATCCGGTGTTCAGGGCGTACAGGAATACCTGTTAAGAGAAGTCCAGAAAGTTTACCGTATGCAAGGGGTGGAAATTGGTGACAAGCACGTTGAAGTGATGGTTCGCCAGATGATGAGAAAAATCCGCGTTATAGACGCTGGGGATACAGATGTCTTGCCTGGATCTCTCGTAGAAATCCACCAGTTTAACGACGCAAACCGTGATATCCTGCTGAGAAACGGCCGACCTGCTTCAGGCCGCCCGGTACTCCTTGGAATTACCAAAGCATCGTTAGAAACAGATTCCTTCTTATCAGCCGCATCCTTCCAGGAGACAACGCGTGTCCTTACAGATGCAGCGATCAAAGGAAAACGGGATGAACTGGTAGGTTTGAAAGAGAATGTTATCATCGGTAAACTCGTACCTGCAGGTACCGGTATGCAGCGTTACCGGCAAATGGCAGCTTCTGATACGGAAGCCTCTGAAACAGAGGAACTTGTAGAAGAAGCGACAGCATCTGATAATTAATAAATAAAGTGTTGACATGCAAAAACCATGGTGGTACTATATCTAAGTGTGCCAAATACCTGATGCTTTGGAGGATAAGTCATGTCTTATGAAAAAGTAGTCCAGGCAGCAAATAAAGTCGTAGGCACTAAGCAGACGTTAAAGGCACTGGAAAACGAGCAGGTTAAAGAGCTGATTGTTGCAGATGACGCTGATCGGCAAGTCTTGGAAAAGGCGATAGTTCTTGCTGAAGATAAAGGTGTTGTCATTCACACTGTCGATTCGATGAAGCAGCTTGGAAAAGCGTGCGGAATTGATGTGAATGCAGCAATTGTAGCAATTAAAAAGTGAAAAAAGTTTTTGCCGGCGGCAGCGCCCGCTGGTAAAAACTTTCCTTTTACCCATTTGTGAACCACCTGGACCAGTGGGCTTGCATATTTTAAAAAAGAAAGGAGGAACAAACATGCCTACAATTAACCAATTAGTGCGAAAGGGTCGCCGATCAAAAGGTCAAAAATCCGACTCTCCAGCTTTAAATAAAGGTTATAACAGCTTCAAAAAAGTACAGACTGATGAAGATTCACCGCAAAAGCGTGGTGTATGTACTCGTGTAGGTACAATGACGCCGAAGAAGCCGAACTCAGCCCTTCGTAAGTATGCCCGTGTTCGTTTAACGAACCAAATTGAGGTTACTGCTTACATCCCTGGAATCGGACACAACCTTCAGGAACACAGTGTTGTATTAATCCGCGGCGGACGTGTAAAAGACTTACCAGGGGTACGTTACCATATCGTACGTGGAGCTCTTGATACTGCCGGTGTTGAGAACCGTATGCAAGGCCGTTCCAAATATGGAACTAAGCGACCTAAAGCTAAGAAATAATGAAATTCAAGGATGATAAATCCTTAACCAAGATTGAAAGGAGGGACTTCAATGCCTCGTAAAGGACCTGTACCTCGAAGAGACGTGCTGGCTGACCCGATTTATAATTCCAAGCTGGTTACTCGTCTGATCAACCGCATCATGGTTGATGGCAAGAGAGGTAAAGCGCAAACTATTCTTTATAAATCATTCGACCTTGTTCGCGAACGAAGTGGCAACGAGCCACAGGAAGTTTTTGAACAAGCATTAAAAAATATCATGCCAGTACTTGAAGTTAAAGCACGCCGTGTCGGAGGTGCTAACTATCAGGTGCCGATCGAAGTTAAGCCTGACCGTCGAACGACTCTAGGGCTTCGCTGGTTGGTAAGCTATGCTCGCCTTCGTGGTGAAAAGACGATGGAAGAGCGTCTGGCTAATGAGATTTTAGATGCAGCGAATAATACTGGTTCAGCTGTTAAGAAGCGTGAGGACACTCACAAAATGGCTGAAGCGAACAAAGCATTCGCTCACTACCGCTGGTAAACTTCTAAATGAAGTGACCTTTAAACTAATCAATTATCCGGTCTCAATTCACAGGGGAGGCATAACTCCTCTCTGAATTGACCATGCTTAATTACAACTAAACATCTTTAAGTAAAAGGAAGGAGAAATTGACCTATGGCAAGAGAGTTCTCCTTAGAAAAGACCCGTAATATCGGGATTATGGCTCATATTGACGCCGGTAAAACAACTGCGACAGAGCGTATTCTTTTCTATACAGGCCGTATTCATAAAATTGGCGAAACTCACGAAGGCGGTTCCCAGATGGACTGGATGGACCAGGAGCAAGAGCGTGGGATCACCATTACGTCTGCGGCTACAACTGCTCAATGGAAAAACCACCGTATTAACATTATCGATACACCAGGACACGTAGACTTCACAGTTGAAGTTGAGCGTTCACTGCGTGTACTCGACGGTGCTGTAGCGGTTCTGGATGCTCAATCCGGAGTTGAACCGCAAACAGAAACTGTATGGCGTCAAGCGACAACATACGGCGTACCGCGTATCGTCTTTGTTAATAAGATGGACAAACTTGGTGCGGACTTCATTTATTCCCTTGGTACACTTTCTGACCGTTTAGGGGCTAACGCTGCTGCGATTCAGCTGCCGATCGGTGCAGAAGATGACTTTGAGGGGATTATTGATCTCGTAACAATGCAGGCGTTCTTCTATCTTGATGATTTAGGGACACGAAGTGAAGCCCGTGAGATTCCGGAAGAGTATAAAGCTCAAGCGGATGAATACCGGGAAAAGCTCGTTGAAGCTGTTTCTGAGTTGGATGAAGATTTAATGATGAAATACTTAGAAGGTGAAGAAGTCACAGAGGCTGAACTTAAAGCTGCGATTCGTAAAGGAACGTGTGACGTTGAGTTCTATCCTGTTCTTTGTGGTTCTGCCTTCAAAAACAAAGGTGTTCAGCTGCTGATGGACGCGGTTGTGGATTATCTTCCAGCTCCTACAGATGTTGCAGACATCGAGGGCCACGTTCCTGAAACAGACGAAAAAGTCGTCCGTAAATCAGGTGACGATCAGCCGTTTGCGGCATTGGCATTTAAAGTTGCCACTGACCCTTATGTTGGTAAGCTGACTTTCTTCCGGGTTTATTCCGGAACTGTAAATGCAGGTTCTTACGTTCGTAACTCTTCTAAAGGGAAGCGTGAGCGTATGGGACGTATTCTGCAGATGCATGCGAACCACCGTGAAGAAATTCCGACTTGTTACTCCGGCGATATTGCCGCGGGTGTTGGGCTGAAAGATACTTCTACCGGTGACACGCTATGTGACGAGAAAAATCTTGTTATCCTTGAATCAATGGAATTCCCTGACCCTGTTATTTCATTGTCTGTGGAGCCTAAGTCAAAGGCTGACCAGGACAAAATGGGTATGGCGTTAGCCAAGCTGGCAGAAGAGGATCCAACATTTAAGACTCACACTGATGAAGAAACTGGCCAGACGATCATTGCAGGTATGGGTGAACTTCACCTTGATATTATCGTTGATCGTATGAAACGTGAATTCAAAGTGGAAGCTAATGTTGGCGCCCCACAGGTTTCTTATCGTGAAACAATTCGCCAGGCAGCCAAGTGTGAAGGGAAATTTGTCCGTCAGTCAGGTGGACGCGGTCAGTACGGTCACGTATGGATCGAATTCTCTCCAAACGAAGAAGGCGCCGGGTTTGAATTTGAAGATAACATCGTCGGCGGGGTAGTACCTCGTGAATACATTGGTTCTGTTGAATCCGGTGTTAAAGATTCCCTGGATAACGGTCTTCTTGCAGGCTTCCCGTTAGTTGATGTTAAGGCACGTCTTTTCGACGGATCTTACCACGATGTCGACTCTAACGAAATGGCCTTTAAAGTAGCCGCATCTATGGCACTTAAAGAAGCTAAGAACAAATGTAACCCAGTTCTTCTTGAGCCGATTATGAAAGTTGAAGTCGTTATTCCGGAAGAATATATGGGAGACATTATGGGTGATGTAACTTCCCGTCGCGGACGAGTAGAAGGTATGGATGCCCGCGGCAACGCACAAATTGTTCGCGCAATGGTGCCACTTGCTGAAATGTTCGGCTATGCCACTTCACTGCGTTCAAATACTCAAGGTCGTGGACAGTATTCCATGCACTTTGATCACTATGAAGAAGTACCAAAGAGTATTTCTGAAGAGATTATTAAAAAAACTTCCGGACAGTAAGAAGAAAGATTGTGCCGGTAAAAATTTTGTTGTAAGCTTAGAAAGGTGACAGAGTTTAATCTTTCATCTTTCTCCTAAAAATAAAAACTTTTATAAACATTAAGGAGGATTTCGATCATGGCAAAAGAAAAATTTGATCGTTCCAAAACGCATGCCAATATTGGTACAATTGGACACGTTGACCACGGTAAAACTACATTAACTGCAGCTATCACTCACGTGCTTCACAAAAAATCAGGTAAAGGTTCTGCGATGGCGTATGACCAAATCGACGGAGCGCCTGAAGAGCGTGAGCGTGGAATTACTATCTCAACTGCACACGTTGAGTACGAAACTGATTCTCGTCACTATGCACACGTTGACTGCCCAGGACACGCTGACTATGTTAAAAACATGATCACTGGTGCTGCGCAAATGGACGGAGCTATCCTTGTAGTATCTGCTGCTGACGGCCCAATGCCGCAAACTCGTGAGCACATTCTACTTTCCCGTCAGGTTGGTGTACCTTCAATCGTTGTATTCCTTAACAAAACTGACCAGGTAGACGACGAAGAGCTTCTTGAATTAGTAGAAATGGAAGTGCGTGACCTTCTTTCTGAGTACGACTTCCCTGGCGACGACATTCCAGTTGTTAAAGGTTCAGCTCTTAAAGCTCTTGAAGGAGATGCAGACCACGAGCAAGCGATCCTTGATCTAATGCAGCAAGTGGACGACTATATCCCAACTCCTGACCGTGACAAAGACAAGCCATTCATGATGCCAGTTGAGGACGTATTCTCAATCACTGGCCGTGGTACTGTTGCTACAGGACGTGTTGAGCGTGGACAGCTTAACGTTGGTGATGAAGTAGAAATCATCGGTCTTGAAGAAGAGTCTAAAAAGACTACAGTAACTGGTGTTGAGATGTTCCGTAAGCTTCTTGACTATGCAGAAGCTGGTGACAACATTGGTGCCCTTCTACGTGGTGTATCCCGTGAAGACATCAACCGTGGCCAAGTTCTTGCGAAGCCAGGTTCAATCACTCCACACACTAGGTTCAAAGCTGAAGTATACGTTCTATCAAAAGAAGAGGGTGGACGTCACACTCCATTCTTCACTAACTACCGTCCACAGTTCTACTTCCGTACTACGGACGTAACTGGTGTTGTTCAACTTCCTGAAGGTGTAGAAATGGTTATGCCTGGGGACAACGTTGAAATGGACGTTGAGCTAATTTCACCAATCGCTATCGAAGAAGGTACTAAATTCTCTATCCGTGAGGGTGGACGTACTGTAGGCGCTGGTGTTGTAGCAACAATCACTAAGTAATACGAGTTATAGTTAACTCTAATAAACCGGCAAGGTGGACGTAAGTCTGCCTGCCGGTTTTTTTGCGTTCATTGCAGATCATTTAATGCCAAATTTACAGGTTGAAAAAGGGCGGCGTATATAATAGAAGAAACCAGCTGGAGATTATAGAACAAATAAAGCTGTCTATTTAATGATCACGGAAAGACCCCGGGCAGTAAAGGTCCACAGAAAATAACTTAAACATTCACACTCAAAGGAAGAGCTCTGCATAATAGACGAAGCCAGAGAGTGGGTCCAAAACCAAATCAATTTCATTCATTAAGTATAGACTTTTGACTTTACAGAAAGGCTGGTAAAAAATCACTTTCTGTCACTCCTTGAAATTCATTAATCAACCTAGTATAATATTCAAAGTGTGGCCGGAAGAGATTTTTTAAAAAAATCCTTGCATACGCATTTTCATTCTTGTATAATGTTTAATGTTGGTCACTGACAGGCACAGATCCGGAAGGTTGCTGACACACCCGGCCCCTTTGCCATGGGAGGGTGCTAGGAAATTTTCGGGGAGCAAGTCTATTTCCAAAAATGGGCGAAAAAGGAGGTAATCTAATGGCAAAACAGAAGATTCGTATTCGATTAAAGGCGTATGATCACAGAATTCTAGATCAATCTGCGGTGAAAATTGTAGAAACAGCTAAGCGTTCAGGTGCCGGTGTATCTGGTCCTATCCCGCTTCCAACAGAAAAATCTGTTTATACAATTCTTAGAGCCGTACACAAGTACAAAGATTCTCGTGAGCAATTCGAGATGCGTACACATAAACGTCTAATCGATATCATTGACCCAACACCGCAAACTGTTGATGCGTTAATGAGATTGGACCTGCCGTCAGGCGTTGACATTGAAATCAAATTGTAATTTTAAAATATGAAAAGAAATAATAGGAGGTGTGACGAATGGCCAAAGGAATCTTAGGTAGAAAATTAGGTATGACCCAAATTTTCTCTGAAACTGGAGAAGCAGTTCCTGTAACTGTTATTCAAGCTGAACCTAACGTAGTTCTTCAAAGAAAAACTGCAGAAGGCGAAGGATACGAAGCGATCCAGCTAGGTTTTGCAGACGAAAAGGAAAATCGTCAAAACAAGCCTGCAAAGGGTCATGCTACAAAAGCAAATACTGCCCCTAAGCGCTTCATTAAAGAATTCCGCAATGTAAGTGCAGCGGATTACGAGGTTGGTCAGGAAGTCAAAGTTGATACATTTGCTGAAGGAGATACGGTAGACGTAACCGGAACATCAAAAGGTAAAGGGTTTGCTGGTGCAATTAAGCGTCATAACCAGTCCCGCGGACCGATGTCCCACGGTTCCCGTTATCACCGCCGCCCTGGTTCAATGGGTCCTGTGGATCCAAACCACGTAAGACCAGGTAAGTTGCTTCCTGGACGTATGGGTGGAGAGCAAGTCACTATCCAGAATCTTGAGATCGTAAAAGTAGATACAGAACGTAATATTCTTCTTGTTAAAGGGAATGTTCCTGGAGCGAAGAAAAGCTACGTGACTGTCACATCAGCAATTAAAGCTGCTGAGTAATTTTGTAAAGGAAAGGAGGAGCCCAGATGCCAAAAGTTACACTATATAACCAGACTGGCTCACAAGTTGGCGATATTGAACTTTCAGACAATATTTTTGGTATAGAGCCTAATGAAAGTGTTCTATACGACGCAGTTGTGATGCAGCAAGCATCTCAACGTCAAGGTACACATTCAACAAAAGGCCGTTCAGACGTTCGCGGCGGCGGACGCAAGCCTTGGAGACAAAAAGGAACAGGCCGTGCCCGTCACGGAACTATCCGTTCGCCTATCTGGGTTGGTGGTGGAGTAACATTCGGACCTACACCGCGCAGCTACGGATATAAGATGCCTAAGAAACAACGCCGTTTAGCTTTAAGATCTGCTCTTTCTTCCAAAGTGAATGAGGAAAATATTCGCGTAGTGGAAGGATTGAGCCTTGAAGCACCAAAGACTAAGGAAATGAAGCAGATCCTTGCCGGATTAACAGCAGATACAAAAGCACTTGTTGTTTCCAACGATTACAACGATGCGGTTGCATTATCTGTACGTAACCTTCCGGGAGTAAAATTTGTAACAGCAGATGGAGTTAATGTTCTCGATCTTCTTAACCATGAGAAGCTCATCATTACCCAGGATGCTGTGAAACAAGTAGAGGAGGTGCTTGCATAATGGCAGACGTAAGAGATATTATTAAGCGCCCCATCATTACAGAACGCTCAGCGGACTTAATGGTTGACAAGAAATATACGTTTGAGGTAGATCCTCGTGCGAATAAATCACAGATCAAAGACGCTGTGGAAGAAATTTTCGGCGTAACAGTAGTTAACGTAAATACGATGAACTACAAAGGGAAGTTTAAGCGTTTCGGACGTTATACAGGCTATACTCGCAAGCGCAAAAAAGCCATTGTTGAACTTTCAGCGGACAGCAAAGAACTAGAATTCTTTGAAGGTGCGTAAACAATAATCTATAGAGAAGGAGGGAAACTCTGATGGCTATTAAAAAGTACAAACCGACCACTAACGGTCGTCGCGGAATGACTACTCTTGATTTTCAGGACCTGACAACAGATAAGCCGGAAAAATCATTACTAGCTCCATTACACAAGCGCGGCGGTCGAAATAACCAAGGCAGATTAACAGTTCGCCACCAAGGCGGCGGTCACAAGCGTCAATACCGAATTATTGACTTTAAGCGTGACAAAGATGGAATTCCAGGGCGCGTTGCTACGATCGAATACGATCCAAACCGTTCTGCAAACATCGCACTTATCAACTATGCAGATGGAGAAAAGCGTTATATCCTTGCTCCTAAAAATCTTAAAGTTGGTATGGAAATCATGTCTGGAAAAGATGCCGACATCAAAGTTGGTAATGCTCTTCAATTAAGAGATATTCCAGTTGGTACTGTTATCCACAACATTGAGCTTCGTCCAGGAAAAGGCGGACAGCTTGTCCGTTCTGCAGGAGCTGAAGCACAGGTTCTAGGTAAAGAAGGAGACTATGTTCTTGTAAGACTCCGTTCAGGTGAAACTCGTCTGATTCTTGCAACTTGCCGTGCGACAGTCGGCCAGGTTGGAAACGTAGAACATGAGCTTGTAAACATCGGTAAAGCCGGCCGCTCACGCTGGTTAGGCAAGCGCCCTACAGTCCGCGGTTCTGTTATGAACCCTGTAGATCACCCTCACGGTGGTGGTGAAGGACGTGCGCCAATCGGTCTTAAATCACCGATGTCTCCATGGGGTAAACCAACTCTTGGATATAAGACTCGTAAGAAAAACAAAGACACGGATAAATATATTGTGCGTCGTCGCAAAAAATAACGGGGTTGTTCTACGGTTCTCAGGTGGAACCGTAGGTCAATCACGAAGGGAGGTACCATTATGGGTCGCAGCTTGAAAAAAGGACCTTTTGTCGATGATCATTTAATGAAGAAAGTAGAAGCGATGGATGATGACAACAAGCGAGTCATTAAGACTTGGTCCCGTCGTTCAACAATTTTCCCACAATTCATTGGTCACACAATCGCGGTATATGACGGACGTAAGCATGTACCAGTATATATTTCAGAAGATATGGTAGGACACAAACTTGGTGAGTTTGCACCAAGCAGAACGTACAAAGGCCATGCTTCAGACGATAAGAAAACACGACGTTAATAAAGAGGGGAGGTACTATTCATGGAAGCAAAAGCAGTTGCAAAACAAGTGCGTATTGCTCCTCGCAAAGTTCGCTTAGTCGCAGACTTAATTCGTGGTAAAGAAATTGGTGAAGCAATCTCTATTTTACGTCTGACACCAAAAAAAGCATCTCCTGTAATCGAGAAGCTTCTAAACTCAGCCATTGCGAACGCAGAGCATAACTATGAAATGGAACCTGACAATTTAGTTGTCAGCCAGGCATATGTAGATGAAGGTATTACACTAAAAAGATTCCGCCCACGTGCAATGGGACGTGCGAGCCGGATCAACAAACGTACGAGCCATATAACGGTCGTTCTTACAGAAAAGAAGGAGGGATAAGTGTGGGTCAAAAAGTAAATCCTAATGGACTTCGTGTCGGCGTTATTCGCGACTGGGAGTCAAAATGGTACGCTGATAAAGATTATGCTGACCTGCTTCACGAAGATATCAAAATTCGTGAATACCTGGAGAAGCGTCTTAGTGAAGCTTCAATCTCCACCATTGAAATCGAGCGCGCGGCTAACCGTGTGAACGTAACGATTTACACTGCCAAGCCAGGAATGGTTATCGGTAAAGGTGGTTCTGAAGTAGAAGCATTACGTAAAGCTCTAAATCAATTAACCGGCAAGCGTGTACACATCAACATCAATGAAGTCAAGAAACCAGATCTTGATTCCAGACTTGTTGCTGAAAACATTGCTCGTCAATTAGAAAATCGTATTTCATTCCGTCGTGCGATGAAACAATCTATTCAACGTACGATGCGTGCAGGCGCACTTGGGATTAGAACAGAAGTTTCTGGTCGTCTTGGCGGTGCCGATATTGCTCGTTCTGAATCATACAGCGAAGGAACTGTTCCTCTACACACTTTAAGAGCTGACATAGCGTACGGAACTGCAGAAGCAGATACAACTTACGGTAAGCTCGGTGTTAAAGTGTGGATTTACAAAGGTGAGGTCCTTCCAACGAAAGGAACGAATGAAGAGGAAGGAGGAAATTAATCATGCTAATGCCTAAACGTGTTAAATTCCGTCGTGAACACCGTGGGAAAATGCGCGGCCGTGCGAAAGGCGGAAAAGAAGTAACATTCGGTGAATATGGTTTGCAAGCTCTTGAAGCTTCCTGGATCACTAACCGACAAATTGAATCTGCACGTATTGCCATGACACGTTATATGAAGCGTGGAGGTAAAGTATGGATTAAAATTTTCCCGGATAAGCCTTATACATCAAAACCTTTAGAAGTTCGAATGGGTTCCGGTAAAGGGGCGCCTGAAGGCTGGGTGGCAGTTGTTAAGCCAGGGAAAATTATGTTTGAAATAGCTGGGGTATCCGAAGAAGTAGCTCGTGAAGCACTACGTCTTGCTTCTCACAAGCTGCCGATTAAAACTAAATTTGTAAAACGTGAAGAAGTGGGTGGTGACGCAAATGAGAGCTAATGAGATTCGCAACCTTACCACTGCAGAAATCGAACAAAAATCCAAGTCTTTGAAAGAAGAACTATTTAACCTTCGCTTTCAGCTTGCGACTGGACAGCTTGATAATCCAGCCCGTATTCGCGAAGTGAAAAAATCAATTGCCCGTGCAAAAACAGTTTTACGTGAACGAGAACTCGGTATCACGAACGAATAGTCCTGAGAGGAGGTTTGCACAGTGGAAGAACGTAACAACCGCAAAAGCTATGTTGGTCGCGTAACATCTGACAAGATGGACAAAACCATCACAGTTGTTGTAGAAACGTATAAAATGCACTCGCTCTATGGAAAGCGTGTAAAATACTCTAAAAAGTTAAAAGCGCATGATGAAAATAACTCCGCCAAAAATGGTGATGTTGTACGAATCATGGAAACTAAGCCTTTATCCAAGGATAAGCGTTTCCGTCTCGTAGAAATCGTAGAGGAATCTATCATCGTTTAACTTAAAAGTTTATGTTTTGCTTACCTGAAGGGAGGTAAAGAAGTCAATGATTCAGCAAGAAAGCCGATTAAAAGTTGCCGATAACTCAGGAGCACGTGAAGTGCAATGTATTAAAGTTCTTGGAGGATCCGGACGTAAAGTAGCTAACATTGGAGACGTAATTGTCTGTTCTGTAAAGCAAGCAACACCTGGTGGCGTTGTCAAGAAGGGTGAAGTTGTCCGTGCGGTAATCGTTCGTTCAAAGAGCGGTGCTCGCCGTCAAGACGGATCTTACATTAAGTTTGACGAAAACGCAGCGGTGATCGTCCGTGACGATAAGAGCCCGCGAGGAACACGTATCTTCGGACCGGTTGCACGTGAATTACGTGAGAATCAATTTATGAAGATCGTTTCTTTAGCTCCTGAAGTTCTTTAATGATAAATCATATGAACGGAAATATTCGTCTTAAGAGGAGGTGCCCTCATGTCTCAACCGAAATTGCACGTCAAGCAAGGAGATAACGTCAAAGTCATCTCTGGAAAAGACAAAGGCAAAGAAGGTAAAATTCTTGAAGCATACCCGAACCAAAACCGTGTGCTTGTGGAAGGCGTAAATATGGTAAAAAAACATGCTAAGCCGTCCCAATCAAATCCACAAGGTGGTATTTTGAATCAAGAAGCGCCTGTCCACGTCTCAAACGTGATGCCAATTGATCCAAAAACGGGTGAACCAACACGCGTTGGATATAAAGAAGAAAATGGAAAGAAAGTTAGAATCGCGAAAAAATCTGGCGAGTCTTTAGATAAGTAAGCGCCAGTGGCTGAAAGGAGGTCAACTCAATGAGTCGTTTGAAAGAAAAGTTCAATCAGGATATCACTCCTGCTTTAACAGAGAAATTTAACTACTCTTCCGTTATGGAAGTACCACGTGTAGAAAAGATCGTTGTAAACATGGGTGTCGGTGATGCAGTACAGAACTCTAAAGTTCTTGATAAAGCTGTTGAGGAACTCACACTGATTACTGGTCAAAAGCCGTTAATCACGAAAGCCAAGAAATCCATCGCCGGATTCAAACTTCGTGAAGGTATGCCGATCGGTGCCAAGGTTACACTGCGCGGTGAGCGTATGTATGAATTCCTGGATAAGCTAATCGCTGTTTCCCTTCCGCGTGTACGTGACTTCCGCGGTGTTTCTAAAAAAGCATTTGACGGACGTGGAAACTATACTTTGGGAGTTAAAGAGCAATTGATTTTCCCAGAAATCGAGTATGACAAAGTAGATAAAGTTCGCGGTATGGATATCGTAATTGTCACTACGGCTAATACTGACGAAGAAGCACGCGAACTTCTCACTCAGATGGGCATGCCGTTTCAAAAATAACAAGTTTGCCAAAGAGAGGAGTGAAGACCTTGGCGAAAAAATCGATGATCGCAAAACAGAAGCGTACTAAAAAGTTTAATGTACAGGAATACACACGTTGCGAACGTTGTGGACGCCCTCACAGTGTCATTCGCAAATTTAAACTTTGCCGTATCTGCTTCCGGGAACTTGCATATAAAGGTCAAATTCCGGGCGTTAAAAAAGCTAGCTGGTAATTCCGTTTAGGGAAGGAGGTAAATACGATGGTCATGACAGATCCAATTGCTGATATGCTAACTCGCATTCGCAATGCGAATACAGTTCGACACACAAGTTTGGAGCTTCCAGCTTCAACAATTAAGCGAGAAGTTGCTGACATTTTAAAGCGCGAAGGTTTCATTCGCGATTATGAATACATTGAGGATAGCAAACAAGGTATCCTTCGTATTTTCCTTAAGTATGGTGCCAATAACGAAAAAGTTATCACCGGACTTAAGAAAATCAGTAAGCCGGGCTTACGCGTTTATGCTAAGTCAGATGAACTGCCACGAGTACTTGGTGGACTGGGAATCGCGATTATTTCTTCATCAACAGGCGTTATCACTGATAAAGAAGCTCGTCAACAAAAAGTAGGCGGAGAAGTACTCGCTTACGTTTGGTAATAAAGTACGTAACAGAATGGAGGTGTAAGGCATGTCTCGAGTTGGTTTAAAACCAGTTGAGGTTCCTTCCGGAGTAGAAGTGAAAATCGACAATACAACAATTACTGTAAAAGGACCAAAAGGTGAACTTCAGCGCGAAATTCACCACGATATGATCGTGAAACAGGAAGACAACACGATCACTGTTGCGCGTCCTTCTGATCATAAAGAGCACCGTTCCCTTCATGGCACAACACGCAGCATGATCAACAACATGATTGAAGGCGTAACGAAAGGCTTTGAAAAGAAGCTTGAACTTGTAGGGGTTGGTTACCGTGCGCAAAAGACTGGAAACAAAGTAGTCTTAAACGTAGGTCTTTCTCACCCTGTAGAGTTTGTAGCAGATAACGGACTTGAAATTGAAGTACCTTCTAATACAGAAATTATCGTTAAAGGTATCGATAAAGAACGTGTTGGAGCACTTGCCTCAAATATTCGTTCTACAAGAAGACCTGAACCTTACAAAGGAAAAGGTGTTCGTTATGCAGGCGAATATGTACGACGTAAGGAAGGTAAGACAGGGAAGTAATCCCTAATAACGGAAAGAAAGGAATGACGTTCAATGATCTCGAAGACTGACAAGAACGCGGTACGTAAGAAAAGACACGCCCACGTTCGTCGTTCGATCACTGGAACTGCCGAACGTCCCCGCTTAAATGTTTTCCGTTCTAATAAGCACATTTACGCACAGCTCATTGATGACGTAGCAGGCGTTACTGTAGCAGGTGCTTCAAGCTTAGATAAAGAACTCAACATTGAAAACGGCGGGAACAAAGACGCAGCTCGTCAAGTTGGCGAACTTGTAGCAAAGCGTGCCCTTGAAAAAGGTCATGAATCCGTAGTATTTGATCGTGGCGGTTACCTCTACCACGGTCGTGTACAAGAACTTGCAGACGCTGCACGTGAAGCAGGTCTTAAGTTTTAATCAAGGCTAAAAGGAGGGAAATACATTGCGTATCGATCCAACTAAATTGGAAATTGAAGAAAGAGTCGTAACGGTCAACCGTGTAGCGAAGGTTGTTAAAGGTGGACGTCGTTTCCGCTTCGCCGCACTCGTTGTCGTTGGAGATAAAAACGGACACGTTGGTTTTGGAATGGGTAAAGCATTGGAAGTGCCTGAAGCTATTCGAAAAGCTATCGAAGACGGTAAGAAAAACTTAATTCGCGTACCAATTCAAGGAACTACAATTCCCCACCAGATCACTGGTGAGTTTGGTGCAGGCAGTGTGCTGCTTAAGCCGGCCTCTGAAGGTACCGGAGTTATCGCAGGCGGACCTGTCCGTGCGGTACTTGAGTTAGCTGGTGTAGGTGACATTCTGTCTAAATCCTTAGGGTCAAATAACCCTATTAACATGGTACGTGCGACAATTCAAGGGCTTGAAAGCTTGAAGAGTCCAGAAGATGTTGCAAAACTACGCGGCAAATCTGTAGAAGAGTTGCTAGGTTAAGGAGGGATTTTGGCATGGCAAAAAAACTAGAAATTACCCTCAAACGAAGCCTGATCGGACGCCCTGAAGATCAGCGTGTGACTGTGAAGACTTTAGGTCTTCGTAAAGTCAATCACACTGTCGTGCAAGAGGATAACGAAGCAATGCGAGGAATGGTAAACAAAGTTTCCCACCTTATCAGTGTGAAAGAAATCGAAGCTTAATTGATAAACAGTTGAGGAGGTGTCAACATGCAACTTCACGAATTACAACCTTCTGAAGGATCACGTAAAGAACGCAAGCGTAAAGGCCGCGGTATTGCCACTGGTAATGGTAAAACTGCCGGTAAAGGCCACAAAGGTCAAAACGCCCGTTCTGGTGGAGGAGTACGACCAGGTTTTGAAGGTGGACAAATGCCTATTTTCCGCCGTTTGCCAAAACGCGGATTCAAAAACCCTAACCGTACAACTTACGCCATCGTAAACCTTGAAACGCTAAACCGTTTCGATGAGGGTACAGAAGTTACACCTGAACTACTTGTAGAATCAGGTGTAGTTAAGAACGAAAAAGACGGAATTAAGATTCTCGGCAACGGGACTCTTGACCGTAAGCTTACAGTAAAAGCTCATAAATTCTCAGGATCTTCAAAGGAAGCGATTGAAGCCGCTGGCGGAACGACTGAGGTGATTTAATGTTCCAGACAATCTCCAATATTTTTCGTGTTGGTGATTTACGAAACAAAATATTATTCACCTTAGCGATGTTAATCGTCTTCCGTATCGGTGCCCATATCCCGGCTCCGGGAGTGAACGCTGATATATTGGATTTTGGTGGAGAAATGAACGCCTTTGGTTTTCTGAATACCTTTGGCGGAGGAGCACTTGAAAACTTCTCTATTTTTGCGACAGGGATTATGCCGTACATTACTGCATCCATTATCGTTCAGTTGTTGCGGATGGATGTAGTCCCTAAGTTCGCTGAGTGGTCGAAACAAGGCGAAGCAGGTCGTAAAAAGCTGGCCCAAGTAACAAGATACGGAACGATTGTAATCGCGTTTATTCAAGCCTTAGGAATGTCTATTGGTTTCAATAACATTTTTGAAGGTCTTGTACCTAACCCGTCCATGACTACTTATTTGCTGATTGCTTTGACTTTAACCGCAGGAACAGCCTTTCTGCTCTGGTTGGGTGAACAGGTAACAGCAAACGGAGTCGGTAACGGGATATCGATTATGATTTTTGCCGGGATTGCTGCTGGGATTCCGAATGGAGTTAATCAAATTTATGTAACTCAATTCGAAGACGCAGGAGATGCCTTGTTTATTAACATCGTAACCGTATTGTTACTTCTCTTGGCACTTTTAGCGATCGTCGTCGGAGTTATTTTTGTACAACAGGCCCTTAGAAAGATTCCTGTTCAATACGCCAAGCGATTGGTTGCTGGGAAGCCGCAGGGGGGTCAATCGACTCACTTGCCGTTAAAGGTGAACTCAGCCGGGGTTATTCCAGTTATCTTTGCGATGTCTCTGTTTATTTTCCCGCCCACAGTGGCAGGATTCTTCGGAGATGAGAGTGCGATAGCTGGTTGGGTTACTCGTAACTTTGATTACACGCAGCCGTTTGGACTTGTTGTTTACGCGGCGTTAATCATCGGGTTTACGTATTTCTATACATTCGTTCAGGTTAACCCTGAGCAAATGGCGGATAACCTTAAAAAACAGGGTGGTTACATTCCTGGAATTCGTCCCGGTAAGACAACACAAGTATATATTACTCGAATCCTTTATCGTTTGACATTCGTCGGAGCTCTGTTCCTGGCAACAGTATCAACCATACCAGTCTTCTTTACAGAAGTGGCTGGACTACCTCCAGCTGTTCAAATAGGAGGCACCGGTTTATTGATCGTTGTTGGTGTGGCACTGGACACGATGAAACAAATTGAGAGTCAATTAATTAAACGATCCTACAAAGGCTTTATTAAATAATAAGGGAGGCAATCTCCCTTTGCCTTCGATCGTAGGTTAAAACGGTGGAGGGATTACAATGAATCTAATCTTAATGGGACTTCCAGGTGCAGGAAAAGGTACTCAAGCAGATAAAATCGTTGATAAATATGGCGTTCCCCACATTTCAACCGGAGATATGTTCCGTGCAGCTATTAAAAATGGAACAGAATTAGGCCTTAAGGCCAAAGCTTTTATGGATGAGGGAAACCTTGTGCCAGACGAAGTGACGGTCGGAATTGTGAAAGAGCGTTTAAGCAAAGATGACTGCAAGGATGGTTTTTTACTTGACGGCTTTCCTCGTACTGTCGCCCAGGCATCAGCGCTGGAAGAAATTTTAAATGAACTTGATCGTCAATTGGATCATGTTTTATATATCAAAGTACCAAAAGAGGATCTTTTCAAACGTCTGACTGGTCGCTGGATCTGCCCTGATTGCGGAACAGCTTACCATGAGATCTTTAATCCTCCCAAGGTACAGGGTAAATGTGATAAAGACGGAAGTGACTTGATTCAACGGGATGATGACAAGCCTGAAACGGTTGAAAAACGTTTAGAAGTCAATTTGGAGCAAACACAGCCGCTAGTTGACTTTTACAGTGAAAAAGGCTACCTTCGTAACATTAACGGCCAGAAAGACATCCAAGACGTTTTTGAAGATATTGATCAGCTTCTGAAAGGAAGCAATCAATGATCATTTGTAAGACTCCGCGAGAGCTTGATATCATGCGTCATGCAGGAGAAATCGTAGCTTTGACTCATCAGGAGCTTCAAAAACACATTGAACCTGGGATCACGACGAAGGAACTGGACCACATCGCAGACACTTTCATTCGAAACAATGATGCGATTCCATCTTTTAAAGGCTATAATGGATTTACTGGCAGCATCTGTGCTTCAGTAAATGATCAATTGGTACACGGAATTCCGGGAGACCGGGCTCTGAAAAACGGCGACATTATCAGTATTGATATCGGCGCCGACTACCAGGGCTACCACGGTGATTCCGCCTGGACGTATCCGGTGGGAACAATCAATGAAAAGACTGGCAAGCTCCTCGAAGTCACCGAAGAGTCACTCTATAAAGGACTTGCTGAAGCTCAACCTGGTGCAAGACTGTCAAACATTTCTCATGCGATTCAAACGTATGCAGAAGCACATGGTTTTTCCATTGTGAGAGAGTATGTCGGTCACGGGGTTGGTCAAAGTCTCCATGAAGACCCGCAAATCCCCCATTTTGGTCCGCCCGGGAAAGGGCCGAGACTGAAAGAAGGAATGGTTCTGGCTATCGAACCGATGGTTAATGCGGGCAGGCGTCATGTCCGAACATTGAAAGATAACTGGACCGTCGTTACCACGGATGGGGAAATGTGTGCCCATTTTGAACACACAATCGCTATTGTCGACACAGGATATGAAATATTGACAAAAGCCCCGCATAAGGGATAAAGGTGGTCAACAAATGAAAGATCCTGAATCGATTCCACAAGTTGGAGAACTTGTGAGAGTTCTGAATGGAAGGGACAAAGATCAATTTGCTTTCATTATTGAAGTTCTGGATGAACGTTTTGTACGGATTGCTGACGGGGATAAAAGAAAAGTTGACCGTGCAAAAAAGAAAAACATTCAGCACATCGAGAGAGTAAACATCATTGCTCCTGAAGTGAAGAATAGCATTGTTGAAACGGGCCGTGTAACCAATGCCAAATTGCGGTTTGCAATTTCAACATATATTGATGATAATTTACTGAAGGAAGGAGAGTAAATTCATGGCCAAAGAAGATGTAATTGAAGTAGAAGGAACGGTCATAGAGCCGCTTCCAAACGCTATGTTTCGCGTAGAGCTGGAAAACGGGCACAAAATTCTTGCCCATGTCTCAGGAAAAATCCGTATGCACTTCATTCGTATTTTACCTGGAGACAAGGTTACTGTAGAATTATCTCCGTATGATCTGACTCGTGGTCGTATCACGTATCGTTATAAATAAACTGACAGGTTATGACAGTCACTCCGCATTATAAGGAGGTAGAAAACATGAAGGTAAGACCATCAGTGAAACCAATTTGCGAAAAATGCAAAGTTATTCGCCGAAAAGGTACCGTCATGGTAATTTGCGAAAATCCTAAACACAAACAAAAGCAAGGGTAAAACCACAGGAGGTGTAAAAGCATGGCACGTATTGCTGGTGTCGACATTCCTCGTGATAAGCGGGTTGTCGTCTCTCTCACGTACATTTTCGGAATCGGCAAGTCCAGAGCTAGCCAGGTTCTCAAAGATGCGGGTGTATCTGAAGACACACGCGTCCGTGATTTAACTGAAGATGAATTAGGTAAAATCCGTGAAGTTGTTGACGGGATTAAAGTAGAAGGGGATCTTCGCCGTGAAGTTTCTCTTGATATTAAGCGTTTGATCGAAATCGGATCATACCGCGGTATCCGTCATCGCCGTGGATTGCCTGTCCGAGGACAGAAAACAAAGAACAATGCACGTACACGAAAAGGACCTCGTCGTACGGTTGCTAATAAGAAAAAATAAGTAAAGGAGGTCATGTTCGATTATGGCTAAACCAAAAACGACTCGTGCAAAGCGTCGTCAACGTAAAAATATAGAGTCCGGAGTTGCGCACATTCGTTCAACTTTCAATAATACGATTGTTACGATCACAGACCCTCAAGGGAATGCCATTTCTTGGGCAAGTGCCGGAGCTTTAGGCTTTAAAGGTTCACGTAAGTCTACTCCTTTCGCAGCTCAGACTGCTGCTGAAACTGCAGCAAAAGCAGCGATGGAGCATGGCATGAAGTCTGTAGAAGTTTCAGTAAAAGGCCCTGGTGCCGGACGTGAAGCTGCTATTCGTTCCCTTCAAGCTACAGGTCTTGAAGTGAACATGATTAAAGACGTCACACCGGTTCCTCATAACGGCTGCCGTCCACCAAAACGTCGTAGAGTATAGTCGCAGCAGAGGTATGAATTTCCATACCCTTGTCAATAATGGTGTAAGAGCCAATGTCCGCTATGGATACGGAAATATATTGACGGTTCGTGACAGGTCTAGGTGTGCCCAATGAGGGATTCCGGTTGTGCCTATTTCACAACCGGGGTTTCGACGTTTTGAAGGAGGGTTTGTTTAATGATCGAGATAGAAAAGCCGAAAATTGAAGTGGTTGAATTAAGCGACGATGCTACGTACGGTAAATTTGTCGTAGAACCTCTTGAGCGCGGATACGGAACAACGCTTGGAAATTCCCTCCGCAGAATCCTACTTTCGTCTTTACCTGGTTCTGCTGTAACAAGCGTCCAGTTTAACGGAGTACTTCATGAATTTTCTACGATTGAAGGTGTCGTTGAAGACGTCACAACAATCGTGCTCAATCTAAAAAAACTGGCACTGAAAATTTACTCGGATGAAGAGAAGACTTTGGAAATTGATGCTCAAGGTGAAGGGGTCGTCACTGCAGCTGATCTTATGCATGACAGTGATGTGGAGGTTTTAAACCCGGATCTGCATATCGCTACTCTTTCTAAGGGTGCTCAATTCCAAATGAAAATTACAGCAGCCAGAGGCCGGGGATATGTGCCGGCAGAAAACAATAATTCAGATGATTTGCCAATTGGGGTAATCCCTGTGGATTCCATCTTTACACCAGTTTCCCGTGTGAACTTCCAAGTTGAAAACACACGTGTAGGTCAGATTACAAACTTTGATAAGCTGACACTGGATGTTTGGACTGACGGCAGTATTCGTCCTGAAGAAGCTGTCTCCCTTGGAGCAAAGATTCTTACTGAGCATTTGAACATTTTCGTCGGTTTAACCGATCAGGCACAGCATGCCGAGATTATGGTTGAAAAAGAAGAGGATCAAAAAGAAAAAGTCCTCGAAATGACGATAGAAGAGTTAGACTTGTCTGTACGTTCCTACAACTGCTTAAAGCGTGCGGGAATTAATACAGTACAGGAACTGACACAAAAATCAGAAGAAGACATGATGAAAGTTCGTAACCTTGGACGAAAGTCACTTGAAGAGGTACAGGAAAAACTGCAAGAACTCAATCTTGGTCTTCGAGATGAAGAATAATTCTGTTCCGGTTACGGTCTGCCAGTCAGATCGGGCTGAGAATAGAGATTCATCAGAGAAGGAGGGACTAACATGGGATACAGAAAATTAGGTCGTGACAGCAGTGCCCGTAAAGCACTATTCCGTGACTTAACGACTGATTTAATTATTAACGAACGCATTGAAACGACAGAACCGAAAGCGAAAGAGCTTCGTTCAATCGTTGAAAAGATGATCACGTTAGGTAAACGTGGTGACTTACATGCTCGTCGTCAAGTAGCTGCTTATGTACGTAATGAAATTGCAGATGAAGAAACTGGACAAGATGCAATTCAAAAACTATTTGATGATGTAGCTAAGCGCTACGAAGATCGTCAAGGCGGTTATACACGAGTTCTTAAGCTTGGACCTCGCCGTGGAGACGGTGCAGAAATGGCTATCATTGAGCTTGTATAACTCATGACGCATTGATTCTTCAAAGGGCGGGACACCGCGTCTGGAAACAGATGCTGGTCTGTGCCCTTTTTTTGTACCCGATTGTCCTGCAACCGGCTTTCTCCAAGTGGGAGATAAGTCAAGGCACCCTGTAAGTTTATTTCTCAGGATCGAAGTTTTGCTGTATTACGGCGGGATTAGTGTGCAGCCCGGTAATTAAACAATCCGCAGCCTTGCGACCATCATGAGAGGAGCCTTTGTATGACTTATGATATTAAAGTAAAAGGACTAAGTTTCCGGTATCACGAGCATGCTCCTTACGTATTAAAAGATCTCTCTCTCGAAGTTAAAAGCGGGGAATGGCTGGCGGTGTTAGGCCATAACGGCTCTGGCAAGTCCACTTTGGCTAAGTTCTTCAATGCGCTGCACGTGCCTGAAGAAGGGGAAGTCATGGCATGCGGCCGTCTAACGAACGATCCCGGTCAGCACCCTTTTATACGCAGGCAGGTAGGTATGGTTTTTCAAAACCCTGATAACCAGCTTGTTGCCCCTACAGTGGAAGATGACGTAGCATTCGGTCTTGAAAACGCCGGGGTGCCTTATGATGAGATGCAGAAGAGGGTTTATGAAAGCATAAGCCGTCTTGGTTTATCGGGGCTGGAGAAACAGGAGCCGCACCGGCTGTCAGGAGGCCAGAAACAGCGGGTCGCCTTAGCCGGAGCCTTGGCTCTGCGGCCGCGGATAATTGTACTGGATGAAGCCACTTCCATGCTCGATCCCATGGGGCGGCAAGAAGTGATAGCCACCGTACAAAAGCTGCGTGAAGAAGAGAACCTGACAATCGTTACAATTACTCATGATGTAAAAGAAGCGGTATCAGCGGACCGTATTATCGTCCTGAAAGAAGGCCGCATTGAGCAGGATGGCACACCGCAGGACATCCTGACAAATGAATCTGCTCTGCACCAGGCTCAATTAAAGACTCCTTTCGCGGTGCAAGTTGCTCAGGAACTTCGCAAATATCACGTTCGATTGCCTGATAACGTGTTAACCGAAGAGGAGTTGGTGGAAGCGCTATGCAGATTAAAGCAGACAACCTCACATATAAATATATGAAAAACACCCCCTTTGAAAAGGAAGCTCTCAAAGGGTTGAATATAACTATCCCTGAAGGCCGGTTTACCTCGGTCATCGGCCATACAGGATCAGGTAAATCTACGTTTATCCAGCATTTAAACGGCTTGATTAAGCCTTCATCCGGTACTGTGACGGTAGGAGACTGGACGATTCGTCCAGAGACGAAACAGAAGCATCTATATGAGCTGCGAAGGCATGCGAGCATAGTTTTTCAGTTTCCTGAACATCAGTTGTTTCATGAAACAGTGCTTTCTGATGTGGCCTACGGTCCGGTAAATTTTGGCCTTACTAAGCTTGAAGCTGAAAATAGGGCAAAGGAGTATCTTGAGCTGGCAGGTATTCATCCTGACATGTTTGACCGTTCCCCGTTTGATTTGAGCGGCGGCCAGATGCGCAGAGTAGCAATTGCGGGAGTGCTGGCTCTTAATCCGAAACTGCTCATTTTAGATGAGCCGACCGCAGGTCTTGATCCGGAGGGACAGGTTAAAATGATGGAACTGTTTTACGACTGGTTCCAGGAAAAGAAGGAGCGCTCAATTATACTTGTGACGCACCAAATGGAGGATGCGGCCCGATATTCCGATGAAATAGTTCTCATGGATAAAGGAACTGTTAAGGATCAGGGCCGCCCACACCAGGTTTTTTCAAAAGCAGGTGAACTTGAAGCGATGGGGCTGTCCGTCCCCGAGTCTGTTAAGCTCCTTTCAATGCTGAGGGAACAATCAGGCGAAGACATAAGCACTGCCGCATTTACACTCGAAGAAACAGTTGACCAGGTTCTGGGGTTTCTTAGGAAAAGGGGTGTGAGTGACCGTGTTTGATAATGTGATTATAGGCCAGTATGTTCCTAAAGAATCGGTGATTCATAAAATGGATCCCCGTTCTAAACTGATTATCGTTCTGCTTTTTATCGTCTTTTTATTTTTAACGCGCCACCCGTTTATTCTCGGTATGGCAGTAATTCTCACTTTTACAGCCTTTTCTATGTCCAAAATACCATTTGGCTATTTCATAAAAGGAATGCGCTTTATCGCAATTATTATCTTTTTTACTTTCATATTGCATCTTTTTATGACAAGGGAAGGGACAGTACTGGTGGAATGGCCGCTGCTGACAATTTATTCCGGCGGGGTTATCGAGGGAAGCCTGATTGCCTTAAGGCTTTTCCTGCTCATTCTTATGGCTTCTTTATTGACTTTAACTACGACTCCTATTGATTTAACAGACGGGATAGAAACACTTATGAAGCCGTTAAAAAAGGTGAATGTTCCTACTCACGAACTGGCGCTGATGATGTCGATCGCTTTAAGGTTTATTCCAACGCTGCTCGGAGAAACTGCAAAAATAGTAAAAGCCCAGATGGCCCGGGGAGCTAACTTTTCCGAAGGTTCCTTATGGAAAAGGCTGAAAGCTTTAATACCGGTGCTGATCCCTCTCTTTGTGCAGTCATTTAAGCGTGCGGAGGATCTGGCTGTTGCTATGGAAGCACGCGGGTATAACGGCGGTGAAGGCAGGACTAAATTCAGACAGCTGAAATGGAAGCCTTTAGATACAGGAGCGCTCAGTTTATTTATTGCCTTTGCGGTACTGACAGTTATATTCCGATTTTTTGAATAGAGGTGAGAGTGTGCATGCAAAGAATCTTAGCCCACTTGTCTTATGACGGGTCCGGATTTCACGGGTATCAGCGTCAGCCGAATGACCGTTCTGTCCAGGGAGAAATAGAGCAGGCGCTCGGAAAAATACATAAAGCGGATGGCTGGAAATCAGTTTCCTCAGGACGGACAGATTCAGGAGTACACGGAATCAGACAGCCGGTGCATTTTGATTCACCGCTGGCTATCCCGGAAGACCGGTGGCCAAAAGCTTTGAACACTCTTCTTCCGAAAGATATACACGTTCACAGCTGCCAGTATGTCCCCTCTTCATTCCATGCCCGGTATGAGGCATTAGGGAAGGAGTATATTTATCGAATCAATACAGCGCCTGAACGCAATGTATTTGAGAGGCACTATGTCCACCATCTCCCCAAAAAACTGGATATAGAAGCAATGCAGGAGGCAGCAGCCTATCTGACCGGCACTCATAACTATACAAGTTTTTCGTCGCCTAAAACGGATGTGGTCGATAAGGTGAGAACGCTATTCGTGATTAATATTGCGAAACAAAAAGATGACTGGACATTGCGGTTTACCGGAAGCGGCTTTCTCTACCAGATGGTAAGAGTCCTTACGGGGACTTTAATTGAAGCAGGGGCGGGCGATCGGAACCCCGGGGAAATACCTGAGATTCTGGCCGCAGAAGACAGGGCCCTGGCGGGAAAAACGGCCCCGGCATGCGGGTTGTATTTAGCTCAAGTGTTCTATGAACAGAAAAAAATGGACGATCATATAAAAAATTTTCAATAACAACGAATCCTAGTGTATTTTTTATTGACACAGGCATTCATATATTATATGATGGTCTATGGTATTCTTATGCCCACTAGCCCCGGGTACGGAATCGAACGTTGGAATGTAGGATATTTTTTGGACAGTTTGACTAGGAGGGAAATAAATTGCGTACAACATATATGGCAAAGCCACAAGACGTTGAGCGTAAATGGTACGTTGTAGACGCTGAAGGAAAAGCACTTGGACGCTTAGCATCAGAAGTTGCCAGCATCCTTCGCGGCAAGAACAAGCCGACATTTACGCCGCATGTTGATACAGGAGATCATGTGATCATTATCAATGCGGAGAAGATTCATCTAACAGGAAACAAGCTTCAGGACAAAATGTACTACCGTCACAGCCGTTACCCTGGTTCATTGAAATCAATGAGTGCAGGAGAAATGCGTGACCGTAAGCCGACACAACTTATCGAGCTTGCAGTAAAAGGAATGCTTCCAAAAGGTTCTCTAGGCCGTCAGATGGCTAAGAAACTTAACGTATACGCAGGAAGCGAGCATCCACACGCAGCGCAAAAGCCAGAAACTTACGAATTACGCGGTTAATATAGAAGGAGGGAATTTTCTTGGCACAAGTTCAATACTACGGTACAGGTCGTCGTAAGAACTCAACTGCACGTGTGCGTCTCGTACCAGGAGATGGCAAAATCGTGATCAACAAAAGAGACATCAACGACTACTTTGACCTTGAAACATTAAAAGTTATTGTGAAACAGCCATTAGCTGAAACTCAAACAGAAGGCACTTATGACGTGCTTGTTAACGTTGACGGCGGTGGATACACAGGCCAGGCAGGCGCGATCCGTCACGGTGTGGCACGCGCATTGCTTGAAGCAGATCCGGAATTCCGTGGACCACTCAAAAAAGCAGGCTTCCTGACTCGTGACGCTCGTATGAAAGAGCGTAAGAAATACGGTCTTAAAGCAGCTCGTCGTGCTCCTCAGTTCTCGAAGCGTTAATTATCAACACTTCAAAGCCTCTCAACCAATTTTGGTTGGGAGTCTTTTTTGTTTTTGTAAAGGACGGACCGCCACCTGCAGTTAACTTCCAGAAGAATATCCCTCGTAACGAGAATTGCATTAAGGGTGGCTCCGATTGCTTGTAAGGCTGCACCAACCGTATTTAACAACTGAGCTTCCTCTTTTTCTCTTAATTCATACGTCCCTCCAATGGCTTCTAAACCGGCTCCTAACCCTTGAAGCGCATTACCGGCAGCTATGCCTGTTTCACCTGTTGAATAATCAGATAAGGCACTAATAGAGGCTCCCATTGATTGGAGGGAATCCCCTAATATGTCGAGCCGAATATTGTCTGCACCATTTTCTTCATCAATATATTGCAAATAGGCTGCTAAAGACGATGTTGCTGCTCCGGCACCATCTATCCAGTTGCCGGCAAAGTCTAAAGGATCATCGGCTGAAACCGTCCCAATGATTAGGGCTCCTGCCGCTTGTAAACCCTCACCGACTGCTGTCAGTTTGTTATTTATTTCATTTAATCCTGCCAAATTTCCTGCTGCTGCACTGGCAGAAAGGGTACTGCCTGTTGCGTCTAACCACGCTCCGGTAAACAGTTTTAACTGTTCATCTGTCACTTCTGCCACCGCCTTAATGTTTGGTCTGATAATGTTTGTCGATTGCAAGGGCTGTGAACCTCTTTATGTAAAAAGGGTTTTTTATTAGGTGAACAACTAATATTGTTTTCCGTTCCCTCCCTGCTAAGGCTCTAACTAGAGACAAGATTAGAGTGGTTATTGAAGCATATGCCGAAAGAGATATTATAGTTAATAATAAATTAAAGGAAAAGATTAAAGTCAGCATGAATTTTAAATTACCTTGTGATTTTGCTAAAAATATTTCTACATTATTTTACAAATTAAGTTAAAATATACTTATTATTCCCTGAATCAGATGTAGGAAAGGAGCTATCAGGTATATATTGATAAGGTTTTCCTTTTTCCCTTGTAAAAATAAGTCGATGACTGTAAAACGATTAATACAGGGATTGTGTCTAATTTAGAGAATGTATTATTACATAAGGTAAGCGTATAATCTCGAGCATAATAAGGAAGGTGAATGGGATGTTTAAATGGGTTCCGCATAAAGAGCAGTATATTTGTGAAAGAAGGCTTAAGAAAGTGATGAAACGGTTGAAAATTGAAGTTTATAACTATAACTGGGACCGCAGCAGCTGTTTCATTGAATTTCAACACCAGGAAAATAAGTACAGAATGGAACACTCGCTGCAAAGAGCAAAAGAAAAAGGTCTTGTCATGTTAAGGAACGGACTGGATTGTTTAAATGAGCTTATCAAATCTCTTGAACACCTGTGTGAAATAGTAGATAGAGGGACCTACAAGCTCGATACATGGATTGCCAGCATGAAACTCCCGTCTCCGGTAGAAGAAACACCGGAATACATGGAAGAAGTGCAAATAAGATACAAATCATCGGGTAAACAGCCTCGCTCCCAATATCACAGAGACGAAGAGCTGGATTATGCACGTGATTCCTCTCTGGGGGATTTGGAGAAAAGCGAGGTAATCCCTCGATACCGCAGTGAATAGCAGCATCGTTCCGTATTTAAACTTTAAATCTGTTTTTATAAATGCAGGAATTCCTTCAGATTATCCGCACTCATCAACTTTCTAAATAATTTTAAAAAGGCTCCCAACCAGTATTTGGTTGAGAGCCTTTTAAGTCGGAAATAAGAGTGCGTTTTTTATTCAGTGGGCGCTCCAGGTGCTTCCTGAACTGACGTTACTTGAGTGCAGCAATAATAAATTAAACCCTCGCCTTTCCCAGGCGGATCAAAGATTAGAAAGTTTCCATTGGTGCCAATATACGTCGCATTATTTTCAGCATCTGCAACGCCTGCTTCAGTTGTCACATTATATTGATTACCCTCTACAAGGATTTCATCCCATGCAGCGCAGTCACAGCCGTTTGCTCTCGTTCCCATATTTTTACCTCCCTTTCTTTAAAGTTAATTTATTTATATTAGCCAAGTTTATTAATTGTTTGGACTCTCAGCATAAATAGGTAATTGACGTTTCATCTGTTATATTTTTGAATATGTTGAAGTAAAGGGAGGGGGTAAGCATGGTAGAGGTTAAACAAAGTCCTGGTAAAGGACGCGGAGTTTTTACTTTAAAAACGTTTAAAAAAGGAGAGCTTATTGAAAAGACTCCAGTTATTATTATCCCTAAAAATGAATTGCGTACCATCTTAAATACTGTGCTTGTCGATTACTTCTTTCAATGGGGAAGAGAAGGAGCTGTCGCTTTAGGATACGGTTCGCTATACAACCATTCATATAAACCAAATGCGGTTTTTATATTAAACAGGGAAAAGAGCTGTATTACTTTTGTTGCGCTGCGTGATATTGCGCACGGTGAAGAGGTGACTATCAATTATAAAGGGAAACCGGACAGGGAACTGCCCGTTCCGTTTAAAGTAGTGGAATAAAAAAAACAAATGATTAAAGAGTCGGAGAGCTTTGTTTTACGAGCCTTAATAAGAAAGGAGGTTACTTATGAAAGTCTCAGTATCCAAATGGTCTAAATATAAACTTATGAAACAAAATAAAGTGCTTGCTGACTATCTTCCAGAAACACAAATCTTTAAAAAAGGCACATTGTGGTCTATGTTAAAGAGGCATGAAACGGTTGTAATAAAACCTAATTTCGGAAGGCTGGGGTATAAGATTCTAAAAGTAAACAGTCTTGGAGACGATCATTATAATATTCACTACGGGAGAAAAGTAAATCATTTTTACGGACAAGTACCCACTCGAAACTACATTAACCAGATAACTAATAAGAAACGGGTCATTCAGCAGTACATCCCTTTAGCCACAATTGACGAGGCTCCCTTTGATTTCAGAGTGATGCTCCAGCGGAAGAAAGGGTCCAATGACTGGTTTGTAACAGGCAAAGCAGCCAAAGTGAGTTTTCCCGGGTACTTCGTTACTAACGCCAGCGTTCAAGTACTGACTGTTGAAGAGGCAATTAATAAGTCCAATTTAAGGAATAAAGTGAAAATGATCGAATTGCAAAAAAAACTGGATAACTTAGGTTTTGAAACTGCCCGGTATCTACAAAAGTATTTTCCTAAAAGAACAGAAATAGGTTTGGATGTAGGAATCGATAAAAGAGGAAATTTTTGGATTATTGAAGCGAATTACCGTCCTTCTATAAATATGTTTGAAATCATGCAGGACCAGTCATTTTATCAAAATATTGTAGATTTTCGCGCCTCCCCTGAAAGATATAAAGAAACAGAAAGCCCAGAGAAAAATGACTTACTTCCTGAAAATAAAGTTATATCTAATACTACTAATCCTGCCGGCAATTTCCTTACTAGCCTAATAAAACGCTTCATACGTCCTGGTTCTCAGAATTAAGCAAGTGAAAACGGGTATAGTTGTGTTAAGGCTTTAAGCGATACAGACTTATAAGGCGATACAAAATGAATTCAGGCGGTACATCGATAAAAAGTTAAAGCCCCCCGTGACTGAAGGGAGTGAGGGAATACGAAGCACATGTTGCACGTAATAAAAACTTCTCCACCGTATCGCATGGCGATACGGTGGCACTCACGGCGCTGCAGATGCAGAAAAATAAATTTAATAAAAATTTCTTTTCCTCCGTATAATTATCACAATTCATTTACAAAAGCGATTTACATCTCAAGTGACATACACAAGTATAAGCATGCGTGATAAAATGGGACATAAGACTAAATAAAAAAGCGGCTGTTTAAGCGGTCACTGAACAATTAACCCTGGTTTCCGGCAACGCACCGTATCGCCCGGCGATATACTATACAGAACAGTTTTTGAGGAGGTCCGATATGCGGCACGATATACAACCAAACGAGCGGTCTTATACGACAAAGGAAGTGGCGGAAGAGTTAGGAATTGCAACGCCGACTGTCCGTAAATACGGTCAGGTGCTTGAGCGGAATGGGTATGAATTTTTTAAAGAACGGGACCGGCGGGTTTTTGTCCAATCTGATATCGAATCGCTTATAGCGCTGCGCGATACGAATAGGCCTTTGGACGATACAGCTAAAGATCTTGTCGAGCAGCAGAAAAAGAAATTGGAACAGTCGAATGACACACAGGTAACTGTATCCGCCCAATATGATGAGCTCCCTCAGGACCCTAATCAGTTAAAAGAGATCTTAACCGTTTTAGCGGGTGAATTTGCAGCTGCACGTGAAACCAATATGCAGCTCAGAAACGATATGGACCAGCTTAAAACGACGGTGGCGAGACTTCAGCAGGACCACCATGTTATTAGCTCTACAATTGGTAATTCGGCGCAGAAAACAAATTCAAAGATTGAAAAATTAACTGAGCAGCAACACGGTTATTATGAAACCATGCTTGAGCAGGAAAAAGAAAAAAATGAATTTTTACAAAAAGAATTGCAGCAAATCCGGGAAGAACAAAAGAAAGAATGGCGCCTGCAAAATGACTTTAATAAACGTTTAGAGACAACGATAAAAAAGCGTAAAGGACACTACTGGGATAAGCTTTTTGCTCTCTTCCGTAAATGAGAGCCGGGACCCTGTCATATTTACATACTGATAAAACATTATTTTAACTTTTTCTACAGTAAGCTCTTTCTGCTTTTATATAGCAGAAGGGGCTTTTTGCGTGCAAGGAAAGGAGCTCTGGCCCTCAACGCCTTTAAACAGGCCATAGAAGAGGTTTTGGATAAATTCTCCATGGGAACTGCCAACTAGTAACTATAAGGAGGGTTTAAGATGGCAAAAACAATTTTTATAACTGGAGCAGGAAGCGGTTTAGGCAAAGGGACAGCACTGGGCCTGGCTAAAAAAGGGCACAAAGTGATTGCAGGCGTAGAAATTATTTCCCAGGTAACAAGCCTGCGTGAGGAAGCTGAGAGAGAAGGAGTAGAAATGAAAGTAATCAAACTGGATATTACTGATAAAAGAGATCAGGAGCTCATAGAAGAGTATGATTACGATGTGTTTGTTGCCAACGCGGCAATTGGTGAGGGAGGACCTATTTCTGAGATCCCAGTAGACAGAATGCGGGCTATTTATGAAACAAATGTCTTCAGTACGCTGGAGAATGCACAGATTGCAGCCAGAAAATTTGTGAATAAAAAAAGCGGCAAGATTATCTTTCTAAGTTCAATTGTCGGCGTCGTAGCAATGCCTTACTTAGGTGCTTACGGTTCTTCAAAGCATGCCATTGAATCAATCGCTAAGACGATGAAGGCAGAACTTGAAGAATTCGGAGTCCAAGTAGCCACTATTAATCCAGGACCGTTTGAGACTGGCTTTAATGACCGTATGTTTGAGGAAAAATGGAAGTGGTTCAATGATGATGAGAACTTCACTCACAAAGAATCAATTGCTGAAACCGAAAAAATATTGGACGACCAGTATGATCCGAAAGATATGATAGATAAAATGGTTGAAGTGATTGAAGCTGACCATCATCATTTCCGGACGGCTTATCCTAAGGAAGTGGAAGAACAGATGAAGAGCTTTGAAGAGGAAAAATGGGAAGAAAAAGTGTAAGTTTATAAAAAAGCAAAGGAGCCTTTCTTGCCTGACAAGGGCAAGGAAGGTTTTTTATATAGTTTTTTCATTCAAATAATATAAAATGGGCTATCAATTATATTAAAGGATATTGAAGAAAGATATAGGAATATGGAGATAAAATATCTTAATAAATAAATAGGAGATATTTACGTGGCTGACGGTTAGGAATGGGCATATAATCATTTCATGCGTTAAAAGTTCCAAAAATTGGAGGGTGATGTTATGAGATGTTATTTGCTGTTAATGCTATTTGTTTCTGCTATGCTATTTTCTTTTTTACCCCACGTGGCCTCAGCCTCTGTGAACAGCCAGGAATTAACCGTTTATTTAAAAGAGATTGGCTGGTCGCAGGATGAACTGGATGAGTATCTTGATTTTGAATGGGGACTGGAAGTAAAAGACTTCGAGTCAGTGGAAGAGTTGAAGGATTTTCTGGGAGACGTACTGACAGACGAACTTATTGAACAGCTTCTTGCTGACTATGAGATCACGCGTGCAGAATTACATACCCTCTTGGCTGAATACGGCGTGACTTTGGAAGAAATTAAGTTTTATGACGACCTCGATTTTTATGTCTGGGATTATTACTATGATGAAGAATGGGACAGTTGGGATTATGAGGAGTGGGAGTTTGATGAAGACTACAGCGATTTAATGGATTTGTTTGCACAAATCGGGCTGGATGAAGACGAGCTGATCAGGCTGTTTGAGCATCTGGAATATGTGATAGACAATAACCCGGATTTCGAAGACAAGCTGGACAAACTGTTTTACAGACTGATTGCTTTAGGGGATTTCGATACTGCCAGTGAACTTTCGGCAGAACAAATAGCTGAGCTTCTGGCAATCAATGAGGAACTGTTAAATCTTATGGAACTTGAAGCGGTATTTTTCTTTGTAAAGGGTGAGGAAAAGAAGCCGGTGACTTTAGCTGAACTGATAAAGGTAACCCAGCTGAATGGTTTCGATCTGTTAATAGAAATATATAATTTACAAGGAGAATTTCTTGCTGACATTCTATTTACCTCTGACATGTTCGATTCGGATGTGTTTTTAGAGACTGCTGATGAACTTCAGACAGTGACGGAAGAACTGAAAGAAAAAGAGCCAGTCAGCGATGCTAAGCCTGTGGTTAATAAAACTGAAAAAGGCGGTAAACTGCCGGATACGGCCACAAATCTGCCTTTAAATATGTTATTGGGACTTCTTGCGGTGGGAACCGGTGGTGCCATTATCCGTAAGCGGAAAGCAGCCTGACAGGATAAAAACTAAAAAAGGGGATCCGGTATGAAGATAAAGAACTGCTTTCTCTTACTTTTTTCTACAGGGCTGATCGTGGCGGGGCTATTGTTTACTACTACAAATGCTTACACGTTTCTGAAGGGTTATCTTTTATATAAATACAGTGAGCCGGCTTCATATCTTGCTGCAGCAGAAAGTGTAAAAGAACAACCGGTGCCTGTTTCCGGGATGCCTTCTAAGAAAGAAGCAATTTTAGAAGAAAAGATAGATACGGCAAATTCTCAGGGCAGCATGAAAACAGCCTTGTCTTCTTCGGCGCCGAAGGAGAAAAAGGACGTGAAGGTTAAGGATTCCGAACATGTAATGTATACAAAACGGCCGGGCGCCGGTGAAGAATTCGCTTATCTAACTATCCCAAAGCTTAATGCCACCTTTCCTGTTTACCACGGGACTGACGATAAAACACTGGAAAAAGGTGTAGGGCATTATCCAGGAAGTGTCTTGCCGGGTGAGAATGATAATTCCGTCTTATCAGGCCACCGTGACACTGTATTCAGAGAGTTAGGAAAAGTTGGAGAGAAGGATCTCCTTATCGTCACAACGTCTGCAGGGGAATTCACATACAAAGTGAAGCGAGTCAGAATTGTAGATGCGGACGACCGGACGGTGATTGTGCCCCGTCCAAGAGCCACACTCACTGTCACGACCTGCTATCCGTTTAATTTCATCGGTGCTGCACCTAAGCGGTATGTGCTTGAAGCTGTGCTTGTTTCTAACTAAAAGGACCGGCGAGGATATATATCCTGCCGGTTTTTTCTGTTAATAAGAGAGGGGGAAAATAATAAGTCTGTAGCCCTGAAAATTTATATCAAATTTAACTATTTTTACTATTTTTAATGTGAATATAGTGTTGATGCGCGCGGAAATTAGTGTGATCTATTGAAATTTATATAATACAAAAGAGCAAACGATATGTATTCGACATTTTTCGATGAAATTGCGTTTTAAATTAAGGAGATAGTATGTGGAATGTTCGAATTACTGCAGAATTTACCGAATGTTTCGTGTGGCGAATTAACCGCTTGTTCTATATACTTTTTCCTGTAACTGTCCCATCATTTAAAAGGAGGCGTTTTAATTTGAAAAAAAGGAATAAAGTTTTGCTGACATCGGTACTTGCAGGAGCTCTTATGTTAACGTCCGTTGCACCGGCCGGGTTCGCTCATGATGCTTTTGAGGGGATTAACAAAGAAGACCGGGCCCCATTTGACCATGATGCTCTGGAAATGCTGGGGGACCCTGAAGAAAATGGTGATAAAAACCTGAAGTTTCTGCATGAAGCAGCAGCAGAACAAATTAAGGAAATCGATGGCGTTCAGAATAACACAGCAGATGTGTATGCACATAAAGGATTTGCTTATCTTGGCACTCATACCGCCAATGGAGCGAATGGCGGAGTACGTATCTTTGACTTAAAAGACCCTGAAAATCCAAAGGAAATTGGGCAAATTGCTCATGACGTGCCTCATACATGGCAGGAAAAAGTCATTGTCAAAAGAGTAAATACACCGGAGTTTAATGGCGACCTGGCAGTTGTAAGTCTTCAGCAGACGTCAAGAAATAACTCAAGCCGACCGGACAGCATCGGAGGCGCGCTTCTTTACGATGTGTCAGATCCGTATAATCCGGAAAGGCTTGGTTTTTATGAATTAGACCGCCGCATAACCGGAACACATGAATTATACTTAACGACTCAAGGAAACAAAGCCCTTATGCTTGTTTCAAACCCGTATGCTGATTTCTATACATCAGGAGAAGAACGCGATTTTCAGATCATTGATGTCAGTGATCCTGCAAACCCTGAGAAGCTGTGGGAGTTTGACCCTCGTACGTTGGCCGAAGTAGATGAGAGTTTTAACGGCTATCACTGGGATGCTCCTGACGGCCATACCCGTCCGGTGTTTAACCACAGTGTCATTACTGATAACAATGGCCACTACGCCTATGTGTCGATGTGGGATCTTGGGACTGTCATCTTTGATATTAGGGATCCTGAGAACGCAGAATACTTAGGCCGAACAGAATTTGCTGATGATCAAAAAGGCGCAGCACACTCTGCAGCGCTTGCAAGAGGTGGAAACATCCTGATTGAAACCCGTGAAGTCGCAAACCCGCACGGTGAGGGATATGAGAGTGCTTACGGTTACACCCGCATATTTGATATTAAAGATAAATCAAATCCGGTACTGTTAAGTGAATTTAAGACAGATTTAACATATGATTTCTCAGATCCTGTTATCTCATTCGCTAAAACTGTCCATGACCCTAAAGTGCGCGGGAATACTCTCTACTTGTCCTACTACTCAGGCGGAGTGATCTCTGTCGATATTACAGATCCGTCAAACCCACAGGAAATAGGGCGTTATACTCCTGACCAGGGGAACGTCTGGGGCGTGTTTGTTGACAGGAATTATGTGTTAGCTTCCGATATGGGGCAAGGGCTGAAGGTGCTTCTAAAAAACAATAGTCAACCGAATAGTTCAAACAACCAGCGTATGAAAAACTGATAAGTCTGGTAACAGAAAATACGGGGCGTCCTGCAGGACGTCCTGTTTTCATTATTTCTGTGAAACGGGGACAGGGTATGATTTGAAAATATGTAAAATAAAAGGTTTGTAATCCTGCAGAGAGGGAAATAAACGCTGAACGTATTTTTAGAAAGGTGAGTGGTAGCTTGGATCAATGGTTTTCGCAAGACACGTGGATAGGAGAAATGGTAGCTGCAGGTAATGATTTGCTGTGGACTTATATTTTAATTGGTTTCCTGCTTATATTAGGCCTGTATTTAACAATAAGAACTAATTTTGTCCAGTTCCGCATGCTGCCTACGATGGTGAAAGAACTGGTGAGCGGGACAGACCGCACCGCTTTTAAAGAAAGAAAGGGCACAACCCCTTTCCAGGCTTTTGCTATTAGTACGGCTGCACGGGTAGGGACAGGTAACCTTGCCGGGGTTGCGCTGGCTATTTCAGTCGGTGGACCGGGGGCAATTTTCTGGATGTGGATCGTAGCGTTAATAGGTGCAGCGACAGGGTTTATTGAAAGTACGCTCGCTCAAATTTATAAGGTGAAAGACAAAGACGGTTTCAGGGGCGGGCCTGCCTACTATATGGAGAAGGGCCTTGGGTCCAGGTGGATGGGTCTGTTGTTTGCTGTTCTTATCGTCTTATGTTTCGGGCTGATTTTTAACAGCGTGCAGACGCACACGATATCAGATGCATTTGTAGGTGCCTACAACATCAATCCGATCGTAGTCGGAGCCGTTATGGCAGCCATTATGGGAATTATCGTTTTTGGCGGTATCCGGCGCATTGCGGTAGTGGCAGAAGTGATTGTTCCTATTTTTGCTGTTACATATATTATTGTCTCGCTTATTATCGTAATAATAAATATTACCGAAGTCCCTGCTGTATTTGCGTTAATTATTAATAATGCTTTTGGTATTCAGGAAGTAGTTGGAGGCGGGATCGGGGCCGCTATTATGAATGGTGTGCAGCGCGGATTATTCTCCAATGAAGCCGGGATGGGGAGTGCGCCGAATGCAGCTGCAACCGTTTATGTGAACCACCCGGTTAAACAGGGGCTTATACAGTCATTAAGTGTATTAATCGATACATTAATTATATGCAGTGCCACCGCTTTTATTATTTTGCTTACCGATGTTTACACTGTAGGGGACATGGAAGGAATACAGTTAACCCAGACGGCTTTATCTGCCCATATGGGTGACTGGGCGACCGGGTTTATTACAATAGCGATCTTCTTCTTTGCTTTCAGCTCGTTATTAGGGAACTACTATTACGGCGAAACAAATATTGAGTTTATCTCTGAAAAACCAATTTATTTGCTTTTATTCCGCATCGCTTTCCTTGGAATGATTATGGTTGGAGCGACAAGTGATTTAGAGAACATCTGGGAAATGGCTGATCTGTTTATGGGATCGATGGCAGTCGTAAACCTCATTGCAGTTGCTCTGCTTGCCCATATAGCGATCAAGGCACTGAAAGACTTCCAGCAGCAAAGCAAAAACGGGCTTGATCCGGTATTTTACAAAGACAGTATTAAAGGGTTGAAAAATATAGAGAGCTGGGAAAATAAAAATAAAAAATCTAAGATTAAATAAGTAAAAGCTGGGCTGACAAGGGAAATTGTCTGGCCCAGCTTTTTATATAAGCTTAAATATCCAATTCGCCCAAGCTCGCTCCGTAGCGGAAGAACCTTTCAATGTTTCTTTCCACTTTGGCGTCAGCCGTTAATGGAGGCGCATGGTGCGGTTTAATGCGGGCGTCAATAATCATATTGTCGCATCCCCAGTGCTTGTTCTCATAATAGCTCCTGATCCCGTATATATCATGGGAAGGGTTACTGCGTGTAAAAGCAGCCCATAGAAAATTGCTCATTGTTTTACTTAAAAAGCTGCTGTCATCACAGGCGATAATCATCGGGCACGAAGCCAGGTCCCCGCGTTTTTCCATTTCGTTCGTGAACATATTAAATTCTTTCTGAGCTGTGCCGTAATCTTTAAATTCCGGTCCTTCAACAGCAACGACCCCCGGCATGACTAATTTTGGATTTTTAAAAGTCTCGAGGCCGTTTAACTCCTCAGGGACTGCGGTACATAATTCCCGCTTCTTATCCCCGTAAGCTGCGATGACTACTTTACTTCCGGTATTCAGGCCTTCCCCGGAATAATCAAGCGTATCAATTGTTGTATTCGTCTGGAAGTGAAGGTCGCGGCGAAAGTCCAGGCGTTCAAGGATATAAGCCAGGAAGTCCTGTTCATAGTGCGTATCAAGCGGTTCTTCCTGTTCGGCGGTAATAAAGAGATATTTGGCAAGGCTCAGCTGGCCTGTCCCAAGAATACGGTTAGCGATAGTCAAAAGTTCCTGCGGCCGCTTCACCTTCTCAAACGGTGTATATCGTTCGCTCCCAATTGCAAACAGCAATGGATGCACACCAGCGGCATCCACCGCATGAACTTCCTGTACGCCCGGAATCTCCTGTTTTACAGCATCGCCAGTGAGTTCATGAATGATGGCTCCAAACGAGGTATCTTCCTGCGGTGGCCGGCCGACTACAGTAAAAGGCAATATGGCTTTTTCTTTTGCGTATACTTTATGGATTTTCATTACTGGAAAGTCATGAATTAAACTGTAATACCCTAAATGGTCACCAAAAGGGCCTTCCGGTTTTGTGTCTTCCGGATAAATCTCACCCGTAATCACAAAGTCCGCATCATGGCTGATGCAGTAGCCGTCAATGTAGCTGTATTGAAAGCGCCGCCCTGCAAGTAAACCTGCAAACGTCATTTCACTCAGGCCTTCCGGAAGAGGCATAACTGCTGAAAGAGTATGGGCAGGAGGGCCGCCGACAAAAATACTTACTTTTAAAGGTTCTCCTTTTTTGGTGGCTTTATGCTGATGCACCCCAATGCCGCGGTGAATCTGATAGTGCAGCCCTGCCTCTTCATTCAGGTTATAGTCATTGCCGTCGAGCTGCACACGGTACATTCCTAAATTGGAATTCATAATGCCGGGCTTGTCCGGATCTTCTGAGTACACTTGGGGCAATGTGATGAAAGCACCTCCGTCCTCAGGCCAGTGTTTAATTAACGGAAGATCGGAAATGTTAATCTCACGGGCACAGACGGGACCGCCGCCCTTTTTTTGCTGTGGAAGAGCTTTTAATGCCGAAAAGCCGGAAGAGACATTTTTAATAGGCTGTTTTAATGCTTTCACCGGATCGTTACGGACAGCCATCACATTTTGGACGCCCTCCCAGGTTTTCCGGAAAATAAACTTACTTCTTTCAACCGTGCCGAAAAGGTTTGATACGGCCCGATACTCAGAGCCTTTTACATTTTCAAACAAAAGCGCAGGTCCGCCTGCTTCATATACTTTTAAGTGAATGGCAGCCATTTCAAGGTGAGGATCCACTTCCTCTGTAATTCGGATTAAATGGCCGTGCTTTTCCAAATCATTAACGCATTCTTCCAGGTTACGGTACATAATGAAGGACTCCCATCTATACAAAAATAATCTTTAACTTATAAAAAAGGTATTCACCAACTATTTTACGTGAATTACGAAAAAAATGCAGGCTATTATGTGACAATTAGTTTTTACAAATAAATGAAGACGAAAACACAATCACCCGGTGCAAGCATTAAAATAACAAAAATAAAGAGGGCATCCAGTAAAAAACATCCTGCTGTTAACACAAAATGCGGTCCAGGCAGCCATTCCTGATCATTTTAATTTTCTGCTCCCACCTATACCATATATTTGCCCTTATTAAAAAGTCCATTAAAAGGACACTAAGGGTACGAATCAGTTAGTAAAGGAGCCGCATTAACGATGAATGTCATTTTCACACTAGGAGAAAAGCGCAAACAGAAACAGTGGAAATATCAACGGAGCATGCTCCGGTCATTATCTGTGAATGAGATGAAAAAAGATATTCAGCGCCGGTTTTTTGCTCATTCAATAGAAGAAACTGTCTCACAGCTGTATTTACAGGATTTTTGCCTTGATATTGGTATCGATGCGTACTTGTTAGGTGCTGAGTATGCCCGATTCGGATATTTTGGCGAATCGGAGTTTACAGTGATGCAGCGCTGTGCAGAAGAAATATCAGCGCAGATTGAGCATACAGCAGCCCAATTTACGGCGTGGATGAACCTGGATGAAGCACAAGCCGAAGTGTATAAAGAAGTAGCGACTGGATATATCTATGAATGGTGGCGTAAAGGATTTGATGAAGGCAAGAAAAAGTACCAGTTAAAATTGCATTAGTCTGCAGTCGGGTTTTAAACATAATTTTTCCCTTGTCCCATATATATATTACAGGCAGGGAGGGGGAAAATATGAAAAAATGGTGGGGGTTATTATTAGGTGCGGCACTGGCCTTGGCGGCTGTACTGGTCATCATACCTGTACTTTTTTCCACGGAAGATTCTACAGGTTATGGCGTGCCTCTTTCTGGTAAGATGATTGTAATTGACCCTGGTCACGGAGGCGTCGACGGAGGAGCAACTTCGAAAAGCGGGCTGCTTGAAAAGGATGTAAGCCTGGAGATCAGCCTCATTCTTCGGGATTATCTGCAGGAAGCGGGTGCTCTTGTTATTATGACCCGAGAGGAAGATAAAGACCTTGCTTCTGCGGATACAAAAAAAATCCGTTCACGGAAAGTGGAAGATTTGAAAGAGCGTGTTCGCAGGATAAACAGTTCTGAGGCGGATTTATTTATCAGCATCCATTTGAATGCTATAGGAGAGGCAAGATGGAGCGGGGCACAGACGTTTTATAACAGAGCTATCGAAGGAAACGAAAATCTTGCAAAGCACGTTCAGAATGAGTTGGTCAGAAATTTAGAAAACACCACCCGGCTTGCAAAGCCTATACAGAATGTTTACCTTATCCAGCAGGCAGCCATTCCCGGTGCACTTGTTGAAGTTGGTTTCCTTTCAAATCCTGTAGAGGCCGAGCTTCTTGGAGACATAAAGTACCAGCAAAAAGTCGCAGCTTCAATCTATACAGGTATTTTAAGGTATACAAATAATGAGCCTTTACCTGAATAAGGCTCATTTCTCTTTTAGATGTGATCTATATCAACATGACCACGGTTTTTATATGTTATAATATCCCCGTAGAGGAAATCGGATACATATACGATAAGATAAAGGAAGGTGTCTTCATGTTAACAGAAGAACAAGTGTTACAAGCTCTGGAGCCTGTTAAAGACCCTCATTTACAAAAGTCTTTAATTGAAATAGGTGCTGTTAAAGAAATTAAAATTAAAAAAAACCTCGTCAGTTTGAAATTGGCGATCGCTCAGCCTGGTACAGCTGAGCAAATGCAGCTTCAGCAGGAAGTTGTAAACGCAGTTAAGAATGCAGGGGCCGAATCAGTAGGCCTGCGCTTTGAAAAGCTTGCTGACGAAGAAGTTGCGAAACATGGCGGAGCAGCAGCAGAAGAAGAGGAAGGAAAATCCCTTTTAGACAATAAACGCACGACGTTTATCGCTGTAACGAGCGGTAAAGGCGGTGTAGGGAAATCAACAGTTTCTGTCAACCTGGCGACGTCGCTTGCAAGGAAAGGTAAAAAAGTCGGTATTATTGATGCGGATATTTACGGTTTCAGTGTGCCGGATATGATGGGGATTGAAGAACGGCCAAAAGTTGTCGGTCAGCGTATTTATCCGGTTACGCGTTTTGATGTGCAGGTTATTTCCATGGGCTTCTTTGTGGAAGATAACTCGCCGATTATTTGGCGCGGCCCGATGCTTGGTAAAATGCTGAACAACTTTTTCAACGAAGTGGAGTGGGATGATCTGGACTACTTAATCCTTGATCTTCCTCCTGGAACAGGAGATGTAGCACTTGATATTCATTCTATGCTTCCGCAGTCCAAGGAAATCGTGGTGACAACCCCTCACGCAACCGCAGCTTTCGTTGCTGCCCGTGCAGGTGCCATGGCTCTTAAGACAGAGCATGAAATTCTCGGTGTGGTCGAAAACATGGCTTATTTCGAAAGCAAATTGACAGGAGAGAAAGAGTATGTCTTCGGGCAAGGCGGCGGACCGAAACTGGCTGAAGAACTTCAGACTGAAGTTCTGGCCCATATCCCGTTAGGACAGCCGGAAATCGATGAAGAAAATTTTGCTCCGTCAGTATATGAGACAGAACATCCAATTGGAAAAATTTATATGGAAATGGCTGATAAAGTTATTGGCAAAATAGAAGATTAAATAAGGAAAACTGCCCCAATTGTGAGGGGCAGTTTTTTTATTTCAGAGCCGCAGCGCGAGTGAGTGATGCACACTGGATAATTAATCGGTTAATTATCTCAACTCCGGTATCTGTAAAAGTTCTATGCAAGATAAAAAGCGTGAACTCGGTTCGGCACCGAATTCACGCCTTAAAACCAGTCTGACAAATAACCTGCGCTTTCTGCAGCTCAACCCAGTCCCCCATAAAACGCTCTGATTTATACAGGACCTCTCATTGCGCCCTGCTTATATTATCCCGCAGACTCTGCCTGTTCACCTTCCGGCTCGTCACCATTAGCACCCCGCTCATCTTCGTCGCGTTCATCCGTATCCTCTTGTCTCTGGGCGGCTTCACCGCTTTTCAGCTCTTCTCTTGCTATCTGCTGCAGGAGCTCACTTACTCTGGCTACAAAAAGCGGGCTTTCCATTGCTTCAGCAACTAGAGCCTGTAACTGGTTTCTGTAAGTTTTGGTTTGCATTAATTCCAGGTAGTCTTCTTCCATTTCCGGATCGCGAAGGATATCCTGCATCATTCCCTGATACTCAGGATCTCTCATAAGCCCTTTTAACAGTTGTTCATTTTGTTCCTGCATGCTTACTGCAAAAGTTTCGGCAAATTCAGGATCTTTCATTACTCTTTCCCAATATTTCCGGCCTTTCTCGGAAGCAAGTGTCGTCTGGATGGTGTCTTTAATAAACTCCTGTTCCATGACGAGCTGTTCTCTCATTTCTTCTCCCTTAAGTACTTCCTGGATCGCTCTTTTTCCTTCCTCGGTTTGAAGAACGTCGACTACCATCTGTTTTGTTTCTTCGTAATCTGACTGGGAAGAATTGTTTCCATCGTCCAACACAGCGCAGCCGGTTGAATTAAAGATCATTCCCAATAGGAGTATAATTGCTGTTTTTTTTAACATAATCCCAGCTCCCTCTATTATCGCTATTTTTAATATGGGATTAGGGTAGAGTTTTTATGCAAAAAATGACCGGGCGGAAAGGTGAAAGTAAAAAACATAATATGACATCGCTCAACAAAAAAGTAGCGCGATAAATTTAAATTTTGATACAATAAGGAATGGATTGGGGGAAAAACAAGTGAATTCAAGAAAAGTGGTTTTCTTATTTAATTCAACCTTTTTAATTGGGACAACAGCCGGTTTCATTATCGGGATGATTCTGGACTGGCAGACACATATGAACGACTTAAGTAATCTTAATTTTGGCGGGCTGGCGATGGTTATTATAACGTCAGCTATCTGGACGGTCATTGCCCAGATGGGATTCTTCGCCTATTTAACGGTCCACCGGTTTGGATTAGGAATATTTAAATCTGTTCGCTTATGGAATAAAGTACAGGTAGTCATCATCCTGTTTGCTTTATTTGATTTAATGTTTTTCAGGCATTTCTTCTTTGCTGAAGAAGGAGAGTCTATGCTGGGGTACACAATTATGCCGCTTATGCTTCTTGCCTACGGCCTGATTGTGGCAGCAATTAAAAGTAAAGAAACAGACCGGACAGCTTTTATCCCTGCATTGTTTTTTATGGTGGTAGTCACCATGATTGAATGGATTCCAGCGTTAAGAGAAAACGATTATAACTTTCTTATAAGTGCCATCGTTCCTCTGCTCGTGGCTAACACATGGCAGATCCTCGTTCTTCATCACCTGCATCGGCAGCCTAACGGCAAACAGCCAAGTGCGGCTGGTTCAGGACAGGTTAAGAATAAAAGTGCTGCAAAAAAAGGAGCTCAGTCCAAAAAGTAACAGGGCTGAGCTTTTTTTATATAAGGCTTAGTAAGGGAGGTAAAGCCTCATTAATTAATTTCTTCTGCTTTCACTTCAGCTCCGGTTAAAAGCTGGGAAACCGTGACAAAGGAAAATCCTTCTTTTTTCAGCTTATCCAGTGCAATTGGCAAAGCTTCAGCTGTCTGTTTGGCTGAATCTGAAGCATGAAAAAGAAGAATGTCTCCGTTTTCTACATTAGTTGTTGTATTTTCTACAATTGCTTCCACTCCAGGATTCTCCCAGTCATGCGAATGGATGCTCCAGTGAATAACATCGTAATTTAATGATTCAGCTACATTAAGTACCCGTTCATCAAAACTCCCATTAGGAGGTCTTAACAGCTGAGGCGCTTCCTCTGTTAATTCTGATAAAATTTGATGAGCTTTTTGGATATCTTTTTTAATTGCCTCTTCCTCCCAGCGGGTGTAATGTTCGTGGCGGTAACCATGGCTTCCGATCTCATAACCTGCTTCAGTAATTTTATTCAATAATTCCGGATGTCTTTCAGCCCATGCTGCCGAAACAAAAAAAGTGGCCTCATCAACATTTTCTTCTGCCAGAATATCGAGAATCGGATTTAACTGCTCTTCGCCCCAGCTGATATCAAACGTTAATGCGAGCTCAGGCCTTTCAGCGTTAACTCTGTGAATGGCCGCCGGCTCACCCTCAGGTGAAAAAACCGGAAGGAGTGGTGATTCGACATATAAAATCCCTGCGGTAAAAAAAGCCGCAATCCCGATAATCATATATCTTTTTAGCATTTTAGCATGCCAGACCCAAATAAAATTCATTGCATATTAGCCCCCTTGTCCCTCGTTTACCACATATGTATTCGAAGGACAGGCAATTATGAATAAAATTGCGGAGATTGGAAAATAATTTTTAAGACGATAAAAAAAGGGGGCGCTCGTATGCTCGGATTTATGTGTAACGGTAAAGAGGCTGAAGAGATGGAGTATCTTCTCAAAAGAGAACTTGAAGAACTGCTGCTGGATCTGACAGACGACCGTTTGGATGGACTTATTCGCCATTCTATGGAAGAGCGTTATAAAATTATTTATAAATTGTACAAGCGTTTTGCTTCGCCTAAAGATATTATAAAATACGTTCGAAAACCTTCAACAAGATTTTCTAAAAATAAAATTTAAAAATTAGACAAACCTCTTGATTTTTTTAAGTAAAAGTAGTAAGATAGCAAATGTCTCACAAAGAGGATAGTTTTGTGATTCGAGTTTAGTGACGATCGCGGAGAGGTCACACCCGTTCCCATGCCGAACACGGAAGTTAAGCTCTCCAGCGCCGATGATAGTTGGGGGCTCTCCCCCTGTGAAAGTAGGACGTCGCTAAGCTCACCCATTTCAGTGGGTTAGAGAGCAGCAGACGAAGAGATTCGCCGCTTATTGCATTAAACCTTTTTATTGGGAAGAAGCAAGAAGGTCAAGGATGCAAGCGAAAGAGAACCGGAGTGTACCAGGACGTACATGAGGATTCGAGAGAGAGCAGCAGACGAAGAGATTCGCCGCTTATTACCAATAAAACATTATTCCACAGTAGCTCAGTGGTAGAGCAATCGGCTGTTAACCGATCGGTCGTAGGTTCGAATCCTACCTGTGGAGCCATGCTTCCTTAGCTCAGTTGGTAGAGCGCATCCATGGTAAGGATGAGGTCAGCGGTTCAAGCCCGCTAGGAAGCTCCACAATATCCAGGCCCGTTGGTCAAGTGGTTAAGACACCGCCCTTTCACGGCGGTAACACGGGTTCGAATCCCGTACGGGTCACCATTTTTTTTACGAATTGCAGGCAAAGCAATTTGTTTTTCTTTGTAAAGGTCTTATGATACACCGCCTCAGCTTCCTTTTTTGGCAGCAGTCAGCAGGTCTTAAAAACAGGAGCGGCAGCTTGTCAGCCACCAAAAAAGTTTGTATATTTTCTATTAAGAAGGGGTATCGTAATTAGTACAGTCTTTTCAGCATACGTATTCAACACTTAGAATGAAAAACATTAAATAATACAGGGCTATAGCCAAGCGGTAAGGCATCGGATTTTGATTCCGTGATTCGCAGGTTCGAATCCTGCTAGCCCTGCCATTTTTCTTTTTTAGGCAGTTTTTTTTATTTTGTACATCTATGGGAAAATAACCACGACCTCTGAAGAAAGACTGCGAGCCATTAGCTCAGTTGGTAGAGCATCTGACTTTTAATCAGAGGGTCGAAGGTTCGAGTCCTTCATGGCTCACCATTTTTTTTTGGACTGAATGAGCATCATTTAATAATATCAGAAATACACCTTTGAAATGACAACAAAGGGGCCTTAGCTCAGCTGGGAGAGCGCCTGCTTTGCACGCAGGAGGTCAGCGGTTCGATCCCGCTAGGCTCCACCAGATATGAAACTAATCACCTTGATCATATTCAAGGTGTTTTTTTATAAAGTTTAACTGGGAAAAAAAGTTCAGGACAAGAGTTGTGTTTTTGAGGACAAGAAAAAAGGGGATAAATCCCATATGCTCCAAATGACCGTCTCCTTGGGAACACCTGCGCTTTATAACCGGTCGCATCTTTTTATGGTCTTTTCAAACAAAAAACAGCCATACTTTAAGATGGCTGAAAGTATAATTATTTATTTATCTTTCGTGGATTTGCAATGACTGGTACTGATTAAGCAGCTGGTCTAAATAAGCGCTTGTTTTTACTACTTCATCAGATGTGCGCATCATTTTTTCAGATAAAAAATGCATTTTCGTGCGCACAACTTCAATTTCATGAAGAAGTTCTTTCCTGGAAAGGGTGTGTACAGCCATACACATGAGCACCAACCTCCATTAATATTAATAACGTACCCGTTTTTCTTAATTTTCAAAAACCTATCTTCTCTAACTTATCTTTAAACTACCCTCTGTCATTTTTTAGTAAACATGGTTTTTATTGAAATAGGCTATTTTTTTTCCGTTTTTAAGTGCTACAATGAATGTTGTCAAAGTGAAACCTTTTTTTAAGTGTAACGTATAGTAATTAACCGCAGTGAAGCGGAGGTTATGCGGTATGGATATAGTTGTAAAAAAAATTATAGCAGAAGTCAAAAAAGGCAATCAGCAGGCGTTTGCCGAACTGATGGATTTGTACAAGGATAAAGTTTACCATATAGCTTATCGTATGCTCGGAAATGTACATGAGGCACAAGATGTCGCTCAAGAAGCCTTTCTTAGGGCCTACACTAACATTGACTCTTACGATATTAACCGTAAATTTTCCACGTGGCTTTTTAGAATTGCCACTAATCTGGCCATTGACCGGATAAGGAAAAAGAAGCCGGACTTTCATCTGGAAGATCAAGTAGCAGGAACAGAAGATCTTACATATTATTCGCAAATCTCAGCAGATGTTGACCTCCCTGATGACCAGGTCGTACAACTGGAAATGCAGGAATGGATTCAACAGGAAATTATGGAACTTCCTCCCAAATACAGATCTGCAATCATTTTAAAATATTTAGAGGATCTTTCATTAAAAGAGATAAGTGAAATATTAAATCTTCCAGTAGCAACGGTAAAAACACGGATTCACCGTGGAAGAGAGGCGTTGCGTAAGCGACTGAGGGATTAATAGTCGTGGAAAGGAGACAGAATGATGGCTTGTTCACAAGAAAACCAAAAGCTTATTCATAAATATTTAGATGAAGAGATGACTTTGCTGGAAAAAAAGCAATTTGAAGCTCATATAATGACATGCGACGAATGCCATGCCCAGCTGCGGGAACTGAGAAAAACTGTGGCGATTATTCAGAGTGCTTCCCACTTTGAAGCCCCGAAAGGCTTCACTGAGAACGTTATGAAGCAGCTCCCAAAGCAGTCTAAATCACAGACGTGGAAAAATTTTATGAGAAAACATCCTTTCATTTTAGCAGCTGCCACGTTCTTTCTTATCTTTGCTGTCAGTCTGTCTGCTGCATTTTCCGATGATGATAAAGAAATTGTAGTCAAGGGAGATGGGCAGTTTATTGTTGATGAAGCGCGCGGAGTGGTAATTATTCCGGAAGGCGAAAGTATTTCCGGGGACTTGATTGTACGAAATGGCGATATAGAAATTGCCGGCGAGGTAACCGGGAATATAACAGTGATTAATGGGGAGTATCTGCTCGCTTCGGCAGAGCAGGTTTCAGGAGAGATTGAGGAAATAAACCAGTTTATGGACTGGCTCTGGTTCCAAACGAAATCTTTCTTCTCAGAGGTCGTCAACTTTGCAGATGATTCAGAGAGCGATAATAACTAAAGAGGCTTGAACAAAAGAATAGTAACCTGGAAGACATCCGAACAATATATTGTAAATATTGTTTGGATGTTTTTTTGTTGGGAAGGGATTTCAGTCCGCCACGTGGGCGCTTGACCCGGGAGACAAACCCGCTTTAAGTTAAAAATGAGAGGTATATCCTTAGAGGAATTGGGGGTGACCCCATTTTTATGGTTCGTGAGACTCTTTATGGAAAAAACAAGCCCCGTAAAGAATGGAAAGACTTTAAAATATGTTATAATAAACGAGTTAGTTACATGTTTGATAAGAATAGGAACTTTTTGGAGGAACGAACATGTTTGCAGATATATCGATACTGAGAGTATTGGCCATAATTGTCGACGTTTTCCTTGTGGCATTTGTTATATATAAGTTAATTATGGTGATCCGGGGAACGAGGGCTGTTCAGCTCGTTAAAGGAATTACCGTTATTCTGACTGTATGGTTTTTAAGCGGCTATCTCGGCCTTCATACCTTGCAGTGGATTATGCAGCAGGCGGTTACTTACGGTTTACTGGCAATTATTATTATTTTCCAGCCTGAATTAAGACGGGCATTGGAACAACTGGGGCGGGGACGTCTCTTCCAATCCAGTACAATTGCAGATGAAGAGGAAGTAAGACAATCGATTGACCATATTATTAAAGCAGCTAACTATATGGGAAAAAGGCGGATTGGAGCACTTATTTCACTTGAGAGAGAAACAGGAATGAACGATTATATTGAAACTGGTATTACTATGAATGCAAAATTAACATCAGAGCTTTTAATAAATGTCTTTATACCTAATACACCGCTTCATGACGGGGCGGTTATCCTTAAACACAATCAGATAATGGCCGCGGGCTGCTATTTACCTCTATCTGAGAATCCTTTTATTTCAAAGGAACTTGGAACTCGCCACAGAGCAGCATTAGGGGTCAGTGAAGTCACAGATGCTATTACAATTGCTGTGTCTGAAGAAACAGGGGGCATTTCAGTGACAAAAAACGGGGAACTTCATCGAAGCTTAGATGAGGAGGCTCTAAGAAAATTATTAGAAAACGAACTGTTAAAACAAGATACTAACGGTTCGTCTTCCCGTTGGCAGTGGGGAGGGAAAAAGAATGGATAAACTGTTTAATAAAAGCTGGTTTATTAAACTGACGTCACTGGTCATTGCGGTTATGCTTTTTCTGATGGTAAACATGGATAATACGGCTAACCAGCCAGGGGGCATTCCAGGTATTACAGACGGCTCCCGCATATTGGAAGAAGTCGACTTAAATGTCTATTATGATGAAGACAGATATGTGCTGACGGAAGCCCCTGAAACCGTACAGGTTACTTTAAGGGGGCCTCAAAATATATTAACACTTGCCCAAGTCACTCAGCCGCAGCAGGAAGTATTTGTAGACCTTGAAGGCAAAGAGGCAGGAGTACACTATGAAAGGGTCCAGCACCGTGGATTTCCAACTGATTTGAACTTATCAATTGTGCCTATGACAGTAAGGGTAACTATTCAGGAGAAGCAAACGGCGTCATTTCCTGTGGATGTAGAACTCGTAAATGAAGGGGAGATGGAAGAAGGATACGTAGCAGGCACTCCGGAAGCCGCCCCTTCGACTGTAGAAGTGACAGCAGCTCAAGGGATAATTGATCAGGTTGCTTCAGCAAGAGCCATAGTTGACATGAGCGGCAGAGATACTTCTTTTGAAGAGGCAGTTCCTGTTACTTTTTATGACCAGAACGGTAATGAAATGGAGTTAACTGGTGATCCGGCAGCTGTGGAAGTCAGTGTGCCTGTCACCAGCCCTAATAAATCAGTTCCTCTCAGAATAGGCAGAAATGGCGACTTGCCTGATGGTATGGCTATTGATTCTATTTCAATGAATCCGGAAAGAGTGACGATTTACGGGCCTGTAGATGTTATAAATAATATTTCCTTTATTGACCTTCCTAACTTGGAAGTAGGAGACCTGTCTGGTGGCTCTTCTTATGAACTCGATGTCCCTGTCCCTGATGGAGTTGAAAGAGTGGATCCGGAGACAGTAACAATTGAAGTAGAAACGGCTGATGAGGAGTCCAGAGAATTTTCGGACTTTGGAATACAGGTTGAAGGATTGGGCGGCGGCCAGACAATTCAATTTCTAGAGCCGGAGGACGGTCAATTCGATTTAGTTGTAAACGGGAGCCAAGGGGTTCTTGGACGGTTGGAAAGGCAGGATTTAAGAGCTGAAATTAATGTTAATGGGCTGGCGGCAGGAGAACACGAAGCAGAACTTGAAATCACCGGCCCGCAGAACCTTCGTTTTCCACAGCAAGGTATGACAGTTAATTTCATAATTTCAGAGAATAATAGCAGTTCAGGCGGTTCATCAGTTCAAGAGACTGAAACCGGTGAGAACGCAGGACCTGAAGAAAACAATGGGAACTTAGATGATAACGAAAATAGTGATAATGTTACGCCTAATACCAATATAGAAACTGAAGAAGACGGCGAAACCAATGAAATTAACGACAATGAACAGATTGAAGAGACTGAAACTGATGAGGAAAATGAAACGGATGGGAACAATGACACTGAGGAAACAGAACTGTTTAATATAGAAGAAGAGGAAGAAGAAGGCGATAATCAAAATACATCCTGACGTGTGCGAACAGTAATGTCCGATAATTTTGAAATAAGAACATTTTAAGGAGCGATATGAATGGGTAAATTTTTTGGAACAGATGGTGTGAGAGGAGTAGCTAACAAGGAATTAACTCCAGAGCTGGCATTTAAGCTGGGGAGGTTCGGAGGCTACGTTTTAACTAAAGAAACAGAAAAGCCGAAGATTCTGATTGGCCGCGACACTCGCCTTTCTGGTCATATGCTTGAAGGCGCTCTTGTGGCCGGATTACTGTCTATTGGCGCTGAGGTCATGCGTTTAGGAGTAATATCCACTCCCGGGGTGGCGTACTTAACTAAAGCGTTAAGCGCTGATGCCGGAGTTATGATTTCCGCATCCCACAACCCGGTGGAGGACAATGGGATTAAGTTTTTCGGGTCTGACGGGTTTAAGCTGCTTGACAGGCAGGAAGAAGAAATTGAGAAACTGCTCGAACAGGAAAATGATATGGAGGATGACCTGCCGCGCCCTGTAGGTGGAGACGTCGGTGTGGTTAATGATTATTTTGAAGGCGGGCAAAAGTATCTTCAATATTTAAAACAGACCATTACTGAAGATTTCTCCGGGTTGCATATTGCCCTTGACTGTGCTCACGGAGCGGCTTCCCCGTTAGCAAATCATTTATTTGCAGACCTTGAAGCTGACCATATATCCTGCATCGGCTCATCACCGAACGGAACAAATATTAATGACGGTGTAGGTTCGACTCATCCTGAAACACTTGTCTCTCTTGTGAAGGAAAAAGGGGCAGACATAGGGCTTGCCTTTGATGGAGATGCTGACCGTCTCATTGCTGTTGATGAAAACGGAGAAATTGTAGATGGCGATCAGATTATGTACATATGCTCAAAGTATATGAAAGAAAAAGGTCTCTTAAAACATAACACAGCAGTCACTACCGTTATGAGCAACCTTGGTTTTTATAAAGCATTGGAGAAAGAAGGCATTGAAACAAAGCAGACAGCTGTTGGTGATCGCTATGTGATGGAAGAAATGCGAAATGGCGGCTTTAACTTGGGAGGGGAACAATCCGGACATATTATTTTCCTGGATTACACGACCACAGGCGACGGCCTTCTCACTGCCCTTCAGCTTGTCCAGATCGTTAAAGCGACCGGCCGGCCGTTATCTGAGTTGGCTGGAGAACTGACAAAATATCCCCAAAAGCTGGTGAACGTTAAAGTAGCTGATAAAAATGCTCTTCATAAAAGCAGTGTGATAGCGGACGAAATTAATGTGGTAGAAAGTGAAATGCGGGGAGAGGGACGTATTCTCGTGCGCCCATCAGGTACGGAGCCGCTTGTAAGAGTTATGGCGGAAGCCCCGACAAAAGAGCTGTGCGATAAATATGTCGACAGAATGGTTGGTGTAATTAAACGGGAACTTGGCTCCCTGGAGTAGAACAAAGAAAGAAGAAAGCAGCACCTGGTAAAAAAACCGGTGCTGCTTGTTTATATTTAGGAAGTAACAGTTTCTGTATTATTGTATTTCGTTTTATGAAAAGCCAATGCGCCTACAAGCCCGGCATCATTTCTGAAATGGCAGGCGTCTATTTCTATATGAAAAACACGGTCAATATAAGTTAAGTGTTTTTCCAACTCTTTAATAAAAGTAGGCCGGCTCGTAATTCCTCCGCCTATAAGCACTTTCTCGGGATTTAAAACAGACGTAATGTTATAAATGCCAAGGGCCAATGATTCATAAAACTTTTCAACTATTGTTACAGCGACGGGGTCTTTTTCATCGTACGCCTGGAATACCTGTTCGCCGGTTACCTCATTAAATGGAAGGGAATAGTATTCAGCATACTTTTTTCTTACTCCTCTCATAGAAGCAAGTGTGCTTAAGCTGTCTTCTTCAGGAGAAACCCCGTGAAGCCCCTGTGTAATCATAAAACCAAATTCCCCTCCGCGAAAGGAGTGGCCGCGGTAAATCTGATTATTTAGAAACAAAGCACCGCCGATTCCCGTTCCAACTGTTAAACAAATGAAATCCGCGAGGTTCTTCCCGTTACCCAGCCAATTTTCTGCAAAGGCTACGCAGTTCACATCGTTTTCTATGGACACTGGTATATTGAACTCGCTTTGAAGAAGAGTTTGAAGGTTTAAGTTATCAAATTCTTTAATCGCTCCTCCTTTTTCAATAAAACCTGTAGAAGGATTGATGAATCCGGGAGCAGAGATTGCGATACCTTCAATCTTTAATTGGAACTCTTCTATTTTCCCTCTGATTTTATGCAGTATTGTAGCGCCATCTGAACTGTCCGATGAGAAGTGGTCTTTTTCCAAAATACTGCCGTTATGGTCGAGAAGACCCCACTTAACATGAGTGCCACCGATATCAAATGATAAATAATATCTTTTTTTCAATGGTTATTCACCTTCCCTTGGACGAAGGTCCGCACCGTTGGATTCAATAATGTTTTTATACCAGTAAAAGCTTTTCTTCTTTAGCCTGCGTAACTCTTTGGCATCTTCTTCATCGCGGTCTATATATACAAAACCATAGCGTTTCTGATAACCATTCAGCCAGCTTAATAAATCGGTAAATGACCACGTGCAGTAACCAATGATATCAACGCCGTCGGTCATAGCTTTCTGGATTTCAACTAAATGGTGGTTGATATAATCGATTCTGTAGTCATCATGAATTTCATCGTTTTCTTCCAGTTTGTCAAATTCACCTAAGCCATTTTCAGATATGAGGATTGGCAGGTTATAACGGTTTTTGATTCGCCGCATCCCGATTCTTAAACCGACAGGATCAATTTCCCAGTCCCAGTTAGTTGTTTCAAGGTTAGGGTTGCGTATTGTTTTAAACATACCCGGCACCCCGGATTCAGAGGAAGTGCCTTTTTTGCCGGATGTGTTCATTTTTCCTTCACCAACACCATCGAGTGGATTCTTTTCCACTGTTGTAGTCTGGTAGTAATTGATTCCCATGAAGTCCGGCTTTCCTTCTTTCAATAATTCCATATCGCCGTCTTCAATAACTGGGGCGATGCCTTCTTTTTGAAGATAATCCAATGTGGTTTCAGGGTACGTTCCCCACGCATAAACGTCCATGTACCAGTGATTATTCATTTCTTCAGCGTTCTCTGCCGCTAGAATATTTTCAGGGTCACTGTCAATTGGATAAACAGGGCCATAAGCAAAACTTGGTCCTGCATGCCCATCAGGTACTAACTTTCTAAATGACTGGACAGCTTTAGCATTGGCCAAAAATGCGTTATGGTTAGCCTGGTGCATCCTTTTTGTATCTTTCACTCCTGGTGGGTGCATGCCTGATTTGTAACCCAACCCGATAAAGATGTTTTGTTCATTTAAGGTCACCCAATACTTCACTCTGTCTCCGTACCGTTTAAACAGAGTAATACAATAGTTATTAAAGTCATCGATGATCTGTCTGGACTCCCATCCTCCGTATTCATCCATTAAAGCCTGTGGAAGGTCCCAATGGTAAACAGTAATGACCGGTTCAATATTTTTTTCAAGCAGAAGATCGATAAGCCGGTCATAGAACTTCAGGCCTTCCTCGTTAATATCGCCTTTGCCTTGAGGGTAAATACGGGACCACGCAATTGAAAAGCGGTAAGCTTTGAGGCCCATCTCAGCCATCAGGTTTACATCTTCTTCATAGCGATGGTAATGGTCTACAGCAATATCCCCATTGGTGTTTTTGTAAGTGGTTCCTTCTTTTTTAGTGTAAATATCCCACACAGAAGGCCCCTTGCCATCTTTATTCCATGCTCCTTCAATTTGATACGCAGCTGAGGCCGATCCCCAAAGAAAGTTTTTAGGAAATGGCTGAATGTGTTTGTGAAACATTATAATCCTCCCCTGAAAGAATAATAGTTCTTAACATGATCAGTTAAAAAAGCCGTTTACAAGTAACCAGTAAACATGTAATATATAATTAACGAAAACGGTTTCGTAAAAAGTATAATTCAATGTTCCTGTTTTGTCAAAGTATAAATTTCGATTTATCGAAACTGAAAAGAGCAACATTTTAAAATAAAGCGCTTTAATATAAATCGGTTTCGTCATCCTTGCCACTGTTGTTCTTTTTACCGACTTTGTTGTTTGAACCGCGTTGCATTGGTATGATAAAGGTACTGCAGCAGAACGGAATTAATTACTAAAATATAACTTTGTACGTTTGAGGAGAGCGCTTAATATGAAAATGACCATAAAGGAAATTGCTAAGCTGGCAGGGGTTTCCCAGGCGACAGTTTCTAAAATTATAAATAACTACGAAGATGTAGGGGCAAAAACTAAAAAAAGAGTATTGGAAATTATGGAGGAGCACGGATACCGGCCTTCTTATTCAGCACAATCATTAGCGAAAAAGGTAACGAAAGTTATTGGGGTTATTTATGCAGGGAAAATAAATGCTAATTTTAATCATCCGTTTTTCGTAGACGTGGTTAGCTCATTTAAGAAAACAATGGGGGCTGAAGGCTATGACTTATTGTTTTTCTCTAACGAAAAGTTTCATAAAGCCGACGAAAATTATTTAGCCCGATGCCAGCATTATAATGTGGATGGATGCATTATCATCGGAGGGGATCAAGTGGAGCCTTCCGTATATGATCTTGATCAAAGTGATATTCCTTGTATAGGTGTCGATATTCAGCTTGAAGGGAAAACCTCCGGCTACATTATGACAGATAACGAAAAAGTTTCTTCTTTAGCAGTGGAACATTTTTATTTGATGGATCAAAGAGAAATTGGATTCATAGGCGGGAAGGCGGACTCTCTGGTTTCTGAACAAAGGCTTGATGGCTTTAAAAAAATTATGAAAACATATGGGCTTTCAATAAACGAAAACTGGATAAAGTTCGGAGACTTCTTTGAAGACAGCGGTTACCAGGTAATGAGAGAAATGCTTATGGAGAATGAAATTCCTAAAGCTCTATTTGCTGCTTCCGATTTAATGGCCATGGGGGCTATAAAAGCAATTAAAGACAGCGGGAAAAGCGTACATGATTTTTCAATAATCGGCTGTGATGATATTACAGCTTCCAGGCATATAGATCCTCCACTTACTACGGTAAAGCAGGACAAAGAAAAAATCGGAAAAATGGCTGCTTATATTTTAAATGATTTGATAAATAAAAACCTTCAGCATACAGCTGTAAAGATTGAACCGGAACTGATCGTTCGTGAATCATGCGGGACGGCGAAAAAAGTTTAAAGCCGTCTTTTCCTGCGAGTAAAGGAGTGTTTTTTTTGGAAAAAGGAAAAGTATATGGAGCGATAGAAACCTTTTCAGCAGCGCTTTATCGGCTCACCTTAATCAATTTTTTGTGGATTATTTTCAGTCTGGCCGGTCTGGTAATTGCAGGGATTGCTCCGGCGACTGCAGCAGCTCACGCAGCTACGCAGCGTTGGGTTAAAAATGAGGAGATAGAAGGAAAAATAGTAAAATATTTCTGGATGGATTATAAAAAATACTTTGTAAAATCAAATATGGTTTGGGGTTTTCTCTTAATAACGGGAAGTATTCTTTATGCTGATTTTTATTTTATATTCAGGTTAGACAGCAGTTTTGCTCCTATGCTGTTAGGGCTTGGAATTTTTTTATTAGTCCTGTATCTGATAATTTTTTTCTACAGCATCCCGCTGTTAATTCATTTAAAAATGCGCGTGTGGGAATCAATAAAATATGCATTTATTTTTGGTTTTTCTTCTCCTGTTCTAACCGTCTCGGGGATCGGCAGTTTTTTTGTTATCCAATATCTGCTGTTTCAATTCCCTGTTTTATATTTATTTTTTTCGATAAGTATTTTCAGTTATATTACGATGAATGTGGTTAATACGGTATCTATTAAATTAAAATTATCAGATTAATTTTTAAAAAAGAGAAAAGAAAGCGTTGACATAAAATTAATTTGAAGATACAATAGCATTACGAAACCGATTTAGTTAAATTCAATGAGTACTCCTAAGATTAGACATATCTGCTACTTTAAGTCATTGGAATTTAACTTTTTTATTAGGTGTTCTACGAAACCGCTTTAGTGATACAGTAATTAATTAAGCATCTTTAAGTAAGCTTGGGAGGTGGACATGGAAGAGAGACACGTACCATTTTGTTCTTAAAAACTAAAATTTTAGGGGGATTTTTAATGAAAAAGTATGGATTAATGGCGGCACTTCTAGCTTTAACAGTTGCGGCTGCAGGTTGTGGAGATAACAATACTAACGATACTGCTGGTAATACTAATGATAATGCTAATGCTAATGATAATGACGCAGCTCTGGCAGACAATGAAGATGTTAACGAAGAAGATATCACCAGCCTGGGAGATGAGGATGCTGATGTTGAGTTATCTTTCTGGTTATTTGGCGCAACAGGCTACCCGGAACTGGCTGAAGAATATATTGAAGAGAATCCAAATGTCAGCATTACTTTCCAGGAAATTGAGATGGGAGACCATCATAACAACCTTTTCACTGCCTTATCAGCAGGAAGCGGGGCACCGGATTTAGCAGCAATTGAAGTTTCTGAACTTGATTCATATAAGAGTGCAGAAGATCGTTTCGTTAACTTATATGATTTTGGAGCAGAAGACATTAAAGACGACTACTTAGATTGGGTATGGGAAAATGGCGAAAGCGTAGAAGGCGATTTCTTATTCGGACTTCCGACAGACATTGGCCCTACAGTCATGTTCTACCGTACCGATGTATTTGAAGAAGCGGGTCTTCCTTCTGAACCTGAAGAAGTGGAAGAACTGATCAGTACTTGGGATGAGTACAGAGAAGTTGCTCAAACTATCTTAGATGAAACTGGCAAACCAATGGCTGATAACCCTGAAACAGTTTTTAATGCTAAGAGAGACCAGGCACCGCAAGCCTATTTCAATGAAAACGATGAGTTGATTCTTGATGACGAACCATATGTGAGAGAGGCTTTCTTTGAAACATCTGAAATGATTGAAGATGGATATGTCGACAACTTCGGTATGTGGACGCCTGAATGGGGCGGAGGAATGGCAGACGGGGACTTTGCAACTTTATTAGCTCCAGCTTGGATGCAAGGTGTTATTAAAGGAAATGCGCCTGATGCTACTGAATGGAGAGTTGCTGCAATGCCTGAAGGCGGCGGAAACTGGGGAGGTTCTTACGTAACTATTCCTGAACAGTCTGAATTCCAGCAGGAAGCCTATGACTTTATGACATGGTTGTTAGCTCCTGAACAACAGCTTAAAGCTTTCGAAAACATGGGATTATTCCCGTCAACTCCGGAAGTCTATGACATGCCTGAGTTCCAGGACTATTCTGATGAGTATTTCGGCGGTCAAAATACAGCTGAAGTTTTCGCACAATCAGCTCTTGAAGGCGAGCATGTTCACAAAGGCCCACAATATGGGGATGTAAACTCTGAAATTCTAGCAGGTTTGGATAATGTCTTTGACGGATTTGATCCTGAAGAAGAGTGGGAAGATGTGTTAAACCGAGTAGAACAACGTACTTCACGTTAAGTTATGAGCGGGTGGGTATGGTGAACTCACTATACCCCCTTTTTTTCAAAATCACTGCATAATTGAATATTAAATTAATTAGTTGATTTAATATTCAATTATGTGATTTTTTAATAGGCAGACGTAAACGGGAACTAGATCGAATCGTTGGGGGATGGTATCTCAGGGGATACATTTTTGTAAGATTTAGCACTGTTTAGTAAATAGTTTGTCAGGCGTTACAAATATATTTCCCCTTAGAAGATTCAAACTTTTATAATAGGAGGATCATTATGGCCGAATTACAGCGGGATACCAGAAACTCAAATGATAAGCGCGATAGTATCCAAACGAATTCAAATCAGGAACCAAAAAAACCAAAGAAAAGATCGTTTTCACAACGCCAGAGAAATATGGCTTCAGGTTATATGTTTATTTCTCCTTTCTATTTGCTTTTTGCAGTATTTGGTGTGTTTCCAATCCTGTTCAGCTTTTATTTAGCATTTTTCAGATGGGATGGCCTTGGAGACATGGAATTTGTAGGGTTTAATAACTTTAACATTATTTTCAATGACCCTCTGTTTTGGAAATCATTGTACAACACCATTATGATTGGCCTGATGGGAACGGCACCTCAATTGTTAGCAGCTATATTGCTTGCTTTTGCCTTAAATTCAGTTTTAATAAGATTTAAAAGTGTGTTCAGGCTCGCTATATTTTTACCGTATGTAACATCTATTGTAGCTGTAGCTATTGTGTTCAGTGTTATTTTCAGCAACCAGGACTCAGGTTTAGTCAATACTGTTTTAGGTGTGTTTGGAATTGACCCTATTACTTGGACAAGGTCTGAATGGGGGACCAAGGCAGCTATCGCCACCATGATCTTCTGGAGATGGGTAGGATATAACACTATCATCTATTTAGCGGGCATGCAGAGTATTCCTAATGATTTATATGAAGCTGCCAAAATAGACGGTGCCACTCTCAGACAGCAAATTTGGCATATTACTATACCGATGTTAAAACCATTTATCATTTTCACTGTTTTCACTGCAACAATCGGTGCGCTTCAGATTTTTGCTGAACCGCACATATTCCAGGGACGGGCAGGAAGGCCGGAAGGAATGAGTGTTGTATTATACCTTTACAGAGATGCCTTTGGAAGTAACTTCTTCGGCACGGCATCGGCAACCGCCATTGTTCTGTTCTTTATTATCATAATCTTCTCTTCTTTAAATTTATACTTTGCGAACCGGATCGGCCGTTCGAAAAAGGTTGGTGTTAAATAATGGAAACTAACAAAAAAAACGTATCAATCGCTAAATATTTTGTATATGCAGGTCTCATTTTAGTTTCCTTGGCATCATTGTTCCCTTTTTACTGGATGTTTGTTATGGCAACAAATCCGAATAGCGCCATTAACCAAACACCGCCGGCTATGATACCGGGTTCTAATATGGTTTCTAACTTTCAGCTTGTATTAGACAGTATTCCTTTCTGGGGAGCTATGTTAAATTCCTTAATCGTGTCATCGACGATCACGTTAGGTGTATTGATATTATGTTCCCTTGCAGGTTTTGCTTTTGCAAAATTGGATTTTCCAGGCAGGACAATATTGTTCGTCTTTATTCTTGGAACAATGATGATTCCGCCTCAATTAGGTTTGATTCCAACTTATTTCATCATTACAGAGTTGGGCTGGCTGAGTGATTTAAGAGCGGTAATTGTACCGGGTTTAATGAACGCTTTCGGGATATTCTGGATGAGGCAGTATATAGCCAGTGCTGTCCCGGATGAAATTATCGAAGCGGCCAGAATTGATGGCTGCAGCAATTTCCGGATTTACTGGAACATCATTATCCCGACAGTTCTGCCGGCTTTTGCTACACTGGGCATCATCGTCTTTATGGCTATATGGGGTGACTACTTATGGCCGTTGGTTGTGCTCCAGGATCAGTCCATGCATACAATTCAAGTAGCGTTACGCTCATTAATGGATGACAGAGTCCGTGACTACGGCATGATTTTATCAGGTACCTTCTGGGCGACTGTTCCATTAGTTGTTATATTCTTACTGTTTAACAAGCTGTTTATTAAGAGTATTACTGACGGAGCGGTTAAAAGCTAAGTTTGTGTTTGTGATATACCCCCTTTTTTATAAAACAGGTAGTTTACTCAGCTGCCTGTTTTTGTTTTAGAAAAAGGTTCTGTTAATATTGTAATTTCAAAAATACGAGACGCCTGCGGGAAAAGCAAGAGCTAATTCATTTGCGACGAGCACACGGAGTGGCGCAGAAGCAGAAGATCCACCGGGGTGAATTCCCCCGGTTAGCTGAAGCCTTGCCCGCGGCACATCTTTTTCATGCGACGAGCAAGCTGAGCGGCGCAGGAGCAAGCGAGTTATTTTGAAAAACAACGAGCACCTTTAACGGATCCTAGAATCAGCATTAACATGACAAAAATTATTTACGGAGGCAGTTATGTATCAGTTAAAAGAAGATCACTCATTTGAAATTAACCATTATCAGAAGCAGCCCCCATTTTCCAGCTTTCTTCCTGGAATTGCTGGTGAAACAGGGATACCGATGTGGGTGTTTTATGTAAATAGAGGCCAAGGGATTGCAAGTTTCGGCATTCAGGACAAAAACCATGCCATGATGGAATTTATGCCGGCAGATAAATCTTATCAGATGGTTCATCTGCAAGGGTTCAGAACGTTTGTTAAGATATCGGATTCAGAAGGAGAGCGGGTCATAGAGCCTTTTCAGCCTGCCGAATCTAAAAAAACAAGTGTTAAAGAAACGATGACTATTTCAGAGAATATGCTGGAACTCGAGTATGTGAATCACTCTGAAGGTTTTTCAATGAACGTCAGTTACTATACGCTGGCCCATTCGCCAGTGAGCGGGCTGATCCGGCATGTGACATTTAAAAATATTTCTGACCGTCCTAAAACGTTTGAGATTCTTGACGGTATGCCTGCATTATTACCAAGCGGAGTGGCTAACGCACCTTATAAGGAACTGGGTAATACGCTGAAAAGCTGGTTTGATGTAGTGAATCTGGACCAGAAAGTGCCATTCTACAAGCTGAGGGGCAGTATGGAGGATACGGCTGAAGTGAGCGAAGTGAATGAAGGAAACTTTTACGTCAGCTTATTCTCAACTAAAGAAGACGAGCGGGTTATAAAACCAATCGTAGACCGGGACGTTATTTTTGGAACGGATACGTCAATGCTGACACCAGTTAATTTTATAGATACTCCTTTAACAAAGCTTACTGAAACAGAGCCGCACACGACAAACAAAGTGTCCTGCGGTTTTACGCCAGTTCGGTTTGAGCTTAAAGATGGGGAAGAAGCGGCGTTATTTACAGTGATTGGGCATGGGCGAAGTCTTGAAACAGTCCAGTCTTTTGTTAACTCAAAAATATCAGTTGATTATTTTGAAAATCAGAAGAAGGATGCTCTTTTAATTACGAAAGAGCTAACGAAGCCAATTGAATCTGAGACAGGCCAGCCGCTTTTCGATGCTTACAGCCGACAGAGCTATCTTGATAACGGCCTTCGCGGCGGATTTCCTTTTGTTTTCAAAAATAAAGAAGAGAGTAAAGTCTATTACCTGTATTCAAGGAAACATGGTGATTTAGAAAGGGATTATAATTTCTTTTCTATCAGCCCTACTTTCTATTCACAAGGCAATGGAAATTACCGGGATATTAATCAGAACCGTCGGTGTGATGTGTTTTTCGAACCTCACGTGTTTGATCAGAATGTGAGACAGTTTATGAGCCTCATCCAGCTGGATGGCTATAACCCGTTAGCAGTAAAAGGCGTGCGTTTTAAGCTGGAAGAATTCGATTTTTCAGGCTATGTCCAAAATGGAAAGTCACATAAATTAACCTCTTTTTTTGAAAAAACATTTACACCTGGAGAATTAAAGCACTTTATTACAGATGAAAACATTGAGCTCAAAGTGTCATTTGACGAGTTTCTGACTACTGTGCTTCTGAAATCTGATGAACGTTATGAAGCAGAGTTTGGCGAAGGCTTTTGGGTTGACCACTGGACGTACAATCTGGATCTAGTAGACAGCTTTTTGGCTGTGTACCCGGACTATGAAGAAGACTTTTTCTTTACACGTTCGTATGCCTTCTTCCAGAGTCCTGCCATGGTTCAGCCGCGCCATCATAAGTATAAGAAGCAAGGTGACCAGTTAAGGCAGTACAGCGCTGTGGCTGAAGGAAACTTTGGTGATTCAGACTCCAATTGGGTAAAAAGCAGTTATGGCAGTGGAGAGATTTATAAAACAAACTTGTATTCAAAATTGTTTCTGCTCGGATTAGTGAAAGCTTCGACCCTGGCACCTTATGGCTTAGGCATTGAAATGGAAGCAGGTAAACCAGGATGGAATGATTCACTGAACGGATTGCCTGGTATGTTTGGTTCAAGTACATCTGAACTGATGGAACTTTACAGATTAATTGAACAGCTTGAACGTGTTCAATCAGAACAAAACGTCTATTTACCTGAAGAAGCAAGTGAATTTCTTAAAGGGTTAGTGAACCGTTTAAGCCAGTCTAAACCTGGTTCTGAAGGTGATGAATGCCGCTATTGGCATGAAGTGACAGCCTTAAGAGAAGCTTACAGGGAAAAAGTTCAAAACGGCATTTCAGGTAAAGAAGTCACTTTAACGGTGGAGGAAGTAAAGCAGGCCTTAAAGGTGATAAAAGAAAGAGTGGCTATAGGGATTGAAAGATTGAAAAACTACGGGGAACTGCCGCCTACTTATTTTTACTTTAATCCAGAAGGAGAAGGTGCTAAAGAAGGACGGTTTGATGACGTCTTATGGAAACCGGTTCCTGTCACTCCTTTTCTGGAAGGGGTAGTGAAATCACTAAAGGTATCACCGGATAAACAGGAAGCAAAGAAAATATACGACAGGGTGAAGGATTCGGCTATTTATGATCGTAAGCTGAAAATGTACAAGACTTCCATGCCAATTAAAGATGAACCAATTGAGCTGGGTCGGGCAAAAATGTTTACGCCGGGCTGGCTGGAGAATGAGTCCGTATTTTTGCACATGGAATATAAGTATTTACTGGAAGTACTGAGATCTGGTCTGGAGGAAGAATTCTATGAGGATATCCAAAGTGCGCTCATACCTTTCCTTGATCCAGCTATGTATGGCCGGAGTACACTTGAAAACTCTTCTTTTATTGCCAGTTCAGCCAACCCGAATCCGTCGTTGCACGGCCGTGGTTTTGTAGCGCGGCTAAGCGGGTCAACTATTGAATTTATGAATATGTGGATGGTCATGATGGCAGGCCAGAAACCATTTACGATGGCAGGCGGGCAACTGGCGTTTAAATTGTCTCCTGTATTAGCTGACTGGATGTTTACTGAGTCAAATGAGGTCACGTTTACACTTCTTGGGCAATGTAAAGTCACTTACACAAACCCTGAGCGTAAAAACACGTTCGGAGCTGAGGGCGCCAGCCCCCAAAGTTATGTTCTAACCTATACCACAGGTGAGCGGATTGAGCTTGGCGCTGACGACGTAACAGGAGAGTATGCAAAAGCTGTACGGGACGGCAAAGTGGAAAAAATAGCTGTCCGTTTAGGGTAATCTCCTGATAATCTGATTTATGAAGAAAGCGCTCCCCGGAAGGTTTACCGGGGAGCGTTATTCTCAACTTAGCAGTTGGGACCAGGACATGAGAGCCGGAATACATAACTTTTGTGTGGGCGAAGTGGGATGAGTGAAAGCTTTTGAGATGAGAGATTATGAGAAATAACAGAGTGATAAATTAACCACCCGTGTGGAACAAAGAATTTCCAGGTAAGGGGCGGGGTGGTAAAAGGCCCGTCTCGTTGATTAACAGTGTTAAGCGCCACTATATATAATTATTTGCCGTTAAACCATTCTAGTCGTAAAATGTTTTGAAAAGGCCGGTGCTAATTACTTTACCGGATCTTTTTGAAAAAGTTAATACTTAAACATATCAAAATTAATACGGCAATGGTAAAGGAGAAATAATAAATGAAAGAAAAGAGTTTACTATTCACCCTGTTAATAACGGCAATAATTGCAGTTGGCTGCAATACTGGCGGTAGCAGCAACAGCAACAGCCAAAATAATTCAGGATCGGGTAATGGAGCTTCAGAAAATGATGAATCCAGTATAGGATCTGACGACAGTGAAGTGGAATTGTCCTTTTGGAATTTTGGAGCTGACTATGGTTCTTTAATTGAGGAATACACAGAAAAAAATCCTGAAATTTCTATTAACGTTCGGCAGATGGAGGTGGAAGATCACCAGACAAATCTGTTTACTTCATTATCTGCAGGAGGCGGCGCTCCTGACCTGGCTGCAATTGAAGCCTCTGAGATCGATTCTTATATAAGGGCCGAAGATAAATTTGTAAATTTATTAGATTTAGGGGCGGCTGATTTAGAGGAGGACTATCTTGATTGGGCTTGGGAGACAGGTTCAAACATAGAGGGTGACTTCTTGCTTGGCCTCCCTGCTGATATCGGCCCGACGGTGATGTATTATCGGGCAGACGTCTTTCAGGAGGCTGGCTTGCCATCTGAACCAGAGGAAGTGAAAGAGCTCATTCAAACGTGGGAAGATTACCGGCATGCGGCAGAGACTATTTTGAACGAGACAGGGAAAAAGATGGCCGATAACTTTGAAACAATATTTAAAGCGAAGCGGGACCAGGCTCCTGAACACTTTTTTAATGAAGAAAACGAGCTCATTATTGACTCATCTCCTTATATGAAAGAAGCATACGATCAGACTGCTCAATGGATTGAAGAAGGCTACACCGACAATCTCGGGATGTGGTCCAGAGAGTGGCGAAATGGTATACAGGAAGGAAGTTACGCGACGTTATTAGGCCCAGCATGGATGGGGGATATTATTAAAGAATATGCACCGGATGAATCACATTGGCGAATTGCTCCGATACCTGAAGGAGCGGGCAATTGGGGAGGTACGTGGATTACCATTCCTGAAGAAACAGAACATGCAGAAGAAGCTTATGAGTTCTTAACGTGGCTGTTAGCTCCAGAGCAGCAAATGCAATTATTTAAAGAAAGAGAAACGTTCCCGACAACCCCAGCTGTGTATGAGGATGAGGAGTTCACTCAAGCAGCTGATGATTACTATGGCGGCAAATATGCAGCAGATTTAATTGCAGAAGCGGCGCTGGAAGTTCCATATGTTCACAAAGGGCCTCATTACGAGGATGTAAATGAAGAAATCCTTATTGGTCTGAATAATGTTTACTACGGCAGTGATTCAGAAGAGGAATGGGAAGAAATTATCGGGATGGTGGAGCGGAGAATACTCAGATAAAAATGACAGAACTGGCGAGGGAAGATGGCGAAAGCCACACCGCCAGCCAGGTAAGTAAACAGCTGGGAATCGCTGGATGCCATGGGAGGAATAATCTTTGAAACACGTACAAGTTATACAAACCAGTAAGTATTCAGACAAAAAATGGGATCAGAAACAATTTTTAACATTAGATGGAAATTCGTCCTTTAATAAAGGAAATACTGAAATAACTGTTGACCCCACTTTAGAATATCAGGGGTGGTTAGGCTTTGGAGGAGCATTTACTGAAGCGGCTGCTTACACGTTGTCTCAAATATCATCAGATAAACGGCAAGACGTCATTCATGCCTATTTTGACAAGCAGGGAGGCCTGGGCTATAACCTGGGCAGAACCCACATTCACAGTTGTGATTTTGCTTTGGAAAACTATACTTATGTGGACGAAAATGACACAGCCCTAAAATCGTTCTCCATTGAGAGGGAACATAAATACGTTATTCCATTAATAAAAGAAGCTGCTAATAAAGCAAATAAAGAGCTTACACTGTTAGCTTCTCCATGGAGTCCGCCTGCTTGGATGAAAACGAATAATGAAATGAACCATGGCGGGAAGTTAAAAGAAGAGTATCGGCAAACGTGGGCTAATTATTTTGTGAAGTATATTGAAGAGATGGAGAGCGCTGGAATTCCAATATGGGGCGTAACAGTTCAAAATGAGCCTGAAGCGACGCAAGTGTGGGATTCTTGCCTTTATACAGCCGAAGAAGAAAGAGATTTTATTAAAGATTATTTAGGCCCAACGTTCTCTCAAAACGGATTGACAGATAAAAAAATCATTATATTAGATCATAACCGGGATATTATGGTCGAAAGAGCAACAACAGTATTATCAGATCCTGAAGCTTCAAAATACATTTGGGGGACCGGCAACCATTGGTACGTATCTGAAGAATTTGAGAATTTATCCAAGGTGCATGAAGCTTTCCCTGATAAACATTTAATATTTACTGAAGGATGCATTGAGGGCGGCGTTAAGTTAGGAGCGTGGGACACTGGTGAGCGTTATGCACGCAATATAATTGGAGACATGAATAATTGGCTGGAAGGCTTTATTGATTGGAATCTTGTACTTAATGAGCAGGGCGGTCCTAATCACGTAGGAAACTATTGTGATGCCCCTGTCATTGCCGATACAAAAAAAGACGAGATCCATTTTAACAGCTCTTATTACTATATTGGACATTTCAGTAAATATATTGAACCAGGAGCAAAGAGAATCGCTGTGAACTCAACTCTGGAGAGAGTGTCTGTCACCGCTTTTAAAAATCCGAATCGTGAGGTCGTTATTGTCATTCTTAATGAAAATGATGAGGAACATCATACTGTTCTAAACTTTGAAAACTGCCAAACAGACATTACTGTACCAAAAAGATCTATCACAACCTGCATTATTAAAAGCTAAGGCAAAGGAAGCTTGAGGGAGCTCGCAGAGAAGGCCATCAGGAATTCAATAGGATATAAGCAATAAAGAAAAGCCGTTTAGCAGGTCTTTAAATTGAGACTTACTAACGGCTTTTTTATGCGGGTTAAACAGTTCCTGTTATGATAGTGAGAAGGATGTGTATTTAGCAGTTACTTCTTCAACGATTTGCCCGTTTTCTTCTAATCCTGAAATTTGGCTGAATGCTTTTCTGACCCCATATGACTGAATTTTTTCCTGAAGTTCTACTGCTTCTGAATCCTCAGGGAAGTCGTAACGTAAAGCGGCCACAATCCCGTTTAATAAACCTTCCGGAACAACGTTTCTTGCCATTAGCTGTCTGACAGGGCTAACGAGGCGTTCATTATAACCGAGTTTCTTTACCGGCTGTCTGGCAACCCGGGTCACTTCATCTGTCAAATAAGGGTTAGTAAACCTCTCAATAATCTTTTCTATATATAGCTGGTGTTCGTCAGGGTCAAACCCATGCTTTTCGCAGATTAGCCGGCCAGTCTCTTTAAGCCCGTGAAGCACTTTCTCTTTTACCTTCTGGTCCAGCAGGGTGTCCTGAATCGTTTGTTTTCCGGCCTGATAGCCGTTATAAGCAGCTAAAGCATGCCCAGTGTTCACCGTAAATAATTTTCTTTCAATGTAAGCCTCTAAATTTCCAACAAAATGAACATCCTGTACAGGAGGTATGGGTCCCTTTATCGATTTTTTATCGACTGCCCACTCAAAGAACGGCTCGACCAGGACATCAAGCAAATTTTCCTGGTTCTGGTCAGGAACAATCCGGTCTACAGCCGCATTCGGAAATCCGATCAGACGCTCAACAGTGTCGGTTGTCTGATTGTCCAAGTGCTCCACAACAGCGCTTTTTAACTGGTCGCTTCCCCCAATAGCATTTTCACAGGCGATAACGTTTAAGGGCTGTTCTGATTGAGATACTCTCTTCGTTAATCCTTTTGCGATTAGAGGGGCAATATGAGGAAGAATATGAGCTCCTACAGCTGTAGTCACAAGATCCGCCCGGGTAATCGCCTCAGTAATTTTCTGTTCATCTTTTATAGAATGAAGGCCCCGGACAGCAGATACAGTAAAAGACCTTTTTCCCTGCTCTGCGTAATAAACATTATAAGCTTGTTTTTCATTTATGGCGTCTATCAGGGCATCGTTAATATCAACAAACACCGTCTCATACCCTGATTCGGCCAGAAGTTTTCCAATAAAGCCGCGTCCAATATTCCCAGCTCCAAAATGAACAGCAATCATTTACCCCACCTCGCTGAACAAGGAAAGAAGGTCTTCTTCGGACTTTGCATTCACCATTTTTTCAATGTTTTCTTCGTCCGAGCAGACAATAGCGATTTTAGAGAGGATTTCCAGGTGTTCATTGTCTTTGCCGGCAATGCCAAAAATCATTTTCACCTGATTCCCGTCGCCGTAATCAACAGGTTCAGCCAGTTGAAGAATAGAAATCCCTGATGCGTGGACACTGCTTTTAGCGTCTTCCGTCCCATGGGGGATGGCAATAGAGTTGCCCATAAATGTAGAAGTAATTTCTTCTCTCTCAAACATTTTTTCAATGTAATCCTCGTTAACATAACCTCCATCTACGAGGATTTGACCGGCTTGGCGGATCGCTTCTTCTTTAGAATTAACTTTCTTATTTAATCTCACATTTTCTATAGAAATAATTGGTTTACTCATAATAAGGATTCTCCTTTTTTAAATAATCTTGGTAAAAATTCAGCAGTTTGACACTCAGGAACTCGGAGATCTCTTGTTCCTTTCCGCCCTCAAATAAGGAGATACTTCTCTCATTTTCAATGATGGCACTGCTGATAGTGCTTAATATTTCTGTCTCTTCGTCTGTCATGTCAGTAGGACCTAGCATAATCAGAACTCTTTTCATCTCAATATCATTTTCGTCCATAGCTTTAACTTCAACTGCTTCAGACAAGTTAAGAATAACGAAAAGCGGCCTGATGACTGAGCTGTTTCTGGTGTGGAATAAGGCTATGTGAGTCTCCGGTATGCCTAAACCGGAGAGTTCAGCCCTTTTTTTCAGACTTTTTATTACTTCATGTTCATCTGCCACAAGGCGGTCATCTTTCAGCTTACAAACAACTTGAAGCAAAGAATCCCACAAACCGCTTCCCTGCTCAGCCTCATATAAATGAAAGTTCCTCAGTAAATGGGCAGAAGCGGATAAACTTTTTTGCAAGTTACTGAATATATCTTTAACTGGAGAGCGGGGCTTTGAAGTGTCCTGCTTTTCTGAGTTTTTCAGTGCAGGTTTCTCCTGTTTCACCGCATAAAAATGCTCTCTGCGATCGATATAATCTTGTATTTTAGCTACGTCATCTTTCGTCAAGAAAGGGTTGACTTGAACATAATCAACAGAATGATCGACAAGTGGAATCGTTGAGATTACTAAATCAAGCTCCTCCGGCTGAAACTTATCCAACTCGAAGAGGGAACTGTTTTTAACTTCTGTTATATTAGGGAACTCACTCTGAAGCCTGCTGGCAATCATTTTAGAAGAACCGATACCGCTGGAACAGATAACAACTGCTTTGTGGGTGCGCCTGTTGTTTTCCCGTTCCATCGCTGAACCGAAATGGAGTACAAGAAAGCCTATTTCTTCGTCGGGAATAGTCATGCCCTTGGTTAAAACGCTTTTGAAAGCCTGTTTGACAGTTGAAAACAGGTCAGGATAGGTGGCCTGAATTTTCTCCTGCAGCGGGTTGTGAATATGCATCCCTTGTTTTAAGCGGTATAAAGCCGGTTCTAAATGAGCCATAAGCCCTTGATAGAGTGAGTGATCGTTATTAAAATCAACTTCCGTACGATTGCTCACTTCATTAATTAATTTTTTGGCAACCATGACCGTATCGAGGTTATCCTCGGTAAACAGCACCTGATGGTCCTGATGAAGTTTAGCCCCTCTTAAATGCATCGTAATATAGCCTATTTCAGCCTCGGGAATGTCCAGTGAAAATGACTTTTTCAGCTCCATGGCAAGTTTTTCGGCCAGTTTATATTCTTTTTTGTTTTTTAAATGCTCAGCTAAAGACGTGTTGATACTGATGTTTTCTCCTTTGGAAATCCGCTCAAGAGCCAAGGTAAGATGGACAACAAGAGCGATATATGCCGAATCTGCGATCTGGTAATCGAGCGTGCGAATAATTTTTTTTACGGATTCTTCAACCTTCTTCAATTTGTCTATATTAATAAATCCGAGCAATTGTCCAGCGATAGATTCACTGAGGTCTGAATCCTGGTTCGGAAGCTTTCTGCGTATATATTTTAAGATTTCGCCTTCCTCAAAGTTTTCTGAAAGCAGACCGCTGATCGCTTTTCTTTTATCTGTTTCGCTGCCTGTAATCTGAATACCGAGCCCTCTTCTTCTCTCAAGCTCAAGGTCGTATTTCACCAGCCATTCATCTACTTTTTCCAAATCGTTAGTAATGGTAGCGACAGTAACATTTAAATCTACAGCGAAAGATTGAAGTTTAACCGGCTCGAAAGACTCAAGAAGCTTACAAATTATAATGACTTGCCTTTGTTCAGGCAAAAAATCAAAATGTTTAGCTTCCTGCAAGTCCTGGCTGAATTGCTTAATCTGCTCCTTAGCCCCTTTGAGAAAGATGCCTTTTCCGGCAATTTTCTCAAGAGTGAGCTCATATGGAAGCAGCAGCGAGTCAAAGGTGGCAACATCACGGTGGATAGTGCGTTCGCTCACCTGCAGGGAGTGAGCGATATCGCGGATCGTCACTCCCTCAGAATGTTTGATGAGCATCTCTAAGATGAACTTGTCTCTTGCTGAAACATACATAGGGATCACTCCGTTACAGCTGGTTCAGCTGCATCACTTTAATTCATCAATAAGCTTGTCGTATTCCGGGCTGCTCAGGAAATTATCAACAGAAATATGGTGAGCAGATGCCAATTTTTCTTTAGCACGCGGCGTTAAATCCTTGTGAGTAATAACTACATCCGCATCTTCAGGAAGGTTGCTGATAGACGTATTGGCAACTTCAATATCCAATCCCGCTTTCTTAACTTTGTCACGGAGAATGGAAGCACCCATGGCACTGGACCCCATACCTGCGTCACATGCAAAAATAATTTTATTTACAGATGAAGCATTCAGTTGTTCTGATGGTTTATCAGAATCAGCCGTCAAAGCTGAAGATACGGAACTCTCTTTTCCTTTCATCGTTTCCATTTTTGATGCTGCTTCTGTAAGGTCTGCCTCTCCTTTGTTTTTGCTGGCTTTTAATATTACGGACGCAACAGCAAATGAAATGGCTGTTGCGATGACGATACCGGAAAAGACAGGGAAATAATATCCTGGCTGGGTTAACAAAGTATAAGCAATAATACTTCCTGGTGACGGACTTGCAGGAAGCCCTGCTCCAAGTAAATTAAAAGTAAAGATCCCGCTCATCCCTCCAGCAATAGCTGCCAGAATAAGAGATGGTTTCATTAGGACATAAGGGAAATAGATTTCATGGATCCCCCCGAAGAAATGAATAATTGCAGCTCCGGGAGCTGAACGTTTAGCCATCCCTCCGCCAAAGAACATAAACGCAAGAAGAATACCAAGCCCCGGCCCAGGGTTTGTTTCAAGAAGGAAGAGAATTGATCTTCCAACTTCAGAAGCCTGCTCTAAACCTAGTGGAGTTAAAACCCCGTGGTTAATGGCATTGTTTAAGAACAGGACTTTCGCCGGTTCAATCAGGATACTTGTTAATGGAAGTAAACCGGCATCCACAATTGCTCCTACACCCACGCCCATCGCCTGGCTGAATGCAGAAACCACTGGTCCGACTCCCCCTAAACCGATAAGAGCGAGTGCACCGCCCAGAATCCCGGCTGAGAAGTTATTGATAAGCATTTCGAAACCGGGTTTAATCTTGCCCTCCAGCAGACCATCGAATTTCTTAATGATAAAGCCGCCTAAAGGCCCCATAATCATTGCTCCGATAAACATTGGAACTTCTGCGCCGACAATGACACCCATTGTCGCAGTGGCCCCGACGACCCCGCCCCGTACGCCATGGACGAGCTTACCTCCCGTAAAACCAATTAACAGAGGCAGTAAGAATGTGATCATCGGTCCTACTAACTCGGCGAAACTTTCATTAGGGAGCCAGCCATCAGGAATAAAAAGTGCAGTAATAAGACCCCATGCAATGAAAGCGCCAATGTTCGGCATAATCATGCTGCTTAAAAAGTTGCCGAACCTTTGAATCTTTGTGCGGATCGAACCTTTGTTGTCAGTCATTGTTGTCTCCTCCTTTTTTAGTGACAAAAACTTTGTCTGTCTACTTTAATAATAAAGCGCTGCCAATGCTGATTACAAAGCAATCTAAAGCTAATTTCGTCAAAGGCATTGTTGACATTTTTAATAATTCAGAGAGTGGCAAAATTATAATGGTGAATATTAGCGTGCCCAATTACCTATTAAATATTGTTTAATTGCTTCCTTATTCGGGAAGGAGGACTCCACTGTCCCCATAAACGAACCATTTTTTACGAATGGTCATACGATGTTATGGGGAACAGTCTCCCCATTAAACTGGCCAGCCTGATTATGCTAAAAAAAGTCATTTTTGTTCATAAAAAAACAATTGACCAGATTTTTACGGATGTAGTATGATTAGGCTATTCAAGAGAAGGAAGGAGGACCGGAGACCTGATTTTTTAAGCAACATAAAAGCGCCTGGACTGCGGACTGACAGGTTTATTTCGCAGTTGACGAGGAGGAGGTTCATCGAAGCATTCGGCGGATGCCTCCCGGCCGGTTTATCGCGGCCGTAAGCTTAAGCCCAAAACGGAAAGGTGACTTTCCGAACAAAGGCTTTAGCATCGATAACGCATTTATTAATGAATTTAAAAAAAACTAACAATAGATAAAGAGTGGGGCAAGTATGCCCCTTAGGAGCATTTCTTGCCCCGCCGAGGGAGGAAATGACATTATGTGTGGAATTGTAGGATATGTAGGAACGGAAAATGCAAAGGAAATCCTTTTAAGAGGTTTAGAGAAACTCGAATACCGGGGCTATGACTCTGCCGGCATTGCGATTGCCAATGATGACGGAATTCATGTATACAAGGAAAAAGGCCGGATCGCTACGCTTCGTGAATCTGTAGATGAATCAGAAGCCGGGATGATTGGGATAGGACATACCCGCTGGGCGACGCACGGTGCGCCAAGCCAGCTGAATGCCCACCCGCATCAGAGTACAACAGCCAGGTATACGATTGTTCATAACGGAGTTATTGAAAACTATGAATACATTCGCAGAGAGCACCTTCCTCACGTAGAGATGGTCAGTGAAACGGATACGGAGATCATCGTTCAGCTTGTGGAAAAATTCGCTTCTGAAGGTTTTGAAACAGAAGAAGCGTTCCGCAAAGCTTTAAGCGTGTTGAAAGGGTCTTATGCGACAGCTCTGTTAGACCTTGAAGATCCAGATACTATTTATGTAGGAAAAAATAAAAGTCCGCTCCTTGTTGGACTAAGTGATGGTGTAAATGTCGTAGCGAGTGATGCGATGGCTATGCTGCAGGTTACCAATGAGTTCGTTGAAATTATGGACGAAGAAATCGTAACGGTCACAAGAGATAAAGCGGTCATAAAGACGCTTGATGGTGAAGAGGTTACACGGGACCCGTATGTGGCTGAAATTGACAGTACGGATATTGAAAAAGGCACTTATCCTCATTATATGCTCAAAGAAATTGACGAGCAGCCTTTTGTCATCCGTAATATCATCACGAAATACAAGGATGCAGACGACAGCATTAAGCTTGATGAACAAGTTCGTCAGGCTGTCATTGATGCTGACCGGATTTATATTATTGCGGCAGGAACGAGTTACCACGCAGGCCTTGTCGGGAAAGAGCTGATCGAAAAGATTGCCAATATCCCTGTAGAAACGCACATCGCCAGCGAATTTCTCTACAACATGCCGCTGTTAAGTAAAAAACCACTCTTTATATTTATTTCACAGAGCGGGGAAACAGCAGATTCCCGCGGAGTACTCGTCAATGTGAAAAAGTTAGGCCATAAAACATTAACTATTACGAACGTGCCGGGTTCAACCTTGTCCCGCGAAGCAGATCACACACTGCACACGTATGCCGGCCCTGAAATTGCTGTAGCTTCCACGAAAGCTTACACTGCCCAAATGGCTGTTCTTGCTATTATGGCGGTGGACGCAGCCCGGGCTGCAGGAGTTGAAATGGATTTCGATCCGCTTCAGGAACTTGGCATTGTAGCAAACGCCATGGAAATCTTCACAGAGCAGAAGGATGTGCTTGAAGAGATTGCCCGCGACTATTTAAGCGTGGCGCGCAGCTGCTTCTTTATCGGACGTTCTATGGACTACCATGTGTGCCTTGAAGGTGCGCTTAAGCTGAAAGAAATCTCTTATATTCAGGCGGAAGGCTTCGCCGGCGGAGAATTAAAGCACGGCACAATTGCTTTAATTGAAGAAGGCACCCCTGTCGTCGGCCTTGCCACTCAGGAAGCAGTTCACCTAAATCTTCGAGGTAATATGAAAGAAGTTGTTGCCCGCGGAGCGTATCCTTGTATGATCAGCATGGAAGGTTTCGCAGAAGAAGACGATAAAATTGTCATCCCTAAAGTCCACGATTACCTCACACCATTAGTGAGCGTGATTCCAATGCAGCTTATCTCATACTATGCTGCCCTCCATAGAGGATGCGACGTAGATAAGCCAAGGAATCTGGCTAAAAGTGTGACGGTTGAGTAGTTCAAGGAACACGGAGAGGCTTTATGTATAGTTTTTAAAGTATTATATACAGCTTTAAACTAAGTACTAAACAAACGTAAAAACTGAGCAATAAGAAGGTATGTTACTTCTTTTGCTCAGTTTTTTATATTTAAGGGAGTAGTGGCGACTGATTGCATAAGAAAAAGCACCTTGACCGTGAGCCTGGCCTGAAACGGGAAGGCCAGGCTGACTTGGAAGGTGCTTTGTTGCCGGATGATTTTTGCAGTGCAATCTATACCTGCAAAATCTCCGAATATTATAAGCTTAATTGCTCTTCTTTGTTTTTAAGGTCGAAACGATCGGCGTTCATGATCTTGACCCATGCAGAGATAAAGTCCTTAACAAACTTTTCTTTGTTGTCGTCCTGTGCATACACTTCAGCAAGTGCTCGGAGAACGGAATGGGATCCGAAGACCAGGTCGACTCTCGTACCGGTACGTATCACTTCTCCGGTCTGCCGGTCTCGTCCTTCATAGAGGCCTTTGTCTGCAAGACGCCACTCTACTCCCATATCCAGCAGGTTCACAAAGAAGTCGTTCGTGAGTTTGCCGACACGATTTGTGAAGACGCCGTGCTTTGTGTCGCCATGGTTGGCACCAAGAACACGCATACCGCCCACAAGGACTGTCATTTCAGGAGCCGTTAGTCCGAGAAGCTGTGCCTTATCTACAAGCAGCTCTTCTGAACTGACAGCATACTCTTTCTTCTGGTAATTCCTGAAACCATCCGCTGCCGGCTCCAGCACTTCAAAGCTTTCTTCGTCTGTCTGCTCCTCAGTAGCATCCCCGCGTCCAGGAGTAAATGGAACTTTCACATCAAAACCTGCATCTTTTGCCGCTTTTTCGACAGCTGCACTTCCGCCCAGTACGATCAAGTCAGCCAGGCTGATGTTTTTATCAAAATCGTTTTGAATACCTTCAAGAACTGTCAGAACTTTTGAAAGCTGTTCCGGCTCATTCGCTTCCCAGTCCTTCTGTGGAGAAAGCCGGACACGAGCGCCATTCGCGCCGCCGCGCATATCCGAGCCGCGGAATGTGCTGGCTGAAGCCCAAGCCGCTTTGACAAGTTCGCTTACTGTCAGTCCGGAGTCGAGGATCTTAGTTTTCAAGTCTTCAATTTCCGCATCTGACAATTCATAATCCACTTTCGGTACCGGGTCCTGCCAGATGAATTCTTCTTTCGGAACTTCCGGGCCGAGGTATCGGTCACGAGGTCCCATGTCACGATGGAGCAGTTTAAACCAGGCATGTGCAAAGGCATCGGCAAACTCGTCCGGATTTTCGTGGAAACGTCGTGAAATCTTTTCGTATGCAGGATCCATGCGCATAGCCATGTCAGCCGTAGTCATCATAATCGGCACCCGGTCGTTTGGATCTGCTGCATCAGGAGCATGATGCTCTTCATCGAGACCAACGGCTTTCCACTGATAGGCGCCGGCAGGGCTCTTTGTGAGCTCCCATTCATATCCAAACAGAACATCAAAATAACTCATATCCCACTTTGTCGGAGTCGGAGTCCAGGCACCTTCAATGCCGCTCGTAATCGTATAAGGGCCATTGCCGGTTTCATAAGTGCTTTTCCAGCCGAAACCCTGCGCTTCAATAGGAGACCCTTCCGGTTCCTCACTGACATGAGAGGCATCGCCTGCACCGTGGGCCTTACCAAATGTATGACCGCCTGCTGTGAGAGCAACGGTTTCTTCATCGTTCATTCCCATACGTGCAAAAGTTTCCCGGATATCCCGGCCGCTTCCGACTGGGTCAGGCTCGCCGTTTGGACCTTCGGGATTCACATAAATCAAGCCCATTTGAACGGCAGCAAGCGGGTTCTCCAGCTCACGGTCACCTGAGTAACGCTGATCTTCAAGCCACTCTGTTTCAGGACCCCAGTTGACATCTTCTTCAGGATGCCAGATGTCTTCGCGTCCTGCACCGAATCCAATAGTCTTTCCGCCCATTGATTCAATTGCCACGTTTCCGGCAAGAACAATGAGATCTGCCCAGGATATCTTGTTGCCGTACTTTTGTTTAACAGGCCAAAGCAGACGCCGGGCTTTGTCGAGGTTGCCGTTATCCGGCCAGCTGTTAAGAGGAGCAAAACGCTGGGATCCGCTGCCGCCGCCTCCGCGGCCGTCTCCCGTACGATATGTGCCTGCTGCGTGCCATGACATACGAATAAAGAATGGCCCGTAATGTCCATAATCTGCCGGCCACCAATCCTGGCTGTCTGTCATGACCTCGTGAAGATCCTTCTTCATTGCTTGATAGTCCAGCTTTTTAAATTCTTCTGCATAATCAAAATCTTCCCCCAGCGGGTTCGTTTTTGTATCATGCTGATGAAGAATATCCAGGTTCAGCAGGTTGGGCCACCAGTCCTTGTTAGTCGTTCCTCTGTCGGATTGACTAGGCATACTTTGGTGGGTGACCGGACACTTTCCAACACTCTCATTGTCTTTCATATCCATGCGTAAATCCCCTTTCAATTTTAGATAAGCGGCGAAGGGCCTCTTACCGATTTGATTTATAGATAATAATTAATCTTACATTAAAATTATACTAAATAATTATTTTCATAGAAAGCGATATGCCTGGAAAAAAATAATAGTTTTTCAAATAACTAAATTTAGGTGTGGATTACTTTTCTGGTTATGGGGCTAAGAAGTTGAATGTTTAAACATGAATGTAAGCAGCAAATACAGCCTGAAAAGCCCTCCCTGCCAGACTGGAAACGGTTATATATATGTACAGTACGGTTACGAAACATTATAAGTGGCTGTGAATAAGCAAGTTTAGCAGAAGGAGTTCTCGTGGAGTTAATTTAAAGTGAAGAGGACCTGGTGACTTATTCCCGTTTTCTTGAATAGTTAAACGTCAGCTAAGCAAAAATTCCCCCTTTTTGAAAAAAACCGGTTTTAAGATTGATTTTATTTTTATAAGGGTAAGCGTAAACTAGCATGTTTATTGACCATGCACTCTAATTAACAAATGGTTACTATCCAAAAAACGAAGATTTTCACTTTTAAAAGGAGGAAAAAAACATGAGCAGTCCTAAATTTAAACTTTTCCATAACGATGAAACATTAAGCGAATCGGTTGGCAAACTTAGAAAAGACGGTGTCAGGGATGATGATATTTACGTTATTTCCCATGACAATGACCATGAGAGAAGAACGAGAAAGAGTACGGATGCCAACAAGGTCGGTGTAAGCGAAGTCGGTGCAGGTACAGCATTGAAGAATGTATTCCGGAACAAAGGTGATAAGCTCAGGTCAAAAATGAAAGAAATTGGCATTGACGCTGATAAAGCAGAAGATCTGGAAGAGGAATTGGATAAAGGGAAAACTTTACTTGTGGTAACGAATCAGGATAAAGTAGAGTTTTAAAAACCTTTCTTATAAAAGGGAGAAAATTAAAGATTTACAATTATAACGGTTATAGAACCTGTCTTGAAGGCTTTCTCAAGGCAGGTTCTTTTTTGCTATGACGACTGCTGGCGGCGGAATTGTCCGGGGGACTGGCCGAAATGTTTTTTAAAAACGCGGTGGAAGTAAGGATAGGTGTTAAACCCGCAGTTCTCTGCAATATGTTCTAAAGTCATCGAGGAGTACTGCATTTGGTTCAGGGCGGTCGCGAGCCGGATATCGAGGGCATACTGAATGATCGTTTGGCCCGTATGCTCTTTGAATAAATGAACCGCACGGGAAACACTTAAATTAACGTGAGCAGCGACATCCTCTACTTTAAAAGAAGTGGTGGCCTGTTCTTCAATATAGCGCATCATTTGTGTCACATTAAATGGCCGGTCGACTTTGTGGGATACATCGTTAATCGACTGTTCAATCGACAGGCAAAGAGCCTGCAAAAGGTAACGGGCCAGGTCAGGATTCTTCTCTTGTTTAGGACGGCGCTCTTCAATGGTTAAATGACGCCAGAGACCGAGGAGCTTTTCATCGAGATGGAGGTTGGTTATCGCAGGGAGACGGGATGACTCCCACCACTGGTCGATCCAGGAACCTTGACAGAAAATATGATAATCAATGCTGTCCTGGTTACCCGGTGTAAATATTCTGTATGGATCGCCAGGCTTACCGAGGAAGAGGTCTCCTTTGCTGATGGGATACGTTTTATGATGATGGGTGATCGTGGCCGTTCCTTCTATTTGCAAGCGGAATAAGTAACTTGTTAAACCGGATTGCCTCTGGTCCTGATAGCCTTTTTTATGATGAGAATAGCCGCAAAAACCCACTTCAACCGACATCCCATTCCCCTCCTGAAAATAAAATAGCAAAATAGTATATGTTTTCATTATATAATCTATTTTTTTGTACCACAAGCCGAGGTAAGATACAGGTAAATGTTAAACGCTTACTATAATTTAAAAAGGGTGGTAACGATATGGAAAAACCACAAATCGCAGTGCAATTGTTTACCTTACGTGAAGAAATGGCCAAAGATCCTAAAGGAACCCTTCGCCGCGTAGCTGAACTTGGTTTCGATGGTGTGGAATTTGCCGGGTATAGCGGACTCACGGTGGAGGAAACGAAACAAACAATTGATGAGCTTGGTTTAAAGGCAGCAGCCAGCCACGTCCCTTTGGAAGATTTAAAAGAAAATTTATCCGGGGTGATTGAAGACCAGAAAGTATTAGGCAGCCGTTATCTCGTTGTGCCTTTCCTGGAAGAAAATGAACAGACGGAAGAAGGCTACTTATCTCTAATTGCCTTTTTGCAAGAGGCAGGAAAGACGTGCCGTGAACAAGGGATCACTCTCTGCTATCATAACCACGATTTTGAATTGGATTTACTCCCAAATGACGGCCGCCAGGCTTTGTCAGCTATATTCAATGAAACAACTGCCGGGGAACTCATGACAGAGTTAGACGTCTATTGGCTAAAAAAAGCTGATGAAGATCCGGCAGACTGGATTAAACGCTATCATGAGAGGACACCGCTCATTCACTTGAAAGATATGACACCAGATGAAGAGGGGTTTTTTGCTGAACTTGGAACAGGAGGAGTAGACATAGAGGAAATAACAAAACTGTCTGCCACTCAAAAAATAGACTGGTGGATCATTGAACAGGATGTCTCCCGCCGGGACCCGTTAGAAAGCATTGAAATTAGTATCAACTACTTAAAAGAAATTATGTAATCTGAAAGGATGAACAATCATATGACCACTTTAAAAATAGCAGTTATAGGATGCGGAAGCATCGCTCAGTTTCGTCATTTACCGGAATATGAAGCTCAGCCCAACGTAGAAATTGCGGCTGTTTGCGACATAATTGAATCAAGAGCTAGTGAAATTGCTGAGAAGTATAAGGCGAAAGCTTATACCGATTACCGCGAGCTACTAAAAGACAGTGCGATTGATGCCGTAAGTGTCTGTACTCCAAATGCTCTGCATGCACCAGTGACCATTGCAAGTCTGGAAGCGGGTAAACACGTTCTTTGTGAAAAACCGATGGCCACGTCCATAAAAGAAGCAGAAGAGATGATACAGGCAGCTGAGACAGCAGGCAAGCAATTAATGATCGCCCATAATCAAAGGTTTGTTCCTTCACACGAAAAAGCCCGCCAATTAATCGCCTCTGGAGAACTTGGCAAGGTTTACAGTTTCCGCACCACTTTCGGCCACGGCGGCCCGGAAGGATGGAGCGTGGATGGTAAAGACAGCTGGTTTTTTGATAAGGAAAAGGCCTTCATTGGAACAATGGGAGATTTAGGTGTCCATAAAACCGATTTAATGCGTTACATCCTGGGAGAAGAATTTGTTGAAGTAGGAGCTTTCGTGGAAACGAGTGCGAAAGAAAACAGTGATGTAGACGATAATGCCGTCTGTGTTTTGAAAACAGAAAGCGGAACAGTTGGAACCCTTGCAGCCAGCTGGTCTTATACAGCGGGTGAAGATAACTCTACAGTTATTTACGCAGAGAAAGGGATTGTACGGCTTGAAGATGATCCGGAGTACTCTCTGATCGTCCAGTATCAGACAGGGGAAGTAATCAAGTACCAGCTTGGCGGCATCCAGTCAAATGACAGCGGCGGCCAGACAAGCAGTGATGTGATTCACCACTTTACGACCTCAATTGAAAAAAGCAGCACATCACCGGTATCCGGAGATGAAGGCATGAAATCATTGGCAGTGGTTCTGGGGGCTTTAAAATCAAATGAAACGAAGACGATTGTAAAAATCAATTAGCCTTGGTGGCAGAAAACCAGCAGGTTAAATATAGCTTTTTATTAGGAAGAATTCTATATTACAGTATCAGACAGAAAGGGTGTATGACATGAAGTTAGGTGTGTTTACAGTATTATTCTCGAAGCTGTCGTTTGAAGAAATGCTGGACAAAGTGAAGGCGTCAGGCCTGGACGCTGTAGAAATCGGTACAGGAGGATACCCGGGGGATGCTCACTGTAACGTGGATGAGCTGATTGAAAGTGAAGAGGCTCGTCAAGCATATCAGAAAGCGCTTAATGATCGCGGGATCGTTATCAGTGCCTTCAGCTGTCACGGAAATCCAATTACGCCGGACGAGGCATTTGCAAGCGAATCAGATGAAATCTTGCGGAAAACGATTAAATTAGCTTCATTGATGAATGTGCCTGTCGTGAACGGATTCTCTGGTACTGCGGGGGATCACGAAGGGGCAAAGTATCCGAACTGGCCGGTTTCCCCTTGGCCAAGTGAGTATTCAGATATTTTGGAGTGGCAATGGGAAGAAAAATTAGTCCCTTACTGGAAAGAAATTGGGCAGCTTGCTGAAGAACATAATGTAAAAATCGGGCTCGAGCTTCACGGCGGATTTCTGGTTCATACCCCATATTCAATTTTAGAACTTCGAAAGCGCACATCTAAGGCGATAGGAGCCAACCTGGATCCAAGTCACCTGTGGTGGCAAGGGATTGATCCAGTTGCCGCGATAAAGATTTTAGGGAAAGAAGATGCGATTCACCATTTCCACGCGAAGGATACGTATATTGATCAGGATCACGTAAACATGCACGGGTTAACGGACATGCAGCCATATTCAAAGGTTCAGTCCCGAGCGTGGTCGTTCCGGTCTGTCGGATGCGGGCACAGCATGCAGGAATGGTCGGATATCATCAGCGCCCTGCGCACGTACGGTTACGATTATGTTGTAAGTATTGAGCATGAAGATCCTATTATGTCTATTGACGAAGGTTTTTCACGCGCCGTAAAAAATCTTGATGATGTTATCATTCGCGAGCAGCCTTCCGATATGTGGTGGGCTTAAGAGAAAGGATTGAAAAGTATGAGCCAACAATGCAAAGTGGCCATCGTCGGATATGGTGGAATGGGCGGGCATCACGCCGATCATTTACTGGAGCTTGAGGCCTTTGACGTGGCAGGTATCCGGGATATTCGTGACTCACAGCAGGACCTTGCCCGTAATAAAGGTCTTCATGTTTATCCGTCATTAGAAGATGTACTGGGCGACGAAACAGTTGATGTCGTGCTTATTGCGACACCAAATCATATTCATAAAGAAATTGCCGTCAAAGCAATGCGGGCAGGCAAGGATGTCATCTGCGAAAAGCCTGCAACAATGAACAGCCGGGAGATGGAAGAGATGATTGAAGTTGAAAAGGAAACAGGCCGGCTGTTTGTTGTAAACCAGAACCGGCGCTGGGATGAGGATTACTTAGTTGTAAAAAAGCTTCACGATGAACAAGCGATTGGTGAAATTTTTAATGTAGAATGCCGGGTTCATGGGTCACGAGGCATTCCTGGTGACTGGCGCCAGCAAAAGGAATTTGGCGGCGGAATGCTTCTTGACTGGGGCGTGCACCTCGTCGACCGCGTTCTATTAATGTTTAATGAAAAGGTTAGTCATGTTTATTGTAAATTAAACCACGTCCGTAACAATGAAGTGGACGACGGCTTTAAAATGACACTTACTTTTGAAAGCGGAAGGACAGCGTTTCTTGAAGTCGGAACATACAATTATATTAATCTGCCGCTTTGGTACGTCAATGGTACGCAGGGCTCAGCCGTAATCCATGACTGGTCGATGAAAGGGGAAGTGGTTCATTTAGAGACAGACGAACAAAAGGATGCCGTTCCAATTACAGCAGGGGCAGGTCTAACAAAGACGATGGCGCCCCGCCGTGATGACGGGACTGTTCGTCACCTGCCGCTCCCCCGAGTCGATTCACACATCAATGAATTTTATTTTAATGTGAAAGAGTCTATTGAAGGAACAGCAGATATTCTCGTCGGAAATGAAGAGGTTCTTCAGGTTATGCGTTTATTGGAAGCGGCGTTCGAATCAGATGCTTCGGGGCAAGTGATTGCCATAGAAAATAAAGTTGGCGTTTAAGGGCAGCTGGAACTTCTGAAAAGTGGACAGACACTCCTCTATTTGTCACCTTCCCGCGAAAGGTGTATAATTTTCTTTTAGTCACACGAAAGATTAAAAGTATTAAGCAATTATATTAAGCGCCTCCAAGCTCATCGTGTATCCTTGAGAGCATGGCCGGCGCTTTCGTTTTTTATAAACAGGCTCTGTTAAACATTGAACAACCTCAACGTTTAACAGAGCCGAAATAATAGATTTACATGTAAAAAGAGGGGACTTCCTAATGGATGCGAATGAAAATTACAGTAAAGTGCTTATTGCGGCATTGCTTATTTCAGGCTCTTTTATTGCTGTTTTGAACCAGACACTGATGATTACTGCGATTCCGCCTATTATGGAGGAAATGAATATCACTGCCAATACCGGCCAGTGGCTGACGACTGTATTTATGCTAGTAAACGGAATTATGATCCCTGTATCAGCCTTTCTGATTGAAAAATATACAACCAGGCAGCTGTTTATGACAGCAATGGGTATTTTTATGGTTGGAACCCTGATTGGCGGTCTCGCCACGAACTTTCAGGTTTTAATTACAGGAAGAATTATTCAGTCTGCTGGAGCAGGTGTCATGCTTCCTCTGATGCAAACTGTCTTCCTGTTAATTTTCCCTGTGGAACGACGGGGGACGGCGATGGGCTATATTGGGCTGGTCATTTCGTTTGCGCCGGCGATTGGTCCGACTCTTTCCGGGTGGGTCACCTCAAATTACGAATGGCGCTATTTATTCTGGGGTATCCTTCCACTCGCGGTTATTATGGTGGTAGTGGCTTATTTTTATATGAGAAATGTGACTGAGCTGAAAAACCCTAAAGTTGACCCGGTTTCCATCATGCTGTCCTCGTTAGGTTTCGGAGGGCTTCTTTACGGATTTACGAGCGCAGGGAATAACGGGTGGGGCGACCCGGTGACACTCATCGTGCTGGTCGTGGCAGTTGCTTCCGTTAGTTTGTTTATTATGCGCCAGCTCCGCATGGCCCACCCGATGCTTGAGTTCAGGGTGTTTAGAAAGCGGGTTTTCACGCTTTCAACGATTATTGCCAGTATCGGCTTTATGGGGCTCATCGGGCTGGAAACACTTATTCCTCTTTATATGCAGAATATGCGTGGGTTTACCGCGGTAGAAGCAGGGCTTGTTTTGTTTCCGGGTGCATTGATTGCCGGATTAATGGCCCCGATCACTGGCAGGATTTTCGATAAAATCGGAGCAAAAGCCTTGGCAGTACCAGGATTAATTCTGATGACGATATCCACGTTCGCCTTTCTGTTCATAGATACCACGACTTCCCTGGTTTATTTGGCCGTGATGTATGCCATCCGTATGTTTGGTTTTTCGATGGTTATGATGCCGGTTAATACGGCAGGGCTGAACCAGATGCCCCGGAAACTGATTCCGCACGGGGCAGCCGTAAGTAATACGATGCGTCAGATGGCAGCTTCTATCGGGACTGCTGTCCTTGTTACGACGATGACGACCAGTGCTCAGACAGCCAGTGAGAGGACGGAAATTGCGAATCCTGATATCTTCGGAGCCATCGTAGCATTCGGAGTCATCGGCTTCTTAACAGTTATAGCTCTGCTTCTTTCTTTTCAGCTGAAAAAAACATATCCACCGACTGATGAGGAGTGGGACGCAGAAAGTAACAATCGGATAAAGGTTAAACAGTAAAAGACAGAAGAGTGAAAATGATTTCGCCTGCCTGAGCATATACATTGAAAGAACCTACTGAGAAAGGCGGAATCAGGATGTATTACCCTTATCCGGTACCGGCAAGGCAAAATTTTTCACGTCTGATGACGGTAAAAGGCTCTGCAAGCCTTTCAGTTAAACCTGACACTGTCAGTATCCAGCTTGAAGTGGTGACAGAAGATGACTCGCTTATGGAAGCTCAGCAGGAAAATACGCTCATTATGAATCAGGTGATTGAGGGTCTTTTGCAGGCGGGGATTCCTAGAGAAGATATCCAGACTGCGGCTTACAGTATTAACCCTTTGTATGATTACATCGACGGGAAGCAGGTGTTCAGAACATTTCAAGTGAGAAACGCGATCACGGTGACTATCCGGGATATTGACCAGGTCGGCCAGGTGATAGAAACTGCCGTTGAAAATGGAGTGAACAGGATATCAAATATCCAGTTCATGCTTGAAGATCAGGAAGGTTATTACCGGCAGGCGCTCAGCCTAGCCCTGCAAAACGCCATAGGAAACGCCTCGGCACTGGCTGGTACAATGAATGTCGCTATTGATCCTACCCCTGTGAAAGTTACCGAACAGCAGAGAGAGCCTCCGGTGACTTATCAGACTTTTGTTGCCGCGGCACCGGGAGAAACAACGCCTATTGAACCTGGCCAAATTACCGTTAACGCTGAAGTTGAAGCGCAATTCAAGTATTGATCAGAGAGCCATCATGCCTTTTCTCCGGAAGAGAAAGGGCATGAGGTTTAAACATGGCCTGTGCCGGGAAAGGCAATTGATAACTACTAGATGAAAGGGGTTATCGATCATGGATCACAAGAGTTTACCGCACCAGCAGATCAATCAGAGAAATAATGGATTAAGCTCAGCCCAGGAAGTTCATTATAGTGGAGAATTCAAAAAAGCTGACCGGGCTGCAGAGAACAAGAAATAAACAAGGATGACGTTTTAAAGGGGCTGCGATCAAAAGGGATACTTTTGAAGCAGCTCCTTTTTTGTATGAACGGGTAAGGATAAGCGTTAAGGGTCACTCGGAAAGCGGGAGCACGAGTGAGAGGGCGATATATCGAGGAAAAGGTCCGTTCAGAGAAAGCTGGGGCTGCCGAGCGGGTGATAGGTGGAAAAGAAGCGGATCCAATTGATTAATGCCTTGAAAAGTACAGACTTTCAAGGTTTTTTTTATGAGCGGTTTTAAGTGAGGGAGAAGCAGGGGCAGTTTAAAGAAATGGGAATGCCGTTTTACCGGGGAAAAAACTGGCTGAGAGATGAGTCTTTCCTGTTACTTTCTAATACTAAGTGGCAAAGTTTAAAAAAACGGGTAAGGAAGTAGAAAGACATCTTAAGCTGGAGGCGCGGCAAATGAATATATTTTATTTACTGGCAGGAGCGGCAGCGGCTTCTACAGCTGTCATGCATGCGATGTGGGCAGAAAAAAGGATCATAAAAGACTTGAAACAATCAAATATGACTGATCTGGCTAAAGCCGGCTTTAGTATCGCCTGGCACCAGATAACGGCTTTATTGGCTGTGTCAGGAGTTTTTTTAATTTTGCTGTCTTTTCTGGACGTAAGCGAAACAATTGAAACCGCCGGCATATTAATCGCAGTCATCTTTACCGGCAATATTATTGTCTTTTTTACAGTAAGTAAACTCAGGTATCCTCATGTATTCAAAAGCACGCTTTACCCGGTTATCAATTCCGGTGCAATTATTCTTTTAATTATACTTGGCTTTCTAGTCTGACAAGGGGCCTCCGCCGGTAAATAAACGTTTGTTTAAAAATGGAAATCGCCCAGTGGAAGATGTTAACGAGTGAAAGAAGGTGTCAGTAATGAAATTGAGTGTGTTGGACCCTTCCCCGATGTCATCCGGCCAGACAGCGCAGGAAGCTTTGGAGGAATCGGCCGCTTTGGCAAGGGAAGCAGAAAAGCTGGGCTTTACGAGATACTGGATGACTGAACACCATGACCTCCCGGGCCTTGCCTGTTCAGCTCCGGAAGTGATGCTGGGCTACATAGGAGCACACACGAAGACGATCCGGCTAGGCACAGGGGCTGTGCTGCTCCCGTTTTACAAACCTTTCAAAGTTGCTGAAGTTCACAACACCCTGGCAACGTTATTTCCGGGGAGGATAGACGTCGGGATTGGCCGGGCCCCGGGCGGATCAGCTGAAGTGACCAATGCGCTTTCTGACAATTTTTTAGAAAAAGTGTGGCAGCTGCCCGAGCTTATAACAGAATTAGAGGGTTATTTAATGAGCAGTGGAAGCCGGGAAAGTGGGGAAGAGGCGAAAATATCAGCGGCCCCGCTTCCCGAAACACCCCCCGAACTATGGCTTCTCGGAACAAGCAAAAAAAGTGCCCTTTTAGCTGCCGAAAAAAGCCTTCCTTATGCGTTTGCACACTTTATGAGTGATCAGGATATAGAAGAGGTCATCGGCCAATATGTTGACAATTTTGTAAGTGGAGAACAAAATCGCAAGCCTGAAGTTCTGGTGGCTGTCTCGGCTGTCTGTGCAGAAACGGATGAGAGAGCTCACGAAGTAGCGTTAAGCTCGCTGATATGGTCGCTGCAAAAAGAGAAAGGCGAAGGCGGCCGAGGAGTACCATCGATCGGGGAAGCGTTGGCGTATCCTCTGAACAACAGCGAAAAAGACAAATTGGAAAAAATAAAGCAGAAAATGATTATCGGTTCGCCTGATACGGCAGGGAAGAAACTTCAAGCCATTCAGTCTGCGAGTCGAGCAGATGAAATAATGGTGATGACGACAGCTTTTTCGCAGGAAGACAGAAGAGAGTCATACCGGTTAATAGCAGAAAAGTTGTTTAAATAGTCATCTCCCGGGTCTCTCTTGAAAGCAGGTTCTGTTAAAATAAGACTATTAATCGAAATGAGGTGTCTTCTTGAAGAAAATCAGATTAGGTACGAGTGAGTTACAAGCAGGAGAAATATCTTTAGGCTGCATGCGCATGGACAAGCTGAGCGCAAAAGAAGCAGCCAAGGTCATTGATACGTCTTTTGAGGCAGGGATTGATTTCTACGATCATGCGGATATTTACGGAGGAGGAAACTCCGAGAAAGTGTTTGCAGAAGCTTTGGAAATGTCGTCTGTAAGCCGCGATCAGCTGTTTCTGCAGTCAAAGTGCGGGATCAGAAAAGGGTTTTTTGACTTTTCAAAAGAGCATATTTTAGCCTCAGTAGATGGAATTCTAAAACGTCTGCAGACGGACTATCTCGACACACTATTGCTTCATCGGCCCGATACCTTAATGGAACCTGAAGAGACTGCTGAAGCTTTCACACAGCTGAAAGAGAGCGGCAAGGTCCGCTACTTTGGAGTGAGTAACCAGAATCCAATGCAGGTTGAGCTGCTTCAGAAATATTTAAAGGATGATCTGATTATTAACCAGCTTCAGCTGAGCATTGTACATACACCTATGATTGATGCTGGTTTAAATGTAAATATGCAGAATAACCCGGCCATCGTGCGGGACAGCAGTATACTGGAGTATTCCCGTCTCAAGGAGATGACTGTCCAGGCATGGTCGCCGTTCCAGCATGGTATGATAGAAGGCGTGTTTGTCGGTAACAGTGATTACCCTGAAGTTAATGCCAAACTGCAGGAACTGGCCGATAAAAAAGGAGTGACTGATTCTGCCATGGCTATTGCGTGGATTTTACGCCACCCTGCCAATATCCAGCCGATTATCGGATCAATGAACCCTGAGCGGATTAAAGATATCTCCAAAGCTTCCGGCGTAGAGTTGTCAAGAGAAGAATGGTACGGGCTTTACCGGGCAGCAGGCAATGAATTGCCTTAATTAAATTATATCTAATGAACTGACACCGCATAACAGCGGTGTCAGTTTTTTGGGGTCATCAGCTGTAGCCCTTATCTCTCTCTGTCGTTCATGATCACCTGCGCCGCTTTTTTTCCGGAAATGACCGCCCCTTCCGTGGTAGTGTGATAAGGCTGCTTAGTGTACTCGCCAGCCAGGGTCAGCCCTTTAACAGGGGTTTTCTGATCCGGCTTCATCCAATTGTGATTTGGTCCGATATGGAAGCGCTCGTTTTCATGCCTTATAACTCTGTAATCAGTCATAAGCTGGTCCAAATCCATTCCAAGCTTCTTGGCGTCAGCTGCGACATGATTGTAAATCTCCCCATCTTCCATACTTAACATTTTGTCAGCTTGATCCAGCACTACGGAAAGTCGTCCCGGCACGTGCTTAAAAGTAGTGCGTGACTGTTCAGCAAAAACGGGAAGAAGCGTATGAGGGCCAAATTTTATAAAATCGTCTGACAGAGCAGGCTTTGACAGCTCCAATTGAATAGATACTGCTGAGGAGGAGGGCATCTTTAAAATTGAAGAAAACCATTCATGCTCCCCTAAACATTCTTGCAACAGATGCTGGGCCGGTGTAATGGAAGTGGCAAGAATGACGTTGGAGGCCGTAAGGGTTTCCCCGTCTTGTAACCTGACGCCTTTTACTTGCTCATCTTCATAAATTAATTTGTCTACACTAGTAGAAAGCCTGATTTCGCCTCCCCTTGACTTAACGCCTTGTGCAAGCGGGTTGGCAATAATATCCCCCATTGGAGCAGTATAAAATCCAACTCTTTTTGTTATCGCAGGGATTATTATATCGAAGTACACTTTCGCAGAGTATTCTTCCGGGGGCATGTAAAATATACCGGTGGTTGATGGGACAATCAAATAAGAATATGCCCGGTCGGTAACCTTTAGTTTTCGGGCGTACTCATGAACGCTTACCCGGTCGAGTACCTGCCTGTTAAAGAAGTAATCTTTTAATCCGGAAAAAATAAAGGAAGTAATCGAATATTTATCTTTCCTGGTTAACTGGTTCTTATTGCCTGCGACACCTTTAATAAAAATCTTAGGAGCCTGAAAGGGAGCTGTGCCTAATACTGCTGTGCCGTTTATGTCAGGGAGGAGGATCTCCATATCCTTTTGCCAGATAAAATGGTCTTCTATATTAACGCCGACCCGCTTTAATATCTCTTTCATATTTTTAAAAAAACTTAAATGCTTGTGTAAACCTGATTCCACTATCATGCCATTGTCGTCCCAAGAGGAACACCGGCCGCCTGGATGGGCGTTTTTTTCAATGATTAACGTGCGTTTTCCTTTTTCGGACAATTCAAGAGCGGCTGTCAAACCGGCCAGCCCGCCGCCGATGACAATCACATCATAATCCACGGTAATTCCTCCTTTCACTTTAAATACTGAAAAACAAACGCTTTAAAGGTATTCTTTAGGCTGGCACAAAACGGGCGTAATAATGTAAGTTTTAGTGTGAAAATTTTAAAGTAAAAAGTACACAAGAAATAACTGTGGTAATCTTATTTTTAAAAGAGAAAATAATGGATGCCTGAGTTTTAAAAGAGGCTGAGACGGGAGGTTCAAATGAATAAAGTTACAAAACGCCGGCGGCGGACGGATTACGCAAGATACTTTGAGGACGTATTTAAGTGCCCGGTATGCGGCGAAGATATGAAAGTCACTGATTCCTGCCAGCTTGTCTGCAACCGGAATCATTCATTCGATTTTGCAAAACAGGGCTATGTAAACCTTTTACCTAAACATGTGAAAACCAAATACACGAAAGATTTATTCGAAGCGCGTAAAAGTCTTATGACAGAAGAAAGCTTTTTTAAACCGGTAACCGATAAAATTGCAGGTATAATTGGAAAATATGGTTTTGGTGAGAAAGTAAATCTTCTTGATATGGGATGCGGGGAAGGCTCTCATCTGACTGCTGTAAGGAAGGCTGTAAAAGAGGCGTCCGGCGCTGAAATTATGGGAGCTGGAGTTGACCTTGCAAAAGAAGGGATTCTTGAAGCGGCTAAACAAGAAGATGATCTGCTTTGGGCGGTGGCGGATCTTGTTAATACGCCTTTTAAGGACGGTAAATTTGATGTGCTGTTAAATATTCTGTCACCCTCAAATTATGAGGAGTTTAAGAGGCTGATGAAAAACGATGGTCTTGTTATAAAAGTAGTGCCAGGGGGAAATTATTTGAAGGAATTAAGATATGCTTTATTTGAGGAAAAACATAAGCACTCTTATTCCAACACTGACACAGTCAACCGCTTTGCAGAACACTTTACTGTAGTGGAGCGCTGGCCGGTTTCTTATACAGTTAACCTTGCAAATAGATCTGCATCCTGGCTTGTGAAGATGACCCCTTTGGCATGGGAAGCGTGTGAAGACCGAATTGAGGCTTTTTTAAAACATAAGGAGATTAACATGACGGTGGACGTAGAGATTATTGTTGGAAAAAAGCATGAGTGAGCCGCAGCTTAGATATAGTGGTTACTTATAAAAAACAGGACTGTCCATTTTATCAGGCAGTCCTGTTTTTCGTTAGAGAATAATTAGCCCTCCTGCGGCACCGGTGAGTACGACTGCCCATGGCGGGAGTTTCCAGTGAGCCAGCATAACGAACAGCAAGGCAGCGAATGCAAATTCCACAGGACTTGTCACAGAACTGGTGAAAATTGGATGATATAACGCTGCAAAAAGAATTCCAACAACTGCTGCGTTCACCCCCATGAGAGCGGCTCGCATAGACTGGTTTTTTCTAAGGCTGGTCCAAAAAGGAAGGGTTCCTAAAATCAGCAGAAATGCTGGTAAAAAGATCGCAGCGGCAGCAAGAAGTCCTCCTTGCCAGCCGTTAATGACTGTCCCTATGTAAGCCGCAAAGGTAAATAAAGGGCCTGGTACAGCTTGTGCGGCGCCGTATCCTGCAAGAAACTCTTCTTCTGTCAGCCATCCTGTTGGGACAAATTCCCGTTCAAGTAAAGGCAGAACGACATGGCCGCCGCCGAAAACAAGTGAGCCTGACCGGTAAAAGCTGTCAAACATGGCCACCCAGTTCAACGTCGTTACTTCTCTGGCAATAGGGAGAAGTATAAGCAAGCCGAAGAACAGTGTTAAGCAGCCTGCCGCGAAACGCCTTGATAAAGGAAAAGTAAATTGGGAAGATAAATTTTCATCTGCTTGATTTTTGTAGAGAAGGTAGCCTGCGACGCCGGCTAGAAGAATGACTCCTACCTGGGTCCATGCAGTCTGCCAAAGCAGAATGCCTATAACAGCAGCTAAGGCGATCGTTTTCCGGGTTACATCCGGCGTCAGTTTTTGAGCCATACCAAGAACAGCATGGGCCACCACTGCGACTGCTACGATCTTCAGACCATTAATCCATCCGGCATCCAGCATACCAGCCGTCTGTAAAAATACCGCAAAAACGATTAACAGTACAACAGAAGGGAGCGTAAAACCAACAAACGAGATAATCCCGCCTAAAACACCGCCTCTTGTAACTCCTATACCTATTCCGACCTGACTGCTCGCAGGTCCGGGAAGGAACTGACACAGCGCCACCAGATCAGCGTAACTCTTCTCATCCATCCATTTTCTTCTGCGGACATATTCCTCATGGAAATAGCCCAAGTGGGCGATGGGACCGCCAAAAGACGTCAGGCCCAAGCGTGTGGATATAATTAGAATTTCAAATAAAGTCTTAAAATCAGTTTGGGGTTTGCCGTTCATACTACACCTCTTAATAAATATTTTTGAAAGTAAGTTGAAGATGTTGTCACGTATGAGCCTAGCAAACCGGAATGAATTAAACAATCACTTCCGCGGATTATTTACAAAAATTAAATAATTCTACAGGCTGGCAAACGTATTGACAAAATACCTTTAGGGGTATAATATAAAAGAAACTATATACGCCAAAGGGTATAAAAATATAAAGGATGGATATAAATGAACTGGATAATATTTGCTGTAATTGTGTTGATTATTTTAACCATGGTAAAACGGATGATGCCAATGAAAGGTGTTGGACATATTACCGCTGATGAATTGCAGGGAAAAATGAAAAAAGATAAACGCGCACATTTTATAGATGTGAGAGAACCAAATGAATTTTCTGCAGGGCATATTAAAGGAATGGAGAATGTGCCGCTCAGCCGGTTTAAGTCAGCGGCATCAGGTCTTCCAAAGGATAAAGAAATCGTCGTGATCTGCCAAAGCGGAAACCGCAGTGTGGCAGCATCAAATAAATTAAAGAAGGCCGGTTTCGGGGAAGTTACTAATGTCAGAGGCGGTATGTCAGCTTGGAGTGGACAAGTTAAACGAGGGTCTTAAAATAAGCCAGACAAAATTTATAAGGTGGTGGAAAACATGGATTATTCATCAGATATGAAAAACAGACTGAAGAGAATTGAAGGACAGGTGCGCGGAGTTCTTAAAATGATGGAAGACGAGAAAGAATGCCAGTCTATTATTACTCAGCTGTCAGCAGTCCGTTCAGCCGTTGACCGCGCCACGGCCTATGTGGTAGCTAAAAATCTTGAGGTCTGTTTAAGAGAACAAAAAGGCACTGAAGAAGACCCGGAAGAAACGATCGAAGAAGCTGTAAAAATGCTGGTGAAAAGCCGGTAAATAAAATAGCAGGCACTAAAAAAACGGGAAATGACATTCCCGTTTTTTTTAGTGGGAATTACTGGGGGGTCAGACCCCCCAGTAATATCCAGTTTCCTGTTACTGCTGCTGTTGCTGTTGTTGCTGCTGGTTTTGAACCTGGTTCATTTGCTGGTTAAGCTGTTCCTGAGACTGGTTCATTTGATTGGTAATTTGGCTTAACACATTAAACGATTGCAAAGACTGGTCGACACCTTGTAATGTTTGAGAGGCTTGTTTAATGGACTGCTGAAGCTGCTGGATAGTCTGCTGCTGCTGTTGCTGAGCCTGGTTACTGAATTGCTGAAGCTGCTGTGCAAGATCATTAGCCTGCTGTTGAGTCTGGCTTGAATTGGTTCCTTGCTGCTGAGCAGAGTGTAACTGGTCCATTTTTTGCTGGATGTTTTTTAACTGGTCTCGTAATGGGCTCAATTCCTGTGCAACTTCCTTGTCTACAGCTTGTTCAATTTTTTCTTCTCTTTCTCGTTCCATTGCAAATTCCTCCTTATAATTTTCAGGTGTGTTTTCCTGCTTATGACTGCTGTCAATCGTTTGAGGTGCAGGAGAGCGTCTTAAGTTAACCGTTAACCTGAACGCTGCCCATACCAATACAGCAACCAACAACAGCATAATGATAAATTGCGTGGCGGTCATGCTCACACCCCCAATTTGCAGCTTGACGCTTGAGATCAGCGCGGGGCCACAAAGCATATTATGAGGAGGTTAAAGGAATTTTATGAGTAAGATAAGGTAACAATTTTTTCATTTAATCCGGTGTAAAAGCTAAATCATTTTTTCATTTAAAAAATGTTAAGGTTTCACAGGAATGATTAATTTAAATGAGTGAATATTATCCTCTGAGGAGACAGTGACTTTTCCCTCATGGTGATTCACAATTATTTCTTTAACAATGGCAAGCCCTAATCCGCTTCCGCCGGTTTTTCGGCTTCGGGAAGAGTCTGCCCGGTAAAAACGCTCGAAAAGCCATTCCCGCTCTTCTTCAGGCAAGGGTGGACCCGGGTTTTGGACACAAATTTCGTAGACATCCCCGTGAAGCCTTCCCCTTAATTCAATGGCTTGCGATCCTTCATAATACTGGACAGCATTTTGAAACAGGTTGGAGACAGCCTGCCGGATCCCCTCATCATTGATATAAAGAATTGCGGGCTCAACCTTGACATTTAACGGGATGTCTTCATGCGTTATTTTTAATTGGAACATGGTTAGACATTCAGTCAGCAATGGTTTAACATCTGTCCACTTTTTCTCCAGTAAAGTCTGTGATGTTTGTTCGTTCCATTTACTCATTTCCTGAAGCTGGTCAATCATGTTAATTAAGCGTGCTGATTCTTTATGAAGTGAGTGAAACAGAGGCTGATTTCCTTCAATTACTCCGTCTTTCATAGCTTCCATATAGCCGTTAATATTTGAAAGTGGAGTCCTTAATTCGTGAGCCATATCTGTGAGCATTTTTGTTCTGGCTTCCTCATTCTTTTTCAGCCTGCTATTCAGTTCATTCATATGGTGCGTCAGCTGATCCACTTCGCGGAAGGATGTGGCAGTAATCTGTGCTGGATATTCACCGCTTTTTAAAGAAGCCGTGGTGTCAACTAATTCATGCAGCGGCCTCATTAACTTTTTCGTGAAAAAATAAAGGAAAAATATCCCCAAAAGGATGACTGCCGGAGTCGTCCACCATAGAAAAACGGCTAACTGGTTTTCAAATACAACTTGCCTTTCATCTTGAACCGTCGGCATCTGATCCACAAGAAAGCAGGCTGTTGTGTATATTAAATAGCTGCTCACTGCTACAAGCAATGTGACAACTCCGATATTAACAGCCATCAACTGAAACAGCATACCAGGTGACGTTTTCTTAGTACTTAAATTAAGGAACAAACTGATACCCCATTCCTCTGACAGTGACAATACGTTCGGGCTTCGAAGGGACGCTTTCAATTTTTTCCCTGAGCTTTTTAATATGGGCATCAATGGTTCTGTCCAGAATGTCACTCTCAGCGTACGGATGAATCTGCTGAACAAGCTGTTCACGCGTTAAGACTAAATTTGGATTCTCCATGAAATAAAAGAGCAGGTTGAATTCATATTTAGTCAGCTGAATTTTCCGGCCGTTTAAAAGAACCTCACCTTTTCGAGGTTTTATAACGAGCCCCCGGTGATTAATCTTCTGGCAAAACTGGCCGCCCCGTCTCAAGACAGCTTCTATTCTGGCCATTAATTCATTAGGGCTGAAAGGTTTAGTTACATAATCATCAGCACCCATCTTTAATCCTTTAATTTTCTGGTCACTGCTTGTTTTTGCGGTAATCATAATAAGTGATACTTCATTTCGTTCCTGTTCCCTGATCCACTGGCAAATGTCTTCTCCGCTTACTTTAGGCAGCATTAAGTCAAGGAGGACGAGACACGGAGAGTAAAGTGTAAATTTCTCCATTGCTTCCTCTCCGTCAGCCGCTGTAATGACTTCGTAGCCATTTTTATTAAGATATATTTCAATTAACTCTCTGATCATATCATCATCTTCTACAACGAGAACTAATTGTTTCATTTAACATCACCCTTTAAAGACATGGTATTTTTATTTTAGTCCATATTTTCAAATCGTTGAACCATCATGTCTTTATTTAAGGCGCCGAAAGCAATACTTTGGACCTTGCCCTCTGAATCAATCATGTACGACGTAGGGATAGGCTGGATATCGTAGATACCGGCGACTTCAACCTCATGATCAAGAAGGATAGGGAAAGTCAGCCCGAAATCCTCGGTAAACTCCTCAACCTGATCCACACCAGGTTCGGTTTCAGTTAAGTTGACGGCTAAAATTTTAATATCATCATATTCTTCATACATTTCCTGCATATCCGGCATTTCCGCACGGCAAGGGGGACACCAGGTTGCCCAAAAGTTGACCATCACTTTTTGGCCGCGGAAATCCCAAAGAGAAACTTCTTCCCCTGCTAATGTTTCAAGTGTGAAATCAGGGGCATAATCTCCCTCATTTAGCCCGATATCATCTTCACTAATTGACGACTGTTCCTGGTTTTCGTCTTCCGCATCGCTGGCTGATTCTTCCTCTGTCTCACTTGCAGGCTCAGAAGTGCTTTGCCACTCTAGTGTTTCATAGAGCGTCCAGGCGACCATCCCTGCAAAAATTATAATAAGAAGCCACTTTTTCATCTCACATCACCTTTCCTTCATTACCCTAGATTTTCAAACCAGGTTCCTTCAATTAAACGCAGAATATAAATAGAAATATCATTCAACTGGCCAGTGAACAGCAATACTCCCATAAATACCATCACACCGCCGCCTATTTTCATAATCCTTCCACTGTATTTAACAATCCACCGGGTAGAACCGATAAAGAATGTTAATATAAAAAATGGAAGTGAGAAGCCAATAATATACAGGAGCGTATAAAAGAATCCTTGCGATGGATCACTGGCTGCCAGCACTAAAATAGAAGCAAATATCGGTCCGATACATGGGGTCCATCCTGCAGCAAACCCCATCCCGACAAAAGTGGTGCCTGCAAAGCCTGCAGGTTTTTTGCTGAAGGTCAGCCGTTTATTTTTCATTAAGCCATTCAGCTGAATAATGCCGGCTACAAATAATCCCATAAAAACGATAAAAATACCGGCTAACCGCTGGACAAGATCTCCTGAAGAACCAATCAGAAGTTCCTGCAGCCACTGTCCCATATATGTAGCTCCCACCCCCAGCGCCAGGAAAATTGAAGAGACACCTGCCAAAAAGAAAAAAGTATGGATCATTAACGACCGCCTGACTTTCTGATCTTTGTTGGACTCAAGGTCCTTAACGCTCATGCCTGTTATGTATGATAAATAGGCAGGGAATAACGGGAGAGTACAGGGCGAAATAAAAGAGATAAACCCTGCAGCAAATGCCGCCCAAATTGTAATTTGACTTAATTCTTCCATAAGATCACCTGTTTCTTTCGTAAAATATAATAAATACAAGCTGCGGCCACTGTCCCGGCAGCAAAAACCAAATAAGTGTGTTCCTCTAAGTAAATAGTTAAAAAGGCAGCCGACTGATTAGTCAAACTAATCACCCATTTACCCGCAGCCCATAACGGAACCATAGCCATCAGTTTAACCGACACATCTGATAAACGCCCTGCATAGTGGAGCCATATAAGGAAAATCAGCGACAGCCCCATGGTATAAAGGGATACAGGGTGCTCTGTGAAAGGCAATAATCCTGAGAGGCCGCCCTCCAATGGTTTTCCGGTTTCCGTTACTGCGAAAGCGAAGAGTAAATCAGCAACGAGAACGACGTAAAAAACCCCGGCGAGGGTGTCAGTCACTTTCACTTTTTGCCGGCTAAGCTTAAAAACAAGATAGATTATTGCTGCTGTTATTGCGAGAAAAAATTCATTCTGGCCGCTGGGATAACTGAGAATTGACACAGGGTCATTCACAAAAGCAGAAAAGTTTAACGGCACAGAACCAAAAAAATAAATGACAGCAGTTAAAATGAGTGTATTTGCAGTCAAATCTCTTACCTGATAATCACTCTTATACTTATAAGGGGAGAGATACCGCAAATATAAAAGGCCGCCAATAACAGATAACAGGACAACGACTGTTATAACCGGGATCATAAGAGGCCCCAGCATCCAAACGTCATACATAACAATCACCCTTTCCTCCAACACCATACGTTTCATTTATGAAAGTTTGATGAAAATAAAGAATAATGTTTAATATATACCTATTGGGGTATTTGAAAAATATAAGGCAAAGTGTTGACAAAGGATAAAATGTTTTGTAATATACCCTTAGGGGTAATTTAAAAAGCAACAAATTATTTTTTTAATCAAAATAATACCCTTCAAGGTATATTGATGTGAGGATAAAGAGTTTACTTGTACACACACTAAGCAGAGAATATTGAATTCAAATTATTTAAGTTGAACGAATGGAGGAATGGAAGAATGAGCATTAAAGTTAATGAAATTTTAGATGCAAAAGGGTTAGCGTGCCCTATGCCGGTGGTTAAAACGAAGAAAAAGATAGATGACCTTGAACCGGGTTACGTATTAGAGGTTCAAGCGACTGACAGAGGCTCCTTAGCAGATATGAAAGGATGGGCTAAAAACACAGGTCATCATTATCTTGGCTCGAGAGAAGATGGAGAGGTCTTTTACCATTATATTCGTAAAGCACATCCCGACGAAACACAAGAAGAAACGGACTATCCGCATGTGGTAAATAACGACGAATTGAAAGAAAAACTGGGTGAAGGAAAAAAAATAAAGCTGGTCGATGTAAGAGAGCCTGCTGAGTATACCTTCGCCCGTATTCCAGGAGCTAAATCCATTCCAATGGGAGAGCTGGAAGAGCGGCTAAATGAGTTAGACAAAGACGACGAGATCTATGTTGTCTGCAGAACTGGAAACAGGAGCAACATGGCAGCACAAGTTCTTGACGAAAAAGGATATAAAAATGTCACGAATGTAAAGCCCGGAATGTCCGAATGGGAATATGAAACAGAATCTGATGAATAAAAAATATTACTTTAATAGATTGAAAAAATTAACCAGGAGGGTGTCTAAATGAGTAACAAAGTAGCGATTATTGCAGCAAACGGCGGTTTATTTGACGCTTACAAAGTGTACAATCTTGCAACAGCAGCGGCAGCCGGAGGATCAGAAGTAGCCATATTCTTTACTTTCGAAGGGCTGCAGCTGATTCACAAAGATGGGCATAAACAGTTGCCAATGCCTGAGGGGGCAGAACAAATGCAGGAAGGATTCCAAAAGGCGAATGTGCCGGGAATTGACGAACTTGTCACGACAGCTCAGGAACTTGGTGTTAAATTTATCGGCTGTCAAATGACGATGGATGTGATGGGATTAGAAAAAGAAGACTTTGTTGATGGTGTCGAAGTAGGGGGCGCCGCATCATTCCTTGATTTTGCTAATGATGCGAACACCACATTGACCTTTTAATTAACATGGCTCCGTTGTTGCTAAAATAATATTCCCGGAATCACCGAGACTCCTTCGGGAAATACGGTTCAGGCGAGACCCCGGAGGGTGACTTTCCCGAGGAGGCTCGCGAAACGCCCGAGGAAAAGCGAGGTGATGCAGGGAATATTAACATTAAAGTTTAACAACGCCAAAACATTCAGATGGAGGGATCAATAAATGAGTTTAAAACCAATGACAGCCAAAGAATTAGGTAAAATGGTAATTAACCGCGAGGAAATCTTTATTTTGGATGTGCGGAACACAGACGCTTTTGATGACTGGAAAGTGGAAGGCGAAGGCGTAGAAATTATTAACAAGCCTTACTTCGACCTGATTGACGGTGTGGATGACATTGTCGGCCAGCTGCCGGAAGATAAGCCGTTGCTCGTGGTTTGTGCAAAAGAAGGCTCTTCCCAGTTCGTAGCCGAGCAGATTGTAGAAGCGACAGGCCGCGACACTCACTACCTTGTTGGCGGTATGAAAACATGGAGTGAGCACCTTGAACCAGTTAAACTAGGCGATTTAAAAGACGGCGGGGAACTTTATCAGTTTGTCCGTCTTGGTAAAGGGTGCCTCTCATATCTTGTGGCATCTGACGGTGAAGCGGCAATTATTGATTCCGCCCGTACAATTGAACCTTATAATGAGTTCCTTGCGGAGCACAATCTGACATTAAAGCACGTCATCGATACGCACCTGCATGCTGATCACATTTCAGGAGGGCGCAAGCTTCGTGAAAAACACGGGGCCTCCTACTGGCTCCCGCCTAAAGATGCAGAAGAAGTGACCTTTGATTTTAAACCTCTCGAAGACGGGAACGATATTAAAGTCGGGCAAACGAAAGTGGCGATTCATCCGATTTATTCCCCGGGCCATACGATCGGAAGCACCTCTATGGTGATTGATGACCAGTATCTGATCTCCGGTGACATTCTGTTTGTTGACTCTATCGGACGCCCTGACCTGGCAGGTAAAGCAGAAGACTGGGTGAGTGACCTTCGCAACAGCCTTTACAGCATTTATGCAGGCTTGAGCGGCGAGTTATACGTCCTGCCGGCCCACTTTGGTAAACACGAAGAATTAGATGCCCAAGGCCGCGTCATGGAAAAGCTGAGCGTGTTGTTTGAAAAAAATCATGGGTTAAATATCAATGATGAAGAAGAGTTCCGTAAAACGGTCACAGAAGACCTTCCGCCACAGCCAAACGCTTATCAGGAGATCCGCCAGACAAATATGGGTAAAATAAACCCGGATGCGGAAGAACAAACAGAAATGGAAATCGGACCTAACCGCTGTGCAGTGAGTGGCTGATAACCGCCTGTACCGGTGAATATATTATTTGAAAAGAGAGAGGAGAATTTCTAATATGGAAAGTACTAAAATTTTAGACGCTAAAGGATTAGCTTGTCCAATGCCTGTGGTTAAGGTGAAAAAAGAAATGGACCAGCTGAACGAAGGAGAGATACTCGAAGTGCATGTAACGGATAAAGGGGCCAAAGCCGATCTTCCTGCATGGGCTAAATCTTCGGGAAATGAACTGCTTCAGGACGCTGAAGAAGACGGGATTCTTAAATTCTGGTTCAAAAAAGCATAACAGTTCATCCCGGCCGCGGTCAGCGTGGCCGGGCTTTTTTTGAAAATGACAGGGAGGCCGGTAGTCCGGATATGTCAGTAAGTCTCTTATAGTTGCCTTTCCAGTGTTTTTCTAAGATAATGGCTGTAGATTCTTTAAAGTCAGGCTTCATACAGTTGAAGTCTGGCTTTTCGTGTGCTGAAAGGAGGGCCGGAATATGACTGAGACTGAAACCAGCCCAACTAATACTCCGCCGGCTTCTTTGCTGCGGAACCGTTCATTTATGCTCGTATGGATGTCAGGGCTCGCGATCATGCTTGGCTTCTCCATGTTCTTTTTGTCTGTCTCATGGTTTATTGTAGATGTTCTTAACCGGCCTGCCGTTCTCGGAGCCGTGCTGATGTCCGTCTCCATCCCCAGAGTAATCATGATGATCTACGGAGGCATTCTAGCAGATAAAATCCGCAAGTCCCTGATCATGTTTGTAACGAATTTTCTCCAGGGCCTAGTAATGGTCACGATGATTATATTATTTCTTAATGACTGGCTCCATGTCGGCTCGCTTATTGTTATCGCGCTGGTCTTCGGGTTTCTTGATGCCTTCTTTTTTCCGGCTGTGTCTTCAATGATCCCGATTATAGTCAGGGATGAACAGCTGCAACGGGCGAACTCACTTTTCCAGGGATCCACGGAAATGATGTTTATTATAGGCCCCTTAGTAGCCGGCGTACTTTTAACCATTGGCGATTTCACACTGACTTTTTCTGCAGCGGCTATTTTAATATTTATTTCTACCATCCTGGTGTTTCCGGCATTTATACAGGACCCTAAACCGGAGAAACGGGAGGGCAGTCCGTCAGCGCTGGAGGATTTAAAGGAAGGTCTGGGATATGTCAGGCAGTCCCATGTTCACAGAACGGGCACTATCGCCATCGTTATAATTAACCTGTTTATGATCGGTCCGTTGATAATAAGCTTTCCGATTCTGGTCGATTCACTTGGCGGTTCGCCGTTTGAATTGAGCCTTTTGGAAGCCGGCTTATCAGCAGGCACCTTTCTTGCCAGTGTTTTACTTGTTGTATGGAATTCTAAAAGGAAGAGAGGCCGGCTTGTTTTTGGCTCCCTCCTTTTAAGTTTCGCCTTTTTCATAGTGTTCAGCCAAGTGACTGCTTTGCCGCCCCTTGTTTTGCTTGCAGGGTTGACAGGCTTTATGGCTATGTTTGTTTACTTGCCGACAGTGACACTTGTTCAGGAACGGACTGATAAAAACAAACTTGGACGGGTCATGAGTATTATTACGCTGGCGGCGAGCGGATTTGAGCCGCTGGCATTCGGGCTTATTTCTTTTCTTGTAGCAGCTGAGCTTCCGATTCAGACAATCCTTATGATCGCCGGAAGTACGGGACTGTTATTCAGCGGTGCCCTCGTTTACTTCAGCTCATCCTTCAGGCGCCTCGACTGATTTATTAAACCTTCAGTTCTTCATACAATCTTCATATTCTTTGTTCAGAATGAAGTGGTTTACAAGGTCTTCATATTGAAAAATTACATCAAAATAGACTATTATTAAATCGGACCCATTTTTCCTTAGGAGAGGATGTAAATGAAACAGCGCAGATTAATTATCCGTTCCACTATTTTGCTAGTGATGGTGGCAGCGATCGGATATACGTTTTACTCACATTTTTCAGAAGACAGAGGACTGGTGAACGCCGGAGACGAAGCACCCGACTTTGTCCTGAAAGATGTTAATGGCGAAGAAGTCCATTTGGAAGATTATGAAGGACAAGGCGTCTATTTAACTTTCTGGGCGACTTATTGCACGTATTGCCGAAATAAAATGGAATATTTAAAGGACCATTATGACGAATATAAAGAAAAGGGCGTCGAAATTATTGGGGTCAATGTGAACGAGTCTTCCGTTCAGGTCCAGCGGTTTATTGACCGGCACAACGTGCCTTACCCCAATCCGATTGACAGAGATATGCTTGTAGGAAATGCCTACGGTGTAACTTCCTTGCCTCACACGCTTCTGATTGATGAAGACGGTATGGTAATAGAAAGAACTATTGGCGGAAAAACTGAGGCTGATGTAGTGGCTTCACTGGATAAAATCGTCCCAGGCAGCTAAAATAGGGGCTTTCACTATTTAAAACTTACGAGTCTATGGCTTGTAAGTTTTTTCGTTTGCGGCGAAAAGGGGGATGAGGGTATATGAAAGTATCCACTCTACCGTATAACTGTGGAACTCTACCTTATAAGGATCAAACTCTACCGTATAAATCAGGCACTCTACCGTATAAACTCCCAACTCTACCGTATAAAAGCTGAACTCTACCGTATAACAAATTTCGACAAATAACAAACCCCTGTTGTTTTATATAAATTTCCAAAATTCACAAGTCTATACTTGAGAATTTCTTGTTTGTAAAAAACTTCATACATTCTTCAAAAAACAGTGGTAATTTTTTGTTACTGGGAAAAGGCGGACGGGTATGGGGAAAGCGGGACATCACAAACATCTGCTTATTACGCAAAGCCATACAGAAAAAATGTTTATTACATATTAGGAGGTCTACTATGAAGAAAAAGTATAATTTTATCACTATTCTGTCAGCCGCTTTTTTAATAACAGCCTGTGCAGAGGGTGAAGATAACAACACTGCAGGTAACGAAATCGATAATAACAATAACCATAACATGGAAGAAAACAACGCTGACGACAATCACAATATGAACGAGGACAACGAAGAGCATAATAACAATGATCATATGAATAATCAAAATGAAGAAGGAAACAATGATGAGATGAATGATCACGGGCACAGCGAGGAGCAGCACGAAGAGTTTGCCTCTGCCCCGGAAAATATGAATGAGAATGCGTCCGATAACCTTATGCATTTTCAAACAAAAAATGTGACGCGACTTGATGCTGATTCGCCTGTAGATATGTCCATTTATACTTCTCAGCTTGTATGGCCTGCTACACATGAAGAGAATCAGCCGGGAACAGTCATTCTTGCTCCCGTTGATGACTGGCAGAAATCTTTAGTAAGTACAACGCTGATCCACCATCCAAATGACGGACCGGTATTGTTTATGGAAGATGGCGACTTTTCTGAAGAAGTTTTAACGGAACTGGAAAGGCTAAATCCTAAAGGGAATGATAACGGAACTGAAGTAATGGTTATCGGTGAAGTGCAGGATGACGCCTTGTCTGAGCTGGATGAATACAATATTGAAGAATTTGATGCTGATAATGCCGCTGCCTTTGCTGCAGAGGTTGATGAGTATTTTTCAGAATTAGTAGATGAGGTGCCGGAAGCAGTATTGATTGCCTCCTCAGAAGAAGAGGCGAAGCTTTACTCTCTGATTGCAAGCAACTGGATCGCACATATGAATGAATCGTTATTGTTCGTAGATGATAACGGGGTTCCGGAAGAAACGGCTGAAGCTTTGGAAAAGCGTGACGGCGATGCAAAAATGTTTCTTCTTGGCTCTGACGAAGTCATTGGGGAAGATACGATTGACGCCTTGCAGGAGTATGGAGAAGCAGAGCGTATCGATGGAGATTCTCCTGAAGAAATGTCCATTGAGTTTGCCAAGTACAGAGACGAAGAGACTACAGTAGGCTGGGGGCAGGAAGAACCAGGCCACGGATTGAGCTTTATCTCAACTGAAACTCCGGAAATGGCAATAACAGGTTCTGCTTTAGGACACTTGGGAAAACACGCGCCGCTAGTCTGGCTTGAAGACGGGGAAATAAGTGACGGTTTGTATGACTATTTGGCTGACACCCGCCCTACATTTGAGGATGACCCAATGGACGGTCCTTACAATCACACCTATTTGCTGGCAGATACAGATACTGTCACATTTGAAATTCAGGGAATTTTAGATGAAAAACTGGAAATCGCCGGAGAACACGGTGATCACGGGGGCCATGGAGGTCACTAATTTGTATCGAAAGGGGCTCAAGCAAAGCTTTGAGTCCCTTTTTTTATTATACTTTAAGAAAATACAACTTGTTAAAAGTGAAAAAAGAAGATTTTAAGGCTTCCGATGGAATGTGACCGGTAAGCCAAGTTTTTTTTATACAATTAAGCCGCAGGAGGGGACAAAATGGCAGAAGAACGAATTTTAATTGTAGACGATGAACAGGAAATGAGAACATTGTTAAAGCTTTGTTTGGCTGATAAAAACTACATAGTGTCTGAAGCAGTAAACGGAATGGAAGCGATGGAAGTGGTGAGGGGTGAAGAGGTTGATTTAGTGCTGCTGGATATTATGATGCCGGAAATTGACGGATTCGAATTATTGAAAATGCTGCGTGAGGAATTAAACAGGAAAACACCCGTCATTCTTTTATCCGCTTTAGGAGATACGGAACGGGTAGTGAAAGGCCTGCAGCTTGGGGCGGATGATTATATTGTTAAACCTTTTGAGCCAAGAGAATTGACTGCCAGGGTAGAATCGGTATTGAGAAGGTCGTTCTTTCAAAAAAATGCTGACTTGTCGTTTGAGATGAAAGGCCTTCAATTTTATCCAAATAAATATCAAATTTTTTACAACAACAAAGCCTTGCCGTTAACAAAAAAAGAGTTTTCAATTTTTCACAGGCTCGCGACAAACCCGGGAAGAGTCTACAGCCGGGAGCAGCTGTTAAATTTAGAGTGGGAAATGGCTTATGAAGGAGATTTAAGGACGGTGGATACGCATATTAAAAACATCAGGGAGAAACTGAAATCAGAAGGTTATAAGGGGACGGCGATTGATACGGTTTGGGGCGTTGGTTATAAGGTGGATGAAGATGTTTCGGCAGCTGACCAGTCAAATTAAAAGAAGTCTAGCCAAAAAGATTACGACCTGGGTGATGATCTCATTAATAGTATTAATTGTATTTATTATTTCGGGTGCCCACTGGATTACAGCAAACTTTTATCAGGAGCACCTGACACATGAGGTAGAAGGAAGACTTGCCGCTCACGCGGCTTTACTTGAGACAGAGCAAAGCAGTGAGATTTTGGACTATATAAATATCCTCGAAACAGGAAAACACAGTGTTCTGCTCATTGTAAATGAAGAAGGTGAACCGGTTTTTACAAGTGATAATATTTCCGGTGAGAAGATTAACGACTATATCCAATTTATTGAGGAAAACAGATCGGAGCTTTTGACACATCACCAGATCACCTATACAGATGAAGTTGACACAATGGCTTTTCACATTCCGCATGTATGGGGAACAGCAGCTATTTATAATCAGAATGGGGAAACAGCTGGGTATGTATTTATTGACCAGGATACCGGGGAGCTGAATGTGGCCCGGATCAACTTGCTTAAATTATTAGCGTTAATGGGGGCACTTACTCTTTTAGTAGGCTATTTGTTTATCAGATATTTGACGAGGAGAATCTCTAACCCTTTAAATGAAATGAGCCAGAGAACACATGATATTGCAGATGGAGATTTTGACATTAAACTGAATGTTAAAGGTGAGGATGAAGTTGGCACACTCGGCAAAAATATTCAGCAGATGACAAAGCAGCTTAAAGAATACAGGGATTCAAGAAGAGAATTTATTTCTCATGTTTCTCATGATTTGAGAACTCCGATTACGTATATAAAAGGATACTCAGCCTTAATGAAGGACGCAGAAAACGTGGACAAGGAAGGGTGGAAGAGGCACCTTGGTGTCATTTACGATGAAGCAATACGTATGGAAAGCCTTGTGAGCGACTTATTTTTACTGACTAAACTTCAAGAAGGAAAGATACAAATTCATTATGAAGAGGTAAATGTTAGTGAGTGGCTCAGTTCCCTGTTTAAAAGCCGTGCCATAATGTTTGACCAGAAACAAATCGAAGGAACGCTCGACATTGACCCTTCATTGGAAAAACGCGCACTCTCTCTGGACGCGTTCAGAATGGAACAGGCACTTATTAATATCCTTGAAAATGCCATCAGGTTTACAGACGTGAATGGATCGATCAGGCTGTCATGTTACAAAGAAAATGAGAAAGTTGTTTTTGAGATAGCTGATACTGGAGAAGGAATGGACGAACAGGAACTCGACCGCATCTGGGAGAGGTTTTATAAAGCAGATCCTTCTCGTTCCCGGGACGACAGCGGCACCGGTCTCGGTCTGGCCATTGTAAAAGAAATTGTGGAGGCTCATAACGGTTCGGTTAAAGTAGAAAGCAAGAAAGGCCGCGGTACCACGTTCTATCTGTATATTCCTTTTGCAAACTGAGGGGATAGATAGGTATTGTGCGACTTCATAATAGCTGGGAGCGGGGATATAAAGGAGGGGGCGACCGATTAGATGGGGGATTCTACCGTAGAAGGATCGAACTCTACCATAATAATGGGGAGCTCTACCGTATAAGGAGCGGACTCTACCGTATAAAGTTGGGACTCTACCGTATAAAGGAGGGACTCTACCGTATAAGGAGCGAACTCTACCGTATAAAGTTGGGACTCTACCGTATAAAACCCCAACTCTACCATATAACAATTTTCGACAAAATTTGCACGCTCGGGAGGCTCCCCTGACTTTCGGTCTCCCCCTATACAAGCTCTTACCGACGAACCTCCTAATTTACTCCTGAACCGTTTAATAGCCATGTATATAGGTAATGGGGTAATGAACACATTTTAAAGGAGGTTCCATTTATGTCCCATGAACAACATACTGATTTAATTAAAACGTTACATGAATGTGCGGAAGCATGTAACCGTTGTTACGATGCCTGTCTTAGAGAAGATGATGTGAAGATGATGACTGAATGTATCCGTCTTGACCGTGAATGTGCTGATATCTGCAGTTTTCTTGAACAAGCCCTTAGCCGGGGAACCCCGTTTGCTTCTGAACTTGCAGAGGTTTGTGCCAAGATTTGTGAAGCTTGCGGAAATGAATGTAAAAAACATGACCATGACCACTGTCAAAAATGTGCAGAAGCCTGTTTCAAATGTGCAGACGAGTGCCGTAAACTGGCGTCTTAATGAAAAAGCTATGGGGGATGGCTGACCAGCCATCCCCTTTTATCATGGCAAATTTAATTTCCAATATTTTGCGGGTCTGACCCCCCCATTTAATGGAACTTCAAACTTTCTTCAATTGTTACCTTTAAAATAATGGAAAAGTGTGGTCATTGGAGTGTGTTAAATGATTGCTAAAAATGAAACTGAATTAATTGATTCCCATCTGATATGTACCTTTAAAAAGAATCAGACGGTGTTAATTCCTTCGATTGTTCGTAAACAGACGGCTTTATTTCCGGGGGAGGAAGTGTCTGTTGGATTTAGGGAAGCGCGGGGGGAGATTGTCGTTTCACGATTTACTAAAGAGACAATGGAAAATAGGATGATTATAAATAAAAGCGGAGGGGTTCGTGTTCCCAGTGAAATTCAGAGGATTGCAGACTTAACAGCAGGGGATATCCTCCGTATATTCATCTTTAAGGACTTTAATGGGGTAGTTTTTAAAATCATCAGCAAATAGAAGGGTCCGACATAATAAAGAGTGCTCTCTCATTGAAAGCACTCTTAAAAGCCGCTGTATTATTCATTATTTCCGTTATTGAATCCACTGCCCGGGCCTTGGCCGTTTCCGTTGCCAGGACCGTTACCAGGACCGTTGCCCGGGCCGGGACCATTTCCTTGACCCATCATTCCGCCATGCATCATCCCACGCATCATACGATGGCCGAAGCCGCTTTCTTCATGCCGTTGCTGGCATTGGTTAAACCTCTCTTCCAGCTCATCATCTGTTAAATCAGGATGTCTTTCCTGCATAAATGGAAGGTGGTCTTCGAAATTCCAATTATTATCCCCAGAGGCCATAACCGTTCCGCCTACTGCGGTAAGGACAAGTGCTGCCAAAGCAGCCATTAACCATTTTTTCATTTGAATCTCCTCCTTTTGTCTTTCTAATTACAGTATAAGCCGCACTTATGAGGAGCTAATAAAGAAGTTATGAAGAAGTTATGAGTTTTTCCAAGGAATATTAAAAGGAACCAGAACCTGTGCTATAATTTTTTCAATATAACAAGAGGAGTGGCACTATGGCTGTTCAAGTAATGATAATTGAAGATGAACCAATGATGGTCGATGTATTAACGGCTTATCTGGAAAAAGAGGGATATGACGTTGTTTCATCACCAAATGGAAAAGCAGGCCTGGACTTGTTTTGGAAAATTCAGCCTGACTTTCTCATCCTGGATTTAATGCTTCCTGATTTATCAGGTGAAGAAATATGTACCCGTATCCGCCAGCACACTGATACGCCAATCCTTATGCTCAGTGCCAAGTCTGCTGAAGATGAAAGGATTCAGGGGATGTTACTCGGAGCGGATGATTATGTGACTAAACCATTCAGCCCGAAAGAAGTAATAGTGAGAATGGAAGCTATTCTTCGGCGCGCCGGGTTGTCGAGTAAGAAAAGTGTCCAGTCATATAATGGCGGCATGTTAGTCATTGATGATAAGAAAAAACTAGTTACTATAAATGATAAAGAAGTGACATTGACACCTTTGGAATTTCACGTAATAACAGCAATGGCTAAAGAACCGGGAAGAGTATTCAGCCGATCAGACCTGCTGGAAAAAATTCAGGAGGATCGTTTTTATGAAGGTTATGAGCGGAGCATTGACGTCCATATAAAAAATTTACGGAAAAAAATTGAAAAGGACACAAGAAAACCAGAATATATAGTCACAGTATTCGGCATGGGATATAAATTCGGAGGGAAACGCGATGTTTCAAACCCTGTATAGCCGCTTGCTGGTTTTTTCATTATTATTGTCGCTCGGAGGAATTTTATTAGTCGGGATCGCTGTGTTTTTCGGCTTTCAGGAGACATTCAGCGATTATGTGGAAACCCGCCGGGAAGAACAAATTATCCAGGCAGTGGAGCAAGTGGAAAATGATTATATCCAAAATGGGGCATTTACGAGGCAGTCTCAAATGACTCTTCATCGTTTGACGATGCATGAAGATATTCACTTTCAGGTCTATTCACCTGAAGAGGAGCTGATAATAGACAGCAGCCACATGAATCAGCATCAGAGGGGGCAAATGCAACTAGAGAGTAATGGAGCGATGATGGGTGACCATCATATGGATTCAGAAAGCTTTGAGCTGTTTGCTGAGGATGAGCCGATCGGCACAATGATCGTTTATTACCCTCTGACATTTGCGGGTATTGATAATCAGTTTCTTGCTGATTTCAGCCGTTATTTACTTCTTGCCCTAGCCGTTATGACCGGCTTAGCTGTTCTGTTCAGCTTTATTTTTTCAAAGCAGTTATCCAAAGGAATTAAACAAATTGGCGGTGCCATGACACTGCTGAAAAATCACCGTCATGATATGACCCTTTCAACCGACCACAGTATACAGGAAATAAGAGACTTGTCTGAAGGAGTGAATGAACTGGCAAGGTCTCTTGAGAAAAGCGAGAAGCTGCGGAAGCAGTTCACAAGTGACCTTGCTCATGAATTGCGTACCCCGCTGTCTACACTGCGAAGCCAGCTTGAGGCGTTTCGTGACGGGGTTTTGGAAGCCACGCCTGAACGGCTTGAGCAAAGTTATCTGGAATTAATGCGTCTCGTCAGGCTTGTAAATGAAATGGAAGAATTGCATGCTGCCGAAAACCCGAGGTTAAAGCTAAATATTAAAAAGCTTAATTCCGCCCAAATTCTCAATTCATTTTATGAAAGATTTAACCCTTCCTTTGAGGAAAAAGGGATTGAGCTAAAAGTGGATAGTGAGAAGTCGTTCGTGTTTGCTGCGGATCCTGACCGGTTTACGCAGATAATGACAAATCTTTTAAATAATGCATGGAAATTTACTGATACGGGAAAAAAAGTAGAGATAACAATTGACCAGGATGAGAGCTTTACTACCTTTAGTATTATGGATGAGGGAAAAGGGATGTCGGAAGAAGAACTGCAAAATGCATTTGAGCGTTTCTACCGCGGCGAAAAATCCAGAAACCGTGAAAGAGGCGGGCTTGGCATCGGCCTCTCCATTGTTAAGGCGTTAGTTGAAGCTCACCGGGGAAAATTAAACGTTAAAAGTGAGCCGGGATTAGGGACAACCATTTCTGTATCTTTCCCAAATCAGGACTAGAGGTGAAAATCGACTCGCTTCAAATCTGGCAGGGGCATCTTAAGAACTATGCATCCAGGATGAGCGCATGTGCACAAAGAAAAAAGATTCAAATCAGAACAGACTCTTCAGCCTGACTGGAGAGTTTTATTGTGTTTGCCCCTGAAATACCACTTATAGAACGAATGATTATAGGCATGCTTATGTAAGAAGGGAAGTATTTATGTGAAAGAATCTCATGTTATAAAAGAAATATACTGGTTGAGGGCGCTCGCTTGTCTGGCAGTGGTTGTGACCCATGTTGTGAATACGACGCTTTCCAACTATGAATATACGATTGGGCAATATGAAGAATATTTACTGATTGCGTTAAGGTTTATCGCTTTTTTCGGTACGCCGGTATTTATATTTATTTCGGAATTTCTATTAGCTCACTCGTATCCAAATGGGGTGCCTAAAGGGTTTTTGATCAAACGGGTGAAATTCCTGTTAGCCCCGTTTGCTTTTATGGCTTTTGTATTTGCCTTTATAACGGCAGATACTTTGCAGGCTTTTATCCAACAACTGTCGCTAAACCTCTTTTTAGGCGGATATACAGGCTATTTCGTATTAATTATTTTCCAGTTTTATCTGATACATGTGGTTGCCCAACGCTTTTTAGAAAGGTCATCTCCGATTAAAATCATCGGTTTTTCATTACTCATTAACGTCATATATCTTGGTTTTTTCCATATGACTTCTCCACCGGCGATGTTTCTGGGAGAATATATTTGGGAGCGGGGCCACTGGCTCCCGGTATTTGGATGGCTCTTTTATTTTACATTGGGCTACTATTGCGGAAGGCATTATCATGCAGTAATGGAGAAGCTCCTTCAGTACAAAAAAATGATTTACGGGCTGCCTTTCTTAAGTATAGGTCTTATCTTTTTCCTGGTGAGGTATGACGTTCTTACAGTCGTTTCTTCCAAAAGAATAGACTATCTGCTGTATACACCCGCTTTAATTGCGGTTATTTTATTGCTGACTTATAAACTTCAGAAAACACCCCAATTAATTTTGAGGGTAAGTAAATACTCATTCAATATTTATTTGCTCCATACTGTATTCCTTTACTATTTGCCTCCAGTGGCAAATGTTCATCCTGCCTTGTATTTTGTTATGGCAGTGGTCTTTAGTATTGCAGCGTCGGTGCTGGTCGTGAAGCTTACCTCTTCCGCAGCCTTAAGCCCTTATTTAATAGGGAAGACGCTTCCGGTTCCAAACAATTACTCTTATGGAGTAAAAAGTAAAATTGTTTAGCTGAATCTTTAGTTTGGTCAAAACCTCGTAAATTAAATTTACGGGGTTTTTGTGTGCAGGAAATCCCATGTGATAGGACTTTCATATATCCCATTCGTCGAAAAAGACAGAATTTCTAAAAAATAATTATCATTTCAGGTTGTTTTTTTTAACTAAGTATCATAAAATGATTAAAACATAGTAAACAGGTAAGAATTATGAATTTAATATTCTTACGAAGGTGGGCGAAAAAGTGAGTGTAACTGCTGAGAATAAACCTTTAGTTGAGTTAAAAGGCGTGGAAAAAGAATTTTCAAAACAGGGAGATTCTAAGAAAGTGCTGAGCGGCATTGATTTTGACATCAGGCAGGGAGAGGTCGTGTCTATATTAGGCCAAAGCGGATGCGGTAAAAGCACGCTGCTGAACTTGATCGGAGGGTTTGACCGTCCTACTGGAGGCGAATTGTTCTTTGATGGCAAGCAGGTGACGAAACCGTCCAGGCGAGCGATCATGCTGTTTCAATATTATGCGTTGCTCCCTTGGCGGACGGTTTTGAAAAATGTAGAACTTGCCCTTGAACCGGAAGGCCTTTCTAAAGAAGAGAGCAGAGAAAGAGCCATCAGATATATTAAACTCGTCGGCCTTGAGAAAAGCATGGATCAGTTTCCTTCTGAACTGTCAGGTGGAATGCAGCAGAGAGTCGCCATCGCGCGTGCTCTGTCAATTCGTCCGGAACTTATATTAATGGATGAGCCTTTTGCGGCATTAGATACATTTAACAGATATTATCTGCAGGATGAACTGCTTCGGATCCAGCAGCAGGAAGGAACTAATATTATTCTTGTGACTCACGATATCGATGAAGCTGTGTATCTTTCAGACCGGGTTTTCATTATGGACGCCAACCCCGGCACAGTAAGGAAAAAAATCACAGTAAAACTCCCTAAACCAAGGGACAGGGCACATAGCGATTTTCAATATTACCGGAAATGGATACTGGATGAATTTAATTTCAGTTACACCCAGGATCAGCTTGATTTTAATATTTAAACAATTCCTAAAGGAGGGGAAGCATGAAAAAATCTCATAAACTCAGCAGTTATATGCTGATAAGTTCTCTGTTTTTATCAGCTTGCGCCACGCCTGTATCTGGGCCGGATGACAATGAAAACGAGGTTATCAGACTCGGGCATCTGCCGATTACTCATGCAGCGCCTCTCTATTTTACAAAGGAATTTGAAGAGGAGTATTTAGACGGAGCTGAAATTGAACTTATAAGGTTTGGAAGCTGGATTGAATTAATGGATGCGCTGAATGCAGGCAGAATTGACGGGGCCTCAGTCCTGTTCGAACTTGCAATGAAAGCGAAAGAAAGGGGAATCGGAATCAGTGCAGTGGCTTTGGGACACCGGGAAGGCAATGCCATTATGGCGGCGCATGATGTAGAAAGTCCTGCTGATCTGGCCGGAGAGACTGTCGCCATCCCCCACACCCTATCAGCCCATAACCTGCTCCTTGATGAAATGCTAAAGCGCGAAGGGATGGACTACGACGATGTCAATGTTGTTGAAATGCCGCCTCCTGAAATGCCTTCGGCGCTGTCGGAAGGAAGAATTTCCAGTTATATTGTAGCGGAGCCTTTCGGAGCGCTTGGCGTCACGCTGGATACAGGGCATGTCCTTCACCAGTCACACGAATTTTGTCCGAATAACTGCTTATGTTGCGCGCTTGTGCTCCGTGATGATTTTATGGAAGATTCCCCTGAACTGGCAGAGCAGTTTGTGAAAGGTTACCTTGATGCCGGGGAAAGAGCGGGAGAGCAGACAGAAGAATCATTCGCTGCGCATAAAAATTATTTAAATGTCACAGATGAAGCCCTCGAACTTTCATTAGACTGGATTTCATACGATAACTTAAAAATTTACGAAACAGAATATGAATTCTTACGTGAACGCCTCATAGAAATGGGGCTGGCTGATGACCCGCCGTCATACGAGGACTTTGTGGACTTATCTTACTTTGAAGAAGAGACGTGATGCAGATGAAATATTTATCGACAGCATTCTATGTTACAGCAGCTTTTGTTTTAGTTATTACCGTCTGGCAGCTCGTTATTTTTATCGGGGATTATCCCGAGGCGCTGCTGCCGTCCCCCTTAATGGTTTTTTACGGAATCATTACGCTTATACAGGACGGTACCTTATTTGAACACGTCAGGGTCAGCCTGTTTCGTTTTTTCACAGGTTACTTGAGTGCCGTTGTGGTAGCTATTGCTTTGGGGCTGGTGCTGGGCAGGATGACTAAACTCTGGAGAGTTTTTGAACCGATTGTACAAGTGCTCAGGCCTGTGGCCCCTGTAGCCTGGTCACCGTTTATTGTGCTTTGGTTCGGGATCGGCAATATGCCGGCTATCGTTATCATATTTATTGCTGCTTTTTTTCCTGTTTTGCTTTCGACCGTTTCGGCGGTTAAAAAAATTGATAAGACATATCTGAAGCTTGCTCAAAACCTCGAAATAAAAGAAATGTCTCTGCTTTATAAAATTATTTTTCCGGCTGCCTTTCCTTTCATTGCAAATGGTCTCCATATAGCGGTAGGCACGGCGTGGATATTCCTTGTGGCCGGGGAAATGATCGGGGCCCAGTCAGGGCTCGGATACTTGATTGTTGATTCGAGAAATGCTCTGGACCTTGACCTTGTACTGGCCGGTATTATCTTTATCGGTGTCCTTGGGCTTCTTCTTGATAAGGCCGTAGGGCTGTTTGAAAAATGGGTCGGTAAACAGTGGGGCGTGCAAAGCAACTAATATATATAAAACACCCGGCATTGTCACCGGGTGTAAAGATCAGAGGTTACTGCGGAGACCGTGTCGATTTCCGATTTATCAACTGTTTTTTTACAAGAAGGGCAGTAATAGCTAAGTTCGACTTCATGCTGGCAGTCTGAATGAACCATTTTCTTGTAGCAGTGATCCAAATGGTCACGGCCCCACAAGAGCAAAGCATCAAATACAGGTTCAAGGTCTCTGCCGCTTTCCGTCAATTTATATTGGTAGCGGGGAGGGTGTTTTGTATAAACTTCGGTCTCGACCAACCCGGCTTTTTCCAGGTGTTTCAGTCTGTCCGATAATAAGTTGGCTGATATGCCTTCCAGATTTTTTTTCAGTTCATTAAACGTCTGGTGGCCGATAAGAATGTCATGAAGGATCAGCAGCGTCCAGCGGTCCCCGACAATATTGAGAGTTTGTGCAATATTACATGGCAGTTTGTAACGTTCTTTCATAGCGATCATAGCTCCTTAAGGAAAGTCTGTGGATATTATAACGTAACATGACTAATTTAAACAACTAAGTTGATTTTTTTAACTTAGTATAATAAAATGACTTAAAAGTTTGAAAATATAATTTTTCAGGAGGGATTCAGTTGGGACTGTATTTAGTGGAATCAACTTTAAATGAATCAATTAAGGATGAGGCATCATTTGAAAAGAAAGTGGAGCAGCTGCAGAGCCAGCTTCAAACGAGTGAAATGATTGAAGTTCAAGTAGCAAGTGATTTTTCGAGGGCATTCTTTATTTTTGAAGCGGAAAAAGAAGCGTCTTTAAAAGCGTCGCTGGAATTGCTCGGCCTGCCTGTAGCCTTAACTAAAGAAGTAAGAATTGTAGGGCAGGATCTGGAGGAAGCAAAACAGCAAAAAGAGAAGATTAATTATCTCGTTGAATGGAACCTCCCAGAGAACTTAACAATGGACCAGTACCTGGAGAGAAAGAAAAAGAATTCCGTTCATTATGCAGAAGTTCCTGAAGTCTCTTTCTCCCGCACGTATGTGTGTGAAGATATGTCAAAATGCCTTTGCTTTTATGATGCGCCGGACGATGAGGCGGTTGTTCGTGCCCGCGATGCGGTTAAAGCACCAATTGACCAAATCACACAACTCAAGAAAAAATAAATTGAAGGCTGTTGGCGAGGAGGGAAAGAAGTGGTGATTACCGGCAACAAGAACGAACTGGATACTCTGCTTAATAATGAGTTAAAACCGCTCGTAAGAAAAATAGATGAGCAGGCCCTTTATCCGAAAGGCGTCTTGCAGGCGATTGGTAAAAAAGGATTTTTGCGCTCTTCAGAAGGTAAGCTTAAAGAGCAGGCTTTCGAGGAAATGAAGGTAGTAAAGAGAATATCAGAGTATTGTATGACGACAGGCTTTAATTTATGGTGCCATTTAGCCGCACTCACTTACCTCCGCCATACTCCGAACCATGAGCTTAGACAAAGGATGCTGCCGGATTTGGAAAATGGAGAGGTACTGGGCGGTACAGGACTGTCAAATCCTATGAAGTATTATGCCGGACTTGAAAAGCTTCATTTAAGAGCTGAACCGACAGACGGGGGCTATCTTCTTTCCGGTGTGCTGCCTGCCGTTTCCAACCTTGGGCCCGATCACTGGTTTGGAGTGATTGTCGATACAGATGAGGACCGCCGCGTCATGTTATTTGTGTCCGGCAGCCAGGCGGGGTTGACGCTGAAAGAAAAAGTATCTTATCTTGGCATAAACGGCAGTGCGACTTACTCATGCTCTTTCAAAGAGGTGTTTATTCCGGAAACCCAAATCCTGTCAGAGGACGCAGATTCATTCGTGAAGCAAATTCGCCCTTATTTCGTAGCTTACCAGATTCCTTTAGGCCTGGGCGTCACTCAGGCAGCCGTATCATCAATTGAGAGATGCGAGTCTAAACAAAGCGGCTGCAACAGTTATTTACCTGTTCAGGCAGAAGATGTGTCAAAAAGGCTCAAAGCACAGGAAGACAAACTGGAAGTTATTTTTTCTCATTCAAAAGGTGAGCTGCGGTGGGAGGATATGCTGAAAATCAGAAAAGATACAGCTTATTTGACCCTCGAGGCTGTAAATACAGCGATGCTTCATACTGGTGGAGCCGCTTATTTAAAAACCAGTCCTGACGCACGCAGACTCCGTGAAACCTACTTCTTTCTAAACCTTACTCCAACAGTCAAACATCTCGAAAAAATGCTATCAACCTTATAAAAAATTGAAGGGGCTGTCCCAAAAGGAAAACTTTTGAGGACAGCTCCTTTTCCTTTTATTAAGTGAGCGAGCGGATAAGGATAAGACCCACTCGGCAGACGGCCCGGCAGGTGAGTGGCTTTTTTATAATGGAATATTTATCAATAAACTTAGTCAGCCAAGTTATTTAATAAAGTTTTGAAGTTTGTAACAAACTTCGGTTACCATCTATTGAGCAGTGGAGGGCAATGGCTTATAATATGACTATACAGTCACATGACTCTGTGGTCACACTCGAAAGGCGGGTGAAGATATGAATTACTTCCAGGCAGGCAGTATCTTTTTTGGGGTGCTCTTAATTGCAGTCAGGCTGACTATGCACGTAATCCCTGAAAAATGGAATCAGTTTGAACTAAACCGGGTTTATACCGAAAAAATGCCTCAGTGGGTCTGGCTGGCAGGAATTATTTCGATGATCATTACAGGTGTTACCTGGTACAAGCAGGTCACCACAGATGTCAGCTTTTCTATTGTCTTTACTCTTATCATTAGTCTGACACTGGTGAAAGTTGGGCAAGTCATTTTTAATTACAATCAATTCAGGGCATTCGCCATAAAAGCTTTAACAGAAGACAGAACCATCATTATTAAAATTAATATCTTTACTACCGTTCTTGGAGTGCTTTTAATCGTGTTAGGTGTTTGGGTCTATTAATAGTTTTCTTATGGAGGAGGGAGAATAATGGATTTAAATGTGTTTGCGTTCGTCAGCATCATATTAGCTTTTTCAGCCTTTATAAAAGTATTCTTTGGCGTTTTTTATCATGAGCAATTGTATGATTGGGCCAAAAAACATTACTCACAGGAAAAATGGTCCACACCTGTAAAAGGGCTTCTCATTTATGCTGTAGCTCTGTTTTTATTAGTATGGTACGCCACTTTAACTGGATATATCGCATACGGATGGATTTTAACTGTTTTTATCACACTGGCTTCTTTAAAAACAGTAACTCTTTTATTTAATTGGAAGCACACATCGCGCAAGTTTGCAGCCTTTATAGACAAATCCGGCAAAAAACTATGGTTTGTTGATCTGTTTGTAGCAGTGATTGGTTTCCTGTTTCTATGGCTGGGGTTAAGGGTTTATTAAGATAAGCTAAGTTTAGATCAAAATATATAGGAGGAAAAAAGATGCCTAAAAAAACGTTTATGAACCTTTCTGAGGACAAAAAAGAAAGGATCCTGAACGTGATGATTGATGAATTTTACGAGCATGGGTATGAGAATGCAAGTATCAGCAGAATCGTCGCGAGTGCCGGAATTGCTAAAGGAAGCTTTTATCAGTACTTTAATGATAAGCAGGATATGTTTAAATATATGATAGATGTCATGAGACAGGAAAAACTGACCTATTTGGAAACAATAAGTGCGGAAGAATATAAAAATAATTTTTTTACTCTTCTCAGGAAATTACTCAAAGGGGGACTGGCTTTTCTGAGAGACCACCCTAAGCAGGCGGTGATCTACGACCGGTTCATGGCAAGCGCAGATGAGGCAGTCAAAAAAGGTGTCATGGGAGAAGATATCAATGCCAGTAACGTATTTTTGGAAAAGATTCTCCATGAACGGAAGGCTGCAAACGAATTATCCTCTGACCTAGATGTCCGGTTTATGGCACACATCTTAACATCAGTTTCACTTTCATTCGGCGAATATTTCCAAAATCAGTATGACGATTTGAGTAAATTAAAAGATGAAGAGTATGATCATATAGTCGAGCAGACAATTAAGCTGTTTCAACATGGTATAGAAAAAAGGTAACAGACTAAAAGGCACCAGAGCCTCCCCTTCCCCCTGGTGCTTTTAAAAATGTACAATTATTTACAAAAATTGATATTGACCACCTTGGTCGGCAAGAGGTATACTTAAATCGACCACATTGGTCTAAATGCCAATCATTAAAAGAGAGGGGCTGATTTAAGAGTGACACACCTCTTTGAAAGCCTTGAGGAAGAGAAAAAGCAGCGGATATTAAATGCAGCTTTAAATGAGTTTGCTGACCACGGTTTTGAGCAGGCCTCAACGAACAGAATTGTCAAACATGCCAAAATAGGCAAAGGCATGCTGTTCCATTATTTTAATACTAAAAAAGACCTTTATTATTATTTACTTCATTACTGTTTAGACAGAACGCTCAATGACTACCTTAAGCAGATAGACATCACTGAAAGGGATTTTATTGAACGCTTTAAAAAAGCAGGAGAACTGAAGATGGAACTCTTTGCTGAACATCCGAATGTACTGAACTTTCTTGGTACGTTTTTTTTAGCGGATATTAAAGAACTACCCGGAGATATCCAGGCGAAATATGACCAGCTTCAAAAAGAAGGTTACGAAAAGATTTACAGTAACATCGATTATTCATTGTTCAGGGAAAATATAGATGTGGAAAAAGCTTTTAAAATGATCAACTGGGTGATTGAAGGCTATGAAAAAGAATTGAAATCTTCTCTGAAAGGGCAGTCTTTCTCTGAACTTAATATGGAACCGTATTTTAAGGAGTTTTATAAGTATCTGGAGATGTTGAAAAGTGCTTTTTATAAGAAGGAGGGGGAAAAATGAGTGTCATACGCGCTCAAGGCCTTACTAAAAACTTCGGGAAATTCAAAGCATTAAATGGCGTTAACCTTGAGGTGGAGAAAGGAGAAGTCTACGGCTTTATTGGGCCTAATGGGGCTGGCAAGTCAACGACGATCCGCGTTCTGCTGGGGGTATTAAAAGCAACTGAAGGGAATGCGGAAATTTTCGGAATGGATGCCTGGACAGAGGCTGTGGAAATCCATAAGCGGATCGCTTATGTACCCGGGGATGTCAATCTCTGGCCGAATTTAACAGGGGGGGAAGTCATTGACCTGTTCGTTAAATTACGAGGGGGCAGCCAAAGGACAAAGAGAGAAGAGCTTATTGACCGGTTTAAACTGGATCCTTCTAAAAAATGCCGGACGTATTCTAAAGGAAACAGGCAGAAGGTAGCGCTTATAGCCGCCTTTTCTTCAGAAGCCGGTCTTTTTATTCTGGATGAGCCTACCTCAGGACTGGACCCTCTTATGGAGCGGGTGTTTCAGGAATGTGTCAAGGAAGCAAAAAATGAAGGTAAAAGTATTTTACTATCCAGCCATATCCTTTCAGAAGTAGAAAGGCTCTGTGACAAAGTAGGTATTATCCGCGAAGGAAAAATGATTGAATCAGGTACCCTGGAAGAACTGCGTCATTTAACAAGAACGCAGCTTCACGTTGAAACGAGAGAACCTTCGCCTGATTTGGTTAAGATTCCAGGCGTTCATAACTTGCAGAAAAACGGCCGGGCTGCTACTTTCCAGGTTGATTCAGAAAAACTTGAGGATGTCATCAGCTATCTCAGTTCATACGGTGTGTTAAAGCTGGAGAGCGCGCCGCCAAAACTTGAAGACCTGTTTATGCGCCACTATAAAGGGGAGAACAGCGGTCCTTCTGGAGAGGGAGGTTGAACCTGATGAAAAGCCGGCTTTTTAAAAACACAGCGACACTTTCCAGATTTATTTTTAAAAAAGACAAGTTTAAAATGGCATTGTGGATTGTGGGAATAGGTGGGTTTACACTGGCTGTAGCGGTGGCTTTCCCGGATTTATACCGCACAGCTGCCGAGCGTCAGCAGCTGGCGGCAACGATGGTTAACCCCGCTGTTACAGCCCTCGTCGGACGAGGGTACGGGTTGGATAATTATACGTATGGGGCTATGATGGCCCATCAAATGCTTGGTATGACGACCATAATTGCTGGTCTGATGAATATCCTTCTCGTCGCAAAACATACACGGGCCGACGAAGAAGCAGGACTGACAGAGATGATTCTCTCTTTGCCTTCAGGCAGGCTTTCAACTATGGGGGCTTCCATGACAGTTATGGCCGTTTTGAATAGTATAATGGCTTTCGCCGTTGGATTAGGATTATTCTCTACCGGAATAGAGAGCCTTGATTTGGAAGGATCACTTTTATACGGGGCTGTAATCGGAGCGATAGGACTGTTTTTTGCAGCGGTGACTGGCTTGTGTGCACAGTTTACAGAAAGCTCCCGGGGGACGATAGGACTCTCAATTGCTGTACTCGGCGGTGCTTATCTCATTCGGGCAGCCGGCGATGTAAGTAATGAGACTCTGTCCTGGTTCTCCCCAATCGGCTGGGTGCTTGGAACTGAAACTTACGTAAATAACTACTGGTGGCCGATCGTGTTAACACTCGCTGCCGCCATATGTACAGCTGTTTTAGCCTTTTACTTAAATACAATTAGAGATGTGGGGGCGGGCTTTTTTCCATCAAAGCCTGGCAGAATGACGGCTTCTGTATTTCTTCGCAGCCCGTTTGGCCTGGCTTTGAGGCTTCAGCGCAGTTCCCTCATTTTTTGGACATTAGGTATAGTGGTGTTAGCTGTCACCTATGGATCGGTATTAGGTGAAACTGAAATCTACTTTGAAGATATTGAGTTTATGGAAGAATTTCTTCCCGTTATGGAAGGCGTCAGTTTGACAGACCAGTTTCTGGCTGTGTTAATGGCTGTAATGGCTATCATTATTACTATTCCAGCCTTGCTGATGATGCTGAAACTGAAAGGAGAAGAAAAAAATCAGCGGCTCGAGCCTCTTTTCAGTTTGCCAGTCTCCCGAATAAGAATGATGGGAAGCTATTTATTATTAGCGGTGCTTAGCAGTGTGTTTTTACTCCTTGTATCCGGTTTGGCTATGGGAAGTATTGGAGTGGCAGTCATTGAAGAGGGCGAATTAGCTCCGTTCATAACCTCCAGCCTGGTCTACCTGCCTGCAGTGTGGGTGATGCTGGGAGTCACCGTTTTATTGATTGGTATTTTGCCGAAATACACCGGATTAATCTGGCTGTATTTAGGTTTTTCCTTTATGACAGTATATTTTGGAGACCTTTTTCAGATGCCAGGCTGGCTCACAGGGTTAACTCCTTTTGACCATGTTCCGGGGATGCCGGTAGATGATTTCAATATTATGTCTGCTGCTATCATGACGGTTGTGGCCATTACTATTGGCGCTGCCGGTTTCTTAGGGTATTTAAAACGGGATATCCATGGATAAAACCGTAGGCGGTGGATTTTGGAAGGATGCTTTACTGAAAGAAGGAAACAGGTTGAAAAAGGAGCGTACTTTTTACTTAGAAGGACGCTCCTTTTCTATCAATTTTTTAATATGATCTTTTGGTTCCCAGCAGTTAAATTGGTAATGAGACTTTGTTTCAAATCCTAATCTGGCACAATAATATTTAGTGCCTTGTGACGTTTTCGACACTGCAAAATGAATACAGGTGGCGCAGCAGTGGTAATTTTTCATTTAATATCCGTCCTTTCCAGCCGGGAAATAGACAGCCAGAGATGAAATTATCATAACATAAATTAGAAAAACATATTTAAATGAACGTTTGTTTAAAGCATACGAGACGGCGGTATATCACAGGATTTTCCTCCTGTTAATTCTTCACCCGCGCTGCTTTTGGAATTTATACCCATACTCTGAGTACATTCTGCTCGCCGCCAGACATATTCATGAGGAGCCTTGTATGCTCGGTAAGCAAATAGATGCCCAATCCAAAAAAATCATTTGCAGCTTTTATGAAAAGTCGGGAGATGTTGAGGCGGGAAGTAATTTCCCGGGAAATGTCTAATCCTTTCGAAATTAATACAGGGAATAATAAAAGAGCCAGCTTTCCCTGTGAAAAGCTGGTTGATACTCTTATCCCTCTTCAACTACTCCGCACGCAGACCGGTCACCGGAATCGCCTGTATTGAGAGTTTCTTCATCCGGACCTGGTTCGTCACTTTCCTCTGACTGGTAACGCTCAGGAATGTGGCCAAAATTATCAGGGTCTTCGTGGATAATAACGGCAGTTTCATCTTCAATAATCTGATCCACAGTGAATTTATCTGTTTCGAAAGACATCTTTGCGGTGCCGTCTTCGTTCACATAAAGGGACGGCATATCTCCAGCATGCTCGGCGTGATCCTCACCATCCGGGTTATAATGCCCGCCTGCTGAAGAGAAAGGTTCATCCTCGTCAGGTTCGCAAACCGCTTCTTCGTGAATATGAAAACCATGGTAGCCTGCTTCAAGGTTTTCTACGTCTGCTTCAACACGTACGCGGTCTCCTTCCTCGTAAAAAAGAATGGTTCCCAAAAATTCCCCATCAGTATTATTCATTTCAGCTTGAGCCGCGACCTCTGCTTCCTCATCAACTTCATTGTTGCCATTAACTTCATTATCGTTTTCATCGTTGTTATTTTCTTCATTATCATTCTGTGATTGAATTGTTCCGGTGCTATTATTATCAGGACTATTATTCGCAGCATCGTTTGCAGTTTCCTGGTTTTCGCCATTTTCTCCGCAGCCTGCCAGTAAGACAGCGCCTAAAAGAGGTGTAAGCATTTTAAGTGTGTAGCGTTTCATATTAGAAACCCCTTTCTTGTTTAAAAAATTGTTTTAAAAGCCAGGAAGGACTGCTTCTGTAAAAGAAGCAGCCCTTTATTAATTTCCGGTCATTTTACATGCCGGCTTCATATTGCAGACGCTTGGACAATTCTCTAAACTGTTCTTCATCAAACCCTGGCGCAAATTCTTCAGGGATATGCTCCAAGTCAGGAATCTCCCCGCCTTCAGGTGTGCCATCAACAACTTCGAGTTCACCTGGAGGTCCGATCGGAGTAGGGCCTGTCCAGATTCTGTTAAGCAATCCGTAGTCCTGGTCACTAAATCTGTACAGTTTAAGGTGGGAACCTTCTTCTTCAAATTTTCTGGCGTGGTCAAATTTAGAGTTATCCAAATCAGGCACAGGAAGCATTTTTTGTACGTCCACTCCTGTTACTTTTTCAAGAGCTTTGGCATATGCCACTGCATGGACGCTTCCCCGCACGAGCAGGTAGCCGCAGAGCTCACGGGCTGTTTCATTATCTGTCATTTGATAGACGCGCATTTTATGTGTACGTGCTCCGCATTCTAGGTAAAAGTTATGGAGTAAATCATTGACTAAATTTCCGCTCGAAAACACATTATCGCCTGTCCATGGTTTCCCCGCCGAATCAGCAGGCACTGAATTTTGGCCGCCGAGGATAAACTGGAACATATTTGGGATGCCTAACGCCTCTCTAAGAGGAGTCTCATCCGGATTTGTTTTTCCGTTTCCAATGGATCCGTTTAAGTTAAGGTTAATCGTATTAGAGACTAGCTCTACGTGTCCTAATTCTTCTGCGGTAATACTTGCGATTAATTCATAAAAAGGCCGCAGCTTCTTTTTGCTCCGGAAGTTAAAAGACTGGAACATATAGTTATTTAATGTAGACATTTCACCGAACCGTCCCCCTAATAACTCCTGAACAACACCCGCTGCTTCAGGATCGGGCTTGCTTGGCTGGGGCAGGCTGATTTGCAGTTTATCAATCCGTTTAAACAAAGTGAAAACCTCCTATAATAGATTCGGTGCACCCACTAAAAGCGCTTCCCTGCCAGGGATTACCTAAAACCGGTTAAAGGAAAATAAGAAAAAATAAGCCAATTCACCCAGGTCTTTATACTTGTAAAAAGGCGGCTTCCCTTCTCGGTTTATATTCGAAAGTTTTCCAACGGACTGTTTTGGTAATAGAGTCTTTATAGAGACCTTATAAATGGAGGTGTTAAGGTGATTAGGAAACTTGAGACATCGCATGAAAATATTCTTGAATACGAAGTGATCGATAAATTGACAGAGGAAGAGAATGAACAGGTACTGGACGAAGTCAGGCAATATATCAGGAAGTATGGAAAAGTAAGATTCCTTGTGCGTCTTAAGGATATGCCGCATACAGAATTGTCGGCGATCGATGACAGGCTTAAATTCGCGAAAGAGCATATGTCGCAAATAGAAAAATACGCACTGGTGACCGACTATGATGCCGCAGAATATATCGGAAAATTTGCTGATAAACTGACAAGTATTAATGTGCGCCAGTTTGCGAAAGACGAAGAAGAGATGGCCAGGTCATGGGTGAGAGAGGGCTAAGAGGTGCTTTCTGACTCCGGATTAATTTATCGGAAGGTGATGGTTATGAAAGCATTTATATTTGATTTTGACGGAACTTTAGCTAATACTCTTCCATTATGTATTCACTCTTTCTACAGCGTGTTTAAGGAGTTTGATGGAAAAGAGCTTTCAGAAGAAGAAATTAAAGATATGTTTGGACCGCCAGAAACAGACATTATCAGAGACAATCTTAGCCATCCGGATAAAGAGGAAGCCATTGAACTGTATTATTCGGTCTATAAAGAAAAGCATGACGAATACGTAGAGAGGAACTCAGACATTGATGGTTTATTAAAATTGTTAAAACAAAATAATATAAAATTAGGAATTGTGACAGGAAAGGCCGCCAAAAGCCTGCATCTTTCTATGGAACTTCTTCATATAAGTGATTTTTTCGATGTTTTCATCACAGGTGAGGACGTAGAAGCAGTAAAACCGGATCCTGAAGGGGTGTACGCAGCTTTAAAAGAATTAGGCGTAAAATCTGAGGAGGCACTTTTTGCGGGAGACAGCGACGCAGATATACAAGCAGGGATGGAAGCCGGAGTGTTCACAATTGGGGTTCAGTGGCTGCCTTACTTTCAGTCAGAAACATTTTCTGACAGTCCCGATAAAAACTTCAGTCAAGTGACTGATTTTATCGAGTATATTAAGCAGGAGTTTCATATTGAAGAGGCCGGGTAAGATAAGGAGGAATTATCCTTCCTCCTCTTCCGAATTCGAACTGTTCATTGCTTTTAAAAAGTAAGAAGCAGGAAGCAGTAATCCAAGAGCGGCCTGAATGAGAGAGAAAAAGCGGGCACTTCCTATTGGTACAAGATCCCCGTAACCGACAGAAAGCATTGTGACTCCACTGAAATACAGGGCGTCTCCAAACGTCATATCGACCAGTTCGTCTGTCGGGTCATTTATCCGGAGAATCGGCTGTTCTAAAGACAGTAAATAGTAAAGGCAGGCAAAGCCGAAGGTGAGAGCAGTAAGTATTAGAAAAAGTTTAAATAATAGAGCAGAATCCATGTAACTCTTTTTATAGGATTTATTAGTAAAAAAATAGTAGACATTTGCTGTCAGAAATATGAGAGTGAAAACAATTAACAGAGTGGAAAACATATTACCATTCCTTTCTACAGCTTTCTGCTACCCTATTATTTTTTGTGTAAAACAAGAAAGCACAAAAGACAACAAGCAAATTTATTAATTGTGAGGTGAATTAAATTGTTTGAACCGGAATTAGTCTTGGATGCTAAAGCTGCCTTGGCGGAAGGCCCAAGCTGGAATGCAAAATCCCAAAAGCTTCTCTGGGTAGATATTAACGGCCATACGGTTAATGCGTTCGACCCGGAAACAGGGGAAAATGAGAGTCTGGATGTTGGAGAAAAGGTCGGAGCAGTGGTGCCGAGAGAAAATGGCGGACTGGTTTTGGCTATGGAAAGCGGTTTTTATACGTATAGTAAGGAGACTAAAGAACTAACACCTGTAGAGAACCCCGAGGCCCACCTTCAGGGTAACCGGTTTAATGACGGGAAGTGCGATCCCCAAGGAAGGTTCTGGGCAGGAACAATGGTATTGGAGGGTGAACATGGAGAAGCAAACCTTTACCGGCTGGATCATGATTTTAAAGTCAATCTTATGATTTCGGACGTTACTGTTTCCAATGGTTTAGCCTGGAATCCTGAAAAAAGTAAAATGTACTATATTGATACGAAAACTAAAAAAATCAGATCTTATGAATTCGATGGGGAAACAGGCAGCATTGATGAAGAACGCACGATTATTACTATACCGGAAGATATGGGCAGTCCTGACGGAATGACAATCGATGAAGAAGGCATGTTATGGATCGCCTTTTTCCATGGAGGAAAGGTTGTACGCTTTAATCCGGATAACGGAGATCGTCTTTCTGAAGTTCTAATGCCTGCCAGCAATGTCACCTCGTGCGCATTTGGAGGAGAAAATCTTGATGAACTTTATATTACCACAGCAAGGGAAGGATTAACTGAAGAGGAATTGGACAGGCAGCCTCATGCTGGCGGAATATTCAGAATAAAACCTGGAGTAAAAGGTGCCCCGTCATATACATTCCAAGGTTAAGTGCGAAGCTTTTAAAGGCAGAAGAAAAACGGCGGATTGACCGCCGTTTTTAGTTATGATTTAATAATTGCTGGGCTTTTTATCTTTTAACATAAGAAATTAAAAACATGATTAATTGATTGCTTATTGGGTTAAAGACATAGATGAAGAACTATTACTTACAAAGGGTGTTGCACATGAAAACTTATATGAAAACTGCGGGATTAGCGTTGACTGTTCCGCTCGTTTTAATGGCGTGCGAAACAGACAATAACGGAGAAGGCGGAGAAAACGGCGAGAATAATAACCTGCTGAATAATGAAAACAATGATGAGAGCACCGCTTCGGAAGAAGTTGACGAACTTGCTGGCGACTATGGCCTCACTGTATCGACTGATGAAGCTGAAGAGATGTCAGACGAGCAGGGCAAAGAAGCGGAAGATGTCTCTCTTGATGAATTAGAAGAAGCATTTGAAGTCATTTCCACGGCTCAGGATACAGAACGATTGGAGTTTATAGAATCGCCTGAACAAGGAGAAATGGAAGAATCCGGTTCGGCAACGGGGAACTATCAGGCACCGGGTGTTGAAACAGATGAGATTAGTGCTGTTCAGGTCAGCTTTCAATACGAATTAGAAGGTGATCTGGAAGATGAAGAAAGATATCCGACTTTCGGAGATGTCTCTGATGTAGAGCCGGCAATGGAAGAAGAGGGGATCATGCGATGGAATACAGATAACGTAGAAGTAGACACAGCTGGAGCAGGGACTGTGGCCGAAATTTTCGTGACTGGATCCTGGGACCTTCTGGGAGAATATGAAGGGACAGAGGTCGCCCTCTCTGAACCGGATGAATGGATGGTCGAGTTTTCGACTGATGTCTTTATGGGCATTGAAGAACAGGAAGGATAAACCTGATTCTGGAAAGCCGTTCCTTAAAGGGGCGGCTTTCTTTTTGCGGCCTTTGTTTATCCCCACCTGAGGTTCATGGTCATGCGGCAGCAGGGAGAGAGTTGTGGAGTATCCGCAGTTAAATTGAAAGTAACAGACATCGGTGTGTATGAAGTGGTTATGTCTGTTGTGCCTGCCGCGGCATGAACGATCCGGTTGACTGTCTCGTTCTGGCCTGCCTGTGCGGCTTCCATTAATTGCTGCATTGTCTCCGGTGAAGCAAGTAATCGTTCAATTAACAGGTTTCCTCGAGCAGTAAGAGAAGCATACGTTTGTAAGGACTGTTGGAATAAGGACGGATCTACCGGCGGGTACTGCCTGCGCCAGTTCTGTCCACAGTAAGTGTTACGCCAATACATCGCACGTCGCCCCCTTTTTATCCCACACTATGCCTAATAACCTCAAAGTGTGCACTGTCACAGCCTCCTCTTTCTTCAAGTTACTTCCATTGCTTTTTGTATTCACTCTGTTATAATTGCGACTTGTGTGCTTAAAACACTATTAAAACCAAACTATTAATATATTATTTAGGAGGCTAATTTTGGATACACAACATAAAATTGACTGGCCGGTAATGGCCATTAGCGGAGGGCTGCTTCTAGTCTTTGTCATTACCTCTGTAATAAATGCCACGTTAGTAGGAGACGTAGTAAACGCGTCATTTCAGTTCTCTACAGATTATTTCGGGGCTTTTTGGCAAGTGTTAATGCTGCTTACGTTTCTAATTGCTTTATTTATTGCATTTTCTAAAAATGGAAAAGTTAAACTGGGTGACCTGGACAAGCCGGAAATGAGTACATTTAAATGGATTTCAATTATTATGTGTACGCTGCTTGCGGGAGGTGGTGTGTTTTGGGCCGCGGCTGAACCTATGTACCACTTTTTAACCACACCTCCTATGTATGACGATGTAAGTGCGGGGACTTCCGAGGCGGTCGTTCCAGCCCTTACACAATCGTTTTTAGACTGGGGATTTTTAGCATGGGCAATTTTAGGTACTCTGAGCGCTATTGTGCTTATGTACGGACACTTTAATAAAGGCATGCCGCTTAAACCGCGGACGCTCCTTTACCCGATCTTCGGTGAGAAAATAATGAAGAAAAGTGTTTTCGGTACGATGGTGGATGCTTTCTCAATAATTGCAGTTGCTGCAGGAACGATCGGGCCAATTGGCTTCTTAGGTTTGCAGGCTGCATACGGGATGGATGTCCTTTTCGGAGTGCCTAATACTTTTCTGACTCAGCTGATTATTATATTTGGACTTATTGCTATTGCATCGATTTCAGCAGTGACCGGGGTACACAGGGGTATTCAAATCTTAAGCAGATTTAATATCATTTTTACTTTTATACTCATTGTACTCGTACTCTTATTAGGACCTGGAGCATTTATTTTCGATTCATTTATTGGCTCATTCGGAGTTTATATGCGCGACTTCTTTGTAAACAGCTTATACCGGGGAGACGGTGAATGGCTGTCTTTCTGGACAATCTTTTTCTGGGGCTGGTTTATAGGCTACGGGCCGATGATGGCTATCTTTATCAGCAGGATTTCCAGAGGACGGACGATCCGCGAGCTTGTTACAGCTGTTGCTATCATCGCCCCGATTGTAACCAACTTCTGGTTTTCTGTAGTAGGAGGCTCCGGTATCTTTTATGAACTTAAAAATGCCGGTTCTGTTTCGGATCCATTGAATGAAGGCGGAATGCCGGCGGCAATGATTGCTATTGTTGAGCAAATTCCGTTTGGAACAGCCCTTGCGGCTGCTTTCCTGCTGGTAACGGTGGTGTTTGTTGCCACGACGAGTGACTCAATGTCTTACACTATCTCTATGGCGGTAACCGGAGGGGGAAACCCTTCAAGTGTTCTGCGTGTCTTTTGGGCCGTTATTATGGGTGCTGTGGCTGCTGTATTGTTATTTATCGGCGAGGGGAGTATCGATGCCCTTCAGTCCTTTATCGTCTTTACGGCTGTTCCTGTTTCGCTTATTCTGCTGCCAATGCTCTGGCTTGCACCGAGAGTTGCAGGAGCAATGGCCCGGGACCAGGGGTTTTCTCCAAATAGATAAGGATATAAGCATACCTGATGCTGGGACAAAAGAATAGTACTCATAAAGACAGCCGCACAAAATTTTCGAATTTTGTGCGGCTGTTCTTTTTGAGAAAAGAAGTGATTTTAGTCCGCCAGACGGACGATTACCCAGGGGCTTGTCCTTTTAGTAACACACTTTATAAAAGGTTTTTAAAATTATTGTTCGTCTTTGTATTTAGTTTTACCCAGCCTCTTGTTGGTGTTCAAAATGCTTAATTGTCTGGTTTAAATTTCCTGGAAACGCGGAAAAACAAATGATAGCGCTTACTAAAATAAAGAAAGGAATGAGTCGATGTCCATTAAGGAGACCCAGAATAAAATTGAAGCCATAATGGATCAGCTGTATAAAGAGGAAGAATTTCTCACTGAGGAAAAAGGGGAAAGCCGCCAAAAGGTCTTCGATTCAGGAAAAGAAGTTCTCACCACGACAGATAAAATAATTAAAAGTTATATAAGGGTCCCTAAGGATAACCGGGAAATTGTAAGAATTCCTGCCTACAGAATCCAGCATAATAACATTGCCGGATTTTATAAAGGCGGGATCCGGTTCAGCCAAGGAGTAAATGAAGAAGAAGTAGAAAACCTGGCTGTTCTAATGACCTTGAAAAATGCGCTCCACGGCCTTCCTTATGGAGGAGCAAAAGGTGGAGTTGATATAAACCCAAAGGATTTTTCACCAAGAGAATTAAATATGGTATCCAGAAAGTACGTTCAGCGGTTTGCCCCGGATATAGGACCGACACGCGATATCCCCGCTCCAGACATGGGGACGGATGAGAGAGTCATGGACTGGATGATAGGAGAATATAAAACAATTCACCCCGGGCAGAACTACTTAGGTGCGTTCACAGGTAAAAGTATTGAGAATGGCGGGGCATTTGGGAGAAGGGAAGCAACTGGGAAAGGGGTTTACCATACTTATTTATGGCTTGTAAATGAATGGGCCGGAAAACAGCAGGAAGAGGAATTGAATCTTGAAGACGGAGTCCACAGGAAGCAATTTAATGTTCTGAAACGAATTTACGAACAGCATAAAAACAGACAGCCGGTCCGGCTTGCAGTGCAAGGCTTCGGAAATGTTGGAGGAGTGGCAGCTTACATGGCTTATCACTGCCGGCATTCCGCCCACCATGTAGTGGCGGTCAGCGATCATCTTGTCACTTTATATAATGAAAACGGGCTGGATATAGACAGGCTTCTCGCCTATCATCGGCAGCATCATCAGCTGCCTGCAACAGAAGAGGAACTATCGGAGGCGGAAGTGGAGGCCGTCCCTCTTCACAGGGATGACATCCTTACACTTGATATGGACGTGTTTATACTAGCTGCTATTGAAGATCAAATAACAGAGAAAAATATGAAGGAAGTAAAAGCAGATATTCTCGTAGAAGGAGCCAATGCTCCTATTACTTCTGAAGCCGACAGTTATTTACACGAAGCAGGCAAGGTTGTTATTCCTGATATTCTTGCTAATGCAGGAGGTGTATTGGTCTCTTACCTTGAATGGAAGCAGGACCGCATTACCAGGTTTTATACCGAAGATGAAGTGCTGATTGAAATGTACGACCAGTTGTCTAAAACCTGTGACAAAGTATTTCCTGATTATTTTAACGACAGACTGCCTGACATCAGAAATACGTGTTATTTAAAGGCTTTAAAGCAATTATTTCTTCTTTTATATAAACACGGGAAGCTATATTAAGGTTAAATTATAAAGAAATTTATTAGATTTGTTTAATTTTTTTCTGTAATGGGAACCGGTTAATTAACATGATCAATTAAGAAGGAGCTGAAAAATATGTTACGGACTATTCTAATGATTATAGGTGCAATTGTAGTAGTGAGTCTTTTATTAAGCTTGCTCTAACTAAGAAAGTTACCGGTTGATTATGAGTGTGTTTCTTGTTCTTTAAGAAGAAACAATGGACAGGAGGGTCAGCATGCCGGATAAACACGATAAAAATGAAAAAGAAAGTGCTTTTAAGAGCAGTAAAGAAAAGCAAATGGAACGGGATCAGAAACAGATGCCGATTGATGAACTTCCTCTCGAAGATATAAAATACGAAGAGGAAGAGCAGAGAGGCAAAAATAAAGACAAGACGAAAAACCGTTCATCTACAGATAAAGACCGGAGCTGAGGCTTCGGTCTTTTTTGTGGACGTTTAAAGGCAAGTGAGGGCAGGCACCCGAAACTTTGCTCCTTCATAGGATATCTCTGAATAAGGGAATGGGCAATTTATCAGGAAATGAAGGAGTGAAATAAGTGGATGTAAGTAATGATTGGAATTTATACGTTAGTGAAGTGGATGAGTGGATGACCAGGCTGGAAAAAGGAGTGAGTATCCGCTCTGAGGATCCTTTTTCAGAGGAAAAAGAAAGGGTTATTGAGGAGCTGGAAACTTTAAAAAATTTAAGAGGGAAACTCCTGGAGGATGAGCAAAACGAGGAGCTCCAGCAAGTTTTCACACAGCAAGTCAGCCGTCTCTCCCAATCTTACGAACATTGGCGGTCACTTTACGGCGCCAGCCGGGCTGAACTGACTGGCGGAAATAATCGAAGAATTCCGCCTGGAGAACATAGGCTCCCGCCCCTGCCCTATAGATACGATGCGTTAGAACCGGTAATTGCAGAAGAAATTATGAGACTGCATCATCAGGAGCACCACCAGAGTTATGTGGACGGGTTAAATAAAGCAGAGATGGAAATGAAAAAAGCCCGTGAGACAGATGATTTTGATTTAATCAGACATTGGGAAAGAGAGGCGGCCTTCCATGGAGCCGGTCATTATCTTCATACGATGTTCTGGAAGAATATGAGTCCTGCAGGAGGAGGGAAGCCGTCTGGTCAGCTCCTCAGGCAAATTACACAGGATTTTGGAAGTTTTGATGCTTTTAAAAGGCATTTCAGCGAAGCAGCAAATAAAGTACAGGGAGTCGGCTGGGCCCTTTTAGTCTGGGCACCGAGAGCACGTCGCCTGGAAATTCTGCAGGCGGAATTCCATCATTTGCTGAGCCAGCAGGATATGATCCCGCTGCTAGGCCTGGATGTCTGGGAGCATGCTTATTATTTGCAATATAAAAATAAACGTGAAGAATACGTGGATAATTTCTGGAAAGTCATTGACTGGGATAATGTGGCTGCAAGGTTTAAGCAGGCACGCCAGGTAAAGTGGGAACCGTATTAATCAAAAGGCTGAGAGAAAAAATAGTAATCATAAAGAAAGCCGAATAAATCTTATAATTTTTGTTCGGCTGTTCTTTTTGAGAAAAGGACTGATTTCAGTCCGCCAGGCGGACGCTTGCCCAGGGGCTTGTCTTCAGCTAAATTCAACTCAGCCTGGAGCTTCGTTGAATTGGATCTTCAGCCTGCGCTTACTCCCTGTGGCGTCGCCGCCTTCTGTCCTTCAATCAAAAAGCAGAGGCTATAAAATATGTGGCAAAACTAAAAGTGACCCATATTATAAAATGTCTGATAAAATTATTGTTCGTCTTTTACAAACTTGTCTTTAGTTTTGTCTCAGCATCTTATAAAAATCAGTCAGCCATGTGTGGGGAATCCGCATCAGGCTGAAGAAATTCTATTTTATTTCCGTCCGGGTCCCTCACCCAGCATTGATAGTTTCCGCCTTTTCCCCGTTTAGGTTTTATATCTAAAGAGACACCTTGCCCCTCCAGGTGATCTGCGACGCGGTTAACCTCCTCAACCAGGAGGCATAGATGGTGAACGCCAATTTCCCGGTCAAGCGACTCTTGCTTGTTTTTTCCACCGTGGAAAAGTTCAATAAATTGGCGGGGGCCGGTCTGAACGTATTCAATCCATGGCTGGCCCTTATCATCTTTTACTTGAAATGCGTGCTTCAACCCGAGGATGTCCGTATAAAAGTGTAACGATTTTTCCATGTCTTCAACAGTTAAGGCGATGTGTGCGAGACCTTTAATCATCATACCAGCTCCTTAAAGTGTAATAATAAATAAATCTTTTAATTTATCAGCCTGATATTTGCTTGAACTTGTTTCTCCATTATAGTAAAATTGTCTTTGCTTGGGAAACAATAGAGTTTCTGAGATTCTATTTTAAAAAAATTGTTAAAATATATATAAATACAAATAGACAGGTGGAAATGCTGCGGACAAAAGAGCCGTACATAAGCCGAAAAGGATGTGCACGTGACGTGTATCCTTTTCGGCTTTTTTATTTTTCGGAAAGGGGAGCAGGAATGAATTATTTAATTGACCACGAACAGAAACTTATTCACAGAACAACTTTTGCCAATGACAAATGCCGCTTTCACGAAACACCGCTGGAAAAAAGAGAATTCACTCATTATGCAGGATACCTTAAAAATTTAATTTCAGACGACGGGTATAAAGAATGCGGGTATTGTCATTTGAAGGCCGTTAAACCAGAGTTTATGGATTAATTGAAGATACAGATGGGCTGTTTAATAACTGTGAATTAAGATATAATAAGAGGGAATTGATAAGAATAATAAAGGGTGTGACATTATGCCAACACACAACTCTCAGACATACTCTGAAATTTCCAGTTACATAGGCAGGCTGATCAGGGACAAGTTTGGAAAAGGTCCGACGTCTGTTTTCGTAACAATCAAATCTCCCTTTATTACGATTTATTTACGTGATTTTCTGGCGTCAATGGAGAGGGTCCTTCTGGAGAAAGGCGAGAGAAAGCGGGTAGAAGAAACGCGGGATTTGTTGCTGGAGGAACTGTTAAACGATATTATATTTAAACTGAAAGAGATAGCTGACATTAATGTAAAGGATCTTCATTACGACTGGAACCTTGAAAACCGGTCAGGCATGATATTCGGCTGGCTGCCTGAAGGGGAAAAAGAACCGAATGTTTCCGGCTTGCCTTCTTCTCTGGAGGAAAAATTTTATAACGAGATAAATGAAGCAAGTAAAAGAGGCCAGAAGATGCCTGAAAAAACAGAAGTCTACTGGTTAAACGACAGAACAATCGTTACTAAAAGATCGGGAATATTAGTGACTGTTGAAAAAGAACTGATAAAAAATGATTTTACCGAAGAACTGAAATTAACGAAACGCCCGATGGAAAAAAGAATGATCGACCAGGAAAAACTTGAAAAAATTTTAAACCGGAAGATTATTGACACATTTGTAGACTGGAATTTTGCTGAAGATATCGGTTACTTTGTATTTGTTACCTCTCCCGTCAATAATCACTCTTGAAGACCAGCCTGGTATTAAGGCTGGTCTTTACACATTTATCTTGTTCAAAGGATTAAAGTACAGGGAGAAACTAAGGCTTTTCGCCAGATTTACCGGCATTAAGCCTTAGTTTTTGTTATATTTTTTACAAAATCTTCACAGTGTGAGATTAATTTTCCTATGTGCGGGTAAAAGAATATTACAAAGAGAATACAAAAGGGAGGGTCATTCGTGAAAAAATATAAAGTGATCGTGTTAGACCGTGACGGAAATGAGAAACCTCTGGATGAGAAAAAAAGTGATGAGCAATTATTGGAAATTAATTTTAAATCCGAAAAAAGCCGAATTTATTATTATGAAAATATGAAGCAAAAATATCCTGATTGTTCAATTAAGATGATGATGTGCCAATAACTGTGTTATAAAAGAGCTGCTGGCAAGCAGTTCTTTTTATATGTAAAAAAAGTTAATTGAAAGTGGAATGTAAGGTTTTCACAGGTGGCGAGGATAAAACTAAAGATAAGTAATAATTTTATCAGATATTTTATAAGGCGACAAAAGAATAGTAATCATAAAGAGATCTGAACAAAATTTTGCTCGGATGTTCTTTTATAGAAAAGCATTAATTTCAGTCCGCCAGGTGGACGCTTGCCCAGGGGCTTGTCTTCAGCTAAATTCAACTCAGCCTGAAGCTTCGTTGAATTGGATCTTCAGACTGCGCTTAATCCCTGTGGCGTCGCCACCTTTTGTCCTTCAATCACAAAAATGAATAACTGCTTAAACTTAAAGTGACACGCCCTTGACTCACTTTTAAGATCATTCAGGAACGTTTTATGTTAAAAACCTAAGGGTATATATCAATTGATGAATTTTACAGAAAGGGTGACTGTCTGATATGAGTAAAGTAGCATGTGTAATGACAAGTATGTTTGAGGATTCAGAATATACTTCCCCATTAGATGCCTTGAAGGGTGAAGGTCACGAAGTTACAGTGATTGGATCTGAACAGGGGAAAGAAGTAGAAGGCAAAAACGGTGAAGCGAAAGAAACAGTTGACGTAGGAATTGGAGACGCTGATCCTGCAGATTACGATGCGCTGTTTATTCCAGGGGGCTTTTCACCTGATCTATTAAGAGCTGACGAGCGTTTCGTAGAATTTTCAAAGCATTTTATTTTAAAGGACAAGCCTGTATTCGCTATTTGTCATGGACCTCAACTGCTGATTACAGCTGACGTGCTTCGCGGCAGAAAAGTGACAGGATTTAAGTCTATTTTAATGGATTTACGCCATGCAGGGGCTAATGTATTTGATGAAGAAGTTGTCGTATGCGGCAACCTCGTAACGAGCCGTACCCCTGATGACCTTAAAGCATTTAACAGAGAGTCTTTAAACCAGTTGAAATAAATGGAAAGTATATTCCTCTCCAGCCATTACGGCTGGGGATTTTTAATGGCTGCGTCGAACCTTCTGCGGTCTGCAGACACTTTTAAGCGCTGCTGCAGCCCTTCTTTCCTTTGGCAAAAATAAAAGCCCTCCAATATCCGGACGGAAATAAGGAGGGGAGATAACATGATTCACTTAGCAATTATGGTAAAGCCTTTTTGTGCTACTCAATTTTTTCTGCGATCCCGACCAGGTCCTCTTTAGATAGTTCTTCACTTGATGTGATGAGTTCAAGATGGAACCTGCCGGTGTCCCAGGAAAGAAACTGCATATCATACACATCTGAGTAGGTCCCTACGTACCGGCCTATTTCCAGCAGTTCATCTTCCTTTTCTTCCTCTATCCCGCGTTTTTCTTCAGATACAGATAAAATTAAGTATTCTCCTGAATCGTTCATATACTCTATCATGCTTTCACCAAAATCTTTAAAGTGCATGGCGTCCTGAAATTCATAGCCTTCAGGAATTTCAGTCAGCTCAGGAATCTCGGCCTCTGTTTCGTTCTGAAGCTCTTCCAGAGTAAGGGATTCTGGTGTGTGATCGACAGATTCTATTTCGGCTCCTTCAGGAATTTCAAAAGTAAATAAGTCTTCTTCCAGATCAATATTGAATTCTATATGCTCATAAACAGTTTCAGAATGAAAATTCTCGTCTTCCCAGACCATTTTTAGAGGCATATACGTTTCTTCATCAATCCAGATCTCATAGTGGCCGTTCATCTTTTCAGCAGCTTCATTTCCTTTAGGGCTTAAAGAAAGGTGGATAGTGGGACGGTTAGCAACCGTCTCCTTTCCCTCAGCCTTCACCTTGTTGGAGTTCATCATCTCTGTAAGCATCTCACGCATCATATCTGACTCGTCAGGCAGATCCTCTGTCATTTCCCCTAAGTTCTCAAATACCGAGACCGTGTTTTCCTCTTCATTATATGACCAGGACTGTTCACCATTAGATACATAGATATAGCCGTCATCCATTTCCATACGATGTTTTTCAGGCCTCACATGCCACTCCTGATAATTTATTGTGTTTTCCTCTTGTTCAAATGAGTAAGTACTGACTACTTCAGCATAATAACTCTCCAGATTTTCCTGAGCGGCCACAGCGTTTTCAATAATGTGGTCTGTGTCTTCAACGGCACACGCTGGCAATAAGAGTACAATCGGTAAGCCGGCTAAAGACAAACTCCTTTTTCTCATTGTTATCCCCCTGTAATACTTTGTTACATGTTTTTCATTGTTTAGTAATTTTATTATACTTGATTAAAGTGGTGAGAACATTATTTTTACAAAAAAACAGGAATAAAAGTAGTGTGGAACGAAAATTTAAAGGAAAATAATACTAGTTTTAAGGAGGATAAAATGAAAGCAGATGTCGTATTTACTCATGCTTACGTTATGACGATGAAAGGCCGGGGAGTTGGAATGATAGAAGACGGGGCGGTTGCTGTTAAAGGTAACCGTATTATAAAAACAGGCACATACGAAGAAGTGATGAGGAATTGCCAGGCTGAGGAAGAAGTGAATGCTAAAGGGAAGCTCATTATGCCGGGGCTCATAGACGCCCACATTCATACAGGCCTTGCCATACTTCGGGGAGTAGCCCAGGATATCACCGGGTGGATGGAGGAAGGCCTCTGGCCGTTTATGAAGCATGTAACCGATGAAGATCATCTTAAAGGGTCTATGCTAAATATCATTGAAGGAGTAAAAGCAGGTACCACTACATTCTGTGATTATGATGCAAATATGAATGAGATTGCAGAGAACTATGCCGAAATTGGCGCCAGGGCGAGTATCGCTGAGATGGTCAATGAAATTCCCAAAGATATTGGTGATCTTCCGGCAGGAGAGCTTTATCCGTTTGACCCTGCGATCGGGGAAAGAAAACTTCAAAATAATATTAAGTTAATGGATAAATGGCACGGGGCAGCCAATGGAAAAGTGACATGCCTGTTCGGTCCCCATGGGCCGGATATGATGAGCCTTGACTTGCTTAAAGAAACGAAGAGCCTGGCAGAAAAATACGATACAAAGCTGCATATGCATGTCTGTCAGGGTGACCGGGAAATTTTACAAATGGAAAAAAGGTACGGGAAACGTTCGATACCTTTCCTGCATGAAGAAGGATTTTTAAATGACCGCTTATTAGCTGTTCACTTAACAGAAGCTACAAAAAAGGAGACTGAAATGGTTGCAGCCTCAGGTGCTTCTATGATTAATTGTTCTGGAAGCATCGGAATTATCGACGGGATCGTCCCGCCCGTGCTGGAATTTACTGAAGCAGGAGGCCTTGCTGCTCTCGGCTCAGACCAGGCGCCGGGAAATAACTGTAACAATATGTTTAACGAAATGAAGTTTGCAGCTATTTTAAATAAAGTGAAAAGAAAAGACCCGGCTGTTTTTACAGCCACTAAAGCACTCAGGATGGCAACAATTGAGGCAGCCCAAGCGATTGGACTTGGCTATGAAACAGGATCTCTTGAAGAAGGGAAAAAAGCGGATTTAGTTTTTATCGACCTTGAATCACCTTCCATGTCTCCTGTTATCAGCAAGCCGGTTAGAAATATTGTACCTAACCTTGTCTATTCAGCTAATGGAAGTGAAGTGGCACATGTGATGGTCGATGGAAAGTTTATAATGAAAGACCGTCAAATCCTGACTTTGAATGAACGGGCGAAGATAAAAGAGGCAAATGAGGCAGCGGAGGGTATAAGCGAAAGGGCAGCCTCCCAATTCACAGCTCAACATTCTCCGCTCATAGGAATGATGGAGCGCGGGGAGCTGTAGTTTTCGCCCAACAGCCAGATTAAGCATCAGGGAGGATTAGCTATGTGGTTTAGCGGAGATGCTTCTGAGACGCCGTTTACAATGTTTTCACTGCAGCATGGAATAATGATTGTTATTCTTTTCGTTATAACAGCTGGATTTTACGCAGCAGGCCGTTTAAAAGGTGCGGCATCTTACAGGAAAACAGAAATAATTCTCGGTCTTTCTCTCGTTCTGTTTGAGTTAGGCTATCATGGATGGCTTATAAGTACAGGCAACTGGAATGTCAGCCACGCACTTCCGCTTGAACTGAGCAATATCAGTGTACTCCTCGTTATTATTTTGCTGTTGACGGGAAACAGGCATTTATTTGAGCTGGTGTTTATGGCAGGGATCGGTGGGGCGCTTCAGGCGCTTGTGACACCTGTGTTGGATTACGGCTGGCCCCATTTCCGTTTCTGGCATTTTTTTTACACACACATGATGGTGATCTGGGCAGCGTTTTATTTTTTATGGATGAGACAATACTCATTAACGTTTAAAAGTGTATGGAAATCCTTAATTTTTTTAAATGTGCTTCTGCCGGTTATTTATGCAGTTAACCTGGCGACAGGAGGGAACTACTGGTTTATTATGAGAAAACCATCAGGCGCAAGTCTTCTGGACTTTCTCGGCCCTCACCCTTGGTACTTGTTAGGAATGGAAGCAGCAGCGTTGATCTTTTTTACAGTATTATGGCTTTTATTTGGAGAAAAAAAGGCTGAGACAAAACTAAAGACAAGTTTGTAAAGGACGAACAATTATTTTTATCAGACAGGCGGGTTACTTTTAGTTTTACGAATTATTAAATAGCCTCTGATTTTTGATTGAAGGACAGAAGGCGGCGACGCCACAGGATTAAGCGCAGTCTGAAGATCCAATTCAACGCAGCTCCAGGCTGAGTTGAATTTAGCTAATCCTGTATAAAAATGCACCGCTAAATACATTATTTTTCCGGTGAACGAAGACAAGCCCTTGGGTAAGCCTTCGCCGGAAGTGAACCGACAGATTAAAAATACAAGCCCCTGGGCAAGCGTCCGCCTGGTGGACTGAAATCACTGCCATTACTATTTATCAGAGTTAATTTTTTAATAAGTACAAAAGCGAAAAACCGAACAAAAATCATAAGATTTGTTCGGCTTTCTTTATGATTACTATTCTTTTGTCTCGTCCTCTTCGCGCATCCGTTAAAGTTTAACTAATACCCGTCCTCTTACTTTATTCTCAAGGATATCTTTCAAAGCCCCTGATAATTCTTCCAGGCTGATTTCTGAGGCAATTTCATCCAGATGATCAGGCTTCAGGTCTGTGGCTGCTCTTTCCCAGACTTTTCTTCGAACATCCATTGGACAGAATCCTGAGTCAATTCCAAGCAAGTCTACCCCTCTTAAAATAAACGGCATGACTGTTAGAGGAAGTTCTGTTCCTGCTGTCAGGCCGCTTGCCGCCACAGCCCCGCCTTGTTTAACGGAACTTAAAATAGAAGCCAAAGGTTTCCCGCCTGTCGGGTCTACGGCTGCGGCCCACCTTTGCACCTGTAGTGGCCGTTGTTTCTCCGGCGTTACTTCTTCCCGGCTGATAATGTCTGTTGCGCCTAATTTTTTTAAATAGTCATGTTCTGTTTCTTTTCCGGTACTGGCTGTTACCGAGTAGCCGCGCTTGCTTAACATGGCCACGGCCATACTGCCCACTCCGCCTGTTGAACCTGTCACTAATACAGGTTCATCTTCAGGAGTCAGCCCTCTTTCTTCAAGCCTGTGGACAGACAGAGCAGCAGTAAATCCGGCTGTACCGATAATCATAGCTTCCCTTGTGGTCAGCCCTTCAGGCAGAGGGACGACCCATTCAGCAGGCACACGGGCATATTCACTGTACCCTCCATCATGACCAACGCCAAGCTCATAACTTGTAACGATCACTAGATCGCCCGCAGTAAAAGCAGGATCTTCAGACGCCGTGACTTCACCGGCTAAGTCAATACCAGGGACAAGCGGATAGCCTTTAGCTACTTTTGTTTTAGCATTCATGGCTAAGCCGTCTTTATAATTTACACCGGAATAATGTACCCGGATTGTCACTTCTCCTTGAGGCAGATCATCAAAGGTGCGGTTTACAATCTCTCCCTCGCCGTTCCCATTTGCTAAAAATGTTTTAAACTGGTCAGTCATCTGATTTTCCTCCTTTAAAGTGTCTTTACTGATCATTGTGAAGGCGGAGAGAATGTCTGTCCAGTAAATAATGGCATTTTCTCAATATGTACACTTTTTATAAAAAAGTCCTCCCGCATGAAACGGGAGGAGGAAAATCAGGTGGTTTGCATTTGATGTGGTCTTTCCACTTCTAATGGCGGAGGTACTAACCAGCCTTTTTCCTTGTTGAGTTTGAGGAGTCTAAGAGCTTGCTGAGAACGCTGCTGGTGAAACTGGCCAAACATAATGGCAATATCCTCACGCGTACATTGAGCCATTGCTTGACTGCAGGATACAAGCCCGGCAGCCATGTCTGTTGAAATGTGCATCGCAATTTCAGGATCGTTAAAACGCGCTCCCGGAGGAATTTCCTCTACAGACGCCTGCGGGCGTTCAGGAGGGCTTGGAGGCAGTCCGATGCCGTTAGCTTTTAATACCTGGTCAACTTGTGTTTCCTCATCACGTGCTGTATTGATTACATCACGGATAAATTTTTTAAGGTCGACGTCACCGCAATGGTTTTCGTAAACCTGATAAGTGGCAATGGCCGCCTTCATGGCATGAGAATATGTCCATGTACTGAATATTTCACCGTAATGTAATGGTTCGTTCTGCTGATTTCCGCTTAAGATTCCCATATTCATCCTCCTCAGTCTTTTAAAAATGATGGTCGAGTATCTGTGACCACATCATTATCATGTGAATTACATACCTTCTTATCCGCTGAAAAAATTGGTTCCTTAACTTTAATAATGGAAAAATCCGCAACCTCCATAACACATGAAAATCAATTTGGACATAGTGTATTACTAAAAGATTAAAAAGGATGATTAAAATGAAGAAATCTCAGGAAAAATTGCTTGAACTGATGGTTGACCGGGTTTTTGCTAAACATGGAGTCGAAGAGGAAGCAGACATTTCAGTAAAAGACAGGAAAAAATTGAGAGAAGTAGTAGATCAGCTGACGGAAGAGGCAAACGCATTTCTTGAAAACAGCAGAAAACAAGTAACAGAAGGGAACACGGGGAACACGGAAAAAAAAGAGAGCAGATCTTCAGTACCAACAGAGCCGTCTCCTCAGACAGAACCAAAAAGAAAAAGCAGAATAATAAGAAGGAGTAAAAACGATACCAGAAATATTAAAACGTATTTACCTTAAGCTAATTAAATTGATTAACCTGACTTAGTCAGTTTGTCCAAACGAATGGAAATAAAACGAATACATTAAAGTAAACAGAAAGGAGGAAAATAAAAAATGAATCAGGAAATTCATTATTCAGGAAATGACAAGTCAGTTAAGTGGTCTGCGCTAGATCCAAATCACTGCCATCCTATGAAGGATGATGACACTCAAAGCGGGGACCAGGTTAATAAAACATTACAGGTGTCTGAAGATTATATTTTTGTTAAAGATTCCTGTGACATCACAGTTTCAACCACAGATACAAAAGCAGCTGTTTCCCTTCAGGCAGCACTGCAGGCAGCGATAGCGCTCATTATTCATATCTCTATTGCAGACAGCAGCAAAGCCGAAAAGGTGACGCAGGATCTGCTGCAGACAGCTAAAACAAAGCAGCTGTCTTTCCAGAAAACAGTCATTGAAAATTCACGAAATGTAGATGTGAAGACGACGGATACTCAGGCAGCCGTAAATATTCAGGTTCTATTACAGCTTCTTATAGCCCTGATTGCCAAGCTTGATATTTTATAATATCCCCATTCACTGATAACTATAGCTTTTATCAGGGCTATAGTTATCTTTATTCTGTTTAGGGCATGAAAGTCACTGATATTAAAAAAATACACATAAGCCCGGAAAGCAGTACAAAAACGAGCCAGCAAATGATAATTGACTCCTTTCCGGTAAGCGCTTACAATAAAAGTAAGTGAGACCTTTCAGATATTAGCTATTAGAAGGCAGGAAAGAGATGGGTTTGAATGTCATTAAATAAAGAGAGAAGGATAGGGCGTCTGGCAGTGCTGATGCTGCTTGACGACGATAAGGAAAAGACTGCAGAAATTGTTAATGAGCTGGGCTGGACGACATGTACAGGGAAAGTAGGCTCTATGGAAGCAAGTAAAGTGGTAGCTGCGATTGAAACAGCAGCTAGGAAAAATGGAATTGTCAAAGCCGGTGTATACAGAGAAGGGCATGCCCTTTACCATGCGATTATCGAAGCCCTGCATGGGGTGACGAGAGGGCAGGTGCAGCTCGGCTCTGTTCTTCGTACAGTCGGTTTAAGTTTTGCTATTGTTCGCGGCGAGCCTTATGACAGCAGCGAAGAAGGAGAATGGATTGCAGTCTCTTTATATGGCACAATCGGGGCCCCCATGAAAGGGGCAGAACATGAGACAATTGGTTTAGGCATAAATCATATTTAGACACAGCCTATAGTGATTAGCAGAGTTCAGGGGGCTGTATCAAAAAACGTCAGCGTTTTTTGATACAGCCCCCTTTTTGTACTTTTATTCAGTAGAGCAAGGAAGCGAGGAGGGAGAATAATGATCACACTGACAGGAGAGACGCTTGATTTTACCCAGATGAAAAGAATTCTTTATAAAAAGGAACAGGTGGCAGCATCTGAAGAAAGTATGAAAAAAGTGAGGAAGAGCAGGCTGGCTGTCGAGAAAATTGTACGGGAAGGAAAAACGGTCTACGGAATTACAACGGGATTCGGCAAGTTCAGCGATGTGTTTATTAATAAAAACGATACAGAAGAGCTTCAGTTGAATCTCATTCATTCACATGCGTGCGGTATTGGAGACCCCTTTCCCGAAGTGGTGTCAAGAGCGATGGTGCTGCTGAGAGCCAATGCATTATTAAAAGGGTACTCCGGCGTTCGGCCTGTTGTCATTGAACGTCTGATTGACCTTGTTAATAAAGAGATTCACCCGGTTATACCTGAAAAAGGCTCTCTGGGGGCGAGTGGAGACTTGGCTCCTTTATCTCACCTGGCCTTAGTATTGCTAGGTGAAGGCGAAGTATTTTACAAAGGCGAGAGGCTGCCTGCGCTGGATGTTCTTACTAAAGAAGAAGTCTTCCCGATCCGGCTAACTGCAAAGGAAGGTCTGGCTTTAATTAACGGGACACAGGCCATGACGGCTATGGGAGTCGTAGGTTATATGGAGGCGGAAACGCTTGCCTTTCAGGCTGAACTGATTGCTGCAGTAACAATGGAAGGTCTTAAAGGGATAAAGGATGCATACGATGAAGACATCCATAAAGCAAGAGGTTATAAGGAACAAATGGATGTGGCTGCAAGAATGCGCGGTTATCTGGAAGGCAGCAGGCTCATAACAAATCAAGGAGAAGTAAGAGTGCAGGATGCTTATTCGCTTCGCTGTATTCCCCAAGTACATGGAGCAACATGGCAGACTCTCAATTATGTAAAAGAGAAGCTCGAAATAGAAATGAACGCGGCGACAGACAATCCGCTGATTTTCGATAACGGGGAAAAAGTGATCTCAGGCGGAAACTTCCACGGGCAGCCGATTGCACTTGCTATGGATTTTATGGCAATTGCTGTTGCAGAGCTTGCCAATATATCTGAGAGACGGATTGAACGGCTTGTCAATCCGCAGTTAAACGATCTGCCGCCGTTTTTAAGTCCGGAGCCGGGATTGCAGTCTGGAGCGATGATTATGCAATATGCTGCCGCGTCGCTAGTGTCCGAAAATAAAACATTGGCCCATCCTGCGAGCGTGGATTCTATTCCTTCGTCCGCAAACCAGGAAGATCATGTGAGTATGGGGACGATTGCGTCTAGGCATGCTTACCAGGTCGTGGAAAATACGAGACGCGTACTGGCTATTGAAGCCATCTGTTCAATGCAGGGCGTCGAATACAGAGGAACAGACAAGATGGCTGCCCTCACTAATAAATTTTTTGAAGATGGAAGAAAAATCGTCCCTTCCATCCGGAAAGACAGGGTCTTTTCAAAGGATATCGAAGCTATGTCGTCCTGGCTGAAAGAGGAAAAGATGGTGTTCGAGCCGGGGAGAATTAAACAAATTTAATAAAGGAGAGGAAAGAGATGAATTTAACGGGAAAACGTGTTCTCCATGCCAAACGGGGAACTGAAATAGAGTGTAAAGGCTGGGAACAGGAAGCCGTTCTCCGTATGCTTCATAACAACCTTGATCCTGAAGTGGCAGAAAAACCGGAAGATCTCGTTGTTTATGGCGGGATAGGCAAAGCAGCAAGGAACTGGGAGTCATTTGATGCGATAGTGAGGAGTTTAAAAGCTTTAGAATCTGATGAAACGCTGCTTATCCAGTCCGGCAAGCCGGTTGGGAAATTCCGTACCCACGCACAGGCACCGCGGGTCCTGCTGTCTAATTCTGTACTCGTTCCCAAATGGGCGACCTGGGAGCACTTTAATAAGCTGGAAAAAGAAGGATTGATGATGTACGGGCAAATGACGGCTGGAAGCTGGATTTACATCGGAACACAGGGGATTTTACAGGGCACTTATGAGACGTTTGCCGAATTAGCCCGCCAGCATTTTGGAGGAAGTCTGAAAGGAACCATTACGCTGACAGCAGGACTTGGCGGAATGGGCGGGGCTCAGCCGCTTGCGGTAACGATGAATAACGGAGTAATCATAGCGGTTGATGTAGATGAAAACCGGATTAAAAAGCGTCTCGAAACAAAGTACTGTGATAAAATGACGCATTCACTGGAACAGGCTATGGCATGGGCCACTGATGCTAAGAAGGCAGGGGAGCCATTGTCGGTCGGACTGGTTGGCAATGCGGCAGAAATTCATCATGAGTTCCTGTCAAAAAACTATCCGATAGATATCGTCACAGACCAAACCTCTGCTCACGACCCTTTGAACGGGTATGTGCCTGAAGGTCTCTCTGTAGAAGAAGCGGGCAATCTGCGTGAGGATGACCCATCCCGGTATATAACACTTGCAAAGGCCAGTATGAAAAAACATGTGGAAGCGATGCTCCAGTTTAAAAAGCGGGGAGCCGTCGTGTTTGATTACGGAAATAATATCAGACAGGAAGCAAAAGATGAAGGGCTGAAAGAAGCCTTTGATTTTCCAGGGTTCGTGCCGGCCTACATTCGTCCGCTCTTCTGCGAAGGGAAAGGGCCTTTTCGCTGGGTGGCGTTATCGGGCGACCCTGAAGATATTTACCGGACTGACAGATTAATTAAAGAGCTGTTTCCTGAAAATAAGCCGCTGTGCCGCTGGATTGATATGGCACAGGAAAAAGTAGCCTTTCAGGGACTGCCATCAAGGATCTGCTGGCTCGGATACGGAGACCGCCGTAAAATGGGGCTGGCGATGAATGAATTGGTAAGAAAAGGTGAACTGAAAGCACCAGTCGTGATCGGTCGTGACCATCTGGACTGCGGATCAGTTGCCTCCCCGAACAGGGAAACAGAAGGGATGATTGACGGAAGTGATGCGGTCGGCGACTGGGCGGTATTAAACGCCTTACTAAATACGTCTGCAGGCGCTAGCTGGGTGTCTGTCCACCACGGCGGCGGTGTCGGGATGGGCTATTCTCTTCATGCAGGCATGGTAGTGGTTGCCGATGGCACAGATTTAGCCCGGCAGAGACTGGACAGAGTCCTGACGACAGACCCCGGCATGGGGATTATCCGTCATGCCGATGCAGGCTACGACAAAGCAAAAGAGGTCGCAAAAGAGAAGAATGTATCCATTCCAATGGATGACAAATAAAACGGGAGGGCGATAGATATGGCAGAAACAATGGATGTACTGGTGACGAATATAGGCCAGTTATTAACGATGGCTTCTTCAGGGCCTAAAGCAGGCAAAGAGATGCAGACATTAGAAGTAATTGAAGGGGCAGTTTTAGGCATTAAAGACGGCAAAGTGGCGTTTACAGGAACAGCTGAAGAAGCGTATGGGCTGACGGCCAGTGAGACGATTGACTGCGGGGGAAAACTTGTGACCCCGGGTCTCGTTGATCCCCATACACATGCAGTTTTTGGCGGCTCCCGGGAACATGAAATGGCACTTAAACAGCAAGGCGTGCCCTACTTGGATATTTTGAAACAGGGAGGAGGGATTCTGTCTACCGTAGAAGCGACACGGGCCGCTTCAGAAGAGGAGCTTGTCCGTAAATCTTCTTTTTACCTCGACCGGATGCTTTCTTTAGGAACTACAACGGCAGAAGTTAAAAGCGGCTACGGCCTTGATGTTCAGACTGAACTAAAGCAACTCTATGTGACTAAAACATTGCAAGATAAGCACCCGGTGGATCTCGTTTCCACTTTCTTAGGAGCTCATGCTATTCCAAAATCACATAAAGATCATCCAGACGTTTTTTTAGAAGAGATGGCCGGCATGCTTCAGCAGGTCAAAGACGAAAAACTGGCTGAGTATGTCGATATCTTTACTGAAACAGGCGTATTTACAGTCGAGCAGTCAGAAAAGTATTTAAAGAAAGCAAAGGAGTACGGATTTGGACTGAAAATCCACGCCGATGAGATCGATCCGCTCGGGGGGACAGAGATGGCCGCAGGGCTCGGAGCTGTTTCCGCCGACCATTTAGTAGGATCAACCGATGAAGGGATCAGGAAGATGGCTGAGTCGGGCACAGTTGCTGTGCTTCTCCCGGGGACGACTTTTTATTTAGGGAAGCACACGTATGCAAGAGCGAGAAAAATGATAGAAGAAGGTGTCATTGTCTCTCTGGCCACTGATTTTAATCCGGGCAGTTCGCCGACAGAAAACCTGCAGCTTATTATGACAATAGCCGCTTTGCAGCTGAAGATGTCCCCTGAAGAAATCTGGAACGCTGTGACAGTCAATGCGGCTCATGCCATTGGAAGAACAGAACAGGCTGGGCAGCTGAAAGAGGGACGAAATGCGGACATTGTTATTTGGGATGCAGCCAATTATAAATACATTCCGTATCATTACGGGGTGAATCATGTAAATACCGTATTGAAGAATGGCAAGGTCGTTTACCAAAGGAGGGAGATTATTGGCTGATTATCCTTTTTTGAAAAAAGCCGGCACGCCTTTTAAAGATACAGAGATGACAAAAGTGGCGGAAATAATTAAAGAGGCCGACGGAGACAATGGAGAAATTACTGGAGCCGGGCTGATCGGCGCACCTTTATCTAAGTCATCTATCAGCCATTCAGGCGCCTCTTTTGCTCCGGGGACGATCCGTAAAGCACTGGGAGGATTCAGTACGTATGCCATTGAAGACAATACCGATCTCAGTGGCATGACTATAAGTGATTTAGGCGATGTTGCCATGCATGTGACAGATATTAAGCAGTCTCAGCGCCGTGTATTTGAAGCCTTTGACCATGTGTATAAAAATAATCCGCAATGGCTGCCCGTCGTACTCGGAGGAGACAACTCTGTCTCATTTCCGAGTATTCAGGCTTTTGCTGAACATAAAGGGTCTGTCGGGGTGATCCAGTTTGACGCCCACCATGATGTCAGGAACCTGGAGGACGGCGGCCCGACGAATGGGACTCCTTTCCGCAGTCTGCTGGAGACTGAAACAATTGAAGGTCAAAATCTGGTGCAAGTAGGCATCAGGGATTTTTCAAACAGTAAAGCCTACAGAGCTTACGCTGAGGAAAAGGGAGTTGCCATATATACAATGAAAGATGTCCGTGACAAGCCTGTAACCGGTATACTGGCTGAAGCGGTGGAACGCATGCGTGAGCGGGTGGATGCAATTTATGTGTCGGTCGACATGGACGTGATAGACCAGGCTCAGGCACCGGGGTGTCCGGCTATTGGACCGGGCGGAATGGATGCGGCTGATTTATTCGATGCGGTATCATTTCTGGGCGCAGAACCAAAGGTGAAAGGGATCGAAATCGTAGAAATTGATCCGACCGTCGATTTCAGGGACATGACAAGCCGGCTGGCAGCTCATGTGATTCTTTATTTTTTAAAAGCGAAAATGAAAGAAGGCAAGTAAAGCTGGGGGAGAACACCCCTCAGCTTTTTACGTTGGAAAATAATCGGCGGATATAGAGGCAAAAGGGTTTAAAACCTGCTGTAAAACGGGGGAAGTGACCTGCCTCACTGCAAAATATCCCGCCAAGTGGTGAAATAAGGGCGAGGGAGGGAATTCTCATGGAATTTTATGATGTATTAAGCACTTATTATGATGATATTTTCAAACCGAAAAAAGAAGCAGTCTCGCTTATAAAAGAGGAGGTACCAGCCGGACACAGCACACGCATCCTGGATTTAGCCGCCGGAACCGGAGGAGAGGCTATCCTTCTTGCTGAAGCGGGTTATGATATAACAGCGGTAGACATGAATAGGGACATGGTGAAAATACTGAGGGATAAGAGTGAGCGGCACAATGTATCAATGAAAGTGATACAAATGGCTATGGAGGAGATTGGCGAGTGGCCGGGCCCAGGCTATGAAGGGGTTTATTGTATAGGAAACTCGTTTGTCCATATAAAAAGCCGGAGTGAAATGGTAAATGTACTTAAAGGAGTCTATGAGAATTTAAATAAAGGCGGGGTATTTATTCTGCAAACAGTTAATTATGACAGGATTTTTGGCCGGGAAATCCGTCAGCTGCCCGTGATAAGAAATAAGGAAAAAGGAATCATTTTTGAGAGGTTTTACGATTGGAATGCTCAGGAGTTCCTGTTTCAAATGAAACTGACGGTGGAGAGAAATGCGGGGCAGAAGGTATACCGCAGTGAGACGTCTCTTTTACCTTTAAAGGAAGAAGATTTTAAATCGTTAGTTGAAACGTCGCCTTTTGACGGGTGTAAGGTATATGGCAGTTTCAATAAAGATATATTTACAGAAGACTCTCCGGCTTTAGTGGCAGTACTGCGAAAAGACTGACAGTTTCCGGCGAATCCAGGCAAAGTAAAAAATGACCGCACTGAGCGGTCATTTTTCAGTAACTATTTAAAATTCTTTTCGTCTTCAACTTCATTTAAATGGTTATAAATGACCAGGCGGCTTGGTTTGTTTTCCTGTGCCACTTTTTCGCCTGCCTCTATGGCGTCATTTTTCTTATCAAAGTCCTGCTCTGGCGCCACATCTTCAATTTTTAAAAACCATGCGTCTGCATCTTTATTAGGTCTTACTGTGTATTCTTTCATTGGTTCAACACTCCTTATATCATTTAACTGTATTTTTCAATTCCCATTTACAGGAGGACGTAAACTATCACTTGATCATTTTAGCTGCGTACTCTAAAATTGATTAGTATTTTAATAGGATGGCAGTGAAAGAAGGGAATAAATGTGTGGGAATTATTAAATGTCATTGGTACAATTGCTTTCGCCTTGAGCGGTGTTCTGGTAGCGATGGAAGAACGCTATGATTTAATGGGTGTTTATATACTGGGTTTTATTACCGCATTTGGAGGAGGGGCAGTGAGAAACCTGCTGATTGGCGTGCCGGTTGCTGAACTTTGGGATCAAGGGGCCCTGTTTACCGTCGCGTTTGTTGTTATGACAATTGCTTTTGTGTTCCCGCGGATTGTGCGCTGGACGTTGCTCCGCCGCGGCGTCTTTTTTGATGCGATTGGTCTGGGGGCTTTTTCAGTCCAGGGGGCCCTCTACGCTTATTCCATGGGGCATCCTCTCAGTGCATGTATTGCGGCAGCTGCCCTTACAGGAACAGGGGGCGGGATGATCCGTGATATGCTTGCAGGCAGAAAGCCTTTGTTTTTACAGAAGGAAATTTATATTGCGTGGACGCTGCTCCCGGGTATTACTGTAGGCCTTGGCTGGTTGACAGGACCAGTTGAACTGCTTACAGTCGTCGCTCTGGTAGTCGCCTTGAGGCTTTGTTCAGTCTATTACGGCTGGCGGCTCCCAAACCGTTCGATATAAAAAAGCGGCCTCTTTTCAGGAGGCCGCTTCTTACGTGTTTATTATATTTCCATGCCGGCTGGAGCATCTTTTACGACGACAATAACTTTGCCTTCATCAAGTTTACCTTCCAGCTCATCAGCTTTTTCTTTAGTAAAGCCTACTTCATCAAATTTAGCGCGTAACTCATCGCCTTTTTTACGGAATACATTTTTAGCTGCTGTTCCGAAGTTCTGCTCGTCTAAGCCAATTGTATTCGCGTCTGCGTTATCCGCCAAACGTTCAGTTCGGTCGTCATCATGTGTTACTACATAAATATTGTCCTGATCTACGCCTTTTTCCTTCAATGAATTTACTGCTCCTGCTACTTCCTCATCGTTATAAAATTCCTGATAAATAGGGTTCATGTTTACATTCCTCCATTTCAAAATTTAAAATTGCTATAAACAGGATGTTGGTATTTGTTTACCATAAATAGAAAATATATAAACATCATTTATTAAAAGGGGGAGAAACTGGTACCTAAAGACTAGATAACATGCAGAAAGGCTGATTAGAGTTAAACTCATAATCAGCCTGATTTAAAAAGGAGTTATACGACTTTAATTTGGACGTCAGGAATCTGCAGTTTTGCTTTCTCCTTTAAGGAAGGAGGGAGCGGTACAAACGTGTCTAACACAATAAACAGAATGCTGGCAAACCCATCTTCTTTAAAACGCTCAAAACTTCTCTCCAGTAATTGATTCCGTAAGGGGGAGTCATAATCTAATGCCGTGCAGTCAACTTCAATTGCAAATTCACCAGGGGGAATGAGGGTCACTTCTTCAGTATATTTTCTGAAAAAAGCCGAAATGTCTCTTTCTGAAAATGATCCTTCAACTTTAACATTAACCCGGTTGTCATAAGGGTTAATATGAATAATAGAGGTTCCCAAAATAAATCCTCTCCTTCTTGGGAAAGACCTACAATTTATATGCTACGCTATACCGCCGCGCCATATCAACCGTATCGACATTTTTTCAATGTTTTATAGAATTCAAAACTAATAATTTTACTCAATTTGTCGTAATGTGTCAATATTTATTTGGAAAAAAGTTAAATAATCGAGCAGGGGTCAAGCAGGGGGTCAGACCCCCCATTTAATGGAAAATAACAGGCGAAAAAAACGAGGCCGGTACAAAAGAATAGTTACCATAAAGAAAGCCGAACAAAATTAGAAAATTTTGTTCGGCTGTTCTTTTTGAGAAAAGAAGTGATTTCAGGCCGCCAGGTGGGCGCTTGCCTAGGGGCTTGTCTTCAGCTAAATTCAACTCACCTGGAGCTTCGTTGAATTGGATCTTCAGCCTGCGCTTACTCCCTTGGGCGTCGCCACCTTCTGTCCTTCAATCAAAAAAGCTGAGGCTATTCAATATTGGTAAAGTGACCCATGTTATAAAATGTCTAATAAAATTTTTGTTCGTTTTACAAACTTGTCTTTTGGTTAGTCCCACTCTCATTTAAAATAATCCGGTTTGTCTTCCTTCAGGATGGCATTGATTTCTCCGCCCACGAGAATAATAATGGAGGATAAATGGAACCACACCATCAGCGCGATTACCGTTCCGATTGTTCCATAAGTGGCTGAGTAGTCTGCAAATGAATTAAGATATAAAGAAAATCCGTAAGAAGTTAACTGCCAGCCGATTGTCGCGAAAACGGCGCCTATATACACTTCTCGGAATGAGAGCCTCGTATTCGGACCGACCAGGTAAAGAATAAGAAATATGAGGAACGTAAATCCGGAGATTAACAGCCATCGGAGAACATCAACCTCAAAGATCCCAAAGTCTATAGCGAGATAGTCTCTAACCTGACTTCCGATTACCTGGACAAAAAGAGCCGTGCTGACCACAAAGAACATCCCTACTGTCAGGCCAATGGAAATCAGTCTTGCCATCACCAATCCGCGTTCGCCAGTTACGTTATAGGCTAAATTTAAAGACCTGAGGATCGCGTTTAAAGCCAGGGAAGCTGTCCATAAGGTAAATATAATCCCTAAAGAGAGAGCTCCTGTCTGCTGGTTATGTTCAAGAACGTCCCACTGGTTTTCTATAACTTCCAGAACACCTCCGGGGATATAGGCCTCCTGTAAAAGGCGGTAAACGTCGTTAACTGTAAAAGGGAGAAACGTTAACAGACTGATAATAAAAATAAGAAAAGGGAATAAAGACAGAAGAAAGAAATAGGCGCACTGCGCACCCAGATCAATTAAATTGTGTTCTTTAAAGCGTCTCCATAAAAGTTTCAGCATCAGGCAGCCCCCCTCCATATCCGATGACTTTAGAATAACTTCTTCTTGTTTTTGCTAAGCCTTTCCCGTAAAGTCTTAACCGGAACAAGTAATTTCATTATTTTATGTTGTATAACCCCTTTAACAGGGGATTTATAAACTTTAGAAAGCGGTGACTCATTTGAATGGTGAAAAACGAAACAATATAAAACCTGGCATGGAAGTAGATATCGTCCTCAAGCAGGACCAGCGAACAGGAAAACTGACACGGGGAACAGTTAAAGATTTATTAACTAAATCCCTTAACCACCCCCATGGCATTAAAGTCCGCCTGCAAGACGGACAAGTGGGACGCGTCAAACATATTTATCCTGAATAAGGGGTCAGACCCCCCATTTACTGGAAAAATCCGCAAACCCGTATGTGGCTTGCGGATTTATTCTTACTTATACTCTATGATTGAAGAGCGGTTTTCATTCGGGCAAGTCCTTCTTTAACGGTGCTTTGGGGACAGGCTACATTCATGCGTACGAAGCCTTCGCCGCCTTTTCCAAAACTGGTCCCGGGATTAAAACCGACTTTGCCTTTTTCAACAAATAAATGATTCAGTTTTGCGTCTGATAACCCCAGCTGTCTGCAGTCAATCCATAAAAGATAAGTAGCTTCAGGCTTTACGACTTTTAATTCCGGCAGATGTTCAGATAAGTAGTTCTCTACCAGTTCAATATTTCCCTGTAAGTACTGAAGGAGTTCTTCGAGCCATTCTTCTCCTTTACGGTAAGCCGCTTCCATTGCTGTTATTCCGAACGTATTAAGGGTGAAAGCTCCGATCTGTTTATCAATTGCACTGATTTTCAGACGGTAGTCATTATTTGAGCAAATAATGGCAGACGCTTGCAGACCTGCTAAATTAAATGTTTTACTTGGAGCGACCAACGTGATTGTCTGATCCGCAATTTCTTCGGATAACGATGCGAGTGGAATATGTTTATTCGGTTTAAAAATAAGATCAGAGTGAATTTCATCCGACACGATAACAACATCATTTTCCAAACATAATTCGGCCATCTTTCGTAATTCTTCCTCCGTCCAGACCCGGCCAACCGGATTATGAGGGTGGCAAAGTAAAAACAATTTCACTCCGTTCTTTAAACACTGTTCAAAAGCATTGAAGTCTATTTCGTACTGCTCGTTCTTTTTAACTAACTGGCAGTTTTCAATGACCCGGTTGTTTTCTTTAACCATTGAATAGAAAGGCGGGTAAACAGGAGACTGGATAAGCACTTTATCACCGGGTTCTGTGAAGGCCTGAATCGCCTTTCCTATTGAAGGCACGACTCCCGGACTGTATTGAATCCAGCTGTTTTTAATTTCCCAGTTATGCCTTTTTCCCATCCAGGAAACAATTGACTCACCTACGGAATCAGCTGTAAAGGTGTATCCGAAAATCCCATGTTCCACTCGCTCTTTAAGAGCATCAGTGACGGCTTCAGGGGGCCTGAAGTCCATATCAGCCACCCACATAGGTAAAATTTCCTCATCCGTTTTAAACACTTGTTTAGTTCTTTCCCATTTGACTGAGGAAGTTCCAATGCGGTTAATATTCTGTTCAAAAAAATCCATTTTATCATCCTTTCCCTATGTACTGACGCCTGTTAATAAAAGTATAAATGGCAGGCCTTTATTTAGCAAAAGAAGAGGTATTAATTCTTTTGTGGTTTTTTTTCAGAGAGTCGTTCTTTATCTCCGGCTGCAATCGGGCAGAACCATGCCTCCCGTTGCACCCAGACCGCCATTATAAATGGCTGGACAGAAGCATTTTTCATTTTCTCCCTTAATGGTCTACAATAGTAAAGGATTATTAACTCAGGAAAGGAGATTTCGATTGAAAAAATCACTGGGATTCTTACTTGAACTGACACGGATTATTTTTATTATCTTTTTAGTATTGCTAGCGTTTAGTCTTGTAAATTCATTTATTCTTGGCCTCATAGGCGGCCTTGGCCAATTTGAAGGCACCGTCACGATTGTCGTTTACTTTTTTATGCAGACAGGCGGCCTGTTTTTATTAATCACAATCTTGTACCGTAATAAACTCCAGTTTTCAGGCTGGTACAATAGTGAAAACCAAAAGCCTTTTTCAAAAAAGATGACCCGCCGTCTTCTAATAATAAGCCTTGCTGCTGTAGCAGGTTCGTATGCAATTCTTATTGCCTACATAGCGATTAATTAATTTTTGCAGCAAACTTCTATTCCCTGACAGCTGTTGTCACTCTTCTTCTTAAACTTAAAGATGTAGTCAATTTTATCTAAAAAAAGGAGAAGATGAATAATGAAAAAATATTTACTAGCAACAGTTTTAGTAAGTGTTATGGTACTAGGAGCATGTGATACAGAAAACACTACAGTTGAAGAAGTTCAAGCAGATAATAAAGAGGCCAATGATGTAAACCAGGAAGCTAATAATGAAAAGGAAGCAAACAAGGAAGAGACAGGGAACAACGTGAACGAAGCCGACGAAAAAGAAGATGCCAAGGAAGAATTTGGAACTCGCCACAATCCTGTAGAACATAAAAAAGCCGTAACTATTAATGAAGAAAACTGGTTATTTGGTGAAGCGACTTATGAAATGGAATTAATCGAATCAGTGAGTGGTGAAGAGGCAGAGCAGATGGTTGCAGATGGAAACCAATTTAATGATGAGTCAGGTGAGGGAAAAGAATATATTTTAGCTAAATTCCGTGTTCAATTGGAATATGCGGAAGAAGAGCCATTCGATGTGAACCCTCAACAGTTTGATGTTATTAGCTCCGGTGGGTCGTCTTATGAAGAGTTTATTAGTATCTCTGGTTTAGAGCCGGAATTCAGATCAGATTTATATGAAGGTGGAGAAGTAGAGGGATGGGTGCCGTTTCTTATAAATGAGGAGGATGAAAAACCATTGGTTAAATATGGTGATGTATGGTTTGACCTTAGAGGTGAATAACTCTGTTAAATGTAATTATCGTAATAATTACAGATAAAGAAGCCAATATTACCACCATGCTCCTGGTGATGAACCAAAAGTCCGCAAGACGCCATAACTTCTTGCGGGCTTTTTTACATAACCATTTCCAGATAAATAGGCTGATAGTATAATGAAGGAGAGAAAACTTATTCGAATCAGGTTAGGCGAAAGGTGGAAGCCATATGCCAAAGACAAAGGGATTTTTACGGACAGAACGGTTATTTTACATACTGCAGTATTTAACAAATCATGACACAGCGACAGCTTCGGAGCTTGCCTCACACTGTCAGACTTCTGTACGCAGTATTTACAGGGACATGAAGTCCCTTGAGGAATTAGGGGTTTATTACCAAAGTGAAGGACGAAACGGCTATAAGCTTTTATATCAGCCTGTAAAAACGGGAGGCAGGCTGACTAATGAAGAATGGATGGCTTTAACGCTGTTTCCTATGCTTTCAGAGGGGATCACGTCAGGTGACCATCCTTTTCATCAGGCTTACCGGAAAGGGCTGGAAAAAGTAATGAGCTACGTCCAGCAGGACGGTGGCCTGTCTTCTGCAGGCGGAGGATTAGGAGAACGGATCCGCCTGCATGCCCGTCCGAAAGATTCATCCCAGATTAAAGTCATGCCGTCACTTCTGACAGCTATTTCAGAAAACCGGGTCATTGATGTCACCTACTATACCATTCACAGGGACAGGGAAACAGAGCGGCGTCTCGATCCTTACTATCTTGTGCCGAGAGAGGGGCATCTTTATCTGGTAGCATACTGTCATTTTCGCAAAGATATCCGTGTCTTCCGGCTAAGCCGTTTTCAGGAGGTTAAAGTCTCAGAAGAAACATTCAAAATTCCCCGCACCTTTAATATTGATGATTTTCTCGAAAATCGATGGTCAATTATCGCTGATGATGAGGAAACTACTTTTGTTGTTCATTTTACAGAAAAAGCGGCAAGGTATGTCTTGGAAGGGGAGTTTCACGTTGAAACAAAAAGGGAGCTGCAGAAGGATAAATCCCTTCTATTAACAGTCACTGTACAAAGCAGGCAGGAATTTTTACGCTGGGTCCGGTCGTTTGGAGCCGATGCTGAAGTAATTAAGCCGGAGTCTGTCCGTAAACAGCTTTCAGAAGAATATAAACAGATGGCAGAAAGGTACGGTTCGGGCAAGCACTAAGCCCGATATCATTTAACAAATGAAAGCTGCAGCGGGCCCCCGGAGATTGCCGCTGCAGCTTTGTTTTATTTATGCATAATATGGGGAGCGAGCGCCCCGATTTTTTCCATTACTTGATCTCTATCTTCTTCTGGTACTTCTAATTCTTCCAAAGTTTCATTTAAATGACCAGCAATAGCATTAAAATGCTCCGGCTTAATGTTCATTCCTTCATGAGCTTTTTCCATACTTGTCCCGCTGTACTGATTAGGACCGCCGAGGGCATAAGACAAGAACTTTGTCTGGTGTTCCCGCTGTTTGTCCATGTCCGTTTCAGTAAAAAACTGATTGACTGTGTCATCAGCCAGAACTTTTACATAAAACTTATCAACTGCTGTTTCAATAGCAGGTTTCCCGCCCAGTTTTTCGTAAAGAGATGTCATAAAATATCTTCCTCCTAAGAAATATTAGTTTTGCACTATGGTGATGGTATAAAAAAAGCAGCCGGTCTGCAGTGACATAGATCACAAATCGATCCATAAATCTAAGCTAAGAAGATTCAGGAGAGTACCCTGAAAGTGCCTGCCTGTGAAGGCTGCCCTTATAATAACAGAAGGGAGAAAGTTTCAGTGGTTTTTTTCAGAAGAGGAGGCTCAAGGATCTCTATTAAATAAATGAGAGACTGGCTCCTGTTTTTTTGAACTGCATTAGAAAATAAAAAAACCGGATTACATCCGGGGGAAGGGTTGTTAACACCAAAGGGGACTCAACCATGTCACTTCTGCATGCTGTTCTTAAGAAATTCCCTTCGTCTTAAGGGCTTATATTATTTCACTAACAGATGAGAAAGTGAGTTGTTTCCGTAGAAGAATCTTTAATACTGCCGGTTCTTTAACTTCGGGCTGGAGTTTAGCCATCTCCAGTTAAGCCAATTACTTTCAGCTCTCATTTGCTAAAGTAATAATGTGGTACAGATCGGCTTTTTTTAACCCTTGTCTGAAACCTTTATCATGGTGCCTTAAAAACCGGAAAAGCTGGTCTAATCATTAATCTTGCCGTGTTGAAAGATTTTAAATACTTGAAGTTTTATAGAACAAACTCCCCACGGTTTCAGACCATAAGTTTTAAAGGCGTTTGTCGGGTGACGGAACCAACTTAATGGTTGAGTCTCCTACGGTGCTAACATTATTAAGTTGTCATTATTAATGTACCCTTTCTTTTAAAAAATAATGTGTATATTTTGTGAACATTCAGTTTTTTATATGGAAACTAAACCCCAGCCCCGTTTTAAAACGGGGCTGGGGAAATCATAGGTTATTCTGAGGCCGTTGGAAGGTTTTCTTTTTTCCAGCGCATAAAGCCGCCTTTTATATTTTTCACATCGAAACCTTTGCTTTTTAAAATACTGGTAGCAATCGCAGACCGTGCTCCGGAGCCGCAGTATAAAGCCAGTGTCTTGTCCGGTAAGTCATCACCTTTTTCAGGGAGATAATTAATAACCATATGCTTGGCATTTTCGACATGTTCTGCTTCATATTCATGGTCTTCCCGGATATCAAGAATCTGAAGTTCATTATTATTTTGCTTTTCATAGGCGTCTTCAGGTGAAATAACTTCGTATTGACCTGTTCCGTGTTCTTCTTCAAAGCTTTCAACAATCGCAGGGGTGAAGAAGCCTGCTGTCTTGTCTAACCCAATCGCATTCATAGCTTCAATAATCTCTGCGAAAGTGTACGAAGATGCAATGAAGTAAACTGGTTTGTCATAAGAAATAAGGGACCCTGCCCAGTTAGTAAAAGATGAATCGTAAGGAATGTTTATTGAGCCTGGAATATGGGACTGGGAGTATGCTTCACGGCTTCTAGTATCCACCACGGTGACATCAGCTTCAAGAATGTTATCCATTTTCTTGACGTTGGATCCGTAACGGAGCGGAGTTTTCTGGTCTTTCAGCAAAGGTGCTCCTTCTTTATTCACTTTTTTCATAACTGCAAAATAGGCAGGAGGGACGGGCTGTTCATCTAATAAAAAGTCTGTAAAATTCTTTTCATCGTTGTATTGAAGAGCCGGGTTTGTTTTCAGTTCGTAACCAAGAGTGGTGGTAGGGATAGAGCCGAGTGATTTACCGCATGCACTGCCGGCTCCGTGTCCCGGCCAGATTTGCAGAGTAGGATCCATCTCTTTAGCTTTCTCTAAAGAGTGGAACATTTGTTCAGCACCTTTTTTAGCAGAATCTTTTACACCTGCTGCCTTTTCCAATAAATCCGGTCTCCCTACGTCTCCGACAAAAATAAAGTCGCCAGTAAACATTCCTAATGGCTCATCAGAGGCCGCTCCGTCTGTTAAGAGAAAAGTAATATGTTCCGGAGTATGCCCTGGAGTATGCCACACATCAAATGTCACGTTTCCAAGCTTTATCTGGTCCCCGTCACGAACCCCTTGTTGAGGCAGGGAAGAATCAAATTTATATTCTCCACTTTCATCACCTTCACCTTCTAACGAATAATAAATGGTTGCAGATGAACGCTCGGCCATTTCTCTTGCACCGGAAACAAAGTCAGCGTGAATATGGGTTTCAAGCACCTTAGTGATCGTCATACCTTCTTTTTCCGCTGTATCAAAATAAGTGTCTATGTTCCTTGATGGGTCAATGATGGCAGCTTCTCCAGTCTTCTGGCAGCCTACCATATAAGACGCCTGCGCTAATGCATCATCATAAAAATATTTTAAAAGCATACCGATTCCTCCTGTAAAATTATTCTTTGAATTTTCCTATATACAGTACGGGGTAACCGAAAACGATAAGATTTAAACAGTAAAAATGATATTTCTCTCTTTGTTCATTAAATTGGAAAAAAGTCACATTGTAAGAAAGATTAAAAGCGGCATGCTTTATTACTGTATTTATTAAGTTATAATTAAGAGACAGAATGATAGAAAGAGTGATGTTTATGAGGAGCAGATGGAAAAACTCTGCTTACATTATTATAATTATGGTTATTATTTCTTTAGCAGGCTGCGGGCAGGAAAACGAAAAAACTGAGATACATGTGTTAACCGCTGCTAGTATGACGCCTGCCATGAATGAACTGAAAGAGTTATATGAAAGTGAAAATCCTTACATAACTATTGTGCCTGTATACGGCGGTTCCGGTCAGTTAAAAGACCAGATCAGCCAGGGAGCGCCTGCAGATGTCTTCTTATCTGCCGCTTTAAGATGGATGGAAGAATTAAACGAGGCTGAAGTTGTATCAGAGTTTGAAAACCTGCTTATCAACGAACTTGTGGCAGTCAGTCATATGCAGAACGATTTTAAAATGGAGGGGCTTGATGGCCTGCTTAATGATAGTGTCGATACGGTAGGGATAGGAGACCCGGCTACAGTGCCCGCAGGGGAATATGCAAAGCAGGCTATAGAAGCAGCAGGTATCTGGGAAGAGGTGGAAGATAAATTAGTTTTTGCATCTGATGTAAGACAAGTTCTAACCTATGTGGAAACCGGGAACGTGGATGTTGGGGTAGTCTATGAAACGGATGTTTATGAGTTAGAGAACATCCGGATTGATTATACATTAAATAACCACGAGCCAATTATTTATCCTGTCGGATTTTTAGCTAATTCAAACCACCCTGAGGAAGTCCGGGAATTTTACGAGTGGCTTAAAACAACCGAAGCTTTAAACGTATTTGAATCGTACGGATTTGGAGTGTATTAAATGGATTTTCAAAGCTTTTTGTCGCCGGTCATTATTTCAGCTCAAGTCATACTTATTGCAAGCATTATTTCTTTTACAGCCGCTCTTTTCATCGCATGGTGGATGAAAGGAAAATCGTTTAAAGGAAGAAGTGTTATTGAAACAGTCCTGATGCTTCCTTTGGTTTTACCTCCAACTGTTATAGGCTTTGGCCTGCTCATCTTAATGGGCAGGCAGAGCTGGATCGGCCAGGCTTTTGAGTGGCTTTTTTCTATGCCGCTTGTTTTTTCTTTTTGGGCTGCAGTTGTGGCAGCGGCAGTTGTGGCTTTTCCGTTGATTTATCAGACCCTCATAAATGCTTTTGAGAGTGTTGAAGAAGAGTTGGAAGAAGCTGCAAGCCAAATGGGGGCTAAACAGAGCCAGGTCTTTTTATATGTGACCTTACCTTTATCGTGGAGGTCTTTAGTGACAGGCTATATGCTCGGTTTTGCCAGAGGTCTGGGTGAATTCGGAGCAACGATAATGTTTGCGGGCAATATTCCCGGACGGACTCAAACCATGCCGACCGCAATTTATGCGTCTGTCCAGTCAGGGCAAACAGTATTGGCCTATTACTGGGTCGGATCAATGATTTTATTTTCTTTTTTATTGCTGAGTGTCGTTCACAGACTTAAGCGGTAATATAAACAGAGGCTTAGATACATTAATAGTAAACTTAAAGAAATTTGAACAATATCTTAGAAGTTTTGTCCGGATGTTCTTTTGGATAAAAGTATTGATTTCAGTCCGCCAGGTGGACGCTTGCCCAGGGGCTTGTCTTCAGCTAAATTCAACGCAGCCTAAAGCTTCGTTGAATTGGATCTTCAGACTGCGCGTAATCCCTCGGGCGTCGCCACCTTCTGTCCTTCAATCAAAGAAGATAACTATAGAATAATTTTAGAACTTAATTTGACAGGCAATATAAAGGTATTGTCTCATTCAGGTGCAAGGATAAATCATTGTTCGTCTTTTACAAACGTATTTTTAGTTTAGTTTTTACTCACCCTGGAAACGGTAATATAAAAACGGCCACCAGCATTTGGTGGCCGTTTAGCTTATTCACTTTCAATCTGCCATGCTCCGTTTCGGCGAGGGTCGCCTCCTCCGTACATTCCTTCTAAATTTCCATTTTCATCAAGGACTACACCTAATCCCTGGATGCCTCCGTAATAGAGTGGGGAACTGTGAGGAACGACTGAATAATTCAGTTCATTAAGCTGCTGCATTGTCTCTTCAGGTAAATCATCATCCTGAATATAAATCACGTCATTATCATTATAGAAACGGGGCGCTTCAATAGCTTCCTGCAGACTCATGCGTTCTCCATCGTCGTTTAACCCATACTGGTAATACATTATGGTCTGGAAGATCATCGCAGGTATCCTCGTTCCGCCTGGTGAGCCAAGCCCTAAAACAGGCTGGCCATGCTCTTCAAATATAACCGGAGACACAAATGTCCGCGGCCGTTTGCCTGGCTCATAATAGTTTGGTGACTCAGGATTATCATAACTAAAGTTATTCATCTGGTTATTAACAAAGAAGCCGTTAGTGTAAATTCCTGAACCAAAGAATTCCCCAAGTGAATGAGTGGCTGAGACCATACGGCCCTCTTTATCTACAATAACAAAATGCGTTGTATGCCGCGAATCCGCCTCTTCGGCAGGCGTGTCAAACAGTTCCGATGCATCTGTATAGTCATGTGAACCATAATTAATGTCATTCAGAAGGTCCTGAATAAACGCATCGTCAGTAAGGGCCTGATGATTAACATTCTCAAATTCAGGATCCCCTAATGTCCCAAGACGGCTTGAATAAGCAGACCGTGTAATTTCGTTAATAAGGTGCATATAAACAGCCTGAAGTTCTTCGTGATTGATCATCTCACCCATAGTAAGATGTTCAGGAATATCTTCTTCTTCATCAAAAACCATGTCTAAATCCATCTGCTCTGCCATTTGCAGCGCCTGGACGACAACTGTCCCTGAAGAAGGGGACGGGCCGCCATAAACAACCTGATTACCGATTTCAGCTTGGACGGGCTCTGTTACCTGCGCTTCATACCCCATCAAGTCTTCCTCGGTAAAATTAAACTGCTGCTGAAGTGACTGGCCGACTTCACCGCTGTAAAAGCCATCGGCCCGGTCTTCCTGAATCAGCCTTAACGTATTGGCCAGTTCTTCCTGGACGATCAGATCGTTAACTTCAGGAGCTTGGCCTCCCGGGAAAAATATCTCTCTTTCGTCATCGGCCATTTCAAGATAACGGACTGCGTTACCCGTCTGCTGGGCAAATACTTCACCTGCCTGGACTCCTTCCTCCGCTCTATCAATAGCCGGAGTAATAAGATCTTCCCAGGCTACATTCCCGCTGCCGTAATTTTCATAAATAAACTCCATGCCTTTTACTAATCCTGGTACAGCAGGGCTCCGGCCAGTTTGTAACGGGGCTTCATTTCCGCTTGGCGGTGCTTGTTCACGGTAGTCGAAACTCATGGCGCCTTCATGGGGATCGTGGTATAACATTAAACCACCGCCCCCGATGCCTGACCCGTATGGCTCAACCACATTCAGCATGAAGGACACTGCGACCGCCGCATCAATAGCGTTACCGCCATCTTCAATAATTTTCATCCCTACATCAGCTGCAAGGGGATGAACAGCACTGACGCCGTATATTCCCGGCCTTTCCTCTTCTTCTGCGGCATTGTTTTCATTCTCTTCAGGCTGAGAATCAACTGCCACAGAATCCACCTGTCTTGAGGTGAAATCATCACTGGAGTAAGGCTCTCTGAAAGGGTCAAATTCTTCTTCAAAATAGAAGTTCCACGCGATCAGACCTATTAGAATAATTCCGGCAAGAAGGTGCGTAATTTTTAAGTAACCTTTGTAATTCATGGTGTTATGTCCACCCCTTCCAGTACACCGGCGGCGTTGAGGTCAACGTTAAGCCGACCATCTTCTACAGTCCAGATATTCTCGTCAAGTTCTTGCCTTAAAGTTCTGAAGATCCTGTAATCCCGGTAAAATTTCGTCCACCCGGCTGTTTCCCTTGGACGGGTGTCTTCAATAAACATTGGAACAAACGACATTCGTTTAGATCCATCATCCAAAAAGTCGAGCTGGGCAATCGTTGATTCTTTCGTTCTTGTCCAACCCTGGTCAAATACGAAGTTGCCAAGACTGAACATGACAAGGGAGCGATGATCATCCCTGCCTTCCATTATTTTAACGGGTTCTAAAACATGTGAATGATGCCCGATAATAATATCAGCACCGTAATTGGTCATATACTGGGCCAGGATTTCCTGCCGGTCGTTATATCCCACTTGATATTCATCGCCCCAGTGTACGTGGACCATTGTAATGTCAGCTCCGCCGCCACCTTCTTCTTCCGGCATTTTAGCTTCAAGCAGCCGTTGTCTCAACTCAGCAAAGCCTTGGTAAGACGGAGTGAAAACACCTCCGACATAATCCTGGGCGGAAAAACCCTGGACAAATGAATCAGTAAAACCTATAAGCCCGACTCTTACATCGTCGTTAATATCAAAATAAGATACACCCGCGGCTTCTCTGGCGCCTTCTGCAATTTCGTCATCAGATAATTTCAGAGCATCTCCAATGCCCACTGTATCAATATCGTCTTCGTATTGCCTGATATGTTCAAGCGTCTGTTGCAGTGACAGGTCGCCGTAATCCAGAGTATGGTTGTTGGCAAAGTTCACAGAATCAAAGCCTGCATTGACGAGAGCATCCATCGACCAGGGCTCAGCGTAAAGGTGGATATCTTTATTATGAAGTTCTGCATCTTCTACCTGGGCGTCTATTTCAGGGTCCGCTACATTCATCACAGGGGCTTCAAAGTTTCCCGTGACATAATCGGACTCATGAAAGAAAGGGTGAACGTAATCAAAAACACGGTCTATATGTTCACCTGTTCTTACAGCCGCATCATGCACATGGCGCCCCATCATCATATCTCCTACCATGGACATCCGGTATTCCACATTGTCAGGCCTTGTATCTGATGGCACCGAAGCAGAAAAATACCAATGATGCCCAAAGAAGGGGATCGCTAATATTACTAAAGCAATAATAGAATGTGGAAGGGCTCTCTCACGATGCCTTACCATCATTAATTTCATTCTTTCTTTAAAAGATAGTTCTTTGGACATTTTTTAACGCTCCTAGTCTAAAACAAATGATAAATTGTAATAATCAGAAAAGTGAAAAAGGCTATAACAAAAGTAGAAGAGAAGGTAGGGAGGACGCCCTGTTTCTGAATAGAGTTAGCGATTAACCCCGGCACAATAACCCCGATCCCCCTGAGCTCCATAACGGGGAACGGGGTTAACGGATAGAGATAATCCATCCCCATCTTCATTAACACCCCGACAGTAAGCATGGCCGCGAACTTTCGGCGGCCATACAGGACAGTCATTCTTCCTATTAACTGCGTCACAATGAGATATGTGATTAAACTGATTACTCCGACAACTACTACATACATTAACTGGTCAAAGACAAGGGCTAGGTATCCGGGTACTACTAATCCCGCAGGGACTATCCCTGTTTTTTCCGCATAGACAAGGGAAAGCAGTACTCCTATGACAATTGCAATATACAAATCTGTTCCAAACACGTTTGGCCAACTCCTTATTTTAAATCTAACGTGACATTCCAGCTGCTTCTATACAAAGTTTAAGAAGGGGACTGGGCAAAAGCTCTTTCTTTTTTCATAGAGGTTACCCTCTTTTTCTCAGGCCTGTACTCATGCAGGCTCATTTCTTTTAATTCAAGGTGTGATATAGCATGGGCGATTTCTTCACCGCCGCCATGAATATTTCCTATTCCGTAGACCAAACTGTTCTCCGGAAGTTCTTTGACTTTTGCTACGACTTCTTCTGCCGGATGTTTTTCAAGGTTTATAAGATTTTTCACTTGAAGGCTGCCGTTTTCATACGCCTGGATAACAGGAGAGACGCTCTTTCCGGTTAGTATGAGAGTATCCATGTTTAATTTAGGAAGAACTTCTTCTGAGAACTGGATTGTCCGGTCTACCCGGTCATCACGGCAATTCATAATTACCGTTTTATTTTCGGAAGGATAATCCTGCTCCAGAATCCTGTTCCAGATATTAATTGTCGACGTAGCATCATTCGCAGCAAACCCGTTAAAGAAGAAGCTCGGTGCTGCTTCTCTGCCAAACTGGTGGACTCTCATCGCACCCGGATCTACAGGTGCGTTAAGCATGCCGCTCAGTGCTGTATCTTCATCAATGCCCAGTATGTCAGCCACTGCAAGACCAAGCGCCGCATTCTCGGCAAACATCATGTAAGGAAATTCAGTCAAATATTTTTCATCTATTCGGCCCGGATCAGCCACCACTACTTCTGTTCCACGGCTTTCTGCAATTTTTTTAAAGTATCGCTGGAAAGTCGTAGGGGGAATAACTAAATAGCCGTTATGAGGAATGGTGCGTCCAAATGCCTCGGCAATCTGATTAATGGTAGGTCCCATAACGTCAAGGTGGTCTTCCATAACATTCGTAATAACTGTAATGTTTGCTTTGACAAAACGCTCCTGAAAAACATTTTGATATTCCGGATTTACAGCCATACATTCTGTAACGAAAGCATCCACTTTTCGGCGTGCAACTTTATTCACCATCATCTTCTGTTCGGAGATGTTTGGCCCCTGGAGGCTTCGGGTAATTGGTTCCTCCTCCTCTTTATCCCAGTAAAACAATCTTGGAGAAGTACCGGTCGTTTTTCCGGCAACACGCTGTTTATCTTCTTTCAAAATTCCCATCAGCAGTCTCGTAACTGTTGATTTCCCTCTGACACCGTTAACAAGGATTCTGTTTGGAATCCGTTTAATATTCCTGTCCAGTTTGTTCCGTTCTCTCAGTCCAATGTATAATACGATCGCGGCGAAAAACGTCATATAAATAAGCTCATTCACAATAAGGCCTCCCAATTTAGTTGCATATTTCAACCTTTTTTTACTAAACCAACAAAAATTCTACCTTATCCATTATAAATCATCAAAGAGAAAAAGTACTAAAACTATTATACTTGTTACCCTCTGAAACAAAAACTTAATCTTATATACTGATATTCCATATATATACATTAATCGCTCTTTGCTTTTCTCTTTGTTTCCTCCTTTGGTAAACTAATAATAATAAGCTTTTTATAGGGGGTTAATAATGAATCGTGACCTGAAAAGAATGACAGATCCCTGCTCTGTCCTGATCGTCACTTCTGTCGAAGCTGAAAAGGAAGCTATTTTAAAAGGCTTACAGAGTGATCATCGGTTTCAAGTTGAAACGATTGGGGTAGGGCCGGTGGCTGCTGCAGCCCGCACTGCATTGCTGCTTGGGGATAATTCGTACAAGGCTGTTATAAATATGGGGGTAGCCGGGGGAATTCCTTCAAATGTTCAGATTGGGGACGCTGTCATTGCGTCTGAAATAATAGCAGGGGACTTAGGTGCGGAATCCCCGGAAGGATTTAAACCTTTGGAAGAATTAGGTTTCGGGGTGTCCCGGCTTAAGTGCGACAATCGGATAGTCTCTCCATTAAAGAAAGAAATTAACAATAATACTGATATTACTGTACATACCGGCGCAGTCTTAACCTTATCTACGGTTACCGGGTCAGCTGAAACTCTTGAAAGGTTAAAAATGCGATTCCCGGAAGCTTCTGCAGAAGCCATGGAGGGTTTCGGAGCAGCTACTGCTGCCGATCTTCATGGTGTGCCGTTTTATGAAATCAGGACGATTTCCAATGCAGCAGGCCCAAGGAATAAAAATGCCTGGAGGCTTAAAGATGCCTTAACGTCCCTAACCATTGTAAGTGAATGCCTTAAGGAGGTTTTTTAATTGAATATAGCATTTTCACCTTGTCCAAATGATACGTTTGTTTTCCATGCGTGGGTCCATCGTCTGCTTGAGGGTGCACCGGAGCTGAACGTCACTTACGCGGATATCGATAAAACAAATTACTGGGCAGCCCGCCGTGAAGGCCCGGAAGTTATGAAAATATCTTATGCCGCGCTGCCATACGTCATTGACGACTACGAACTGATTCCTTGTGGAGGAGCGTTAGGCAGAGGCTGCGGCCCGTTAGTCCTGTCAAAAAATGGGGGGTCTGACCCCTCAAGGCTTGCCGGGAAAACGGTGGCTGTCCCAAGTGATAAGTCGACCGCTTATTTACTGTTCAGGCTGTGGGCCGCCCAGAAGATCCCTGGGGGACCGGGGAAAATCACTGTTATGCCGTTTCACGAGATTATGCCGGCAGTAAGAGACGGGAAAATAGACGCCGGTCTTGTCATTCATGAAGCACGGTTTACTTATAAGGAGTATGATCTTGATAAGGTGGCAGACCTGGGTGACTGGTGGGAAGAAGATACAGGTTTTCCTATTCCTCTTGGCGCCATTATTGCCAGAAGATCATTAGGAATGAAGGCGTCACTGACAGAGTGGATTCGTGAGTCTGTTGAGTTTGCATGGGCAAACCCTGATGCTTCTATGGATTATGTGATGGAGCACGCTCAGGAAATGTCTAAGGAAGTGGCCCGTTCCCATATTGACCTGTATGTCAATGAGTTCACAAGGGGGCTGGGTGAAGACGGGTATGCTGCCGTAGAATCTCTGTTAGGCCGGGCTGCGGATGAAGGTCTTATTCCCGCATTTGATTTACAGAAACTGAGAGATTGACCTTTCTTATTAAAAAGGGATGACAAAAGAAGTCGGCGACGCCAACGGAATTATGCGCAGAAGTCGGAAGATTCAACTCAACAAGCTCCAGGCTGATTAAAAGGCCAAGCCCCTGGGCAAGCGTCCGCCTGGCGGACTGAAACGACTACTTTTCTCTAAAAGAAGATCCGAACAAAATTTAAAAATTTGTTCGGATCTTTTTATGGTTACTATTCTTTATCCCAATTATAACTTAAGAACATTCTATACCTCATCATAGGACTGTTTCTTTTGAACAGACCCGTCAGCTTTATGAACGACTAAGTGAGTTTCTTTCTTTTTAGCAATTTCTGTTGCCCGCTCAATGGCTTCCTGTTTATCATCGAAAACCTGTGTTGGCTGTTTGGCATCTTCGGCCTGGACGGCCCAGCCATCGTCATGAGGATAAACGTGTTCGCCTTTTTCCATCAGTTCGGGCCGGGAATCGGATTGGTCGTCTTCATCGTCTCTTTCTTTTAAATCTTCATCTGAGATAGACTTCATTTCTTTTCTTTCTTTGTCGCTGGCATTGTCATACCATTCTTTTGCCTGTTCAGTAGCGATCGGAATAGCGCGTCCTTCCTTGTATCCTTCGTCAATCATCGCATTGGCGATTTCGATGGCTTTATTTCGAATAGGAGTATCAAGGTTTTTTAATGAAGAAGGATAATCGTCTTTATCCCAAGGCATAAAATAACACCTCCATTAGGTTGTTGTAATCCATTTACCACAACGGTAAACAAGCTAAACAGCCTAAGGAGGTGTGAACTTAAAGCGTCTTAAACGAACGCAGCCTCAGTGTATTCAGTACGACAGAAACAGAACTGAAGGCCATCGCCGCTCCAGCAAGCATAGGGTTAAGAAGAATGCCGAAGAAAGGATAAAGCATGCCGGCAGCAACTGGTATTAAAACAATATTATACCCGAACGCCCAGCCGAGGTTCTGCCAGATCATTCTCATCGTTGATTTGGAAAGGCGGAGGGCCGTGACGGCACTTAAAAGGTCCCCGCGCATGAGTGTGATATTGGCCGTTTCCATGGCCACATCCGTTCCTGTCCCAATTGCAATTCCGACATCAGACTGTGCCAGGGCAGGAGCGTCATTGATCCCGTCCCCGACCATTGCAACGATTTTTCCTTCCGCCTGAAGTGCCGATACTTCCTTCGCTTTATCTTCAGGCAGGACTTCGGCAATGAACCGGTCCACGCCTGTTTCATTAGCAATTGCCTGGGCGGTCCGGTGATGGTCCCCGGTGATCATCACTACTTCAAGTCCTAAATCTTTCATTTGCTGGATGGCTTTTACAGAATCTTTTTTCACAGTGTCAGCCACAGCAATGACACCCATGCAAATCCCGTCTACAGCCACGAACATCGGAGTTTTACCTTCGTTTGCCAGCTGGTCTGCTTTATTTAACATGTCATTGTGCTGGATGCTGCGCTCTTTCATTAATTTCGCATTACCGATATAAACTTCTTTTTGTCCCAGGGTCGCTTCGATCCCCTGGCCGGTAATGGAATTGAAATAGTCCGGCTCAGCAAGTTCAAGTTCTTTCTCTTTAGCTGCCTGGACAATCGCATCGCCTAATGGATGCTCTGAAGCTGTCTCTACGGAAGCCGCAAGAGCCAGCAGCTCATCCTCAGACATCTTTCCATCCTTAATTATATCTGTTACTTTAGGTTTCCCCTCTGTAATGGTTCCTGTTTTATCAAGCACGACGATATCCGTTTTATGTGCTTTTTCAAGGCTTGTGGCATCTTTAATTAATACACCGTTTTCGGCGCCTTTTTCAGTACCTACCATAATGGCTGTAGGAGTAGCCAGGCCGAGGGCACACGGGCAGGCAATAATCAATACAGCGATAAATGTCGTCAGGGCAAAAATAGTAGACGGTGCCGGGCCGATAAAGTACCATACAATCGCAGATAAAGTGGCAATCAGCACGACGGCAGGCACGAAATAAGCAGAGATCACATCGACGATCCGCTGAATAGGAGCCTTAGACCCCTGGGCTTCATTAACGAGGCGGATGATTTGGGCGAGTGCGGTTTCTTTTCCGACTTTTGTCGCCCGGAAAGTGAAGCTTCCCGATTTATTAATTGTCGCTCCAATGACCTCATCGTCAGCTGTTTTTTCTATTGGAATTGATTCCCCTGTCAGCATGGATTCATCGACTGACGATTTTCCTTTAATAACAATGCCGTCTACAGGAATTCTTTCTCCTGGTCTTACAATAATTTTATCATTGATGACAACCTGGTCAATCGGGATATCAACTTCTTCACCGTTTCTCGACACTCTGGCTGTTTTTGCCTGCATGTTCATCAGTTTCTTAATGGCATTTGACGTTTTTCCCTTCGCTTTCGCTTCAAAGTAGCGTCCGAGAAGAATAAGTGTCGTAATAACCGTGGTGACATCGTAGTAAAGCTGATAAGGGAAGCCCATGTTAGTCAGCGTCTCAGGGAACAGAGTCATCGCTCCACTGTATACCCAAGCTGAGGTCGTTCCCATTGCGACGAGGACATTCATATCAGCCGATTTATTTTTTAAGATTTTATAACTGTTTCTGTAAAAACGCCAGCCCGGCACGAGCTGCACATAAGTCGTGAGCAGCAGCAGGAAATAGGGATTTGCAATAAAATCCGGCACCCATTCACCCCATCCGGGCATCATGTGCGGAATGCTGCCAATCAGAACAATTGACGTAACGATGGCCCCGTACGTAAAATCTTTTTTCAGTTTCGCTGCCTCCTGCTCCTGTTCATCTTCATCAGAGCGGGGCATTTCTTCTTCGAGCAGAGCAGTCTCATACCCGATTTTAGTCACTTTATCAATGACCTTTTCAGGGTCAAATGCGGGGTCTTTCGTTTCCACCTGCGCCTGGTTTGAAGCAAGGTTCACTGATACATTTTCTACACCGTCAAGTCTGCCGATTACTTTCTCTACACGGCCGACGCAAGAGGCACAGGTCATGCCCTTAACAGAAAATAAATATTTTTTTACAGCAGGATCAGCTTTAGGGGCAGCTTCATACCCTGCTTTACTGATGGCATTGACAATGTCATCTTCAGATATTTCTTCAGGGTTGTATCTGACCTGAGCCTGATTAGTAGCTAAATTTACGCTCACAGAATCGACTCCGTCTTTTCTGTTTATAATTTTTTCTACTCGTGCGACACACGACGCGCACGTCATTCCACGCACACTGAAGTCCTGGGTTTTGTTATCCAACAGAGTTCCCTCCTGTCCTTTTTCAAAGGGGTATTAGCATATATGTTTATTTATATCTTGAAAATCAAAGGTTAATTCGGTTTTATTTTACCATACCTCTGTACGGTATAGTAATTTGTTTGCTTATAATATATGAAAATTGTGTGTCGTGAGGCGGAGGGGATAAAAGCGTTTTATTTAATAAAATGGCTTCATTACCGCTTATTGCCTTATGAAAAATAAAGGGGAAAACGAGAGAACGTCGAATGATTAATGGCGAATATTTAAAAGTGCAAGGGGGAGAGTGTATGCTTAGCTATTACAGCCGTTTGTCTGCTGAAGTATACGATATGGATAAGCCGGTCGGCCATTCATTCGGGGATATCGAGTTTTACAAAGAAAGATTGAAGGAAGTCAAAGGACCTGTGCTGGAACCGGCAGCAGGCACTGGAAGAATCCTTATTCCTTTACTGGAATCCGGCATCAAGATCGAAGGGTTTGATGTGTCTTCGGATATGCTGAAAATCTGCAGAGGCCATTGTGAAGAACGGGGTCTGAATCCGTTGCTTTATGAAGCTGAAATGGCGTCTTTTACTTCAGATAAGAAATATGAAGCGATTATTGTTCCTACAGGGACTTTCCTGCTACTTCATGAACGGGATAAATCTCTTCAGGCTTTAGTAAACTTTAAAAAACACCTTAAGGATGGAGGTAAACTGATACTCGACTTAATTATGCCGGGAGACTTTGATATTGGCCGGGCGTCTGTTAAGACGTGGGAATGTGCAAACGGAGACGTCATTACTCACGAAAATAAACTGGCTGAAGTAAATTTTATTCACCAATATACTGTTTCTCATGGCAGATACGAAAAGTGGAGAAACGGGACACTTATACAGACAGAATTGGAACGATTCCCGCTCAGGTGGTATGGAGTGGAAGAATTTCGCCTGATCCTTGAGCAGGCAGGATTTCAGAACATTATTATTTCAAGTAATTACGAACATGGGCGATACCCCGAGGGGACTGATGAAACTATCACCTTTGAAGCCTCCGTGTTTAAATAGGAGTTTCACGTATTGTTTTTAAATAATTTCACATAGGGGTCTGACCCCTATGTGAAAAATTCACGTTATTTGGGGAGTTTGTTTTCCGGAATCCGGCTCAATATAAACCAGGCCAGTAACGCCCCGGAAGCACTGCTTACGAAGAAAGCGGGGATAAAGAAGAAGACACCTGCTGCCTGGCCAAGAAAAAACTGGGCTAATGGAACGGCCAGAAGGGATCCGATAACCGCTGTTCCGATCACTTCTCCCGCCGCCGCTGCCGGCTTCTTTCTGATCCAGCGGTATGCCAGCCCTGCAAGTAAAGCTCCTGCCATCCCGCCCGGAAAAGCAAGTATTGTCCCGATTCCAAGCATATTTCGTAATAATCCGATCGCAAAAGCGACCAGAACGGCAGGGCCCGGACCAAGTATGACAGCTGCGATTACATTGACAGCATGCTGAACCGGGTAAGCGCGTGCCACCCCTGCAGGAAACCAGATAAAGGCTGCCCCAACGAGGCCAATTGCAATTAGCATGGCCATAAGAGTTAATTTGTTTGTCCTTGTCAAAGCGAACACTCCCTAATTCAGGTTTGGAGAGCAAAATAAAAAGCCAAGCCCTCTCACTTACAATGAAAGAACCCGACTTTGGTCACGGAAAACAGTTTTAATCGCCGACTACTTCCCTACGCTGGTTTTAACCAGATCAGGTTCTCAGGGTTAAAAGGCATTCCTTTTTCTCAGCCCGTTGTCAGGGCACCCCCAGTAGATCCATTCAATTTCTTAAGATTGTAACAAATCTAAGCATTCTGTCAACCTTTCGTCCTCTCAGTGGGGTATAATAGATAAAAAGGCGGTGGTTTTCGGTGGGTACCGACCGTAATAGTATTGAGCAGGCGCGAGAGGCCAATTTTACTAAACTTAAGACTTACTTAAAAGAGAACGGCACACGTCTTTCAAGAAAAGAATTTGCAGCCGTCCTTTTTGCTATAAATGGCATGACTATTTATAATTCCCGGAAAAAAGATGCGATAGGCAAAGCATCGGATAAGTACGGCATTCCTAAAAGTTTTATAAAAAAGTTTATAGACAGCATGGGGATTAAAAGCAAGCGTGCCCGCCAGGCTCAGAAAGAATTCGCCATCTTCCACAAGATTGGCATATATAAGCACAGAAAAAAAGTAGAAGACGAGACTTAAAATATAAAACGCAGACCTTTTTCAGGTCTGCGTTTCTTCTATTAATTCAGTAAATACGACAAGCCGTTCGCGGTGTGTTCCCTGATCACGGTCGAATTCCCCTGTGCAAGTGATAAGGTTTAAATTTCTCGAAGAAGAAGGGCCGAACACTTTTGAAATAGGAGCATCATCGTAAGGATAAATCTCACGGCTTTTGACTTCAAAAGTAAGTTCTGTGCCGTCACCGTCACGTACTTTGACGACGTCCCCAATCTCTAAATCCTTCAGGTCAAAGAAAATAGCGGGGCCCGTCCGGTCATCCACATGGCCTGCTAATACTGAATTTCCTGCACCTCCGGGTTTGACCCCCCTGTTAAACCAGCCAACCAGGTCGCCGTCATCAGGAACCTCCATCGCCCCGTCATCTTTTAAACCGACTTGAGTAATGTCTGCCTTGACGTCCAGGGCGGGAATTTCAATGGTGTCTGGAATAATCCCTTGGGAGGAGGCGCTGTAAACAGGCTCCACCGGCTGAGATGGCTCTATAGATGATACTTCTTCAGAGGGCTCGTCTTTCTTTTTTTGAGCCCTCTTTTTATTTTCAATCGCAGGAAAAGTCATCTTGTCATCAATTTCTGAAGCCGAAACAGTCACGGCTTCATCCTCTGCACGGGTTAAGTCGTCCCGCTCAGGCTCGGGACTGCTTTCGTTCATTCCGCCACAGGAAGCAAGAATGAAAGTCAGCAGGATCGCCGAAAGGAATCTCATTATGTTACGCCTGGAAAGCTGCTTTTCTGCGAAAAATGATGAAGAAAAGCGCACCGCCTGCTGCAAAAGTTAACATCAGTGGAAGGAAACTGTTGGACTGGTAAGCTCCTCCCATACCTGTTTGCGGCATTTCAGAAGGCATGTGATGAGCTTCATCCGCTACAACAACCACCTCAAGATTGTCTGCATCTTCACCAACTGCAAATGCTGAGTAAATCATATTTTCCTGAAGCTCAGTTCCGGATAAGTCTAATACTGCGTCCTCAGTGCCTGCAGCCCGGATTTCAAGGTCATAAGTACCAGGGTCTAATTCTAAATAGTCTGTTACGGCAAAGAACTCTGCTCCTTCAAATAAAGCATCGCCGCCTGCCAGTCCTACATCAACTGCTGGAGCACCTGGCGATAAATGTCCAACACGGATTTTAGTCATTCCCTCATCTACTGTATTGTCATCATGAATAACTTCCAACGTTAGAGATTCAAGCAGATTTGTGGCTGCTGCTGTATAGGAATGGCCAGCCTCAATAGTCAGCGTTTCTTCAATAACAGGATCACCTTCGCCGCCTTCACCAGCAGGGAAGATAGCTACATCGTGATCACCAGCCGGCAGTTCCAGATAGCCGGTAATATCTTTAAACCCGGCTCCTTCTACAGCCGCTTCGCCATTTACATATACATCCACTTCAGGAGCGTCAGGGGAAGCATGGAATACTCGAACCATTGCATTGTCCTCATGTCCGTCTGCTAAAGCCGTACCTGCAAAAATACCAAATAAGAGCATAAACACGAAACCAGCACTGAACCATTTTTTCAACTTAATCATCTCCTTTTTATTTTTTGTCAGACACCACTCAATTACTTCCAGTTAATTACTTTTGTAAAAGTAATGTTAAAGCAGTGTTTAACAATTGTACAATTAGATAATACCACAAGTTTGAAAAATAGAAACCTTTTTGGCGAAAAAAATTATAGAAAATTTAGAAATTTGAAGTGAACATGGTAAACTATATTAAAACTTGCGTTATTTTTTTGGGCTGAAGAGCTGATGAAACACTTTTGGCCAAACCATCAATCACATGTGAAAGGGGAAAATTTATGAAAATAAGGGGTATGAAAGAAAGACTTATTGTCGGTTTAAAATGGGAAGGGACATTTGAGGAAGCATTTAGAGGGGACATTCGAAAAGTAATTAAAGAAGTTAGCAGCAGGAAAGACGAAATTGAAGATAAAGTGAACGATCACGAATTTGCCGGTGTGTCGATCCACGACCGCAGAGGCGGCTTTACGCACTATGCAGGCTGGGAAGTTAAAGAAGGAACCTCGGTCCCCGACGGCTTTGAACTGTGCCACTTGCCAGAAGCCGATTATTTAATCTTCAGACACGAAAAGGGCAAAAATATCGGAGACTCTTATACAGAAGTTCTGCAAAACATCTATGAAAGAGGATTAACGGCTCTCAAACCGGAAGAAGTAGATTCTTATGATGAGCTGCCGATAAAAATTGAGTTATACCCCGCTGATCACGTATTAGACGAAGAGATGGAGTTTGAAATCCATATACCCGTAATAAAGTAAACAGATAAGATGATTCCCTGGTTTATAGAACCGGGGATTTTAAATTGAGTCTATTCTCCTGTAACATATTTCCAGTTAACAGAAAATTCACAAAAGCTGTTGCATCTTCCCTTGACATCCGATACAATGGGGAACAATCATTTACAAAAAAATAGTTATACAGGTTCTTATCATGAGAGATGGAGGGAAAGGCCCGTTGAAGTCTCAGCAACCAGCCGCGCGTTTAGGGTCAGGTGCTAATTCCTGCAAGCAGATGCTTGTAAAGATAAGAAGAAGACTAATTGGAATTATAATGTCAGCCTTCTTCTTACTTTTAAGAAGAAGGTTTTTCGTACTTTAAGATGGTTTAACCCTGTTAAAGTATATAAATCCTAACTCTTCCGCCAGACTTGGCGTGGCAGTAAACCAAGTTTTCTAATCTCATTAATAAAGAATCAGTAGTGCAAGGACAGAAAGGGGTCATTTCACATGAGTAAATACCGCAAGGAGCTTGAAACAGTGCTCGTTCAAATAGGCAACAGAAGTGAGTCAGCGACAGGAGCGGTCAGTGCGCCAATTTATTTTTCTACAGCTTACCGCCACGAGGGAATCGGCCAGTCGACCGGGTATGATTATTCGCGCACTGGCAATCCGACCAGGGAGCTGCTTGAAGAAGCCATCGCAAAACTGGAAGGGGGAGACAGGGGCTTTGCCTGTTCGTCGGGCATGTCAGCCGTTCAGGTGGTGCTTTCCTTATTCCGGAGCGGAGATGAGATTCTGGCGTCAAGTGATTTATATGGCGGAACATACCGGCTGTTTGAAGAAGGATGGACACGCTGGGGATTGTCATTTAAATACGGGGACGCAGCAGATATTCAATTTTTCAAAGATAATATCTCTGAAAATACGAAAGCATTATTTATAGAAACACCAACCAATCCACTTATGCACGAAGCAGATATTAAAGCGTTCAGCGATCTGGCTAAAGAGCATGGTCTCCTGCTGATCGTGGATAACACCTTCTATACGCCTCTTCTGCAGAGGCCTATTCTGGAAGGCGCAGATATTGTCATCCACAGTGCTTCAAAATACTTATCGGGCCATAACGATGTGATCGCAGGCCTTGTGGTCTCAAAAGGAGAAGAGCTTTCCGAGAGAATTTTCTATAACTTTAACAGTATGGGGCCGATTTTATCGCCATTGGATTCATGGCTTGTTATCAGAGGTTTAAAAACACTGACTCTCAGAATGGAAAAGCATGAACAGAACGCACAGGAAGTCAGCGGGTTTCTGAAAGACCACCCGGCTGTACAGGACGTCATCTATCCGGGAAGGGGAGGCATGCTTTCCTTCCGGGTTAAAGATGAAAGCTGGGTCAATCCGATTTTACAAAAGCTTAATCTCATCACCTTTGCAGAAAGTCTCGGAGGCGTAGAAAGCTTAATGACTTATCCGGCAACCCAGACGCATGCAGATGTACCGGAAGAGGTCAGAAATAAACTGGGCGTCTGCAACAAACTTCTCAGGTTTTCAGTAGGCATTGAAGCAGCAGATGACTTAATAGAAGATTTAAATCAGGCATTAAATGACGCGAGCGGCGTGAATGGAGGAAAAGAATGAGCAGTAATGACTACAGCATACAAACCAGGTTAATCCACCATAAGCATAAAACCGACCCGGCATCAGGAGCCGTCAGTGTTCCTATTCAGCCGGCTTCAACGTTCCATCAGGAAGACCTTGATCAATTTGGCGAGTATGATTACGCGCGGTCAGGGAACCCGACAAGGCACGCACTGGAAGAGACTTTCGCGGAGCTGGAAAACGGTACAGATGCTTTTGCCTTTTCATCAGGGATGGCAGCTATTTCAACCGTTTTTATGATGCTGTCAGCCGGAGATCACTTAGTGATCACAGATGATGTATATGGAGGCACTTTCCGATTCACTACGGAAGTTTTAACACGTCATGGTATTGAACATACCTTTGTCGATATGACAAAAGTGGAAGAAGTGAAACGGGCGATTAAGCCGAATACGAAAATGATTCATATAGAAACCCCGTCCAACCCGACAATGAAAGTGACGCCTATCCGGGACATTGTGGCTTTGGCAAAGGAAAATGGCTGTTTAACAGTCCTTGATAATACGTTTATGACCCCTGTCCTGCAGCGGCCGCTTGATTTAGATGTGGATATTGTCGTCCACAGCGCCACCAAATTTATCGGCGGGCACAGTGATGTGGTAGCCGGTCTTGCTGTAGTGAAAGACCCTGATCTGGCAGGGCAGATTAAATTTTTACAAAACAGCTTTGGAGCAATCCTTGGGCCTAATGACTGCTGGCTCATTATGAGAGGGTTAAAGACGATGCATGCCAGAATGGAACTGTCTTCAAAAGCTGCGCAAAATATAGCTCTCTGGCTTACTGAACAGCCTGAAGTAAGCAAGGTGTATTATCCAGGGCTCGAAAGCCATTCAGGCTATAATTTAAACAAGTCCCAGGCAGACGGACCGGGGGCAGTGCTCTCGTTTGAACTGGCCGATCGTGCTGCGGTGAAAAAAGTGGTAGAAGCCGTTAAGATTCCTGTTTTTGCAGTAAGCCTTGGGGCTGTGGAATCGATTCTTTCCTATCCGGCAAAGATGTCGCATGCCGCTATGCCTCCGCACGAAAGAGAGAAGCGGGGAATATCTGACGGTCTTCTGAGATTGTCAGTTGGACTGGAAAGAGAAGAAGATTTAATTGAAGACCTTAAACAGGCGTTTAATAAAATAGATAGCTAGAACAGCAGAGAGGAGAGTACCTGTATGGGGTTTAGAGAAGACTTAAAACAAGACATTCTTATTGGCGACGGAGCTATGGGTACCCTGCTATACCAGCAAGGCGCAGACGGATGTTTTGAAGAATTAAATTTAACCGAACCGGAAAAAATCCGCGCTGTACACGCGCGCTACATTGAAGCCGGAGCAGATATAATCCAGACGAATACGTACGCGGCAAATTCATTGAAACTGAGCCGTTACCAGCTTGAAGGCCAAATGGAACAAATTAACACAAAAGCGGTGGAAATCGCGAGAGATGCAGCAGTTGAGCACACCTATGTGTTTGCGACAATTGGCGGGATCGGAAGCATCCACCATAAAGAATTTCATGAGGAAGAGATATTCTCCAGTTTGAAAGAACAAACCGACGTTCTTTTACGAACAGATATCGATGGGTTTTTACTGGAAACTTTTTATGATATTGAGGAATTAATTCAACTTGTTGAGTATATCCGGAGCCGGACAGATAAACCGGTCGTGGCACAGGTGACCTTGGGTGACATAGGTGTCCTGCAAGGAGGAATTGCACTCACTGACGGGCTCAGACGCCTTGAAGAAGCAGGGGCTGACGTGGCAGGGCTGAACTGCCGGATGGGGCCTTACCATATGCTCAGGTCTCTTGAGGAAGTGCCATTACTTGAGGAAGCAGCCCTGTGTGTTTTCCCAAACGCGAGCCTGCCAAATGTGCGTGACGGCCGCTTCTTTTACCAGTCAAATCCTACCTATTTTGGAGATATGACTGAATCGTTAGTAAAAGAAGGAGTGCGGCTAATCGGCGGGTGCTGCGGAACCACTCCGGAACACGTGCAGGCGATTCGTGAGGCAGTAGATAAGAAAGGCCTCAAACCAGTCACAGAAAAAGTTGTGAAGGAAAAAGAAACACCTTCAGTCGTAGTGAATGCTCCGGAACCCCCGGAACGGCTTCCTGATTTTTCAAAAAACCGAAAGTCAGTTATTGTTGAATTAGATCCGCCAAAAGCTTTATCCAAAGCTCCCGAATTTATGAAAGGGGCTCAGGCCTTAAAAGATGCCGGAGCGGATGCGGTGACCTTAGCTGATAATTCACTGGCCTCAGCCAGAATTGATAACCTGTCACTTGGCTCGCTTATGAAACAGCAGACGAATGCGCGTCCTCTTCTTCATGTCGCCTGCAGGGACAGAAATATGATCGGTTTGCAGTCGCACTTGTTAGGGATGCATACTCTTGGTATTCATGATGTGCTGGCCATTACAGGCGACCCGGCAAAAGTGGGGGATTTTCCAGGCGCATCTTCTGTTTATGATATGGCCTCCCTTGACCTAATCCGCCTGATTAAACAGTTGAATGAAGGCATCTCATTTTCGGGTAAAGATTTAGGTGCTAAGACGTCATTTACTGTCGCCGCCGCTTTTAATGCGAATGCGAGACGGCTTGACAGAGAAGTGAAACGTCTGGAGAAAAAAATCGAAGCTGGCGCAGACTACTTTATGAGTCAGCCAGTTTACAGTGTGGAACAGTTTAAGGAGATACACGAAGCGACAAAGCACCTGCCTGTACCGGTTTATGTAGGTATCATGCCTCTCGTGAGCAGCCGTAATGCGGAGTTCCTGCACCATGAAGTACCTGGAATATCGTTAACCCAAAGTGTCAGGGACAGTATGGCCAAGCACGGGGGTGACAGGGAAGCAAGCCAGCGGGAAGGAATTGCTCTTGCTAAAGAACTGACAGATGCGGCTCTTGAGTATTTCCCGAGCATCTATTTAATCACACCGTTCTTAAGGTACGGAATAACAGCCGAATTAACCCGGCACATTGTAGAAAAAGACCAGCCGGTTACGATCCAGGCACCGGACAGAACAAATATATAGAAAGTAAGCAATAGAAAGGACGATAGTCATGGAAAAGTCCCTTTTTGAACAAGAATTAAAACAACGCATCCTTGTCCTGGACGGAGCCATGGGCACCATGCTTCAAAATGCTGATTTAACAGCCGATGACTTTGGCGGTGAAGCGTATGAAGGCTGCAACGAATATTTAAACGTCACCGCGCCTCATGTGATTACACGGATTTACCGTGAATACCTTGAAGCAGGGGCGGATATTATTGAGACGAATACATTCGGAGCAACGAATATCGTGCTGGCCGATTATGACCTCCAGCACTTGGCATACGAACTGAACAAAAAAGCAGCGGAGCTTGCTGCCGCAGAAGCACAATATTTTTCAGAAGAAGGTAAGAGACGGTTTGTAGCCGGAGCGATGGGGCCTACTACAAAGTCGTTATCCGTTACAGGTGGAACAACGTTTGAGGAACTGACAGAATCCTACCGCGAACAAGTAGAAGGCTTGCTTGACGGTGGTGTGGATCTTCTTCTTCTTGAAACAAGCCAGGATATGCGGAACGTAAAAGCAGCTTATGTGGCCATTGAACAAGTAACAACGGAGCGGGAGATCCACGTGCCGTTAATCGTTTCCGGAACAATTGAGCCGATGGGGACCACGCTTGCAGGCCAGACGATTGAGGCCTTTTACATTTCCCTTGAGCATATGAATCCGACAGTGGTCGGATTGAACTGCGCGACCGGACCTGAATTCATGCAGGATCACCTCAGATCTTTATCTGAGTTATCAACGACCTACGTGCACTGTTACCCTAATGCCGGGCTGCCTGATGAAGAAGGGCATTATCACGAATCTCCCCAGTCGTTAGCCGCTAAACTGGAAGGGTTCGCCAAAAAAGGCTGGCTGAATATTGTCGGCGGCTGCTGCGGAACAACACCAGAGCATATCCGCGTCATGTCTGAAGCCGTAAAAGGGTACGAGCCCCGCCAGCCTCAAGGCGGACATCCGCATGCCGTCTCGGGAATTGAGCCGCTTGTATACGACGACTCTATGCGTCCTTTACTCGTGGGTGAACGGACTAATGTAATCGGCTCACGAAAATTTAAACGGCTGATTGCCGACGAAAAGTTTGAAGAAGCATCCGAAATAGCCCGTGCCCAGGTGAAGAAAGGCGCCCATGTGATCGATGTGTGTGTCGCAGATCCTGACCGTGATGAATTAACTGATATGGAAAACTTTTTACAGCACGTCATTAATAAAGTAAAAGTGCCGTTAATGATTGACTCCACTGACGAGGTTGTCATCGAGCGGGCCCTGACTTTTTCACAGGGGAAGGCTATTATAAATTCAATCAACCTTGAAGACGGGGAGGAACGGTTTGAAAAAGTAGCGCCTCTCGTCAGACGGTTCGGCGCTGCCGTTATCGTCGGCACCATCGATGAAGAAGGAATGGGTGTCACAGCGGAGAGGAAACTTGATATAGCCCGCCGGTCTTATGAGTTACTCGTAAACAAATACGGCATTCCTGCGCAGGATATTATATTTGACCCGCTCGTATTCCCGGTTGGTACGGGAGACGAGCAATATATCGGTTCTGCTGAAGCCACAGTAGAAGGCATTCGTATGATTAAAGAAGATATGCCTGACTGCCTTACTGTTCTTGGCGTCAGCAACGTGTCATTCGGCCTGCCGCCGTTGGGCCGGGAAGTGCTTAATGCGGCTTATATGTACCATTGCACGAAAGCAGGTCTTGATTATGCAATCGTTAATACAGAAAAACTTGAACGTTACGGCTCTATTTCCGAAGAAGAGAAGCAGCTGGCAGATGACCTGTTATTCCGTACAGGGGATGAAACATTAGCTACTTTTACAGCTTTTTACCGCGAGAAAAAGCCTAAGAAAAAAGTTGAAGCTTCAACTCTTACTCTGGAGGAGCGCCTGGCAGAATATATTATCGAAGGGACGAAAGAAGGTCTCTTTAAAGATCTGGATGAAGCCCTTGAAAAATATGATACACCATTGGAAATTATTAACGGGCCTTTAATGGACGGCATGGACGAAGTCGGTAAGCTGTTTAACAACAACGAACTGATTGTAGCCGAAGTGCTCCAGAGCGCCGAAGCAATGAAAGCGGCTGTCGCTCATCTCGAGCCTCATATGGAAAAGAAAGAGGATGACCGCGGTAAAGGAAAAATCCTGCTTGCCACGGTTAAAGGCGACGTCCATGATATAGGCAAAAATCTCGTAGAAATTATTTTAAAAAATAACGGCTTCCAGATCGTTAATCTCGGTATTAAAGTCACTTCAAATGAATTAATTGAAGCGATAGAAAGGGAAGACCCTGATGCCATTGGGTTGTCCGGCCTGCTCGTAAAATCCACCCAGCAGATGGTTCTAACAGCGAACGATCTTCGGGAACGGGGCATTAACATCCCGATCCTCGTGGGGGGCGCCGCCTTAACACGCCGTTTCACCGAGAACAAAATATCTAAGGAATATGAAGGGCTTGTCCTGTACTCCAAAGATGCGATGACAGGCCTGGAGCTAGCAAACAAGCTCGCCCGCCCTGACGACCGCGAACAACTCGTTACGGCTCATCAGGAAAGACAGAAACAGATCAGAGAAGCTGAAGCAAACGGAAGCGGCCGAGGTACTGCCGGAGGTGCTGCCACAGCCACTCTTGAGGCACCACGTTCTAAGGTGGCTAAAGACGCCCCGTTGTTTAAGCCTGAGGATTACAAGCAGCACGTCCTGAAAAATTACAGGCTATCCCATTTGCATCCGTATGTGAACATGCAGACGCTGCTCGGGCAGCATCTGGGCATCCAGGGTAACATTCAGCGAAACCTTGAACGCGGGGATGAAAAAACCATTCAGCTGAAAGAAAAGGTAAATGATCTTCTGGTGCGTGCTGAAAAAGAAGGCTTTCTTCAGGCGGACGGCATGTATCAGTTTTTCCCTGCCCAGTCCGACGGGAACGACGTGCTGGTCTATGACCCGGAAGACCACAGCAAAGTATTAGAGCGCTTTGAGTTTCCAAGACAAACGAAAGAGCCGTACCTTTGCTTAGCAGACTTTCTGAGATCCGTGGACAGTGGAGAAATGGACCATGTTGGATTTTTGACTGTGACAGCCGGAAAAGGCGTGCGGCAAATGGCAGAAGAATCAAAAGAAGCCGGAGACTATCTCGACAGCCATATGATTCAGGCGGTAGCTCTGGAAGTCGCCGAAGCCTTTGCTGAGCGTGTTCATCAGCTCATGCGCGATAAATGGGGCTTTCCTGATTCTCCTGACTTCACAATGAAAGAGCGTTTCTCCGCACGTTATCAGGGCGTCCGCGTTTCCTTCGGCTACCCGGCCTGCCCGAACCTGGAAGACCAGGCCAAACTGTTCAAACTAATTGACCCGGGAAAAATCGGTGTCCAACTGACTGACGAATACATGATGGAACCTGAAGCAAGCGTCTCCGCCATGGTATTCGCCCACCCCGAAGGACGATACTTCAGTGTATAGATAGCTTATTACCCCGTGCCATTGAGGCACGGGGTAATTTTGTGCGGCTAGCGGGGAGGCGGGTAGGTAGCTTGGCAGACAGCTTGGCAAGTTGGTGCAACTGGAGTAACACCCACGTAGCACCAACAAACGTATCAGGAAGAAAACTGGAGGATATGCGAGTAAGAGGAAGCTGGAAGAGAGTAACAGGTAGGTAGGTGCTACCGGGGTAGCACCTACGTATCACCCACCAACGTATCAGGAAGAAAACAGGAGGAAACGCGAGTAAGAGGAAGCCGGAAGAGAGTAACAGGTAGGTGGGTGCTACCGGGGTAGCACCTGCGTAGCACCCACCAAAGTATCAGGAAGAAAACCGGCGAAAACGCGAGTAAGAGTGAGCCGGAAGAGAGTAACAGGTAGGTGGGTGCTACCGGGGTAGCACCTGCGTAGCACCCACCAACGTATCAGGAAGAAAACCGGCGAAAACGCGAGTAAGAGGAAGCCAGAAGAGAGTAACAGGCAGGTGGGTGCTACCGGGGTAGCACCTGCGTAGCACCCACCAACGTATCAGGAAGAAAACCGGCGAAAACGCGAGTAAGAGTGAGCCGGAAGAGAGTAACAGGTAGGTGGGTGCTACCGGGGTAGCACCTACGCAGCACCAACAAACGTATCAGGTAGAAAACCGGCGAAAACGCTAGTAAGAGGAAGCTGGAAGAGAGTAACAGGCAGGTGGGTGCTACCGGGGTAGCACCTACGTATCACCCACCAACGTATCAGGTAGAAAACCGGCGAAAACGAAAGTAAGAGGAAGCCGGAAGAGAGTAACAGGCAGGTGGGTGCTACCATCTCCACATACTTAATAAAAAAATCCACCATTATCTGTATAAAAGCCTTGTTTTTAAAAACACTAGTAAAAAATGTAAAGGAAAAGGAGTAAAGAAAGATTTACAGGGCGGCATGAAATGAGGAATTAAATTGAAAAATATTCAGCAAATCTCGTGGACTCAGTTAGTCGGGGTTATTGTAGCGACTAAATTAACGGGGACCTTAACATACGGATATATTGTTAAAAGTGAGCCTTTTGCAGAAGAAGCGTGGATGGTACCTCTCATTGCGGGCAGTTTCGGTTTGTTGATTGGCTTGTTTGTTTACAAGCTTTCAAGCCGTTTTCCCGGACAGACGGTTTTTCAGTATTCAAAAAAAATTATGGGAACCTTTTTAGGTTGGATTATTAATTTCATTATTGTGGTTTTACTCATAGATTGGGGAGGCGTGACAATACGCCAATTTTCAGAATACTACACGAGCCTTAAGTATCTTGACACCCCGCTGTTTATTTTTTCACTTCTTATAGCCCTGTTAGCCGTTCAAATTGTGAGGGGCGGGGTAGAAGTTTTAGGAAGGCAAGGAGTAATAATGGCATTTTTTGTGATTTTTGCCAGCTTGTTTATTTATTTTGGCTCAGCCAACCGGTGGGAGCTCGGTGAAGTGCCGGCACCCTGGGAATTACATATGGGGGAACTGATACAACAATCCTTTACGCCTCTAGGGGTTTTTGGAGAAGTATCCTGGGTAGTTCTGCTGCTGCTTCCTCATTTGAACCAGTTTAAAGACGGGCCCCGTGCAATTATTATTAGTACAGTTATTAATTCAATTATGGTTTCAGCAGCAGCTGTCGTTCTTATTGCGGTGCTTGGAGAAGACTTAGTCCGACTGACTATTTTTCCGTCGTTCGAGGTCGCTTCGGCTATATCTTTTGGTGTAGTGGTTGAACGGATTGAATGGCTGGTGTCTTTGTTATGGCTCGGTTCAATGGCAGTAAAACTTAGTGTCCTTCTGTATGGAGGGGCGGCAGGTGTGCAGTCAATGTTCCAGATGAAACAATTTAAAAACGCTATTTGGATTGTGATTTCTTTAATGTTCATCTGGTCATATTTAGTTTTTGATAATATACATGAAATCATTGGTTTTCTAATGCCTGAAAAGTGGCTGCTGCATGCATTGCCGCTTCAGGTCGGGATACCGGCTTTATTAATGCTTGTAGCATTAATTCGGCGTGTGAAGGGGTGATTAATATGGAAAATGCACTTGAGAAGAATTTACAGGCAATTAATCAGTCGTTTGGTGAAACAGAAGATTTGGTTATCCGCCGGTTTTCATTAATGGATCCGTCTTCCCGTCAGGCTGCTGTTATTTACCTGGACGGGTTAGTGGATACGGCGGTCATTAGCCAACATGTAGTCAGGCCCCTGATATTAAATTTTACCGGCACGGCTAAAAATACTCATTCCCTGGAGGAGCTTACGAGTCTTATTACCGTCTCTGAAACTAAGGTAATTAAAAATCTCAATGAAATAAACGAATTTATTTTAGCGGGAGATACATGTCTTTTAGTTGAGGGAGAAGAAGGGGGGATTATTGCCGAATCGAAAGGGTGGGAACAAAGGGGCGTTCAAGAGCCTATAGTAGAAAGAGCGACCAGGGGCCCTCAGGAAGGGTTTGTTGAATCGATCCAGACAAATTTAGGATTGATCCGCACGCATGTTAATCATTCAAAACTTATTTTTGAAAAATATGAGGTAGGCACTGTTTCACCTAATTCAGTAATGATAGGTTATATAAAAGATAAAGCAAAAGCTTCGGTGGTGGAAGAAGTAAGAGAACGGTTAGGCCAGATTGACCTCGAAGCTGTATTAGAGTCCGGATATGTCGAGCAATTAATTGAAGACAACCCGATGTCACCGCTGCCGTCTATTAAAGTGACAGAAAGACCTGATGTTGTATCGGGGGATATTCTGGAAGGAAGAGTATGTATTCTTGTAAACGGAAGCCCATTTGCTTTAATTGTTCCGGCCTCCATTAACAGCATGATGCAATCAAGTGATGATTATTATGAAAGGTATCCTCAGGTTTTCCTGATGCGGATTGTCCGTTGGATGGCGCTTTTCATTGCATTGCTGCTCCCTTCGTTATATGTAGCGGCGACAACAATTAACCATGAAATTATTCAGACGCCGTTGCTTTTTACGATTGCGGCAACAAGAGAAGGCATCCCTTTACCTGCCGTATTAGAAGCATTACTGATGGAAGTAGCATTTGAGATTTTACGCGAAGCCGGATTAAGGCTTCCGCAGCCGATAGGTCCTGCCATTAGTATTGTCGGTGTATTAGTTATTGGTGAAGCAGCCGTAAATGCTGGAATTGTCAGTAATATTATGGTTGTTATCGTCGGGATGACCGCCTTGTCAACGTTCGCCATCCCCCAGTACAGTTTTGCGAACGCCATTCGTTTTTTGCGTTTTCCGATAATTATTCTGGCATCGACGTTAGGGCTGTTAGGTATCGGTTTTGCACTGATGGTGCTCCTGACCCACCTTTTGAAAATGCGTTCGTTTGGCAATGCAATGATGGAGCCTTTCGCTCCGATGTCACCTGATGATTTATCAGACAGCGTCATCCATCTGCCGTGGAAAACTACGATGTCTGCACCTTGGAAAAAATTTAAGAAGCTGCTTTAGCTAAGTAAGGGGGCGGGTTATGCGAAAGAAATTTTTATTATCATTATTTGGACTGGCTGCTCTCCTGCTCCTCCCGGGATGCTGGGACAGTCAGGAAATAGAGGAAGCAGCGTGGGTGACTTCACTTGGATTTGATTTAGCAGAGGAGGATGGCCCGTTTGAGGTCCACCAAATGGTTGCCTTAACAAAAATGCTGGCTGCCGGAGACCAGGGTGGACAGGGAGAAGAAGACGCCTTTTTTATGGTTTCAGAAACAGCTGATTCCATACAGACAGCGGTATTTAAAGCTAAAGAGTTTCTAGCAAGAGAACCAAAATACGGTCATGTATCAAATATAATAGCCAGTGAAGAGCTTCTGAGAGAAAAAGGAGTTTCATCAATCCTGTCTTATACATTGCGTGACCACGTCTTACGGCCGTTTATTTGGATTTCGGTTGCCTCGCCTAATGCTAAATCTGTAATGGAAAAGAGGACAGGCCTGGAAGACATCCCGAGCCAGGCGTATTTAGGAATCATGGATCAGGCTGAAGACGCGGGACTGGCTTTTGCTGTGAACTTGCTGGAAGCAAGTAAACGTTATCTTAATGAGAATCAAGATCTTGTGTTGCCGATTATTACACATAAAGAAGGCCAGGTCCATATTGACGGTATGGCTTTATTTAAAGAGGATCTCATGGTGGATTCTTTGCACAGCTTGGATGCCCGTGGATTATCCTGGGCACTGGACAGAGGCGAAGGGTTAGTAAGCATCAGTTCAAAAGACGAGCAATTAATTACAGTCAGTTTCCGGGAATCTAATTCCGAAGTAAGCGTTGAGAAAGCAGATGATGCCAGCCTGGAAATGAACGTAGATATAAATTTGCAGGGAGATATTTCTGATATTGAAAAAGAGCATACGGTAGCATTTTTAAGTGAAGAAGATATTCCTGAAGTCACAAAAGACGTGGAAGAAGAGGTCATTTCAATTGTCGAGAATTCAATCGCCAAAGTTCAGAAAGCTCAATCTGATGTCTTTGGCGCAGCGGACATGATAGCGGAAGAGTTTCCGGATGTATGGAAAAAAATAGAGGGTGACTGGCGTGAACAGTATGAAGAAATGCCGGTTAATGTAAATGTAAAAGTTGATTTAAACCGCAGTAAACGAATCAAGTAAACAGGTGTTTCCTATCAAGCGATGACATCTCACCCTCCGTCGTGATAAAATAAACCGTATTGAAGAGACGAAAAGGAGTGGCATGTCATGAGTGAAGAAAAAGTTTTAATTTTTGGGCACCAGAACCCGGATACCGATACGATTTGTTCAGCGCTTGTTTATGCTGATTTAAAAAAAGAACTGGGCCTGGCTGTTGAACCAGTCCGGCTTGGCGAAGTGGGCGCTGAGACCCAGTATGCTCTTGATCATTTTGGAGTGGACGCCCCCCGTCAGGTGAATACAGTTGCAAATGAAGTGAACCAAGTCATTTTAGTAGACCATAATGAACGCCAGCAGAGCGCCAAGGATATTGATCAGGTGCAAGTCCTTGAAGTCATCGACCACCACAGAATTGCTAATTTTGAAACAGAAGGTCCGCTTTACTACCGTGCTGAGCCTGTCGGCTGTACAGCGACGATTTTAAACAAGCTGTTTAAAGAAAACAACGTAGAGATTAAGAAAGAGATTGCAGGACTGATGGTATCTGCGATTATCTCAGACTCCCTGTTATTTAAATCGCCGACTTGCACGGCAGAAGACGTGGCTGCGGCTAAAGACCTGGCTGAAATTGCAGGTGTTAACCTTGAGGAATACGGCCTTGAGATGCTTAAAGCTGGGGCAGACATGAGCAGTAAATCTGTTGATCAGCTCCTGACTATGGATGCGAAAGAATTTACAATGGGAGACCATAAAGTTCAAATCGCCCAGGTAAATGTGGTCGATTCAAATGACGTGCTTAACCGTAAAGATGATGTCTTGTCAGCTATGAAAAAGGCTGTGTCGGAAAAAGAACTAAGCCTGTTTGTTTTAGCGGTGACTGATATCCTGAAAAATGACTCTATCGCCTTAGCAACAGGTGAACAGACTGAAGCGGTAGAAAAAGCTTTTGATGTAAAGCTTGAAGACAGCCAAGCGACACTCGAAGGCGTCGTTTCACGAAAAAAGCAGATTGTACCTCCTCTAACTAACGCTTTATCATAAACATGAACTAGGCCGGCAGATGTGCCGGTCTTTTTTTGTGCAAATAACTTTGAAGGTCTTTTCCGCTTATATGGCGAATACAAACAAGCAGATAATTAGCGGAATGGAGTGAGGCAGTTTGGCATTTTTAACAGGAAAAACAGCTTTAGTTACAGGAGTGAGCCGCAGCCAGGGGATAGGTGCAGCGATTTGCAGGGAGTTTGCAAGGAAAGGGGCGGATATTCTGTTCACTTACTGGACGGACTATGATCAGTCTATGCCATGGGGAGTGGAAAGCAGTGAACCTGCCTTACTTAAAAGAGAGCTGGAATCGCATAAGGTAAGATGTGAAAATATAGAGCTTGACCTCACGGCTCCGGCGGCTCCGGTTACGCTGCTCGATTTCGCCGCGAAAACCTTTGGTTCAGCCCCTGATATACTTGTCAATAACGCGTGTTATTCAGTGAATGATTCGATCAGCACGATTACTGCAGGGAAGCTGGACAGCCATTATAAAGTGAATGTGAGAGCTGTCACATTGTTAACACAAGCGTTTGTTGATTGTTTTTCCAAAAAGGAAGGGAGGAATGGGCGTATTATCAATCTGACTACCGGCTGGAGCCGGGGGCAGATGCCCGATGAACTGTCGTATGTTCTGACGAAATCAGCCGTAGAAACGTTAACTTATACGCTGGCATCAACCCTGGCTGAAAAACACATTACTATTAATGCAATTAACCCTGGTCCAACTAATTCGGGCTGGATGAATGAAGACATTAAAAAAGAATTGCTGCCCAGATTTCCATCCGGCCGGCTGGGGGAACCGGAAGACGCCGCCAAACTGGCTTCATTTCTGGCTGGTGATGATGCAGCCTGGGTAACCGGACAGGTCATCCATTCAGAAGGCGGGTTCAGAAACGGCGATGCCTGAGAGAGGAAGGTAGGTGCTCCTGCGCCGCCCCCAGGCTTGCTCGTCGCAGGTACAGAGTGCTACTCCGGTAGCACCTACTTCTCTGTTACCCTCTTCCAGCTTCCTCTTACTTTCGTTTTCGCCGTTTTTCTACCTGATACGTTGGTAGGTGCTGCGTAGGTGCTACTCCGGTAGCACCTACTTCTCTGTTACCCTCTTCCAGCTTCCTCTTACTTTCGTTTTCGCCGTTTTTCTACCTGATACGTTGGTAGGTGCTACGTAGGTGCTACTCCGGTAGCACCTACTTCTCTGTTACCCTCTTCCAGCTTCCTCTTTCTTTCGTTTTTGCCAGTTTTCTAGCTGATACGTTGGTAGGTGCTACGTAGGTGCTACCCCGGTAGCACCTACCTCTCTGTTACCCTCTTCCGGCACACTCTTACTTTCGTTTTCGCCGTTTTTCTAGCTGATACGTTGGTAGGTGCTACGTAGGTGCTACCCCGGTAGCACCTACCTCTCTGTTACCCTCTTCCGGCACACTCTTACTTTCGTTTTCGCCGTTTTTCTACCTGATACGTTTGTAGGTGCTGCGTAGGTGCTACTCCGGTAGCACCTGCTTCTCTGTTACTCTCTTCCGGCTCACTCTTTCTCTCGTTTTCGCCGTTTTTCTACCTGATACGTTTGTAGGTGCTACGTCGGTGCTACCCCGGTAGCACCGACTCTACCTGCCAAGCTACCAACTCTGCAACCTACCCGCCGTCAGTAGCGGGAAATATAAACAGATTACGAATTGAAACTTAAGATCTTGTAAAAAATTCTCTCTCGTCCTTATCTGTCTGAAGGTTTGCTTTATGATAGACAGAGTACTCAGGAATGGAGAGGATTTTTGAAGTGTCGACAGGTCAAATTAATGCAAAAAAACAAGTAATTGTGATGGCAGCTGCTACAGCTGTTTCGCTATTTGGGGACGCACTCCTTTACATTATACTGCCTTTATACTGGACAGAGATGGGGCTTCATGCTTTATGGCAAATAGGGGTGCTCCTGTCTGTTAACAGGTTTATACGTCTGCCGTTAAACCCGCTGGTGGCATGGCTTTATAAAAGAATATCTTATCGTCAGGGATTTATTTTGGGGATGATTCTGGCCGCTATAACTACTTTCTGTTACGGCGCTTTCCAGTCTTTTTGGATCCTTCTTATAGCACGCTGTTTATGGGGCTTAGCATGGACGTTTTTAAAACTTGGCGCTTATCTTGCCATTCCTGCTTTTTCGGACAACAGCAACAGGGGTTATTTGTTTGGACTTCATAAAGGAATCCACCGGTCAGGTGCCCTGCTTGGCATGATCTTAGGGGGGCTTGCGGTGGACCAGTTCGGCATTTCCCCAGTAATGACGGTCTTTGCTGCAGCAAGCTTACTCACTCTTCCATTTATTTTTACGGGGCTGGATCGCAAACAGTCTTCCACTGAATTTATTACTAATAAAGAAACCGTTCCTTTTAAGAAAGTGATTATTCAACAGTCGGTAATTACTGTACTTGCCAGTGCGATGTGTATAGCAGTTGTATATGATGGAATTCTCAAATCAACGCTCAGCTATCTTGTTAACCTGCAAATTGATTCTGAGTTCATGTTAGTAGGACTCGCGGTAGGGGCTTCTACACTTGCAAGTTCGATTCAGTCAATCCGGATTTTATGGGAGCCGTGGCTTTCACCGTTACTTGGCAGTTTTGCAGACAGGACTGCCAGACGGGCTCCTGTTTTCGCAGGGCTTCTGGGGGGAGCGGCTGTGCTCATGGTTTTTGCCCCTTTGCCAATGCCGTTATTTATGTTTATAGCTATTATGCTCGGTCTGCAGGTAATTGGTACAGCTATGGAAGTAATTGTTCTTTCTCTTGCTGCTGACGTCGCACAAAGATCATCTAAAGTTCACGTTATGACAACCCTATCAGTCGCACAGGACACAGGGGCAGCCCTCGGTCCGCTGATTGGATACATGGCTGCAGAATGGTTAGGAATCACTTCCTTATATGTTTTCGCTTCACTGCTTTTTATCATACTTTCCATAAAGTGGCTGAAAGAGCCTGCAGAGCGGGGGTTTCAAACGGAAGTAAACAAAGCAGCACCAGTTGATTAACAATTAAAGCCTGAACTTAAAAAACCACGCGGCACATGCCGCGTGGTTCAGCTTTTATATTTCACCGTATTTCTCAAAGCGTTTTTCAAGGTAATTCTGCAGCACAGTCATCACTGAACAGATTCCCCAGTATATGAGAGCGACGAGGATAAACATGGTCATGTAGTCCATTTCACGCCCTGCGACGATACGCGACATCTGAAAGATCTCAGGGACTGTAATCATGGCAGCCAGCGATGAGGCTTTAATTAAGTCGAGCAGCACGTTTGTCAGCGGAGGAACGGCAATTCTGGAAGCCTGGGGCAGCACGATCCGGCGCATCATCAGCCAGTAGGAGAAGCCGAGTGACCGGGCCGACTCCCACTGCCCTCTTGGAACGGCAGCGATGGCGGAACGGTTAATTTCTGCCATATAAGCTGCACTGTTTAAACTGAATCCGATTAACGCCGCTGTCACAGCATTAAATTCTATTCCTATAAACGGAAAGCCGAAATACAGCATAAATAATATAATCAGAATGGGGACGCCCCTCATAAATGAAATATATATCCGGGCAGGCCAGCGAAGCCAGGAACGGTCTGAAGCTCTTGCCACAGCTAAAAATAAGCTGATAATCAGCCCTGCTGCCATACTCACTAATGAAATAAGCAAAGTATACCAGATCCCCTGCATAACATATGGAAAGGATTCAATGGCTAATTGGATATCAAAAATGTGCTCCCACTGAATATCTCTCATGCTTCTTCTCCTTTAATCTTCGTCTGCGAAATCAATGTCAGGTTCCTGCGACACGTCCTGGCCTCCGAAAAACTGTTCAGACAGCTCGGTTATCGTGCCGTCTTCCAGCATCTCATTAATCACGCGGTTCAGGTTTTCGTGAAGTTCCGTATTATCCTGGTTCATAATCATTGCCTGGTTATTCGGATGATAAAATAAATCAGGATGAATGACGACATCAATTTCAGGAAGTGCTTCAATGGCCAGAGACTGAAGATAATAATCATTCATCACGGCGTCCAGCCTGCCATTTTCTATATCCCGTAAATACGTATCATTTGTGACATTTTCATATGTCACGCCTTCAGCCCCGTATTCTTCGGCAATCTCCATGTAAATAGTCGTGGCAGCGCCGCCATGGCGTTTGCCTTCAAGGTCTTCGAGTGTTTCAATGCCTGAATAGTCATCAGGACGGACAATCATTGACCCGTAGGAAAATTTATAAGGGTCGGTAAAAAGAAAGTCCTCTTCCCGGCGTTCATTAATATCAATGTCATTAACGGCAATATCTATTTGGCCGCTCTGGATTGAAGTGAGCATCCCGTCAAATCCCATTTCTGTAAACTCAGCTTCCAGCCCGAGACGATCAGCTGCCTCTCGGGTAATTTCAACTTCAAATCCGGTTAATTCATCCGTCTCATCGGAATGAAAAGATGTTGGGTACAGAGTTCCTGAAGTAGCAACTTTTAAAGTGCCTTCCTCCTCTATTTCATCCCACCGGGAAGTCTCACCGGTCTCTCCGGTGTCGTTATTAGTGTCTCCACCGCAAGCTGCAAGTATAAGAGTCATGGACAGACCAGCAACTAAGGCTGGCATCCTTGTTTTTCTTAAAAAATACATAATATCCTCCTTTTAAAATTTAAATATGATCTTTAGTCCAGTAAAAAACATAGCATGCCACTTAGCATTCAAGCAATAAGGTTGCTTTAAACGGTAAAAGTAAAAATATTTTGCCAATAATAATTTTCCAGTAAATAAGTTTGACAAAAAGTGAAAAAAAGTTGTACAAATATGTTATAGATAATATAAACCAGGGTATACAGCAGTATCAATTTATTTTTTCCAGGGGCAAAATAAAGGAGACCGCTATGAGCAGAAAAAAGACGATAGACGAAGCTCAGCTCTTTCAGGAAACTGAAAAACTCATAATGGAGTCAGGTTATGCCGAGTTTCATTTTAAAGCATTGGCAGAAAGGCTGGGAGTGGCAAGAAGCACGATTTATAATTACTATCCAAACAAAGAAGAGCTAATCACAAGCTACATGGTGCGGCTGCTGGAAAGAGCCGTTGAAAACATGGATGAGGCTTTTGAGGCAGAGTATCCGGTTAAGCAGCTGATCAGAGTATGGTCAAGGTACGCCAATATGCATCAGATGCTTCAAATTATGCCTTATATTAACCAGAAAGCCACGCCAAAAGTGGAAGAAAATATCCGGGTGATGTACACCTTGTTTGGAGAAATGAAAAATAAAATCCACCACATCTTAAAAAAGGAGCAGGAATCCGGACGAATCAGGGAAGATATTCACATGGCTACGATGACAGGTCTTCTGATGTCAACGGTTCAAGTTCCTGTCCACCATAACAGTCTTGGCCAGTGGGTGGATGAAGTTTATGATCTCGTCATGAACGGCTGTAAAGGCTGATTTTTTATAGATTAAAATGACACAACTGTCATTATGCAATACATAATAGAACATAAATAAGACAGGAGGCACCAACATGTTTAATGCAATTATTAAACGCCCTAAAATAACCATGATGTTTATATTTATCCTTGTAGTCGTAGGAGTTCTGACACTCTTTCAGCTTCCGCAGAGGGAAGTCCCTGAATTTTCTTTTGATATAGGAATTATTAATACCCCGTATCCGGGCGGCGCCCCTGAAGAAGTGGAGCAGCAAGTGACGATTCCTTTGGAAGAAGCTGTTGAAAATATCGACGGCATTAGTGAAATGAGTTCGGTGTCTACCTCCGGTTTTTCAAACATAGTCATTGAGCTGGAAGAAAACGCAGATAGGAATGAGGTGTTTACAGAGATTCAGCAGGCCATTTTAAGGACAGAAGGTGATCTGCCTGACGAAGCTGTCACACCAGATTTTTCCCAGCAAGTGAGTTTAGGCGGTTTATCAAGCTATCATATCTTGCATGAAGACAGAGAGGAGTTATACGAGCTTAAAAATATGCTTGAAGACTGGCAGGGGGAAGTTGAAGCTTTGCCCGGTGTAGACCGCACGATTGTGAAAGGTTTCCCTGATCAGTATTTTATGATTAATGTGGATTCCGACGAGCTTTTTGGCAGCGGCCTGCAGCTTCCTGATGTGATTCAGGCGGTTGAGGAGGAGTTAAATACTCAGCCTTTAGGGGTGCAGCAGATAGACGGCGAGAATGTCCAGCTCGCTTTGTCTGTTTTGGAAGATGAAGAAGAAATCAGTTCAATTTTTGTCGGACAGGACTTTGAAGGTGAATCGGTTTATTTGGAAGATATTGCTGATGTGGGAATAATGAATGAAACCCCTGAAGATTTAATTACCTTTGAAGAAACGCCTGCTGTTTCGTTTACTGTCATACCAGGGAGCGGAGTGAACATTCCAGAACTTCACGATGACGTGGATGAGCGGGTAATGGCCCTTGCACAGGACTTGCCGGAAGAAATGGAAATTGATTTATTCTACACTCAAAAAACGATAGTAGATGAGATTTTCGGAGATTTGGCTTTTTCCTTTGCTTTGGCAGGGCTCTCGGTTGTTGTGGTCACCCTCCTCGGCTTAAACTGGTCGTCAGCTGTTATTGTAGCCTTGGCCATTCCGACGTCTGTTCTTATCGGATTGATCCCGCTTCCGTTTTTTAACGTGGACCTGAATCAGATTTCCATAATCGGGATGATTATTGCCTTGGGTATTCTCGTTGATGACGCGATCGTAGTCGGGGACAATATCAGGCATAAATACAGACAAAACTATGATCCGCTCGAAGGGGCATTAAAAGGCTCCAAAGAAGTCAGAGCTTCTATTATTACGTCAACTTTAACAATTGTCTTTACATTTTTACCTTTAGTCTTTATTTCTGGCGGCAACGGGGACTTTATCCGCGCGCTTCCGACGGTGCTTATTGCAACAATTCTGGCCTCTACGATAGTCGCTTTATCGTTCGTCCCTATTTTTCTCGTATGGAGACAAAAGAAGCAGCGGCGGAAAAAGAATAAGTCACGCAAGGCGCCGAGGGACGGCCTGTTAGGCAAACAGCTGAATTCCTTATCTGACTGGTACAGTGACTCTGTTTTAAGAAGAGTGGTACGCCACCCTTGGAAAGTTGCCATTATTGGATTTATTGTAACAACGAGTTTTTACGGGCTGATTCCATTCATCCCTGTGGTATTCTTCCCGGATACTGACCGGCAGGAGGTTACGGTGGAAGTACGGATGCCGGCCGGGACAGCTATAGAAGATACTGAAGAAACCCTTCAGCAGATGAGAGAGTATGTGCTGGCTGAGGACGAGAATATATTCGAAACGGCTGTTTACGCTGGAGATGGCCTCCCCCCGCTGTTTGGAGATGGGATTTACAACAGCAGTGAAGAGACAGGAAATCTGATGCTCCGCACAAATCGTGAGGAGCAGTCAGCCCAGGAAACAATTTCCAGATGGACAGAACCATTGCAGGATGAATTCCCTGAGGCAGAAGTGGAACTGACAACAATTGAATCAGGTCCGCCGGTAGGGGCGCCTGTGGCAATTATGCTTCAAGGGCCTGAGGTGGACACGCTGATAGACATGAGTAATGAATTGCAGGAGCGTATTGCAGAGCTGCCTGAAAGCGGCACAGTGCTGGACGATATGGGACCGCTTCGTCCAACGGTCGTCTATGAGCCTGTCAGACAAGAAATGGAAGAAAATGGAATTACGATGAGCCAGATCAGCGAACAAATTGGCTTGCGTACAGACGGAATTCCGTTAATGACTTTCCGTACCGATCAGGACGCGATAGATTTGCAGCTGACCCTGGATAGAGTTGAGGAGGGTGGCGAGCTGGATTTATCAGATATTGAGGTGCCGAGCCAGGCAGAAGAAGAGGGTGAAGGTCAGGGCGGCCCGCCGGAACTGATCGCACTTGATACTCTCCTCGAAGAAACTGAATCTGAAGAGATACCGCAAGTGCTGAGGGAAGACGGTGTCAGAACAATTACAGTAAGAGTCTTCCCGGCTAACGATAATGATGAAGTACTTGAATCAGAAATCAAAGCGATCACGGATGATGTCAGGGAATCAGTAAGCGAAGACTATACAGTAAGCTTAGGAGGAGAGACTGAAGCGAGAACAGATTTCATCCTTGAATTGTTTACATTGTTTCTCGTTGTGTTATTCCTGATTTATATCGTCATGGCAATCCAGTTCTATTCCTTGACGATTCCTATCCTTGTTATGAGTACGGTTCATATAGCAAGCGCAGGCGCTGTCGTCGGTTTGTTCCTGACCCAGACAGGTCTAGGGTTCATGGCGCTCATGGGCATTGTATCCCTGGCCGGGATCGTGGTCCGGAATTCCATCGTGCTGCTCGAGTTTATTAAGCAGCGCAGAGCTGACGGCATGTCAATTGAAGATGCTGTCGTTGAAGCAGGCAGGGTAAGGCTGCGGCCGATTCTGTTAACGGCATTTACTGCCATTGGTGCATTGACTCCCGTAGCTTTAAGCGGTGACGTGCTGTTTGTGCCGCTGGCTATTTCAATCATTTCAGGTTTGCTGTTCTCGGCATTGCTGACAGTTGTTATCGTACCGGCCGTGTATACAGCTTTTGCTGTGAAGTTTAAGAAATAAATATTATGGAAGCTTTACCCGGCTGAAACTTTTGGCCGGGTAAACTTATTTTTATTTAATCTTTACTTAAATTTAACAATCGGGACTAGTAACTATGATATGATTTAACTCGCTTTAAGTTTTAGTTTCCATCAGGGCCCTATGGCCAATAAAATTGCTTTATATTTATTAAAAGGGGTACATATATGGATTTAATAGAAATTTTGCAATACATATTTTTAGGCATTATACAAGGGGCCACTGAACCGCTGCCTGTTTCATCAAGTGGACATTTAAGAATTGTATCGTATTTTTTCGGGGTAGATGTTCCTGATCTGCATTTTGAAGTTTTTTTAAACGGGGCTTCTCTGCTTGCCGTGTTTATTGTGTATAAGTCAGATTTAATACTGATGGTTCGCGATACACTGAATCATGTCAGGCGCCCGTCGGAAGAAACGAAAACGTCATTTAAACTGTCGCTCCTGATTATCGCAGCAACTGTGCCGGCTGTTGTGGTTGGAGGGTTATTTCGAGGTTTTATTGGGGGAGAACTGACCCACATAACGGCTGTAGCGACGGCTCTTATGATTACAGGGGCCGCTTTATGGCTGATTAGAAATTTAAGGGGACATAAAACTGACGAAGGGATTACTTATACAGATGCTATCATTATCGGCCTGGCCCAGACGGTCGCATTAGCACCTGGCATCAGCCGCTCTGGTGCTACGATTGTAGCTGCCCTGGCTAGAAAAATCGAGGCAGAAACAGCTTTGAAATTCTCCTTTTTTATGTCCATTCCGGTCAGTATAGGAAGTCTTGTGCTTGAAACGCCAACTATTATTCGCACAGTAGTGGACAACGACTTTCTTGTGTTATATATTGCTGCATTTATTACATCTTTAGTCGTGTCTGTATTTGCTATTAAACTTTTAATTAATGTAGTCACACGAGGCAAGCTGCTTTACTTTGCAATATACTGTTTTACAGTGGCGGCTCTCCTCTTCATATTTTGATAAAGACGCATCCTTCCGGGTGCGTTTTTAATTTTGGGCACTGTATAATCTTGCCTTTAAAAGGTCATCTTAACGGTAATGTTGCAAGAATGAGGTGGACTTAAAATGAGCGGGACTGAAAAACCCCTTTTTGATACATTTGAAGAAAATATAGAGTACTTAAGAAAAGAAATGAGAATAGAAGATAACTTTGATCTCATTCACCATAAGCTCGTTTATGGTGAGCGGAAGTTCGGGCTGTTCTTTGTCGATGCCTTTGCAAAAGACGAAGTGATGGTCCATATCATGAGGCATTTATCCTTTTTAAATAAGGAGGACCTGGAAGGTGATCCGATAACCATTCTTGTCCAGAAGCTGATCCCTCATTTGGAAGTGGAGACAACAGAGGATTTGGAGGAGGTCATCAGCCAGACGCTGGCGGGACAGGCGGCGTTTATTATTGAAGGCTGTGAGGAAGCAATTCTCGTGGACATCAGGGAGTATCCCGGCAGGTCCCCGGAAGAACCGGATATTGAACGGGTGGTTCGCGGCCCGCGTGACGGATTTGTTGAGACTCTAGTATTTAACACCGGTCTAATGAGAAGACGGCTTCGGGACCGGTCACTTGTCATGGAGTTTATGCAGGTCGGACGCAGGTCAAAAACGGACATTTCCATCGCTTACATAGACAGTGTGGCAGATCCTGAGTTAATTAAAAGAGTAAAAGAAAAATTGGAGGCAATAAAAATAGACGGGTTGACGATGGCAGAAAAAACGGTGGAAGAGTTTATGTTTAAGAAGAATCTGCTTCCATACCCGTTAGTCAGATACACGGAAAGGCCTGATACAGCTGCCACTCATGTGCTTGAAGGGCATGTGCTTATCTTTGTCGACGGTTCACCGAGCGTAATGATCTGCCCAACCACTTACTGGCATCACCTGCAGCATGCCGAAGAATACCGTCAGGAGCCAGTTATTGGTGTTTTTCTAAGGTGGGTCCGGTTTATCGCTGTCTGGTCGTCAATATTTTTATTGCCGCTATGGTTTTTGTATGCGACAGTTCCTGAAATAGTCCCGGACTTTGTGGATTACATCGGCCCGGATGATACTGGAGCCGTTCCGCTTATCGCCCAGTTTCTGATAGCTGAAGTGGGGCTGGAAATCTTGCGGATGGCGGCCATTCATACACCGAACGCGCTTGCCACCGCCCTTGGTCTTGTCGCGGCTATATTGATAGGGGAGGTTGCCATTGAGGTAGGCCTTTTCACGCACGAAGTAATTCTTTATATTGCTTTAGCGGCCTTGTCGAGCTATGCGACACCTAGTTATGAGATGAGTATATCAAACAGGATTATAAGAATATTGCTGCTCGTTGCGACCTCTTTATTTGGGGTTGCAGGTTTTGTAGGCGGGACCGCTCTGTTTATTATTTCTTTGGCAAGTTTAAAAACGATGAATACGCCATATTTATGGCCGTTCATTCCATTTAACGGAAAAGCGTTTGTTGATATTCTGTTCAGGACGCCTATGCCGATGAAAAATACACGTCCTTCTGTGTTAAATACTCTCGACCAGACGAGACAGTAATGAGGCTGAAACTAAAGACAAGCCCCTGGGCAAGCGTCCGCTTGGCGGACTGAAATCACTCCTTTTCTCAAAAAGAAAGCCGAACAAAATTCAAAAATTTTGTTCGGCTTTCTTTTTGATTACTATTCTTTTGTGCCAGCCTCTTACTGCAGCCTGCAGAGTGAATTTATCTGGCCACTACTTTAAATTGGCCGACTTTAGGCACGATTTGGGCAAGTTCCTGGTCGGGGTATTTTTTCTCCAGATCATGAATTTTCTTAAAGTCTTCTCCACGGACCCATTCAAGATAACTTTCTTTTGATTCAAAAAAAAGCTGAACAGTAATTTCGCCGGCATTTTTGTCGTTCTGAAGCAGGTAAAAATCAACAAATCCCGGCGCTTCATCCACTATACGGGACCGGTTTCTGTATATATCAATGACTTCCTCCGCTTTTTCAGCCGGCACGTCAAAGGTTGAAAATACTGTGTACAAGCTCTCACCTCATTTAAGATCGGATTGCGTCTATTTTAACATCTGAGAAGATTTTTTACGTAAAAATCGAGAAGAATTTCATCTTAAACGATTTTTTGCCGGCCGTACGATGGGGCTTAAGAACTTTCCGTTTCGGAAGATTGGTGACACTTTCAGATAAGGCTGCCCGCATAGCATCATCAAACGTAATAATGCCAACAAGGCGGCTGTCTTCAAGGACAGGCAATGCAAGCAAACCATACCTTTGGAAGATTTGATAAACGTGTGTTTCATCAGTTGAGGGGGTTACTGACAAAAAATCGGTGGTCATAAGCGATTTTAACGGCACTTCCGGGGATGCAGTTAAAACTTCTTTAAGAGAGACAACACCGATCAGGCTTGAGGTGTTTTCTCCAGTGACAAACAGGTAATAGACCGTTCCTTTTAGCTTGCCTGTCTTCCTGATTGAGGTTAATACAGAATCAGCCGTATCATTTTCATTTAAAGTTAGAAATTCGGTAGTCATGAGTGCCCCGGCAGACCCGGCAGGATAACCCATGAGCTTTTCCATTTCTTTGGCTTCATTTATACCGAGTTTCAGTAAGTAATAATGACTGATATGGTCAGGAAGCTGCTGCAGGCAATCCGCCAAATCATCCTGGGATAACCCATTAAGAAGGTTCTTCAGATCGTTTTCCTCCAAATAAACAAAAAGCTCTTTTTGCAATGGGAAAGCCAGGGAAGGAAAACATTCTTTTAAGTCATCGACTGATAGAAGACTGTAAATTGTTTTTCTCAGTCCCTCGCTGCACTCTTCAATGAATGCTACCTGGTCGGCAGGATGGAGGCGCAGAAAGTCTTTATTAAAAAGGTCATACTTTCCGTTTTTCAAGTAAAAAAGCAGATAGTAAGTGTATTCCTGGCGGTTGTGAAGTGAGAGTTTCAAGTTAAACACCTCTTTCTTTTATAAATGTTCGACTTCCAGAGTAATGACAGCATCAATTTTTTTTATTAAATAATAAATTTCGGAGGTATATTGGTCTTCCGGAGCATTTAATTTCAAATCCAGCTGCTGTTTCCCTTCTGGAGTATCGGTTATTTTCATATGACGGATGTGGATCTGGCCGTTGCCGTTGCTGCCTGACTCAATAGCTTTAATTATATCGGTCATCCTCTGGTTTGGGTGCATGAGTGCTTTGACTGAGACATCTCTCGTCCGAAGGCTTGCCGGCCCAATTCTTTTGATAAGATTAGGGATAATATTAATTGAAAACATAATAAGCAAAAACCCTGCGGAAGCTTCCAAATAAAAACCGGCGCCGATGGCGATGCCAAGCCCGGCTGCGGTCCATATAAGCGCAGCGCTGGTCAATCCTGAAATGACATCATTATTTCGGCGTAAAATCACTCCTGCCCCTATAAAACCTATCCCTGAGACGATCTGGGCAGCCAGCCGCATAGGGTCCATATTGCTGTAGACGGACGACGCAAATGTGTGGAATGACTGAACAGAAACAATTGTTAACAGGCAACTGGCTGTAGCTATAATGGTACACGTTTTTAACCCTAAAGGTTTATGTTTCATTTGACGGTCAATTCCCATGAAAAGCCCGAACAAACTGGCAAGAAAAAGCTGCAGGAGAAATTCAAGCTGTAATAAGATCATATCCGGTCACCTCCTAATAAAAAATCCCCCTTCTACAAGAGAAGAGGGATTTCCAAAAAACATTTGAAAGACAGTTCTCCGTAGAGCTTTAGCACTGTATGGCATAAGGTTGCAACACCAGCTGCGTTAAGAACCACCTTAACGATGTGTTCCTGTTCGACCCGTTGGTGTCTCTCGACATTTCCGGGCAGCAGCGTATCTCCATACAGGAGCCTCACCTAACGTAAGGGAATATTAAATTGTTATATTTATAGTAAATGCTTCCGGGCAGCCTTGAATCGTTTCAGGCTCCGGGGATCTTTTAGGTCTGTAATTGATTAGAGATAAGTTAATAAAGCTGTCGCAATAGAAAAATAGATTAACAAGCCGATAATGTCATTTACTGTAGTGATAAACGGCCCTGATGCGATAGCGGGGTCCAGTTTCATTTTGTTAATAGCTAACGGCACAATCGTACCGATTACAGTAGCAATGCTTAGAGACAAGAAAATGGAAGTGCCGACAATAAAAGCAAGCCATACGCTTCCGTGAAGGATTGGTATGATTATCATTAGTGTGACAGCACACATTAAACCAAGCATAATACCTGTGCTGAATTCTCTCAGCACCATTTTTCCAAGCCCTTTTTTCTCAAGAGTACCAAGGGCAAGGGAACGGACGGCTACAGCGAGTGACTGAGTCCCTGTATTACCTGCAGAGTCCATAATTAATGGAATAAATCCTGCGAGAAGAACGACTGCTTCCAGAGTCTCTTCGAATTGACCAATGACATTGGCCGTAACCATTCCAAAAAACATGAGAAGAATAATCCAAGGCGCGCGTTTTTTTGCGGCAGTGAAAGGAGAAATCTTTAAATCTGTCGCGCCACGTGAAGCGGCAAATTCGCCGAGGTCCTCTGTCGCTTCTTCTTCCATGACATCCAGGATATCGTCCACTGTGATAATCCCAACTAATTTACGGTTTCCTGTTACAACCGGAACGGCAAGGAAGTCGTATTTTTTGAAAAGACGGGCGACGTTTTCCTGGTCTTCATTTGTTTTAACTGACACAACCCGGCTGCTCATAGCCGTTTCGACCAGGTCATCAGGGTTGCCTGTAATAAGATCCCGTAAGGAAACCACTCCGACAAGTTCATGTTTTTCATTGGTCACATAGAGGTAATAGATCGTCTCAGCATCTGGGCCTTCCTGTCTTAATAGTTCAATAACCTCTCTGATTGTTGAGCTGGCACGCAGGCTGATAAACTCTTTAGTCATAATTGCACCGGCTGTGTCTTCCTCATAGCCGAGCAGCTCTTTGATGTCACGTGCGTCTTCTTCTTCAAGACCTTCGATAATGGCGGAAGCTTTTGATTCGTTCATTTCTCCAAGGAAATCTGCGACATCATCGGCAGCCATATGAGAGATAACGTCCTGGGCGTAAGTCTGGTCTAATTCCTGTAAATAGTGTTTTTGTTCGTCAATATTTAATTCCTCAAACACTTCAGCGTATTCGTCTGGAGAAAGATAGTCGTATAAATGCTTTCTCTGCTCTTTATTCATAGTCAAGTAGATATCAAGCTGGTCTTGAGGATGCAATTCAAAGAAGAGCTGGCGGAACTGCTGAATATTTCCGGCATCAACAGCCCCTATAACAGATTGTGCATACTCTTCACGGTTTTGTTCAGTTAGTTTAACCATGTTGTGGGGCCTCCTTGTTTATAAGGGGGACGCCATTATCAAAAGAGTGAGTGAATGGGCCCCTGTTAGTATTCTTTTTACAAATTTCACAAATTTTAAACTGGGTTCGGGAACCGAGTCCATTCCACATCACTCCTTACCTTTCGTTTATTTTTCCAGTAACTGGGGGGTCTGACCCCCCAGCTGCTGGAAATAAAAAAACACCTTCATCTCAGAATGAAGGTGTTAAAGTCCGATTTTAACTAAGCGTGGCGAACCAGACCGCCACGAGCCTCCATTCGTAGAGCTTTAGCACTGTATGGCATAGGGCGGAGCCAGCTACATTAGATATCACCTTATGTCGATGATTTCTGTTGACCCATTGGCGTCTTTGGACGTTTTTGGGCAGTAGCGTATCTCCATACAGGAGCCTCACCTAACGAGGTTTTATATTTTCAACATGTGAATTATATAACCCCTGTGGTTTTAATGTCAATGAAATTTTAAAAAATAGAGTATTTTGGCCTTGAAAATGTGTGAAAACCGTTTAAAAGGTGACGTTTCCTTTATTAAGACTTGGTTTTAAGGACTAAGTTGTTTAAAATAATAACGTACGAAAACAACATGTGAGGTTAAAGTAATTCTTTTGTTCAACTTTTTAAGGTAAATGATTATAATATCATAATAACTAAATTAAAAGAGGGAAAATATATGCACGTTAATAACATCTATGAAGAATTAATCACGATTTGCAGCGAAGAGAATGTTTTAAAAGATGAACCCATGAGTAAACATACTCTTACACAGATTGGCGGTAAAGCTGATTTGTTTGTTATTCCTGAAACGCATGAGCAAGTGGCAGAAATAGTCAGGTTAAGAAATAAACATGATTTACCCTTTATGCTTCTTGGAAATGGATCAAATATGATCGTCCGGGACGGGGGCTTAAGGGGGCTGGTCTTACATTTAGCCCGGCTGTCAGGTCTGAAAGTAGAAGGGACACAGCTGATTGCCCAGGGAGGAGCAAATATCAAAGACGCGTCTCAACTAGCTCTGATACACGGCTTAACGGGTCTGGAGTTTGCTTGCGGCATCCCGGGGTCGATCGGCGGGGCAATGGTTATGAACGCCGGGGCTTACGGCGGTGAAGTAAAAGATGTGATTGACCATGTCAAGGTGGTAACGCAGGATGGAGAGCTGCTTACGCTTCAAAAAGATGAGCTCGAACTGGATTACCGCACGAGTATAATAGGGAAAAAGAAATATATCGTCCTGGAAGCGGTGTTTAATCTGGAAGAGGGAGATCCAGCGCAAATTAAAGAAACAATGGCGGACCTTACTTATAAAAGAGAATCCAAACAGCCGCTTGAATTCCCTTCTGTAGGAAGCGTATTTAAGCGCCCGCCGGGATATTTTGCAGGAAAGCTGATTCAGGACAGCGGGCTTCAGGGAAAAGGCGTAGGCGGTGCAGAAGTTTCTACAAAACACGCCGGTTTTATTGTAAATAAAAATAGCTGTACAGCAACTGATTATATCGCGACAATTGAAATGGTCCGAAATAAAGTGAAAGAAAACTTCGGAGTAGACCTTGAACTCGAAGCGAAAATCGTAGGGGAAGATCCTGAAAATTAAATATAAGGCTATTGAAGCTGGTTCTCCCGCAGAACCAGCTTTTCCAGTAACTGGGGGGTCTGACCCCCAGTTATGACCCCCACTTACTGCCTTCTTTGCCGAATATATTTGAAGGTTAGGGAGTAAACTGGTAGAATATAAATTATTGGTTATATAATAAAATTTTTATATACATTAAAAAAGAAAGGGTGTATGGCGGTGGAGTTAACAAAGTCTAGTTCGTTAGAGGAATATACCCGTTTATTTAAAATGATGAATGATGAAAACCGGCTAAAAATTCTTCTGTATTTGTATGAAGATGAATTGTGCGTCTGTAATCTAATTGATTTGTTAGGGATGAGCCAGCCTGCAGTCAGCCAGCACCTGAAAAAACTGCGTGAAGCTTCTTTAATTAAAATCAGAAGCCAGGGTCAATGGAAGTTTTACAGTCTTAACGAAGACTACCCGAACCTGGAGATGTTAAAAAGGATATTAGCAGATCTTCCTTCAAAGAAACATGAAGTAGAAGACTTAAATTCAAATGGTAAACGCGTGATTTGTACAACTATTCCAAAAAAACAAGGGTGATAACCATGGAAAAAAAATTGAGATTTTTGACCCGGCGCTTTGCTGTCCTACAGGCGTTTGCGGACCGGATGTAGACCCTGAGCTAACGCGTATTTCAAGGCTGCATCTAAAACTTGTAAATAACGGATACAACGTTAAAAGATATAATTTAGCCCAGGAGCCGGACCCGTTTGTTACTCATAAAGGAGTTAATGAGCTATTAGAAAAAGAGGGGCCTGATGCGCTTCCAGCAGTTGTTGTTGACGGCAAACTCGCTTTTTATAACCGTTATCCGACCATGGAGGAATTTTCTGAGTGGCTCGGATTCGATAAGGAAGAGTTGCAGACGAAGGAACCTGAAAAGAAAATAAACCTGCTTTAGACAGGCATGGTTTGTTAAAGGTAAATGTCGAACAACATAGTTTAACAGAGCCAATAGGAAAGACGGTTATAAACAAGCTTTCTTTAACCCGGCAAAAAAACGCCCTGCTCATGAGGGCGTTTTTAAATTGGCTTTCAAATGCCAGTGAATCATCTGGTGTTCTTCTTTTAACCTTACCATTTTCATTTTTTCGAGCACGCGGATAGATGAATAATTATCATGCCGGCATAAAGCTGTGATACATTTGACATTTTTAATATAAAAAGCCCAATTAACCAAAGCTTCCAAGGCTTCTGTGGCATAGCCCCTGTTCCGTTCAGAAGTTATGATGCCGTATCCTACTTCTATTGATTTTTTGGAATCAGGCTTTCCTTTAAACCCTATGTCACCTATAACCCGGGAATTTTTTCTTAGAAGAATAAGCCACGGTCCCCAGCCATATAAAGAAGGATCTTTCTTCAGGCTGTTCAAGTGAGCTGAAATATGGGGACGCTGGTTATAAGACTCTGTCTGCATGACAGGAAAAAACTGAGGAGAACAGGCAGCAACTATTAACCGCTTTGTGTAAATAATAAGCTCCATATATGAGCTCCTTTCATTTCTGCCTTAGTTTAACAGTAACACACTTATAGGTTTCACAACACCTTGAGCCCTTATTGGGCACTTAAGTACCGGATTGAGTTCGGTTCAAACCCATACTATATGTTTTTGGTTAGTTACAAAAAGAGGCATCTGACAGAAATGAAAGAGTGAAAAAATCTGGAGATTGAAGAAGCAGAGAAATAAATTATTTATTTTTGAAGCGAGCAGTAAAAAAGCTCCTCTTAGGATTAAGAGGAGCTTAATGTCATGTCTTATTAGAAACGGGAATCTTCAAGCAGACGGGCCATTTCTTCTTTGTGGCCTGTTTCATCAGCGATGAAATCATCCAGTTTGACTGTCAGTTCAGTTAAACCTAAAGCTTCTGCCTGTTCTTTACGTGTTTCATAACGGTTAATAGTGTCAATCTCAGCCTGCATAGCTTCTTCAAGCATGTCTTTTACATCAGTGAGCTGTTTAACAGGTGCAGGTGTAGTTGTTGGAGTTCCGCCCAATGTTTTAATTTTTTCAGACAGGTAAAGCGCGTGGCCGGCCTCATCTGCGACTTCTCCTTCGAAAAATGGCTTGAGTACCTGGCGGTATAATCCTGTTACAACTGCTGCGTTGTACGTATACATGATTGTTGCTGCATACTCGTTAGCTAAGTCCTCATTTAATCCGTCAATTAATTCTTGCATTTTTGCGTCCATTACTTAATCATCCCTTCCTTTTTGAATAAATTATTCAAAACCTATTTTGTTATTTTCCACCTATTTATAATAATTAAACCTGAAGATTTGGGGTCAGACCCCCCATTTAATTCCATGTCTTATATTTTGGTGCGGGCAAGCATATAAATGTGGGGGAGGCGGTGGAGGAGATGGCTTTTTTCTCAACGTTGTTCATGATTTTTTTTATAAGTTTCGACGGATTTATATGGGGGTGGCTGATCGGGTACAGGAAGCAGTATTTTCCCTTAATTCATTTTCTGCTGCTGACTGTGGGCACGGCTCTCATTTTATGGGCTTTTTATCAGATTGGCCTTGTTTTGGAAGACGTCATTCCTTTTCACCTTTTTAATAAAATATCGGGGGTTTTCCTGCTCATTCTCAGTGTATTTCATTTAATAGATGGCGAAGGGCTTTTCAAACGTGCTGTGGCTCTTAAAATCTTCCTTATTATAAATGTAGACAATATAGGGTTTGGGCTGTTGGCCGGTTTTGATGCCATAGGCACTTATTTTCCTGTTTTTGCAGGCATTCAATTTGCCCTGTTTTTTCTGTTCGGACTTTTCTTAGCCCATCATTCCAGGGTTTTTAAATATCAGCAGTATGGGAATCTTCTTCCATTTTTTGTTTTGTTCAGTATGGGATTCTTTAAACTTTTTTTCGGATAAAAAAAAGAGGGCGTCCCAAAGTCATTTGGTGACACCCTTGTTTTAGTAAGCAGAGTCATTAAGAAGAACCCGTTACTGGGCTTTCCCCGGATTCGCTTCAGGCCAGCCCGGAAAGACTGCGCTGAAGACTCTCGTTTTAATTCGTTTTCCGCAGGAGCTGCATACCGTTTAATTGTAGCCGGCAGTCAACCTCACTTAATTAAAACTGCTGTGCTGCCGCTGCTGTCTCCTTAATGCCTTCCTGAATCAATTCTTCCGCTTTATCCGGGAACTGGTTATGGCCTTCAACGATGACTGTTTGAATATTTGTGATTCCCCAGAAAGCCAGTAAGTTTTTAACATAATTAACAGCCATCTCAGCGGACTGTGCAGGACCTTCAGAATAGACTCCGCCGCGTGCGTTTAATAACACGGCTTTTTTATCTGTTAACAGGCCGACAGGTCCTTCTGCCGTGTATTTAAACGTCTTTCCGGCTTGAGCCAGGTAGTCCAGGTAGGTATGGAGCGCAGCTGGCACGGTAAAATTCCAAAGAGGAAAAGCAAACATGACTTTATCAGCTTCAAGAAATTGGTTTAAATAAGTGTTAACTGTGTCAGCAGCTTCCTGCTCAGCGGGTGTTAACTCCAGGCCACTGGCTTGTTTAAACATGCCGTTAATTTTATCTGTATCGTAGTAAGGTAAATTTTCCTGAAATAAATCAAGCTCCTCGATTTCATCCTCAGGATTTTCACTCTTATAGTTTGAAATAAATGTATTATACATTTTAACACTTACAGATTGATCCTCAGGTCTTGGATTAGCTTTAATAAATAATACTTTTGACATTTTCAGTTCCTCCATTCATTTTACAATAAAAAAGTTTAGTACTTACAAAAATAAAGTATAAAGGGGAGCTTTATATAAGTCAAAGAAGATGCTCGCTTCCCGCCAGCATCTTCTTTCTCCAAAAATATTTTTAAAACAGCGGCAATAAATGATTTACTAATACAGCTGCACCGGCAACCAAAATCACACCTTCGCTCCATGTGCCTGTCCGATACAGAGCGATCTGGGAGCGTTTTTTAGAGAAAGGGTAAAGAAGAGGAATGCCTCCGACGGAAAAGAAATCTGCAAGAATATGCAAAATAACACCAAGAAACAGGCCAAGAAGAAATTCATTTGAAAAATGAGCCGTCCCGGCTGCCATTAGGAGAAGGATAAGCCCTGAGTGAGTGAGCCCGCGGTGTCCGCCAAACAGTGTTTTAGTGATGGAGGATAACCCCGGAATTCTCCGGCCGATCCACGATCTGCTTTCATCAATATCAGGAAGGACAGAGCCAAGCAAAAGTCCGGAAACTGCAAGTGTGGAAGTTGTGTCTACATTTACAGGGATAGCATCGCCAAGTAACACTACCGCCGATAATGAAGTGGTAATATGAGTGAAATATCTCATGCTGTGTTTTTCCTTTCTTAAATTTAAACTGAATTAATATCATAGCAAAAAAGAGACTGAGCGGGAATCAGCCGATGGCATGAATCATTAATGATTTATAATTCCGCCGTTTTAATGCTCCTAATAAATGGTATACAGACACTATACGACAAAGGACGCTATTTTTATTAGGGGGGGAGCGGTATGGCGCTTACACCGGAAGTCGCAGGTTTTAGCCTTATAATTCTCGGCATTCTGCTTTTAATTGGTAAATGGATACGTGTGTTTACACCTTTATTCCAAAACTTTTTTATACCGAGTTCGATGATTGCCGGTTTGTTAGGTTTACTTATAGGTCCGGAAGTGCTTGGCAGGCTGGGCATCAATCTGTTTGACAGCGGAGGTTTGTTCCCTGAAGTCATGGTGGAGATCTGGAGCACACTTCCGGGACTTTTAATTAACGTTATATTTGCATCACTGTTTCTTGGAATGACCTTTCCTTCAGTAAAAAAAATGTGGGAAATATCCGGCCCCCAGATTACATTTGCCCATTTTATTTCATGGGGCATGTATGTCGTGGGGATTACTCTTGCTCTTTTAGTTTTGACTCCCTTTTTCGGCATGAATCCGGCCGCAGGGGCTCTTCTTGAAATCAGCTTTGTAGGCGGACACGGGACAGCTGCGGGTCTAGCTGGAACATTTGAAGGGGTAGGATTTGAAGAAGGAAGGCACCTTGCTGTTGGATTAGCAACAATCGGAGTGCTGAGCGTGGTTTTCTTAGGGATGGGCCTGATCAACTGGGGAGCCAGAAAAGGAAAGACAGCTATACTGGAAAACCCGGGTGATATATCCGAAGAAAAAAAACGGGGGATTATTGCGGAAGAAAATCAGGAAGATGAACCGGCTGGCAGAAAAACAACCCGCTCCGAATTTATTGAAACGCTAACCGTCCACCTGGGCTACATTGGCGTCGCTATTGCTGTCGGTTATGTTCTTCTTGAGGGAATTATCCTGATTGAAGAGGCACTTTGGATCGAGCAAATCGAAATTTTTACCCATTTGCCTTTGTTCCCGCTTGCTATGATCGGTGCCGTTATTGTCCAGCTGTTTCTTTCAAAGTTTGTTAAATACAACGTGGTAGACCGAGGGGTAGTAAACAGAATTCAGGGGCTTGCCCTGGATCTGCTGATAGCCTCAGCGATCGCAACGTTGTCTCTTGCAGTCATTGGAGAACACTTCATTCCATTTTTGCTTATGGCTGTCACTGCGATTGCCTGGAACTTATTTGCCTTCCTGTTTATTGCCCCTAAGATTATGACAGATCACTGGTTTGAACGGGCAATAGGCGACTTAGGTCAGGCGATGGGAATGAGCGCTGCAGGTTTGCTGTTAATAAAGCTGGCTGACCCGAATACTAAATCACCCGCAAAAGAAGGATTCAGCTATAAACAGCTGATGCTTGATATTTTTGTAGGCGGAGGTTTTGTTACAGCGGCTTCTGTCCCTTTAATAATCGCTGTCGGCCCTGTTCCTTCCCTAATTGTGGCAGCAATTATTATGACTGGCTGGCTGCTTCTTGGCCTGTTTTATTTCGGGAAAAAGAAAAAGGATGAAGCTTAAGTGATACAAGCGGCTGTTTAACATTTTTTAACAAGTGGAATAAGTTCTGTAACATAACTAATGGAGGGATTGAATGGTTACTCCAGGGAAATCAGTCTTCACCGCAGGAAGTGCTCTGCTGGTATTAAGTGCCTGCAACAATGGAAACGGAGAGGCAACCGGTGATCGCACTGAGCAGCTTGAGGCAGAAGTTGAAGATCTGGAACAAAATCTCTCAGAAACAGAATCAGCACTTAAAGAAACAGAAGCACAGTTAGCTGAAAAGGAAGAACAAATGGAAAAATTGGAAGAGCAGGTGAATGAACAGGAAAACAGCACTGAAGAAGATGATGCAGAAAATGACAGGGGAAACGAAAACGACGGGGACAGCGTAGTAACAGGGGATGACGAACTTCGCGACAAGGCTGATGACGTCGTAATTGCATTGGAGAATGAAGATTATCAAAGTCTGGCAAACTATGTCCACCCGGAGGAAGGCGTCCGTTTTTCTCCTTACGGCCACGTAGACCCTGAAGAGCATTTAACGTTCAGCAGGGAAGAGGTTCAGGAGTTTGCAGAGGATGAAGAAGAATATGAATGGGGAATTCAGGATGGATCAGGTGAGCCAATTATTCTCACCCCATCTGAGTATTATGAAGACTATGTATATATCCGTGACTTCAGCCGGGAGGCAGAAGAAATACTTGTCAATGAAATAGAGAGCAGGGGCCATATCGAAGTGAATGTAGAAGAAGTTTATCCCGATGGAGAGTTCGTCAGTTATTATGTCTCTGAGACAGATGAGGAACTGAACTGGGCTAACATGATTCTTTCTTTTGCAGAGAACAATGGCGGCTGGTATTTAACTGGCGTGACAATTGACAAGTGGACGATATAGGGGGAAGGGCTGCTAAAATAGCAGCCCTTTATTACCTTTAGAGCTCTGCCATATAACTGTACGACCGTATAAATTTGGAACTCTACCGTATAGCTGAGGGACTCTACCGTATAAATGCTGAACTCTACATTATAAAAGTACAACTCTACCGTATAACTCCCGAACTCTACCGTATAACAAATTTCGACAAAAATCTCACCCCTGTAAAACACGCCCTTCAGCTTTCAACCAACAATTTTAAAAGTTAATTAAATTTATTAATAAAGATTCCATTCTCATTTATTATGTTGTATACTAAAAAATGAGAAGGAAATAAGATATAACTAATTAATTAAATAATTTAATAAAGAAAGGCTTCGCATTACCAACCAATAATTTTTTACGGGAGTGAAAAAAGATGAGTGAAAACCTTATTTCATCGTTTCAGGAAGTGTTTCAGACAAACGAGCGTCCGAAAGTTTACTTGTCACCGGGACGGGTGAATCTGATCGGGGAGCATACGGACTATAATGGCGGGTATGTATTCCCATGTGCATTAAGTGTGGGGACGTATATTGTCATCAGACCAAGAGAAGACAGGAAACTTCGCTTTTATTCAGATAATTTCCCTGACCTGGGGATCATTGAGACGTCGCTTGATAATCTGGATTATGAGGAGTCTCACGACTGGGCGAATTATCCTAAAGGAGTTATTTATATGTTCCGTGAAGAAGGCTTCACGGGAGGAAAAGGGTTTGATGCGTATTTTTACGGAGACATTCCTAACGGAGCAGGACTCTCGTCATCTGCCTCAATTGAACTCGCAATGGCGATTGCGTGGGATGCCCAGAACGTGTTCGGCATGGACCGTATTCCGATGGTTCAGCTTTGCCAGCGGGCAGAAAACCGCTATATCGGAGTAAACTGCGGCATTATGGATCAATTTGCCATCGGTATGGGAAAGAAGGATCACGCTGTTCTTCTTGACTGCAATACACTCGACTACAGCTATGCTCCGGTAAAACTGGAAGGGGTTAAGCTTGTTCTTGCCAATACAAATAAACGCCGTGGTCTTGCGGATTCAAAATATAATGAACGGCGCCGGGAGTGTGAAGAAGCATTGGCTGATTTACAGAAAGCTGTTTCAATTCAAAACCTTTGTGATTTGTCGCCTGAGGAGTTCAGTGCTAATCGCCAGGTGATTAAAAGTGAAACAGCAGCCCGCCGTGCTAAGCATGCCGTTGAAGAAAATGCCCGGACAATTAAAGCTCATCAGGCGCTGAAAGAAGGAGATGTATCGGCTTTCGGCCAGCTGATGAATGATTCCCATCGTTCGTTAAGAGATGATTATGAAGTGACAGGTGACCATTTAGACGCTTTGACAGAAGCCGCCTGGAAGGAAGAGACTGTTCTTGGAGCACGCATGACCGGGGCAGGCTTCGGCGGATGTACAGTTAATTTAATTAAAGAGGAAGGTCTTGAGGAAACTTTAAAAAGAATTGCTGACACTTATAAAAATCGTACAGGGATTGAGACAGAGTTCTATGTGGTGGATATTGGCGACGGGACAAGGGAGTTAGGGAACAATGTCGACTAAAGGCTAAAAAGCCGGAGCTTGAGATAGCAGAACCAACATAAAAGGAGAGTGAAAGAAATGGCAGTATTAATTTGCGGAGGAGCAGGTTACATCGGCAGTCATGGGGCAGCAGAGCTTCTGGGAAAAAATGAAGAAGTGGTGGTCCTCGATAACCTGCAGACAGGCCACAAACAAGCTGTTCTTAAAGAGGCAGTGTTTTATGAAGGTGATTTAAGAGACGAAAAGATTCTCGATCATATCTTCCAAAATCACGCCATTGACTCAGTTATTCACTTTGCGGCTGATTCACTTGTAGGCGTAAGTATGGAGAAGCCTCTTCAGTATTATGACAACAACGTTTATGGCGCGTTAAGCCTGCTGAAAAAAATGACTGAGTACGGCGTTAAACACATCGTTTTTTCTTCTACTGCGGCCACTTACGGGGAACCGGAAAACGTACCTATTAAAGAAACAGAGGTGACCGCTCCGACGAACCCTTATGGCGAAACGAAGCTGGCTATAGAACGGATGTTGAAATGGTGTGCTGAAGCGTATGACTTAAAATACGTAGTATTAAGATATTTTAACGTCGCCGGGGCGCACCCGACAATCGATATTGGCGAAGACCATAAGCCGGAAACACACTTGATCCCTATCGTGCTGCAGGTCGCTCTGGGACAGAGGGAAAAAATAATGATTTTCGGTGACGATTATGATACACCGGACGGGACATGCATCCGTGATTATATACATGTGAAAGACCTTATTCAGGCTCATTTGATTGCTTTGGATTATCTTCGTGACGGCGGTTCTTCTGAAGTTTTCAACCTTGGAAACGGCAATGGCTTCAGCGTAAAAGAAGTCGTAGATACAGCAATCAAAGTGACCGGAAGAGAGATTCCCCGTGAGATCGCACCCCGCCGCAGCGGAGATCCTGCGGTACTTGTAGCATCATCGGAGAAAGCAAAAACAATCCTGGGCTGGAAACCGGAATATGCGGATCTGGAATCAATTATTGAAACAGCGTGGGCATGGCACCAGCGTCACCCCGGAGGTTACCAATCCAACGCGTAAGGAGATGAGAGTATGACAATAGATCAACGGTTAAATGAACTGGTACAATATGCTGTAAATAAAGATTTAATTGATGAGGAAGACGCTGTTTTTTGTAAAAATCAGCTCATGGAGATTCTTGAGATTGATGAGGCTGATAAGGCGCCTCTTGATGAAGAGAATGAAAATCGTTCTCTTGCTGACATCCTTGACGATATACTGGATTGGGCAGCCAAGGAAGAACGGCTGGCAAGCAATACGGTGACAGAAAGAGATTTACTTGATACAAAGTTAATGGCTGTATTTGCGAAGCGGCCTTCCGGGGTCACAGCTGATTTCAGGAAAAAAGAAGAATCAGACGGGATAGAAACGGCTACCGCCTGGTTTTATGAATGGAATCAGGACATTCATTATATACGCCGTAACAGGATTGCAAAAAATATGAACTGGAAAACACCAACTGAATATGGGGATTTGGATATTACGATTAATCTTTCCAAACCTGAAAAAGATCCAAAGGAAATTGAAGCAGCAAAGAAAGCATCCACATCCAATTACCCGTTATGCCTTCTTTGTAAAGAAAACGTCGGGTATGCAGGCAGGCTCAATCACCCGGCAAGGCAAAATCTGCGGACCATTCCTGTCGATCTTAATGGTGAAGAATGGCACCTTCAGTTCTCACCTTACGTCTATTACCATGAGCATGCGATTGTCCTGTCAGCGGCACATGAGCCGATGAAGATTACAGTAAATACGTTTCAGAGGCTGTTGGATTTCGTTCAGCAGTATCCTCATTATTTTATTGGTTCTAATGCGGACCTTCCAATTGTCGGCGGATCGATTTTGAGCCATGACCATTACCAGGCGGGGAAATATGAGTTTCCTATGGCGAGTGCTGAGGAAGAAGAAACAGAGCATTTGAAGGATTATCAAGGAGTGACAGTCAGTAAAGTGAAGTGGCCAATGTCTGTTCTCCGTGTGAAAGGTTCAGACAAGAATCAAGTTGTACAAGCATCCGAGATGATTAGGAAAAAATGGCAGGCTTACGATGACGAAACGGTTGGAGTGTATTCACAAACAGGGGATACACCGCATCATACGATTACGCCGATTGCGCGATACAGGGACAAGAAGTATGAATTGGACCTGGTGCTTCGAAACAACCGGACGTCTGATGAGCATCCGATGGGCATTTTTCATCCGCACAAGGAAGTGCACCATATTAAAAAAGAAAATATTGGTTTGATTGAAGTAATGGGGCTTGCAGTACTGCCCGGCAGGCTGAAAAGCGAACTGATGCAGCTGGCAGAAGCTTTGCTGACGGATGACCCTGCAAAAGAAATGGCGTCCAATCAAACCATTTCAAAACACCTTGAATGGGGGCGGCAGGTAAAAGAAAAGCACCCTGAATTAAACCAGGAGAACGTCGGACACATTCTGCAGCAGGAAGTAGGCCTTGTTTTTTCTACGATATTGGCCCACGCTGGTGTCTTTAAGCGCGATAATGAAGGGCAGGAAGCTTTCCTTCGTTTTATAAGTGCTGTAAATGAGTAAAGAATAAAAAGAAAAATATTAAGGGGGTGAATAACCTTGTCTTCCCGTATGACAGGCAGTTTCCAGTTAATGAAATCGTTGAACCGGTCATTGATCTTAAATACGATTCGTGTAAATGGTGCTATTTCCAGGTCTGAAATAGCTAAAAAAACTAAGTTGACTCCTCCTACTGTTACTAACATTGTTAATGAATTAATTAAAGCTGACCTCGTCCTTGAAAGCAGGGCGGGGACGTCTAATGGAGGGCGGAAGCCTATCCTCCTGACGATTAATTCAAACAGCAGGTATATTATTGGTGTGGATGTGGGCGTGAAGAAAGTCCGGCTCGCCCTGACGAACCTCAATGCTGATATTTTGAAAAGGAAATTAGTAAAAATGCCCGATAGAGAATCGCTTACTGAAGAAAGTTTTCTTCAGTTTTTACAGGATATTATTCTTTCTTTTCTGGAGGAAATTGAAGAGGCCAAAGATAAACTTATTGGTCTTGGAGTAGCGATGCACGGGATTGTGGACCATGAAGCTGGTACAGCAGTCCACGCGCCAACTTTAAAGCTTGAGAACGTACCGGTTAAGCAAGTTTTGGAAGATCATTTTAATTTACCGGTAAGAGTTGAAAACGATGCTAAAGCATTAGCGTTAGGTGAAAAATGGTTTGGAGCCGGGAAAGAAACCGATCATTTTGTCTGTTTAAATGTAGGCGAAGGGATCGGCAGCGGAATTATACTGCATGATGAACTCTTTCATGGAAGTGACGACCTTGCGGGAGAAATTGGTCATACATTGATAGATTTGAACGGACCGTTATGTTCCTGCGGCAATAAAGGCTGTTTTCAAATGCTCGCCTCAGGCCATGCATTAAAGGAAAGAGCCAGAGAAAGGGTTAAAGACGACAGGGAAACCCTTTTGAAAGAAAGATCGGGAAATGATCTGGAAGAGCTGGATGGCCAGCTAATATATGAATGCGCAAAAGACGGCGATGCAGTTGCTGCCGAAATTCTCGAAGAAACAGGAGAATACCTGGGGATCGGGCTGCTGAACATTATTCATTTTCTCAATCCCCGAATGATTATTGTCGGCGGCGGTGTCTCGAAAGCCGGATCTTTCTTAATGGATCCAGTTCACAAGGTAATTAAAACGAGGGCATTAAGTAAACGCGCCCGGAATACGCGCATTGTTTTAAGTGAACTGGACGAAGAAGGCTCAGTTATAGGAGCGTGTACACTCGTCTTATCAGAACTTTTCAGCCATGAGCATAGTGGATAACCAGAATCTGGGGGGTCTGTCCCCCCAGATTCTGGTTTTTTACTCTGCTTTCTAAAAGTTTACTGTTCGGTTAAAATAAGAGCAGGAGAGACATTTCAGAAATGAAATATAAAAGAGGTGGAGACGGTGAAAAATATACCAGAGATAAAAAATAAAATATTCGAAAGAACTCAGCTGGTAGTCATTATTACGGACGCAGACCAGGAGGACAACCCGATTATTTATGCGAATAGAGGGTTTACTGAACTGACTGGGTATACAGAAGAAGAAGTATTGGGACAGAACTGCCGTTTCCTGCAAGGGGAAGACACAGACCCGAAAGCGATAAAAAAGCTGAAGGACGCGGTTCGTAATTTTGAGGCGGCATCTATTGATATACTGAATTATAAAAAAAATGGTGAACCATTCTGGAATCAGCTCCATATAGATCCAATTTATATCGAAGAAGATAATAAACGGTACTTTATTGGAATGCAAAAAGATATTACCAGCTTTAAACACGCCCAGAAGCAGGTAGAGGAATATTACCGCGAAATAGAATTATTATCCACTCCGATTGTTCCCGTTGGAGAAGGTATCTCTGTCCTTCCTCTTATTGGTAATATAGATGGCGAACGCGTCGGCAATATTTTCGAGAAAGTGCTCCCTGTGTTAGCCAAGGAAAATGCCGAACATTTAATCCTGGATCTGTCTGGATTTACCAATATGGATGAAGAAGCGACTATAGGGATTTTTCAGCTAAGTGACCTGCTTAAATTAAAAGGGATTCAATTGATTATTACAGGAATTACACCCCAAATAGCCATGAAAACGAAAGAATTGGATATTAGCTCTGATAATTTCATTACTTTCAGGTCTGTAAGACAAGCCGTCGAATCTCTGGAAAGAAACGATATATAAAAAAGCGCTCCTGTCAGTTATGCAGGGGCGCTTCAACGGTTATTCAGTATCAGGTTCCTTTACAGCTAAAACAAGGAACAGGATAAAACTTAAAGCCAGAACTGTGCCGCTTGCAATGTAGAAAATAAGCGAAAAGACATCCGGTAAGGGAATGGTATCAAGCATAAATACATACATTCCTGCGTTCAGACCAGCCGACCCGATAAGGGCACTCCAAACGTGAAGGGTCGTTAAGAGGCTTCTTTCGGGTTTATAAACTTTATAATAAATACTCCAGGAAAATAATGAGAGCCAGCCGACCACCAGGACATGGGCGTGGACAGGACGCAAAGCATAAGAACCGGCTCCCGCCATGTGGGCTCCCATCATGACTCCAATAACCCCGAAAATTGCAGAAGCTACAAGAAGTTTTTTGCTGTGTGACAAGATTATCGCTCCTTCTGTTTTGATCAATCTGAAACACTATGAGTTTACCATCCCGTCCGCATTTTTGCGACTGGAAAGCTTTTAATAAAAAACGAGGGCATAGGGGGATGTCCGGTGGTGAAAACAGCTAGGCAGACCCTCCCATTTTTTCCATTCGTCTTAAAAACTTTCGTCTATCCATCATTAAGTATGATAAGATACAGTTTTGGCAGTGTTAAAGAAAATGGAGAATGGAGATAGAAAAATGAGAAACAGATTAATTATCGGCGGGTTTTATTTTACTGGTTTAGTCCTTTTATCCTTTGGAATAAGCATGATTATTACAGCTGGATTAGGAGCCGGCCCCTGGGATGCCCTGTTTGTTGCCCTTTCATATAATATCGGACTTACTGTAGGGAGCTGGACTTTTATTGTCGGGTTTATCCTTATTCTGCTTAATGGGCTGCTGTTAAAACAAAAGCCTGACTTTTCTGCGCTTATCACTATGTTTGTGATTGGCAGTTTAGTAGATTTTTGGCTGCTTGTCGTTTTTGCCGATTTTACTGCAGCCGGATTGGGGAGCAGGCTGCTCATTCTGCTGACCGGTATTTTAAGCGGTGCGGCGGGGATCTCCTGCTATTTGCAGTCTGATTTTGCCCGTAATCCTATCGACCAGTCAATGATGGTATTTCATCAGCTGACCGGTAAAAGTTTGTCATTTTCCAAGACGTTTCTGGAAGTGGCGGTTCTTATTGTTGCTTTCTTTATTGGAGGGCCAATCGGTGTGGGAACTTTGCTCGTCGCATTTGGAATCGGTCCGCTTATACAGACGTTTTACAAACCGGTCACGGCTTTAAGGACGAAGGTTTGCGGCAGCCCGGAAATAAATAAACAGACAGCATAATCAGCAAATTACTGTTAAATTGGAAAAAGCAGGCGTCCCCCGGGGAGCCTGCTTTTGTAATTTCTATATAAGTTAACGAAGCTTATACTGTTTTTCGCTATGATACTAACCGACGATATCCGCCGCGGTAAATCTCTGCAATAGACTTTTTTTGTTACTAAATAATGAAAGCCCTGCCTCTCTTTCATCCTTGCGGCTCCGAGACCGCGCCAGTGTAACTCAGGCATACTCGAAGTGTTCACAGGATTCCAGAATATAAATCAATATAGTGTGTAAGTGATGTCATTAGACCGGGGTCACTTACAAAAATACTTGAATCGGTTAATCAGAACGATCGTGCTTAAATGAAACACAATAACCAATTTAAACATATATATGAGCATATGTCAACTTAAATACCATAAACTGGGGGGTCTGACCCCCCAGTTTATGGTATTAAATTTTTCGCATAAAAATAGTCGGAATTAAGAGCGGGATTATGTATAATGGAATAATATAATAAAAGATGCTTTTTTGTGAGGAGGCGGCCAGTGAAAAAATTAATCAGTCTTATTGCTGCAGCTTTTTTACTTATAGGAGCCGTCATGGCCGGGGTTTTCATATTTGCGGATGGAGACGGATTGAAAAAAGAAGCAGAGGAAAAAGCTCTTGCTCTCATTGAAGATCTGCATGACAAAGACATAAACGGGTTATCCGTGGAGTCTGCGGACCGGGCCAAAGAATATGGAAGTTACGCCATTTCTGTGATGGATGAAACTGAAGGGAATATTTATCATATAGCTGTTATCTTAAATGAAGAACAAACAGACATTGACTTTGCGATTGATGTCACCGGCACTTACGATAAATACGGATTAGCTTATTGCCATTAAATTACTTTGTAAACGGGGCGGGTAGCCCAGCCTCCAGGAAACCGGATCTTATCGAAAACAGATTTATACAAGTACTTGGAAACGGGGAGGTCCTTACTAACTAGGGTTCCCTGTTTTTTTGTAATACCAAGGGGAAATTATAGTTAATTTGTAGGATTCTATTAAATTCTATAAAAATTTGTAAAGGCTTGCAGAAATATATGGTAAACTAATTTTAGCAATTGTCAGACCTCTCTTTGTACAACCTGCCTTGATTTTAAAATATATAGTGTTTATTTGCTGACAGCCGCTTCCAACTGGCTAGTTAGCTTTATTGTGCGGAGGGAGCAGCCTGATTTTTTAGGAGGTGTGGGGAAAGAGGAGGAAACTTGCAAATAAGTATCCTGATTTTAAGTGGCGCAGCTAAGTTCCCAAAGTCTTTAAAAAACGTTTGGAGGTATTTTATGTTGAATACTAAAATGGCAAATGTATTTAAGAAAGCAGCTATTGTTTCATTGTTATTTATGTTTTTAATGCCTATGACAGCATTTGGCGAAGAAAATGATGATGTGCATGAACTGATGATTATGACGACCACGGATATTCACTCTTATCTTATGCCTTATGATTACATGAATGATTCAGAAGTGGACAATTACGGATTAGTAAAAACGGCGACATTGATTGACCAAATTAGAGCAAATCATGATAATACGATTCTATTTGATAATGGGGATATCTTTCAGGGAAGCCTTCTTGGCGAATTGGAAGCGTCTATAGAACCTCTTGAACCGGGTGAAACTCAAGCGATCATTAAAGCATTTAATGAGCTTGATTATGCGGCAGTGTCTATTGGTAACCACGAATTTAACTTCGGACTGGACTTTTTAGACAATGCTATCGAAACATCAAATTTCCCATGGCTGAACGCTAACGTGTATGAAGCAGGTACAGACTTGCAGGAACACAGGTTCCAGCCTTATGAAATCATTGAACACGAAGTAGACGGAAAAACGATTACTCTTGGGGTAATAGGTTTTACACCTCCGCAAATCATGCAGTGGGATAACCTCCACCTTGATGGAAATGTAGAAGTTGAACATATCGTTGAATCTGCTAAAAGATATGTGCCTGAACTTGCTGAACAGACAGATTTAGTTATTGCACTTGCTCACACCGGTGTCAACACTGGCGACCGTGAGACAGAGCATGCGGCAGTCAGTCTTGCAAGGGAAGTAGAAGGGATTGACGCTCTTGTTATGGGGCACGCGCACCAGACTTTCCCTGGAAACTCCGGCTATGACCGTGTTGAGGGAGTAGATGATGCGACAGGAACAATCCACGGGGTGCCTGCGGTAATGTCCGGCTCCTGGGGAAGCCACTTAGGGACAATCCAACTGGATCTTAAAGAAGAAAACGGGGAATGGACAGTTGTCAGCTCTAAGTCAGAAGTGACAGGGGTTGAGGATGTCGAGCCTAAAGAAAGTATCGTTGATTTAATTGCAAATGTTCACGAAAGAACGCTCGACTATGTGAACAGTGCAGTTGGTACTATTACAGAAAGCTTTAACACATTCTTCTCTCTTGTTATGGATAACGAAGTTTTACAGTTAGTTAACGATGCGCAGTTATGGTTTGCTGAAGATTACTTAAAAGGAACAGAGTATGAAGACAAACCTTTACTTTCCGCAGCTGCTCCATTCAGAGCCGGATACAGAGGTGGGTATACAGAAGTTGATGCAGGAGAAATCAAAGTAAGAGACTTAGCGGATATTTACGTTTACGATAATACCCTGCAAGTCGTAGAAGTAGACGGCGATGGCCTGGTCCAATGGCTCGAAAGGTCAGCAGAAAGCTTCAGACAAATTGATCCGGAAGAAACAGAGGATCAAAGACTGCTTGCAAGTTTCAGTGCTTTCAATTACGACGTTATCGAAGGTGTCGAGTACCAGATCGATGTGACTCAGCCTGTAGGGGAAAGAATTACAAACCTTACGTATGAAGGTGAACCTGTCACTTCAGACATGACCTTCTTAGTTGCGACAAATAACTATCGTGCAGGGGGCGGGGGTGACCACCTTAAAGGGCTGGACGCGCCGTTAGTGGAATCTTTAGTAAGCCTGAGTGTAGAAAACAGATATGTTATTCTGGATTATCTGGAGTCGCTTGGTGAGCCTTACACACCGTATGCCTCGTACAACTGGTCAATCAAACCTGTTGAGACAAACGGAAGAGTCGTGTTTAACAGCTCTGTTAAAGGAGCCGACCACATTGATAAGCTGGGGTTACTGGCTGTCAGTGCAACAGGTGAGCTAGTTGAAGACAGTAATAGCGGTGCTGTCTACACGTATAACTTTACTGAAGAAATGAGGGCTGGAGCAGACCAGCCGGAGCAGAATGCCGAACAGGCAATCGCTGAGCTTGAGGATCTTATGAACAGTTACATTAACGAAGGCGCCGTTAAAGGACCTCTTGTAAATCAGTTGAGTAATACACTAAGGCAAGCGAATCATCACCACAGCCATGAGCGCTACAGCCAATCTGTTAAATTTATGGAGAATTACCTTAACCATTTAAACCGCAAACCGAATGAGCGCCATGTTGAAGGCTCGGTGAAGGAAGAGCTGGAAGAAAAAGCAGCGCAAATCATTGAACTATTAAAAAATAAATAAAGTAAATTAAAAGCGGGACTAAGACAAAAAAATAGTAATCATAAAGAAGGCCGAACAAAATTTTCTAATTTTGTTCGGCTGTTCTTTTTGAGAAAAGGAGAGATTTCAGTCCGTCAGGCGGACGCTTGCCCAGGGGCTTGTCTTCAGCTAAATTCAACTCAGCCTGGAGCTTCGTTGAATTGGATCTTCAGACTGCGCTTAATCCCTGTGGCGTCGCCGCCTTCTGTCCTTCAATCAAAAAAGCTGAGGCTATTTAAGGTAAAACTAAAAGTGACCCACGTTGTTTTTAATTTGCAAAATCAGGGACAATATAGATATAATATTTCGCATTACTAAAATTTAGCTGACTAAATATTTTCATGTTAAATATGTACTGAATTAAAGGTTTTTGATATAATTATAAGTGTAATTTAGTTAGGGGGCTAACGAAATGAACAGGGAAATGGATGAATTTGTAGCTTATCATATGGGCTTAGTGACTCATTTTATTCATAATAATCATAGCCATAAACTTTCAGATTACGATGTCACGCGTGCTCAGGCAAAAGCTCTTTATTTATTGAGCCGTTTCGGTGATTTAACCCAGTCTGAACTTCAAAAACGCCTGTATATTAAAGCTTCTACAATGAACGGCATTGTAGAAAGTATGTTGAAAAAGGACTTAATTATCAGATCGTCCAGCGAGACTGACCGCCGGACTAAAGTGATCAGCCTGACTGCTGCCGGAGCTGATCTTGAAGAAAAGCTTTGGCTTGAAATTAATACTCTCGAGAAAGACCTGATGGAAGGCTTCTCAAAAGAAGAACAGAGTCTCATTATCAGCTGGCTTAAAAGAATGAAAACAAACTTAGAAGAAAAATCTTTGCAGAAAAGTAAAGAGAAAGAAGGCGAAACTGAATGAGCCAGAAAGAGCAAAGTACGAGATTAGGGTCGGAGCCTGTTCCGAAACTGTTAAAATCTTTATCCATTCCGGCAATGATTGGAATGGTGGTCATGGCATTATACAATGTCGTAGACACCATTTTCATTTCTTACTTTGTAGGGATTGACGGAGTCGCAGCCGTAACCATCGCTTTTCCGGTTATGATTATTATGATGGCTTTAGCAGCTGCGCTTGGTATTGGAGGATCTTCGGTTATTTCCCGCCGGCTGGGGGAAAAACGGGATCAGGAAGCCAACCGTGTTTTCAGCAATATCATCTCCTTAATTATAGTCTTAAGCTTTATTGGAGTTATAGCCTCCTTTACTGTCCTTGAACCTATACTCAGAATCTTTGGGGCTACCCCTGAAATTATGCAGTATGCTTTGGACTATATCTTTCCGATAACGATGGCTACTATCTTCTTTACATTTTCTTTTACTACAAACGCGATTATCCGTTCAGAAGGAAATGCCCGGTTTGCAATGATAACAATGATTATTCCATCTGTTCTTAATATCATTCTGGACCCTGTATTTATAATCTGGTTAAATATGGGTGTCCAAGGGGCGGCTATTGCAACTGTTATATCTCAGGCAAGTATCTCATTCATAGTGCTCCACTATTTTTTAACAGGAAAAAGTTCGCTTAAAATCCGTTTGTCAGAAATGGTTCCTCAATTGGCGATTATAAAGGAAGTCACAGTCATTGGATTGCCTGCTTTCGTGAGGCAGGTGGCGGGTAGTGTTATGATGGTGGCAATCAATGCCATGCTAATCTCGCACGGCGGCGAATTTTATGTCGGAGTGTTTGGAATCGTCCAGCGAATCGCGATGTTCGCTCTTATGCCTATGATGGGGATTCTTCAGGGGATGCAGCCTATTGTCGGCTATAACTATGGAGCCATGCAGTTTGAAAGAATGCGGGAAACCATTTTGCTTTGTTTAAAAATTGTCACCGTTTTTTCAGCGGGTGTATTTATTGCAATGATGGCGTTCCCGGCTGCTTTTATGAGGATATTTACGGCTGATCCGGAAGTCATTGCTACTGGAGTGGACGGTATTAGAATCATGTTTGCTGCAGCTGTTTTAATCGGGGTGCAGGTGGTAAGCGGAGGCCTGTACCAGGCTCTTGGAAAGGCAAAACCTGCCCTTGTCTTATCTATGGCCCGCCAGGTTTTATTCCTTATCCCGCTTGTCCTTATTCTCCCCAATTATTTTGGCGTGTGGGGGGTATGGATCGCCTTTCCGCTGGCTGATATCCTCGCGTTTGCTTTGTCGATAGGATTTATGTACCGTGACCGCAAACTCTTTTTTAAAGGGAAAGATACTGGTGGAGGATCAGGCGGATTGAAAGTAAGTGAACACCCCGTGTCTTCTTAAGACTGTCATATTAATTGACAGTCTTTTCTTTTTTTAAGAGTGCTGGTCATAAGGAACTTACGATCCCTTTTCTTTTAGAGTACAGGTTATAAAACTAGTAACGGTGCAAACGATCGATAAGTTAATAAACTGTTTAATAAGGTAATTGTTAAATTTTGTAATTTATAGCAAAAATGTGATGATTATCACATTTTAAAAAGCCTGTTCCATGTACACTTAAAGTGAGCCACTCTGCAAATTTTTGACAGGAGGTGACTGATATGAATTGGAAAGGAGATAAGTGGCGGGAAAGAATCTCTAAAAAAACACTTCTAATTCTGCTTATAGGGGTGTTTGCCGGCATTGCAGCCTTTTCTGTAACCGCTACCACTCTTCAGGCGACAGATACGGCAGAGTTTTGTTCAGGGTGTCATGTTATGGGGACTGTGCATGAATCATTTAAAGAATCCAACCATGCCCACCTTAATTGTAACGATTGTCATGCGCCAAGGGACAGCACCGTCTCAAAAATGACATTCAAAGCGAGGGCCGGCCTCGGACATATTTATATGAACACCCTCGGTTCTGGAGATATTCCGGATGTCCTTCATGCCACAGCGGAATCGGAAGAAGTTTTACAGAGAAACTGTGTCAGCTGCCACGAACCAAGCCTGCGGAACATTGATTTTAAGAATGCGAAAGATAATTGTATGGATTGCCACCGCCAGGTTCCTCACGGCAACAGGATCTATAAACCGGATGAGTGGCATCAGCCGCAAAGTGTAGAAGTACCCCCTACTACGCAATAAAGGAGGTCAGTAAAATGAAGTTAAAAGTGTCATTACTCCTTTCCCTTATGCTCATCACAGCACTTTCTCTAATAATTGCAGCCTGCGGTTCCCCTGAAGAACCGGAAGTCAGAGATATAAGCACAGATCTTTCAGAAAATGAAATCATTAATCACGCATTTAAAGAAGATTTCCCCCTGCAATATAACAGCTATTTAAAAAACTTGGAGCCGAGCGGAAAGGTAACATCAAAATTTATCTCAGATATTGAACCCAACCTTCCAATACTCTTTAATAATTACGGATTTATGCTTGAGTATAACAAGACAAGAGGACATACAAACGCTGTAGAAGATGTCAATAATATTAAACGGATAAATGAGTCTTCCATTGGTTCCTGTATGACATGTAAAAGTACTGCCGTTCCTCTGCTTATTGAGGAAATGGGAGAAGATTACTGGGGAGCAAGCTTCCGGGAAGAAGTTTTTCCAAGAACAGTCGCTCTTGGAGAAGGCCACGAAGTCGAAGAATTAGGAGAATACGGCCATATATCAGTCGGGTGCTCAGATTGCCATAACCCTCAGACCATGGAACTGCGGATCACACGTCCGTCCTTTGTTAATGCTATGGAACGCCAGGGGATAGATGTAAGTGAAGCATCTAAAAATGAGATGCGCTCCTACGTCTGTGCACAATGTCATGTAGAGTATTATTTCCACCCGGATAACGGAAAAGTCACTTTCCCGTGGGATAATGGTTTAAAGCCTGAAGAAATGTTCGAATATAAAGAAAACCAGGCAATAGAAATGGGATTCGATTACGATTGGGAGCACAGCATCTCAGGTGCGCCAATGCTTAAAGCTCAGCACCCTGAGTTTGAAATATCAAGTTACGGACCGCACGGAGAAGCCGGAGTCGCTTGCGCAGACTGCCATATGCCTTATGAACGTACTGACGGCAGAAGGAAAATCTCATCGCATCATTGGGGTTCGCCGCTCATTAACGCTGAACAGTCATGCCGCGCCTGCCACAGCGATAAGACAGCTGAAGAACTAAAAGACCGGGTATATGATATTCAAAGAAGGCACTTAGACGCGATGGATGAGACACAGGAAGCTTCTGTCCGGGCGCACTACTATGTAAACCGGATGATTACCGCTGGCGCCCCGGATGAAAAAATAGAAGAAGCCCAATATTATGTACGGAAAGGCCAGTGGTTCTGGGACATTATTGCAGCGGAAAACTCTGACGGTTTCCATAATCCACAGGGCGGTATGGATTCTATGAGAATGTCTTCTGAAGCATCCCACCAGGCCATTTATATAGCCTCAAACGAACTGACAAAACTGGACCAAGACCTCGATGAACTGGAAAGCCAGATTGAAGAGACAGTGCAAAGTGTTTATGACGAGGAAGATCCATATTCAAAGCATGAACATGCTACAAATGATTACTTTCCTAATGTTCTGGAACTGGACATTAATTACGAGGATGAATAACTTTAAAGAAGAGGCTGGACAGAACTGAGAATCGTTTAATACGAACTCTTTATCCCAAAATGATTTAAGTGTCGTCACAACACGCAGACTCCTGTGGGAACAGCGCGAGCCGAAGCCCCCGAACATCAGCGGTTTTTGGTGATCAAGGAGGCTGAGGCCGTGCCCAAGGAAAGCGAAGTGTTTTGACGACACGAATTTAACCATGTAATCAAAGCAAAAAATCCAAATGAATGTTTGGATTTTTCTACGTTTATTATACTTTTGTCTCAGCCTATTTAACATTAGTCGTTTTTTAAAGCTTTTCTGCAAACAGCAATTCCAAAAGGATAACGTACACCCGCCCGTTTTTCCTTTTCAAAAGCGACTCCCTGCTGATAATAGAAATCTGTATTCGTGAAAGCAAGTTTGCTATCGTTAAAAAGCGCGCAGAACTCTTCTTCAGTTAACTGATGAAAATGGTATGGTGAGGCGCACGGTTTCCCTCGTCCTTCACCAAAAGGTGTTGAAAGGACGAGTGTGCCACCCGGAGCCAGCAGGTCATATATTCTGTGTAGAAATTCTTTATCATTCGGTACATGTTCAATTGTTTCAAATGAAAGAACCGTATCAAAAGTGCCAATGTCACCTTTAAGCCTGCTATCAAGGGCATCACCAGCCCGGAAAGATAAAAGAGGATGATAGTAATTTTTAGAGGCATAAGTGATAATATCCGGGTCAAGGTCTACACCTAACACAGAGCTGATATGTTTCTTTCTTGTTTTAGCCGCCATGTGTGCCCCGTAACCCGAACCGCAGGCAATGTCCAGAACTTTTCCCTTTGTATAAGGGAGGGCAAAATAATACCTTGCCAGATGCTCAAGCAACATACCGTTTGTCGGCTTCATCACTTCAGGAATTATTCGTTCTCCAGTATCTTGTAGCACATATTTTCACCGCTGTCTTTATAGAGTTATCAATTATATTACTAATATTTTTAAGTGTTTGCAATGTTGAGACAGAGAAAAAGCAGGGGTTCCTTAATTTCATTTCGACAGTACCTAATTAACTCCTCTGGAACTTCCTATAAGTGAGCAGAAAAAAACAGCCTGGATCATTTCAATCCAGGCTGCCCGATTTTTCTATTTTACCATAAGTACGGGAGCTTTAACGTGCTTCATAACTTTATGGCTGACGCTACCAAGTACCATCGTCTGGACAGTGCCGAGGCCGCGGCTGCCGATGACGAGAGCGTCATAGGCTCCTTTATTGGCATGTTCAATAATGGATTCGGCTGCCCCACTGCTTCCATGCAGGATCGTCGTATCATATTTAACACCCGCCTGTTCAATTTTTTCCACAAAAGGGACAAGCATTTCTTTCCGTTTAAGTGAGGCGGCATCAGAATCGCCATATTGCAGCACGTCTGATTTGGATTTATTACCAGCGACGACATAAAGAAGTTCGATTTTGCTGTTATCCTGTAAAGAGGCAAGTTCAACAGCTTTTTCTGCTGCTCGCATCGAATGGTCAGATCCGTCAATTGCCAGAAGTAAATGTTTAAACATGGAGTTCCTCCAATTCTAATGTCCGGAGGCTCTGCTCAAGCCGCCGATACGATTCATTAGTTCACTGCTTTCCTGATTCATACCTTTAATCTCAAATTTTACTCCACGCTGCTGAAGTTTATGCTCAATTTTATCGATTGCTCCAATAGCCGAATCATCCCATAAATGAGCGTTTGATATATCAAGGATAATTTTACGCACGTTTTCTTCATAATCCACCTGGTCCAGAAAGTCAGTGACAGAAGCGAAGAACAATTGACCGTGAATTTCGTAAGTTCTCACATCCCCTTTGTCATTCAGCCAGTTTTCCACCCGGACTTTCGATACTTTCCAAGCAAAGAAGATGGCGCTGAGGACTACCCCGGCGAGGACCCCTTTTGCTAAATCGTGTGTATAGACTACCGTTCCGACGGTCACTACCATGACAGCTGAGTCGGTTCGCGGAAATTTATGAATATTTCTTAAAGAGGACCAGTCAAAAGTGCCGATCGAAACCATGATCATGACACCTGCCAGAGCAGCGAGTGGTATTTGAACGACAACTCCGCCAAGTACGATAATTAAGAACATGAGAAAAACACCTGCGACCAGGGAAGACAAGCGGCCTGAACCGCCGGATTTAACGTTAATAACGGATTGGCCGATCATCGCACAGCCAGCCATACCGCCGAAACATCCAGTTACCATGTTAGCAATTCCCTGCCCGCGGCTTTCTTTATTTTTGTTACTGTCTGTATCTGTCATATCATCCACAATAGATGCTGTTAGCAAAGATTCAAGCAAGCCTACAATTGCTAGTGCGAGCGAGTATGGAAAGATAATCATTAACGTTTCAAAATTTAATGGAATATTAGGTAATGCGAAAACCGGAAGGGCCTGTGTTAAAGCTCCCATATCTCCTACGGTGCGCACCCCGAAATTCATAGTAATAGCTAATCCTGTCACAACAATAATTGCCACGAGTGTGGAAGGAACGGCCTTCGAAAAACGTGGGAGTATGTAAATAATAGCTAACGTAAGAGCTACTAAAGCATACATGACCCACGTTTCTCCGACAAAATGCTGCAACTGGGACGTAAAGATTAGAATGGCAAGAGCGTTAACGAAACCGATCATAACTGACCGCGGAACAAACTTCATAAAGCTGGCCAGCTTAAACACGCCGAATAATAACTGAATGATACCTGTTAAGATTGTAGCGGCTAATAAGTATTCAAGCCCGTGATCAGCCACAAGTGTGATCATCAGCAGAGCCATTGCACCAGTAGCCCCTGAGATCATTCCCGGTCTGCCGCCAATAAAAGCAATCACTACGGCGATACAAAATGCCGCATACAGCCCTACCATAGGATCCACCCCTGCAATAATTGAAAAAGCGATCGCTTCAGGGATAAGAGCAAGAGCCACCACTATTCCTGACAGTGTATCCCCCTTAACGTTACCAAACCATTCTTTTTTCAATTTTTCAATGTTTATCACGTTTGCACCTCTTTCTGTTTTAATAATCCCATAAAAAAAGGGCTTCTCCGTAATAAGCCCGGTCCGACGAGAACAAAGGCATTTTAGCAGATTTTTAATAAATTGAAAAATCCAATGTAAGCGTCAATCATCAGCTAAATACTTTTCTATAGTCGCAATTTCTTTTGTTTACTATTATTTTTATAAAAGCAGAACAACTTAAAATGAAAGACTTTATGAACAGTTGTACATACATATTTACAAGATAACCTATAAATTTACAAAACACCTAAAATATTCACAAAAGTCATACGTTTACTCAAAAATAGCTTAAAAAACTTACTCTAGTATTTAACTTGTAGCAAAAATATTTTTTTAGCAGCGGGAGGAGAAGAAAGAATGACGAAATGGATTTTCAGTCTTATGACAGCATTAACATTAGTGGTAGTTACAGCTTGCGGTGAAAACAATGCCGATAATTCAGCTGAAGAGGCAGCGGCCGGGGCTTCTGCGAATGAGAACAGCAGTGAGGCGTCAAATAAAGACAATGGAGAGGCAGGCGACCGCGAAGACTGGCCTGACACATTTATTTTTGGCCTTCTTCCGACAGAAGACCAGGCAGAACTTGCTAAGCGATTTGATCCTATGGTTGAGTATCTTGAAGAGTATTTAGAGATGGATGTGGAAATTTACAATGCAACAAACTACACGGCCTTGATTGAAGCAATGGCTAATGGGCATCTGCATGCGTCAACATTTGGGCCTTTCTCCTATCTGGTAGCAAACCAAAGAGCAAATGGCGAAGCATTTGCCATTCCGGTTAATGATGAAGGCGGGACACTTGATGATATCTTTTACTACGCCCAGATGATTACTTTAGAGGAACATGGAATTGACAGTCTGGAAGACATTGAAGGAAACTCTCTTGCATATGCTGATCCGGCTTCAACTTCCGGGCACCTCTTTCCAAAAGCCATGCTGATTAACGAAATTGGTTTAACGTTGGATAATGTAGACGAATTCCCATCAGATGTGGTGTTCTCAGGAAGCCATGAAGCGTCCTTGTATTCAGTATTAAATGGTGACGTAAAAACTGCTGGGGTCTGCAGTACATGTATTGAAAGAGTATTCGACCGGGTAGAAGACCACGAGAATTTTGATCAGTTGAAAGTATTTCATGAGTCTGAACCGATTCCTGGAGGTCCGTACGTAATCCAGGGAGATCTACCGGATTCGTTTAAAGAAACAGTAACCCAGGCGTTTTTAGAAATGGACCAGGACGAAAAAGGCGCTGAATTTCTTGAAGTTAACGGCTATCTCGGCGGTTATTTCGAGATTGACCATGACACCTATAACGTTGTTCAGGAAACAGCAGACGCTCTTGGAATGAGCCCGGAAGAGCTGCTGGAATAAGTTTTTAAGAAGCAATCATAGGGGCAGGAGAGATACCAAGTGTATCTCTCCCCTTCCTGTCGTTATTAATATATGAGGAAAGAGGAGATGGGAAATGTCAGAAGTGGTTTTGGAAACGAAAGATTTAAGCATGGAGTTCCCTGACGGTACCCAGGCTTTAAAAAATGTGACCTTAACAATAAAAAAAGGGGAATTAGTTTCGATTATTGGCCCCAGTGGAGCAGGCAAAAGTACGTTTATGCGTTCGTTAAATATGCTCAATAAACCGACAGAAGGACAGATTGTATTTGAAGGGGAAAATGTACTTAAAGCAAGAGGAAAGCAGCTCAGGCAGATCCGCAGGCGAATTGGAATGGTATTCCAGCACTTTAATTTAATTAAACGGTCGCCTACTTATCAGAATGTTCTTCACGGACGCCTTGGCTATTTGCCTTCTTTAAAAGGGGGGTTAGGGCGTTTTTCTGAAGAAGATACTCGGCAGGCACTGGAAATTCTCCGCCGGGTGGGCCTGGAAGATCAGGCATTTAAGAGAGCAGATGAACTTTCGGGAGGCCAGCAACAGAGGGTAGGAATTGCCCAGGCTATTGCTCAGACGCCATCTCTTCTCTTGGCAGATGAGCCAATTGCCAGCCTTGATCCTTCTTCATCAGAGAATGTGATGACCTACTTAAAAAATGTGTGCCAGGAAGACGGGCTAACCTCGATCGTCAATCTGCATCAGGTTGATTTTGCTAAGAAATTTGCTCATAGGATTATTGGAATTAAAGCAGGGGAAGTCGTGTTCGACGGATCTCCTAAAGAACTTACTGAAGGTATTACAAATTATCTTTATTATTCAAAATAAAGGAGGGATCACATGAGTTCGCTGGCAAAACAAATTGATACTCCTGTTGAAGAGAATAAAGTACTTGATATGTATAAAGACCTTCAGCGCAGGAAAAAGGTGATTTTAAAAAACAGGCTGGTATTATGGGCCATCATCGCTGCACTCGTAACGTGGGCATGGACTGGAACAAATTTCAGCATTGCAATTATATATACAGGGACTGCAAATATGGCCGCATTTATATTTACGGATTTGCTTCCCCCTGATTTTTCGGCTTTTGGAAGATACTTGCAGCCCGCCCTTCAAACGGTCTATATGAGTTTAGTAGGAATGGTCATTTCGGTGATATTTTCTATCTTTTTTGGCTTTATGGCAGCCAAAAATACGTCTTTTCATCCTGTAATAGCTTTTACAAGCCGTGCAATTATCGCCTTCCTGAGGGCAATTCCTGCTTTAATATGGGGGATTACACTCGTGGTGGCTTTTGGTCTTGGGCCGTTGGCAGGAACGTTAGCGTTAGGACTGTCCGGGATCGGGATTTTAGGAAAAGCATTTGCAGATGTTCTGGAAGAAATAGACCAGGGGCAAGTAGATGCGGTGAAAGCCACTGGAGCCTCCTGGTTCCAGACAATGGGGCAGGGAGTCTGGCCCCAGTTTAAGACAGGTTTTGTTGCGTGGTCTTTGTATAAAATGGATTTAAATATCCGTGAAGCAGCCGTACTCGGCCTGATTGGAGCTGGCGGGATTGGTTATACACTGCAGGGAAACATAAACTTGTTTCAGTACCAGCAGGCAAGTGTCGGAATTTTAATGATATTTGCTCTAATTCTTATTGTGGAGTATACCACAGCTAAAATAAGGGAGCGTTTACTATGAGGCCTTATATTGATAAGAAAAACAAAATGACAAAACAAATATATGTTGGCTTGTTTATCATATTTTTTATTTTCAGTCTCCTGCAAGTAGGAATTCTGGATGAAAGGATTTTCCAGGCATTTTCACGTGTGGAAAATCTGCTGAAAGGGATGGTTCCGCCTACCATTTCTGAACCTATTGATGTTGCCGGAGCAGCAGTTGAGTCTCTTCAAGTCGCCGTTATGGGGACTTTATGGGGCGTTGTTTTTTCGATCGTCCTTGCCATGTTTGCGGCAAAAAATGTATCTCCTCATATCAGCATCAGTTATGCTGTTAAAGCCTTTGCAGCATTTGTCAGGGCTGTCCCCGCTTTAATATGGGCATTACTGTTTATTGTAGCGATTGGATTAGGACCGACACCAGGAATTCTCGCTTTAGCAGTCAATAGTATAGGAATGCTCATGAAAGTGTACGCCGAAGCAATTGAAGAAATAGACACAGGTATCATAGATGCTTTAAAAGCAACAGGGGCCTCACAATTTCAAGTTGTCATGCAGGGGATTATTCCAAGTATCATGAGTATCTTTATTTCTTGGTCGATTTTCCGGTTTGATATTAATATCAGGTATGCTGCTGTGCTCGGAGTGGTAGGTGCAGGCGGAATTGGCTGGGAACTGGTCAGAGCCTCCCGGGTCATGGCATACGACGAAGTCTTAGGAATTACTCTTGTAATTTTCGGAATGATTCTTCTCGCTGAACTTGTAACCAGGTTTCTTAAAGACAGAGCCGATATGGCAACTTTAAAAGCGATGGAATAGTAAAGGAGCGATTTTGTGACAGTTAAGTTATTTGTAACGGATGTGGACGGCACATTACTTAATAACGAAGGACATATAACACAGGAAACAAAACAGATGGTGAATGAAATTAGACAGCAGGGAATGGACCTGACGCTTGCTACAGGTCGTGACCCAAGAACCTGTCAATGGATCATTGAAGAACTGGATATTATTCAGCCAATTATTACTCATAACGGGGCTTCAATTTATGATCCTGTAAAAAACACGTATTTACACTATCAAACGTTTGAATCTGGGGAACTTTCTGAAGCTATGATGTTTTGCCAAAAAAGAGACATCTATTTTCATATCCTTACTAAAGAAAAAATTCTTATAGAAAAACAATTCGTCCCAATATACGAAAAATACTTTCCGGAAGTTTTCGACCTTTCCATACACAGCAATCTCGCAGAAGTTAATCAGCCAATCGTAAAAATGGCCCTTGCTATGCCTGCATCCGATGTTCCTTCGGTATGGTCGAACCTGGAACAGCAATTTCCCGGGTGGTATATAGTTGCCGGAGGAGAACAGGGAATCGACATTCATAGAAAAGCAGTAAATAAAGGAGAAGGTTTGAAAAAGCTGAGTAAAATGCTGGATATTAAACTTGGAGATATCGTCAGTTTCGGAAACTACTATAATGATCTCGAGTTACTCGAAGTGGCCGGGACAGGTGTAGCAGTGGAGAATGCGCCTGAGCAAGTAAAAAACGCCGCTGACAAAACAACCGCCTCTTGCGGTGATTCGGGAGTGGCAAATTATTTATCTTCGTGTTTAAAGAAAATAGTTATCTGAGGGCAGGTAAGAATCCACTTTTAAGTGGGTTCTTTTTTAATAGATTCTGAGGCTTTCATCATGCAGACAGACCTTTACCGGCGCTTGTCTTCACGAATTAATTTGACTTGTCGATGCTTCACCATAATGGATCTTCAGAAGAGTCGGTGATAACACTGCAGGCGTTGCCTGCAGTTCTTCAAATTTTATTGAAATTACCGGCGTTTTTATATCATTTCCTAATCTTTACAACACCTTAACGAACTCAACAAAAATGAAACAAATGATCAAAACAAGGTTAATAGAGGGAGGCTACAATAATAATACAATTAGTTATATTGGGAGGAATGGGAATGAATATTAGGGCAGTTTTTATTGATATGGACGGTACTCTGCTTAATAAAGATAACAAAATCTCGAAGAGAAATTATGAAGCTATTCAATTATTGTTAAAACAGGACATTGAAGTATTTCTTGCTACAGGGAGACAAATGGATATCACCTTTCCATATCACCAGGAATTAGGATTAAAAACACCGATGATTTGTTTAAATGGAGCGGCGGTGTATGACTGGTTTACGCTTGATCCTCTTCTGATCCGTTCAGTAAAAGTAGATCAGCATCTATTATATAACCTTACTTCTACTGAACCGTTCAATGTTATTATGCATACACCTGAAGGGATGTACTGCAAGAAGATGGACTCTACAGTTGAAAGATGGGTTGAAGAAAGCCGTAAAAATCCAGTCTATGTTGGAGACTTAAAATACGTCAAACCTGAAAATGTGATGAAGTACAGTGTAATAAGCGGGATTTCAGGTGCACCTTTTGCCCATTATTTTGAAAAGAACGGAGAAGTCATTCGCTGGAGAGACGGGTTTGAGATTGTGCAAAAGGGAGTATCAAAGTGGTCTGCAATTGAATACCTGCTAAATAAGTATAATATAAGAAAAGAAGAGGCCGCTGCCATTGGCCACGGACCAAACGATATACAAATGCTGAAAGCTGCGGGTACGGGAATAGCGATGGGGAATGCTTCTAAAGAGATTAAAAAAGCAGCAGACTTCGTCACACTCAAGCAGGAAGAGGACGGTCTGGCTGATTTCATAGAAAAGCACCTTATTAAATCTATTATTGCTTAAATTATAAAGCCTCCTTATGACGAAATAGGGGGGCTTTTATAACACACCACTGGTATAGACAACTAAACATAACTATAGTATAATTTTAACCAGAATATCGTGAGGGGGGACAGGAATGATTGACGAATATTTTTCAAAAGTTCAGGAATTGCTTGATCAAATTAAAAATGAGCAGCGCCACCTTTTAAAAGAAGTGGCTGTAAAAGCTGCGGATTCTATAGAGAATAATGGCATTATTCAGCTTTTCGGGGCAGGACACTCCCATATATTCGGGGAGGAAGTGTTTTACAGGGCAGGCGGGCTCGTGCCGGTAAAGCCGATTCTAGAAGAGAATATAATGCTTCACAGGGGGGCTGTGCGATCTTCTATGTTTGAAAGGTCCAATGACTATGCGGCAGAGTTTGTGAAGGAACTGGAGATTGGAAAGCAGGATCTGGTAATCGTTTCTTCTACATCAGGCAGAAATGCAGTGCCGGTTGAGACGGCGATTTATGCTAAAAAACATGGGGCCTGTGTAGCGGCATTAACGTCTATTACCTATTCATCAAGCCAGGAGTCCAGACACCAGTCTGGAAAGAGATTATATGAAGTAGCAGATATAACAATTGACAACCTGAGTGTCAAAGGGGATGCGGTTCTCAGCCACCCGGGAGTTGATGTGCCTTTTGCGCCGACCTCAACTGTTACTGGCGCGTGTATTATAAACAGCATTATTGCAGAAACCATCGGTATCCTCGGTGAAAGAGGCGTAAAGGCGCCCGTATTTTTAAGCGGAAACCTTGATGGAGCCGATGAGCATAATGCTAAACTGATAAAACAATATAAGGACAGAATACCAATGCTTTAAAACGGAAGGTATTGCAAATGAAGGGGGAGAAGTATGAAACGGTATCATTTTCAAAATGCCAGACTATACGGCGAAAGCAAAACTATAGGTAACCCCATTATAGAAATAGAAAACGGAAAAGTATTCTCTTTGAAAGAAAGTGGAGGTAATACAACGGAGCAGATTGATGAAGAAGTGGTATTTGCTGAACCAGTCAGTATTGTGCCCGGGTTTATTGACATTCATATCCACGGAGCAGACGGCGCAGATATTATGGATGGGACAGCGGGAGCGGTTTATACTATGAAAAAGGCTCTTCCAGAAGAAGGAACAACAGCTTTCCTGGCAACGACCATAACCCAATCGGCCGAAGAAAAAATAAAGGCGCTGGAGTCCGTGCGCACAGTAATAGAGGAACAGAACCTGAATTCAGGGGCTGAAGTACTGGGGGTACACCTCGAAGGGCCGTTTATATCCGAAAAACGTGCAGGAGCACAGCCCCTTCAGCATATTTGTCCGGCAGACACCCAGCTGTTTCAAAGGTTCCAGGAGGCTTCGGGAGGAAACATTAAGCTTGTGACAATGGCCCCGGAAGAAGATGAAAATGGCGAACTCGTAAAGGAATTGATGGGTCAGAAAGTTATTCCGTCTATTGGGCATTCAGACGCGTCTTATGAAGAAGTACGGACAGCTGTTGGCCGGGGAGTCAGCCATGTCACTCACCTCTTTAACGGAATGAGGGGAGCTCACCATCGCGATCTAGGAGTTGCGGGCGGAGCGCTGCTTCATGAGGAATTAGTGACGGAAATGATTGTGGACGGGATTCATATCTCAGCTCCTATGGTGAAGCTCGCTTATAAGAATAAGGGGCCGGAACGTATCATCCTGATTACTGATGCCATGAGAGCCAAAGGCTTACAGGAAGGGAAGTTTACGTTAGGGGGACAGACAGTCCATGTGGAAGGTGACCGGGCAGTCCTTGAAGACGGCACATTGGCAGGAAGTATTATAAAAATGAACGAAGCGATAAAAAACATGATGGCTTTTACTGAATGTTCGTTTGAGGAAGCAGTACAAATGGCAACCATTAATCCTGCCCGGCAGCTGGGGATCCAGGACAGGAAGGGAAGTATTAAGGAAGGAAAAGATGCTGACTTTAGTATAGTAACTTCTGATTTAGAAGTTGTGCAGACTTACATTGGTGGAAATAAGGTTTTTGATCGAGGAGAGTGAGCGGAATGAAAGTTATTAAAGCCGAAAATTATAACGATATGAGTGAAAAGGCTGCCCGGTTCATTTTTGAAAGGCTCGTAAGAGGGGAAGTAAAAGTGCTCGGTTTAGCTACAGGAGGCACTCCAGTCGGTTTATACAAACGTTTAATCAAACATATCAACGATAAGAATCTCTCTCTTTCTGCCCTTCATACGGTGAATCTTGATGAATATGTGGGTCTTTCAGATGAGGACCCTAACAGCTATCATCAATATATGGAAGACGAGTTGTTCAAACACATTCAGATCCCCCGAAGCCAGACACATTTGCCTCATGGTGATGCAGAAGACAGTGAAGCAGAATGCACCAGATATGAAAAGCTGATAAAAGATTTGGGAGGAGTTGATTTGCAGCTGCTCGGAATCGGTCAGAACGGCCACATCGGCTTTAATGAACCCGGCAGCTCATTTTCAGGAAGAACAGCAGTAGTCGATTTGGCGCCTTCCACGATTGAGGCGAATGCAAGATATTTTACAGACAAAAATAAAGTTCCGCGTAAAGCCATTACCATGGGAATTGGAACGATTATAGAAAGCAGAAGTATTCTGCTGCTTGCCTCTGGTAAAGATAAAGCGGAAGCTGTGAAAAAAATGATTGAAGGTGAAGTAACCGAACAGACACCTGCGACAATCTTGCAAAACCATCAGGATCTGACTGTCATAGCCGATAAAGAAGCGTTATCACAAATTACAAGAGATATATAAACGTTCTGCATCCTGCAGGGCGTTTTTCATACATAAAGCCCAAATATTATAATTTTTATAGTAAAATAGGGGAGAGTTTCCAATTTTATTTTTCTAGTAGGTGTTTTAAATGAAACTGATTGCTTTGTTTTTAATGAGTTTGACAGCTATTACTTTTCAATCCTGCAGTGATGCCCCGTCACATGAAGATGTCGAATTAACGCTTGATCCTGTGTATGCGGGCGGTAAGCTGACAGCAACCCCTATGCTGGTGTATGAAGGTGATGACGACATTACCTTTAATTACGGCAGCAGTCTTGCGTGGATTGACAGGATAGAACATGGTGATGAGGTCCTCTATGAATACGAAGAAACAGAGGCAGACCTTACTCAGCAGACGACTTTGGAAAATGGAGGCGAAAGAGAAGGTGAGCCGGTTGAAATTGAGGTTGAACCCGGTACTTATGACATCCATTTATCAGCCAGCTTCTATTTGCAGGGAGATGAATCAGCTGATAATGGAGGTTTAGAAGAGTACCGCCACAGTAAAATTCAGAAGGTTGAGCTGCGTCCAGACTCTTAATATGGAAAGGTTTTGGAATAAATATTTTGCTGATCCTTGCTTTCAAGAGTATTATGTGATATGGTTTAACAGTAACTGATTTGAATTTCGGAAAACAATTTTCGGCCTCGAAAAAGTAATTTTGGTAAGGCATGAAAGGTTTTTACGGTATTCAAAGATTTAATTTAAGGAGGCCGTTAATATGACAGGCAAAGTAAAATGGTTTAATTCAGAAAAAGGTTTTGGTTTCATCGAGCGCGAAGATGGCGACGATGTATTCGTACACTTCTCTGCTATCCAATCTGAAGGTTTCAAAACTCTAGAAGAAGGTCAAGAGGTTGAATTCGAAATCGTCGAAGGTAACCGTGGACCACAAGCTTCTAACGTAGTTAAACTATAATTTAGTTTTATAAAACTAACACTCATATAACCTGCTCCCCAGAGGAGCAGGTTTTTATAATTCCGTGGCATTCCAAACTTTTCATTTTAGTTTTCCTCAACTTCAAAGAGGCTGTCCAGTTTAGTAAACTCAAAGATCTCTTTTACCGGTCCTTGAGGATTCGATATTTTAACTCGTCCGTTATGCTGGGCTGCCCGTTTGTAAATAGCTGTCAAAACTCCCAATCCGCTGCTGTCCAGTGACGTAACGTTTGAAAAATCGAAATCAAAATAAACACAGCCCGATTCTGCATACTTAATCAGTTTCTCTCTTATAATGGAAGCCTCTTCAAAATAGATTTCACCTTCTAATTGTACTTTTACCCAGCCATCCTGCTCCTGAATTGTTTTTATCATCCAATCGCTCCTTCCTAGTCTGGATCCCCCTGTCTGTAAAAAATTCCCTCGTCTCATATTATCTTTTCCCGGGTATGTTGATAACACCACGTCTCTTCTAAAATAATTATACCACTTTCAAAACTGATATTGCTTGCAGCTCCTTTCCCTTACTAATTAAGGGCAAAACTAAAGGCAGGCCTTGTTAGGGTGTGATGTATAGAAATATTTTCACCACCTGTTATATTATATTAGTATCTGAGTAAGTAAATTTTCCCCTTTTTAAGAAAAAAGCCAGTTATTGCCCTTAAAAAGCAGGACGTTAAAACTATTGAAAAAAATGGATGAATTACCCATAGTAGTAGTGATATGTAAATGAGAGGTGAGTTATATTGGTAACAATAAATGATATAGCTAAATTATCAGGCGTTTCCCGCACCACAGTGTCACGGGTGCTCAATAATTCGGGTTATGTCAGTGAAAAAGCTAAACAGAGAGTAGTGGAAGTTATAAATGAGACAGGCTACGTTCCAAGTGAACAGGCAAAGTCACTCAGAACGAAAAAGTCAAAAGTAATTGGAGTCATTCTTCCTAAAATCAGCACTGAAACTTCAAGCCGGGTAGTGGACGGGATTGACAGGGAGTTAAGCAATCACGGCTATCATATTTTACTTGCAAATGCCAATTTAGATACAGACAAAGAAATTGAGCACTTTAAGCTTCTACAAAGCAGACGGGTAGATGGAATTATCCTCGTAGCTACAAATATTGAGGAGAGATTGATTCAAACGATTAAGGATGTTAATGTTCCGGTCGTAGCTTTGGGGCAGGATGTGCCAGGAGTGTCCTCTGTTTTATATGATGATTACCACGCAGCATTTGATGTGACCTCGCTGTTTATTAAACGCGGCCATAAACGTATCGGTTTTATCGGTGTAGATGAAACTGACAGAGCGGTAGGCTATGAGAGGAAAAAAGCCTATTTTGATGCTATGGAAAAAGCGCGATTGAATGTTGATCCAGCGTGGGTTCAAAAAGGGGTATTTGATATTGAATCGGGAGAAAAAGCTATGTTAAGTATGCTGGCTGATTCCACACAAGCACCTACTGCTATTTTTGCCGTAACTGACAGGCTGGCAATTGGAGCGATGCAAGCTTTAAAGAAAAAAGGTATAAAAATTCCGGAAGAAATGTCGGTAATGGGTATAGGAGCTTCAGACTTGTCGAAATATGTCACTCCTTCTTTGTCGACAGTGGATTATTATAATGAAAAAGCGGGAACAGAAACAGCAAAGTTAATGATCGAGCACATTAAAAATATCACAGAAATGACAAGAAAATTGTCGATGAGCTATGGACTTATAATAAGGGATAGTTTATTATAGGTGGTGGAATCGATTACATAACGATTTTCTTATTTTTTACACGTTATGGAATCGATTACACATTATTTGAACTCATTGTATGGCTTTTATCAGTCAGGGCATAATGTAAAAGAATGAAAGGAGAGTTTTATGATGGCAGATGAAAATCGGAAAATAGCAGAAGAACTTATTGAAGCTGTTGGCGGATTAGAGAACATTGACTCTGTTGCCCATTGTGCTACAAGATTGCGTATCATGGTTAGAGACAAAGAAAAAATTGACCAGAAAAAAGTAGAAGACCTGGACAAAGTGAAAGGCGCGTTTTATACCGCTGGGCAATTCCAGGTGATTTTTGGAACGGGCACAGTAAACCGGATCCATGAACAGGTAATTGCTTTGGGTGCGCCGGAGTCTACTAAATCAGAACAAAAACAGGAAACGAAAAAGCAGGGTAACCAGTTCCAGAGACTTCTGCGTACGTTTGGTGACATTTTTGTTCCAATTATTCCTGTTTTAGTTGCGACGGGTTTGTTTATGGGACTTCGCGGTCTTGTAACCCAGGAAGACATTCTCGCTTTATTCGGTACGTCTCCTGAAGCGATCCCGGAAAATTTTATCCTGTACACTGAAGTATTAACAGACACAGCTTTTGCATTTTTACCGGCATTAATTGCCTGGTCGGCGTTCAGGGTATTCGGAGGAAGCCCTGTCATTGGTATTGTCCTGGGCTTAATGCTTGTTAACCCGGTGCTTCCTAACGCTTATGCAGTAGGTGCGGGGGATGCAGATCCACTTTATTTCTTAGGGTTCATACCCGTTATTGGCTATCAGGGATCCGTATTACCAGCGTTTATTGCAGGTTTCCTTGGTGCTAAACTGGAAAAATGGCTAAGACAGCGTGTGCCGGAAGCACTTGATTTAATCCTTACACCATTCTTAACGTTACTTATTATGATTACAGGTGCTTTATTCTTAATCGGTCCTATTTTCTCGGTTGTAGAAAATGTGATTATGGCAGGAACGTCTGTCGCTCTTGAATTGCCGTTAGGGTTAAGCGGCCTGATAGTCGGTGGTCTTCACCAGGTTATCGTTATTACAGGTGTCCATCATATTTTCCACCTGTTTGAAATCCAGCTTCTTGCTGAAGACGGTTTAAATCCGTTTAACGCACTTATTACAGCGGGAATTGCGGCTCAAGGTGGTGCGGCGCTCGCCGTTGGTTTGAAAACAGCTTCAGGAAAGCTTAAGGCATTGGCAGTTCCTTCTTCTATCTCTGCATTTTTAGGGATTACAGAACCTGCGATCTTTGGTGTTAACTTACGTTATATCAAGCCATTTGTTATGGGTCTCATCGGAGGGGCAGCCGGCGGTTTCTTTGCGGCACTCTTCAACCTTCAAGGTTCAGGGATGGCAATTACCGTTATACCGGGAACGCTTCTTTATATTTATGAAATCCCAAGCCTGATTTTATACCTGATTACAAACGTTATAGCTATCGGAGTGGCTTTCACACTTACATGGTTATTCGGTTACTCAGATAAAATGAAAGAAGAAATGGACGGATAATAGTTTGTATAAAAAACAAGGGGTTGTTCCAAAAGCCGGACTTTTGGGGACAACCCCTTTTTAAGTGCTTACGCGGAAACGGGGCGCTCAGTAAGAGCCGAAGCTGCTAATTGGATGATAAACAGAAAAAGCACCTCACTAGTGAGCCTCCCAATTAAAGGGGGCTTAGAAACCTCCTTTAATACACCAAGTGCCTTTTGAATTTAAATCGTTTTAGCTAATAAAATCTGATAAAATAGAAAGTCAGCAATGGATTCAGCTGAGTGAAAGTTATACATAAATTTTATAAATAAGGTGGTACAGATGAAGAGTCAGCTTCTCGTAATAGCCGCTGTTTTTGCCGGGGGTGCGGCAGGTACCTTATTGAGGTATGTGATTAACTTACAGACAATGACCCTCCTTTTTCCTTTAGGCACCATAATAGAAAATCTCGCAGGGAGCTTTTTGCTTGGTTTTCTTACAGGGTGGGTGCTTGTAAAAGTGGTTCCCACCGTTGTAAAAGAAGGACTTGGTGTCGGATTCTGCGGAGGTTTCACGACAATGTCCACGCTTGCAGCAGACACTCTTTTTCTTACAGAAGGAGGTTCTTTATTTATGGCAGGCCTTTACCTGATTATATCTTTGACAGGCGGGGTTACGCTCGCTATAGCCGGCATGGCTTTAGGCCAATATGCCGGACAAAAGAAAAGGGAAGCAGGTGAGGGGGCTTGAATGTTTTTCTGGTGGCTCTTGGCGGAGGAACCGGAGCAGTGGGGAGATACTTGCTCGGTCTGTGGATTAAAGGCAGAATGCCGCAGAAAAAGATCCCTACTGCCATGCTCTTCGTTAATTTAACAGGCTCTTTAGGTCTGGGGCTGTTTTTTGGATTTATCTACAATGAAGTGCCTATGCTGGCTTATGATGATCCGCTTTTTCTGTTAGTTGGTATTGGATTTTTCGGCGCATTTACGACATTTTCTACTTTCAGTGTTGAAACTTCTGCCCTGCTCCAGAAAAAGAAGTGGCCTGAGGCCGCTCTCTATATTGGGTTAACCATCGGAGGAAGCATAGCAGCTTTTTTAGCAGGTATGGCATTAATGACATTATTTTAAAATGAGGCCGTGACAAAACTAAAGACAAGCCCCAGGGCAAGCGTCCGTCTGGCGGACTGAAATCACTCAATTTCTAAAAAAGAAAAGCCGAACAAAATTCGAAAATTTTGTTCGGCTTTCTTTATGTTACTATTCTTTTGTCTCAGCTCAATAACTCTTATTTCTTTCTCCACTTTCTCTTGCGTTTCGGCTCGTTCTTTTCTTTGGCTTCTAAGTCGCCTTGGAGCTGATCGCCGATGTCGTCACGTAAATCTTCGTAAATCTTTTGTTTAAATTCTTCGTACACTTCTTCCTTAATATCATCATAAACTTCGTCTTTGACTTGTTCATATACTTCGTCTTTTATATCTTTGTAAGCTTCTTCTTTGAAGTCATCGTATACTTCATCTTTCACCTGTTCGTACACTTCGTCTTTAATTTCATCGTAAGCTTCTTCTTTAAAATCATCGTAAACATCATCTTTTACTTGCTCGTAGACTTCGCCTTTGATAGTGTCCTGGGCGTTGTCTTTAAAGTCATCATAGACTTCGCCCTTCATTTGTTTATAAACTTCATCTTTCATTTCATCATAAGCTTCTTCTTTAAAGTCTTCATAAATGTTTTCTTTCATGCCGCCGTAAACTTCTTCTTTAACTTTCTTCCGCTCACGTTTAGTTGAACGTAACTTGTCTGCGCGCAAATCTTTCCCCATCATAATCAGTAGAGAAAACAGCATGACAACCATTATTATGGCAAACGGAAGAGCAGCGACAATGGAAGCAGTCTGAAGTCCCTCCAGACCACCGCTGATCAGCAGGACACTGGCTGTACCGGCAATCAGGAATCCCCAAATGACTTTGATGCTTAGTTTAGGGCTCAAGCTTCCGGCACTAGTCATAGCTCCTAACACGTAAGAAGCTGAATCGGCTGAAGTAATAAAGAAAATGATGATGAGTATGACGGCAAGGATACTCATTATTAGACTGAACGGTAAATTCCCTAAAGTAGCAAACAGGGCAACTTCCACGTTTTCCATTACAAGGTTTCCGATCTGTTCGTTTCCGCCTAGAATCATATCCAGTGCAGTTCCGCCAAAAGCGGTAAACCACAGGGCGGCTAACACAGACGGCACAATAAGTACGCCCGCTACAAACTCCCGGATTGTCCGGCCCCTGGAAATACGGGCAATAAATATGCCCATGAAAGGTGCCCAGGAAATATGCCACGCCCAGAAGAAAATAGTATTGTTGCCGAGCCATTCTCCGTCACCGAATGGATTTAAATCAAAACTCATCTGAACGACGTTCGTCATATAATCGCCGATGGTGGTTACAAAGTTCTGAGCAATTAATAACGTCGGCCCCGCAATAATGACGAAAAGCAGTAAAACGGTTCCTATTGAAAGGTTAATCGTACTTAATATCTTAATTCCTTTATTGACGCCTGTAGCTGCGGAAAAAATAAATAAAACAGTAATAACAGCAATAATAGTTAACTGTGTTCCCCAGTTATTAGGAATGCCGTCAACTAAGTAAGAAAGGCCGCCCGAGATTTGCAAGGCGCTAAGGCCGAAAGTTGTGGCAACCCCTGTGGACGTCGCAAGGACGGCTAAAGTGTCGATCCCTTTTCCGAACGGCCCGTATGCTTTATCACCTAAAATCGGCTGAAAAGCTGAACTGATTAGAGCCGGCTGACCTTTTCTAAACTGTACATATGCTAATGTAAGAGCAACTAATGAGAAAATTGCCCAAGGGTGCATTGCCCAATGGAAAACACCGTAACGAAGGCCTGCAGCAGCTCTTACGCCATCGGGAGCGCCCACATAATCCGGATGGGGATCAAAGAAATACAGAACTGGTTCCGCTACTCCCCAGAAGACAAAACCTACACCAATTCCTGCGGAAAAAAGCATTCCGAGCCACGTGTAGAACTTATATTCAGGTTTTTCGTGTGGCTTGCCAAGTTTTAGTTTTCCGAAAGGACTCACAGCTAGAAAAAGTACAAATGCAATAAAAAAGGCAGTAGAAAGCATATAAAACCAGCCGAAGTTGTCTAAAGTAAAGGCTAAAGCCCTTTCTGAAACAGCAGCTAAAGAAGCTGGCCCTACAGCACCCCAAAGTACAAACAAGGCAACTAATGGAGCAGAAATATAAAAGACAATATTAGGTTTTTTCGTTTCGTATTCGTAATTTTTCATAGTGATGGCATCCGAAGCGGATGGCCTCCTCCCGTATTGTTAATTAACTGGCTATAAAAAGAATGCCACTTGTCATGATAAATATATTTACCCCATTTGTCTATAGCATGAAACAATTCGTGGAATAACCGTCACTATTTGAGATATTGTGTTTAAATAGGGGGTAAAGGAAGACTGATATATGAAGCAAGTAACAAATCTATTATTAAATGAGGTGACATCATGGCGACAATTGATGATTTTCAAAAAATTGATATGAGAATTGGGACAGTCGTGGAAGCTGAGCCTTTTCCGGAAGCAAGAGTCCCTGCTATTAAATTAAGAATAGACTTCGGTGAAGAGATAGGAATAAAACAGTCGAGTGCCCAAATAACAAAACGTTACGAGCCAAAAGACCTTATGGGGCGTCAGGTCATGGCCGTGGTTAATTTTCCTCCCATGAAAATCGCCGGTTATTCTTCGGAAGTACTGGTCATGGGCGGAGTGCCTGAAAAGGGAGACGTGGTGCTGTTAAATTTGGACGAAGAAGTACCAAACGGCACAAAAGTCAGCTAATAAAATGAATTGATTGTAATAGTTCTTCGGCTATTCAGGTTTGTCAGCCGTAGAGCGTATGGGCCGGGCCGGCAAATGCCCGAGCGGTGTGCAGGCCAGAGGAAAAGGTAAAAAGAGAGGCCCGCAAATGCCCGAGCGGCCTGCAGGCCGTACGAAAAGGCAAAAAGACCACCTTTCCAAATAGGCATCACGCTTTCATTTGCCGCCGCCAAATAATTGGCACGTATTTACCGGGGAGGAGTGATTGTAAACTCCTCCTCAGCTTCCAGGCTGTCATCTATGTGGATTTCAAGACGGTACTCTCCTGTTTTGGCGGCCGGGTCTTCAGCATCAATCAAATCGAGCGAGACACGGTCAGATGCGAAAAAGGTATACGTCCGTTCCCGCTCCAATGTCCAGCCGTTATCCTCCTCTTCTTCTTTGTAAAAAACCAGCACCTCGAAACGGCGGTTATCTACAGGTTCGTTCCCGTAATAAAGGAAATTAATTCTGGCAGAGTATTTTTCAAATGACGGAGTTCTTTCAACATCCAAAACACCTTGAGGAGAAGGTTCGTCGTCTGAATAGACGTAAACTCCATAATCCAAAGGCGGGTTGTAAACCCAGGAATCTACTGTCTGATACGGCACAAACAGGAGAAGCCATACGATTGCCGGGGTAACAAAAGCACTCAGCCAGGAGCTTCCCGTTTTAGTAAACAAAGGAGCCATAGGTTTATCAAGATTTCCTTCTTTCCATTGCACGAGTTTTGCTGTACGTTTTCCGTATAAAGCATTTCCTTTTAAACCGAAAAACACATTGATCATTACAGGATAGACCATTTGCCACACAGGTAAAGAATACTCAGGAATTACCCCGTAATAAGTCATGGCAGGCAAGAAGGCGACCACGGCTATCCCTGATAAATAGAGCAGGAAAAAAACCGTGACCCAGACATACATATGACGATAGGCAAGCCAGAACGGAGTAAAGAAAAAAGCGGGCCAGTTCCAGCCGCTGTATACACCGGGATTTTTATATTTTTGCCATTGACCGATGTAATAACGGGTGTTTTTTTCGATAACGCTCTGGACCACAGGGTTTTTATTAGTAAGAAGTACATTATTTATATAGGGGCCCGGTCTGTTCATAATCATTAGCTCCTTCAACATTTAAATCTGAGTCTATTTTACCTTAAAACCCTCGGCCTGAAAAACATTCGGAAAAAAGACCGCAGAGCCCCTGATTTCCCTAATATTCAAATATTTATTTGAATATTCCCCTTTGATAAAGTACACTATATTCAAACAACCGTTTGAATATAAGGCATACCTGCAGAGGAGGCGGTTAGATGGCTAAGGATACTTGTGATGTCTATTGTTATGATCCGGAAAAAGTCACACGATTAAAAAAACATATGGACAAAGAAATAATTCGTGGCACCAGTCTAATTTTTAAAGTTCTGGGGGATGAGACGAGGCTGAAGGCGGCTTATGCGCTTTCGAAAGAAGAAGAGCTTTGCGTGTGTGATGTTGCCAATATACTTGGCAGCTCCGTAGCAACAGCTTCCCATCATTTGCGTATACTGAAGAAACATGGGTTGGTTAAATACAGAAAAGAGGGAAAGCTTGCTTTTTACAGGCTTGATGACCACCATGTCCAGGAGCTTATTGAAGTGGCGTCAGAGCATATGAAAGAAGGCAAAATAAATGAGTAATAAACACGTTTACAAAATTTCAGGGTTTACATGAGCAAACTGTGCTGCTCGGTTCGAGCAGAATGTGGAAGCCCTCCCTGGTGTTCAGGAGGCTAAAGTAAATTTTGCTGCAGAAAAACTGACTGTGGTAGGGGAAGTCACGGTTTCAGAAATCGAAAAAGCAGGGGCATTTGAAAACCTGAAAGTCCATCAGGGCAATGACGGGTCAAATGACCTGCCTGTCTGGCGGAAAACAAAGTGGCTCAGGGTAGGGGCAGCCGCTTTACTCGTAACAGCCGGCTGGATCAGTCACTTATTATATGGGGAAGCGCACGGGTTAACGATCTTATTATTTTTATCAAGTATGGTTATCGGCGGCTATGCTATGTTTTGGCAGGGTTTTAAAAATCTTACCCGTTTAATTTTTGATATGAAAACATTAATGACAATCGCTATTATTGGGGCTGCGATTATTGGCGAGTGGGGAGAGGGAGCGCTAGTAGTCGTCCTCTTTGCAATAAGTGAAGCCCTCGAAAGTTACTCAATGGACAGAGCGAGACGATCGATCCGCTCTCTCATTCACAAGAGCCCTAAAGAAGCCATAGTTAGCCGTCATGGGAGCGAAATGTCTGTACCTGTGGAAGATGTCGGCGTAGGGGAAAGAATCATCATTCGTCCGGGAGAAAAAATACCGTTGGACGGAGTAGTTACTGATGGTTATTCTACAGTTAATGAAGCTGCTATTACAGGTGAAAGCATCCCTGCAGGCAAAGAGCAAGGCGACAGTTTATTTGCAGGAACGTTAAATAAAGAAGGGGTGCTGACAGCTGAAGTTACTAAACTGGTGAAAGATACTACCCTTGCTAAAATCATTCATCTCGTAGAAGAAGCGCAAGGGGAGAAAGCACCGGCACAGCAGTTTATAGACCGGTTTGCGGCTTATTACACTCCGGCAATTATGCTTTTGGCTTTTATGGTGATGACAGGGCCGCCTCTTCTGGCAGGTGCTCCATGGGAGCAGTGGATTTATTTAGGTCTGGCTACTCTTGTGGTTGGCTGCCCGTGTGCGCTGGTTATTTCGACCCCTGTGGCGATCGTTACGGCGATTGGGAATAGTGCCAGACAAGGCGTCCTTATTAAAGGCGGAGTGTATTTAGAAGAGGCAGGACGAATAAACAGCCTAGCATTTGATAAGACAGGGACACTGACAAAAGGCTTTCCTGAAGTCACTGATGTGATTCCTTTTGATCCCGTTTCCCGTTCTGATTTGCTGAATTATATTTACAGCCTTGAGAAACACTCGACACACCCTTTGGCTAAAACCCTTGCAGCGTATGCGGCGTCGTCTGGCTGTGAAGGTCTTGGCTTCGAGGTCCGCGAAGCGGAAACCATCACTGGAAGAGGCGTATCAGCTAAAGTTAACGGAGAGTTTATTTATTTAAGTAACCCTTCATATGTTGATAAGTATTACCAGGACATTTTTTTACCTGCGGTGAAAAGGCAGGTGGAAGATCTGGAAAAACAGGGAAAGACGGTCATCCTGGCAGGAAAGCCGGACCGGTTACTCGGTCTGGCAGCATTACGGGATGATGTCAGGAAAGAAGCCGGAGATTCCTTGAAAAAATTAAAGCAGCTTGGCATAAAGCAGATCATTATGCTTACAGGAGACCAGCCGTTCACTGCAGAAGCAGTAGGAAAAGAAGCGGGAGTTACAAAAGTGGAGGCGGGGCTTTTACCTCATGAGAAATTAAACAAAATTAAGGAATTGAAAGAAGAGGGGAAAATAGTAGCGATGGTAGGCGACGGCATAAATGACGCGCCAGCAATGGCTCAGGCTGATCTAGGCATAGCTATGGGAGGCGGAGGGACTGATACCGCCCTGGAAACAGCAGATATTGCACTTATGGGGGATGAACTTCATAAACTGCCTTATTTAGTATATTTAAGCAGGAAAACACTTCAGATTATTAAACAGAATATCGCTTTTTCGATTGGTTTAAAAGTGATGGCCCTATTACTTGTCCCATTTGGTATGCTCACCTTATGGATTGCGATTCTTGCAGATATGGGAGCCACGCTTCTTGTAACGTTTAACAGCTTACGCCTTATAAAAAATAAAAGAAATCTGTTGTGACCATAAGCACAACAGATTTTTTTGATGATTTATTTATCCAAATGGATCTCTTTCATAGTCGTTGCTTTGTCGGCAATTAAGTATTTGGACTGGCCCAGGAACAAAGGGAGCTGAAGTTTGCTGAAATCAGGCAAGCCATTCTCATCAAACCTTTCTTTGTCCTGATGAAACAATGTAATTTTTCCAACTATCCAGTCGTGATCACCGTAAGTATTAATATCCATTACTTCACACTCGTAGGCTACATAGGCGTTTTCCAGGATTGGCGCCCCGGTAGCTTCGCCTTTTTTCCACTTTGCCATCAGCTTAGTAAATTTGTCTCCGTCAGAACCGGACTTTTTACCTGACGCTTCAATAAAATGAGCGTATTCCGCAGGCACAAAGTTAATGGCAAATTTGCCGCTTTCTTTAATGAGATGATGTGTAAAACGCTCTTTTGCAACAGCTACCCCATAAATAGGCGGGTCATACGATATGTATGAGTGCCACCCTGCAGCCATAATATTTTGTGTTTCATCATTTTTAGCTGTGACGAGGGCAATTAATCCAGGATAACAGTGCATCACAGTTCGCGGGGTGCTTTCTAACATTGAACATTCCTCCCAGTGTTTTAAATCCAACTTAATTATAATAGACAGACGCTTGAGTTGCACTTTTTTTATTATTTGAAAAAATAGGAAATCCAGCCAATTAAAGAGGCCGGGACATAACTAAATTAAATCCAGTATAACCGAACAATGAATTCACAATAGACCATGAGTTGAGGTTCATAAATGCACCCGCTTGCCGCAGGCATCTCTTCAGCTCCTCGGCAAAAAGCGCCTGCGGGATCTTCAGAAGATGCTTTTCTTACAGGCGTCTCGTGATTTTTGAACCTCATCATTTTTTAGCTGAAGACAAGCCCCTGGGCAAGCGTCCGTATGGCGGCCTGAAATCACTGCCTTTATTCTTAGTTCCGCTTCTTTTGCAGTAAAAGCGAAAAGCCGAACAAAAATCATAAGATTTGTTCGGCTTTCTTTATGGTTAATATTCTTTTGTCCCGGCCTCTTCTTCTATTATTCAATCCACTCGAAGTCTTCAGGATTTCCTGCTGAGACAGGTTCGGTGAGATCGGCATGACCAAGAAAGTCGTCTACTTCTTCTCCGGAAATAAGAATTTTAGTCTGGTCATAACCAAATTGCTCCATCATCATAGCAATTTGTTCAATAAGCATTAATTCGCCGCTTGAACCGAGGTTTGCTTCTGTAATCTCTTCAGAAAAAGAAATGTGGGCTGTATCACCCTGAAAATTAATATGTTCAACGGCGGTACCCTCAGGTAATAAAGTATACAAGTCGTCATGTGACGGACCTGCTGTCCATAAGTCCATGGCTTCCATAGCTCCAGGCTCATCCGCGCTGACGGAAAGATCAGTTTTTTCCCGGTAATTATTTAACAGCTGGTCGTCGGAAAAGTAAAGTGTCACCGGATCAACGACACCGTCTTCGTCTTCAGCTGTTCCTTCTTCATTCGCTTCTTCGTTAATATCCTCGTTCGTATTGCCCGCATTACCTACTTCTTCCTCAGCAGTTTCTTCATTAGCTTCGTTTGAAGTGACGTTATTTTCATTGTTGTTATCGGCATTATCATTATTACCGGCAAGGTTGTTTTCATTTTCTTCATTGTTTGCTTCTGCAGGGTCATTTTCATCGGTCTCTTCTACTTCTGTTTCATTTGATTCCAGTCCTGCATTCCCTGTGTTATTACCATCTTCTTCTTCAATCACATTCTCATTTTGTCCGCAGGCTGCTAAAACCAGCAATAAGGACAAACTTAATACAATCATTTTTAAATGTTTCATAATCCAGTCCCCTTCTTTTTGTATGTATAATTCAACTGATTAGTCGTTATAAGCAAACAAATGTTACAACTTTTCGAAGAAATATTTTCCTGAAGAAGAAAAACAGCTTTTGGCCGGTTTCATGGCCCATTCTGCAATTATTTGTTTTTATAATTGTACGCCTTAAGACGTACGAAATATATTTCCCAGGACCATACTTTCGAATGGGAAAATCGTATAAAATAGAATTAAAGAACAATATACGAGGAGGGCTAATTATGAAAAAGCTTGGCCGCAGAACATTAGGTCTATTGTTTATACTGACTGGAGGTATATTTCTGGCTCAGCAGCTGACTGGTATTACCTTAATGGCCGCTTTTGGTTATGTATGGCCGATTATTTTAGTCGCCCTCCTTATCGAAGTGATATTGTTTTACCGCAACAGGGAGGATGGAGAGACCATTTCTTTTGATAAAGGAGCTCTCGTCATTATCATTATGGCGATGGTTGTTAGTGGAAGCATTCAGAACAGCCAATGGTCCGGACCTGGTTTAGCACATGGTATTCCGTTTTTCCAATGGACAGTTAACGGAGCGGAAGCAGAAGTGGAAGAAGCTTATGACATACCTGCTGATATAAACGAAATCATTCTTGAAATCCCAAACGCGAGACTGCGTATAGAGGGAACGCCGGAAAATGTGATGACACTGGAAGGTATTGTCCGGGGTAATGGAAATGAGGCAGAAGTGGTAAAAACTTTTGAGGAAGTAAGAAATGTTGAAATGAAAGAGGGCAGTTTCAATTATACTGTTGAAAAGCCCGGCTCATTCTGGTTTTTCCAGACTGATCAAATAATTGCTGACCTTGTAGTTTACGTGCCGGAAGACAGAAAGCTGGAGGTATCTGTCACCAATGGCTCAGTTGATGCCGGCCATCTGTCAAATGATCTTGCAGTCCGGACAACAAATGGCAGGGTGCAGGCCGAAGAGATAAAAGGAAATGTTGAAGTCGTAAATACTAATGGTCTCGTTTCCCTGAGAAATATTTCAGGGGATGCGGATGCTGCAACGACTAACGGGCGGATGTCCGCTACAAATGTGATGAAAAGCGTTAAATTAAAAACAACAAACGGCACGGTAGATGCGGAAAGCGAAAAAATCGGCGGAAACTGGGACATCAAAACTACTAATGGAAATATTACGGTCCGTATTCCAAGAGACAGCGATTTATCAATTGACGCGAGAACGACAAACGGTAACGTGGGCGGAGATGTAGAATGGATGGATAAAACAGAAAGGAAAGAAGGATCAGCTGTTATAGGCGCCGCCACCTATCATATGCAGGCGAAAGGAACAAACGGTTCTATTCAGGTGTCGTTTCTGGATTAACTTTTTTGGGTAATCGTTTCTGAGTAAAGGCTTCCACGCTTTCGGAAGGAAGACCTTATTTCCGGAAAAGCAGTTGAGCAAGTGATATCGAAATTAAGGCCCGTCCGGATGGCATCAAAGCATCCGAGTGGGCCGAAAAATGATGCTTGTCCTTTTTAGAGAATCTTGATCACGTAAACCTTTCCGGTTGAAAGGCCGTTCGGTAATGGTCATCTATCTGCTTTCCGGAGATATAGTCAGCTACTGCTTCTCCAGTCACTGGACTTAATAAAATTCCGTTTCTGTAATGGCCGGCAGCAAAAATGATATGCGGGTGATCTTTAAGAGGACCTATTAAAGGAAAGCCGTCCTGGGTAGCTGGACGGAGCCCAGCCCACGTATGAAAAGGGCTTTTTTCTTTTAAGAAAGGCAGGATACGGCTGTTCCAGTTAACCAGCCGCGAAATCCCTTTGTCAGTCACTTCTGTATTAAACCCCGCTATATCTTCTGAAGCTCCGTTAATAAGTGTGCCATTCGACTTTGGAACGAGATAACCCTGGCTGGTGGTTATAATATGATTGACTGTTTCAGCACCTCTATCATAAGCGCAAATTTGCCCTCGTATTGGATAAACTGGTATACGGATATTAAAAACTGCTTCCAATTCCCCGCTCCAGGCACCTGAGCAGACAACGAGGGTATCCCCTGTAAAAGTCCGGCCAGACTCGGCCTCCAGCACCGGCGCTGACGCCCACTTTTTTATACGCACCTTTTTCAGGTTATCAACAATACTTACGCCATTTTTTTCGCAGGCCGCCTTTAAAGCTTTTACATAGTCCGGGGCAAATACGTGACTTTCTTCATCTGAATATATCCCCGCAATGACCTCGTCTGACAGGTTGGGCTCAAGGGATGTTAGTTGTGCTCCTTCAATAATTTCAGCCTGAGAACCGAACTTTTTCTGCCAGGCAATCCTTGATTCCAACGGCAGGGTGTCTGATTCATGATAAACAGCATGTATACTGCCGCTTTCTGTATACTCAAAATCCATCCCTGAGGTCTCTTTTACATCCTGCTGCCATTTTTTAAACATACGCAGGCTATCGAGGCAAAATAAGAAAAAAGGGTCTGGATCTTCACTAATTTCAGAAAACGGAGCAAGCATTCCTGCAGCAGCCCCGGACGCCTGTCCTCCGCACTGGTTTTTCTCGAGGACTGTTACGTCGTAATTCCGCCGACTTAATGAAAAGGCTGTGGCCAGGCCGATGACACCCCCGCCCAAAATCAAAATTTTCTCTTTCAAAACCGGTCACCACCTGTCTGCTTAATAAGAAATAAAAGAAGGAAGACCGCTTGAAGCAGTGGCGTATCTTTTCTTTGGTATTCTTCCTGCTTCATATGACAGTCTCCCTGCGTTAATCGCATGTTTCATGGCCAAAGCCATCTTTACTGGATCTTTCGCTTTAGCTACCGGTGTATTCATTAACACACCGTCTGCCCCTAATTCCATGGCTTGTGTAACATCCATAGCAGAACCGAGACCAGCATCCACGATGACAGGGACAGAAGCCTGTTCGGTAATTAAAGACAAATTATACGGATTTAATATTCCAAGTCCTGTGCCTATAGGCGAGCCTCCAGGCATAACAGCAGCTGCACCTGCTTCTTCAAGCCTTTTACACAATACAGGGTCATCAGAAGTATAAGGGAGAACAGTAAACCCTTCCGAAGCAAGGATTTCAGCAGCTTTCAGTGTTTCTACAGGGTCAGGGAGCAGCGTTTTTTCATCGGCGCTGATTTCAACTTTAATCCAGTCGCTGAGACCTGACGCTTTAGCAAGCCTTGCTATTCTTACAGCTTCTTCAGCTGTTTTAGCACCAGATGTGTTTGGAAGATAGGTGAACGAATGATTATCGTCCAGATGCTGTAAAATCGCGTCTTCCCCTGGTGTTTCCAGATTAACTCTTCGGATGGCAAAGGTAAGCACTTCTGCTTCCGAAGCCCGAATGGCTTCATTTTGTACATATGGGTTAGGATAGCGGCCAGTCCCGAGAAAAAAACGGGAAGAGAGCTGTTTTCCTGCAATCGTTAATTGATGTGCCATCTGTTAACCTCCTCCAATAAATTCAACGATTTCAATCCTGGAACCATCCTGCAAAGCAGTGCGGTTCCATGCTTCCTGATCGACAATTTCACCATCTACTTCGGTAATAATAAGGTTTGGTTTCAATTTAAAGTGGGAGACGACATCATTAACAGTCTGAACATTAAGTTCATGCTGTTCTCCATTAATCGTTAAGTTCATTAGTTACCTCCTTCAAGTTTGGCGCGAAGCTCCATGCAGACACTGCGAACGTCCTCAGCTCCTGATATTTCGCTGATCATGCAAATTCGTTCTGCTCCGGCTTCAAGCACCTCATCGACGTTATGACGTTTTATTCCGCCTATCGCTACAAAGGGGATAGAAATTTCTGCTTTTACCTGCTTAATATAATCGGTAGTCACAGGAGAGGTGACGTCTGCCTTGCTATTAGTGGCGAAAACAGGTCCTGCCCCGATATAATCAGCCCCTTCTTTTTCGGCGGCTTTTGCTTCATCGATGTGGTGAGTGGAGATGCCGATAATCATGTCCTTACCTGTGATTTTCCGCGCTTCAGTTAAAGGGAGATCATCCTGGCCCAGATGAATCCCGTCTGCATTGACTGCCATCGCCACATCGATATGATCATTTACAATAAATATCACATTGTGCTTGAGAGTTAGTTCTCTTAAAGCTTGTGCTTTCTCCAACACTTCACGTTTACTGCCCGTTTTATCCCTGAGCTGAATAATGTCTGCGCCTCCGATAATTGCTTCTTCCATAACATCCACCACATTTTTACCCGGATGGAATTCTTCCCCGGTAATGGCGTATAAACTGAATTCTTTCAAAAACTTTCACACCTTCCTGTAATAGCTTGAATTAAGAGAAACCTGGCGGAATAAAAGTTGTATATAAGCTGCAAAAAATAGAAAAGCCGCATTCCGGAGCATATGGAATACGGCTGCAATCATTGTGTTTATTCGTTGCATCGACTTCCCTACGCTGGTATAAGCCAGATCAGGTTCGAGGGTAAAAGGAGTCTACCTTTTTCTCAGTTTATTTCAATAAACACCCCTAGTCTTAAAGACTATTAAATTTTGACTTATTTGTATTGTAAACGATTTACAAAGATGGGAAAAGGGAGATGCTTAAATAAATAAACCAGCTGTACACGGAAGGAAGGCTGCGAGGTGTCAAAATACATAATAAAAAATGTCCCCTGAGTGCATTTTCAGCACTCAGGGGACATCTTAAATAATTCAGATAATATTATTGAAGGTCTTCGATAGAATCGATATCCATATATTCAGGTACCACAAGTCCTATTCTAGCTCCTTCAAGGTTAACTCCAAGATCCACCATTGTATCACCGTATTGTTCAAGAAGGTGGTCATGAGTATGCGGCAGCCATGCTGCTACCATGGCATCTGCCTGTCCCTCTGCCACAGCCTGGAACATATAAGTGGCTTCAAGAGGAGTGAGAGAGACATCATATCCAAGGTCCTCAAGTACAAGACCAATCATATTGGTAGACGCGATTTCAGAATCCCAAGCAACAAATACGAGTTCGATGGCTTCACCATCTACTGAATCTACTCCATCAGTCCATTCACTGACAAGATCTTCATTATTGTCAATCCAATCACGGGCAGCTTCTCTTTCATCTGCGCCTTCGTTGATGTCCATCATAATTTCTCCCATGTCTTCTTCAGACCATTGGAAGTTTTCAAGCACAGTGTAAGCTTCAGGCATGTCGTCTTCCAGACCTTCACGCGCAAAAGTTTTAATATCTTCGGCATCACCGAATACACCCTCAGGATCTTCGAGATATTTCAGGTCATAAGCAGCGAACTTCCAGTGAGGAGTCCAGCCTGTGACAATAATCGGTTCCTCATTTTCGTAAGCGTCACCGAGTGCTTGAGTCATAGCTGCGTCTGAACTTGCTTGTACAGTCCAGTCTTCCAGATCATAGACTTCTAAAGCTTCTTCAGCGGCAGACATAATTCCAGCCCCTGCATCAATACCTGTAATGGTGTAATCCAGTTCTTCACCAGCATTTGCCCCTGCATTGTCTTCTGTTTCATTGTTGTTACCTGCATTGTTGTTGTCATTTGCAGGTGCATTATTTTCTTCATTGTCTGTTCCGCATCCTGCTGCAACAAGTGCCATTGACATACCTGCTGCGATACCTAATTGACGTAGTTTCAATTTGACCCTCTCCTTTTCTTTTTTCCAGCCTCTGTTAAATTTTGCTGATTTTAAAATAAATATTCATCTTTAACAGAGCCTTTTTTCTAAATTAGAAAAATCTTTTTTATATACCAGGCGATGTTGAAGAGCGTTGCAGCTTTATCACCGAGGTGATGTATACACCTCACCTCTACTATTCAACAGCGCCTAATAAAACCAGATATATTATTTCTTAGCAGGATTCAGTGCTTGAGTAAGTCTGTCTAAAATAATAGCCAGAATAACAAGACAGATACCTGCTTCAAACCCCATAGCTATATCGTTTCGGCCAACTGCATAGTAAACCTGGCGTCCGATACCGTCTGTACCGATCATAGCGGCGATAACAACCATTGATAAAGCAAGCATAATTGTCTGGTTGATCCCGGCCATAATGGTGACTTTCGCCATTGGCAGCTGGACTTTATAGAGTTTCTGCTTCGGTGTAGAACCGAAAGCATCAGATGCTTCAATCATTTCAGTCGGCACCTGGCGAATTCCCAGGTTAGTTAAACGCACTGTCGGAGGCATAGCGAAAATAACGGATGCTACAACCCCTGGCACAATACCGATACTGAAGAAAGCTACCGCCGGAATTAAATAAACAAAGGCCGGCATGGTCTGCATGAAGTCCAATATCGGAGTGACTACTTTCTGAACTAAATTGTTCCTAGCCATCCAGATTCCAATAGGAACACCTAATAAAACAGATATAAGAGTAGCGGTTAAAACAAGTGATAAAGTTAACAAAAGGTCGTCCCAGTAATCCACACTTTCTATTAACAGAAGACCGAAAAATATTAAAACGGGTAAGCCGTAAGATTTCTGCTTTTTAACAAGTAAATAAGAAAGCCCTGTTAATACTAAAATAAATATTATTGGCGGTATGAGCTGGAAAAAATTCAAAAATACGTCCGAAGCAATAAATGCAATGACACCTCTCACACCATCGAAAAGAAACTGGGCATTCTTCAGCCATTCTACAAAACTTTCAACCCAGGACCCTAAAGGAATTCTAGGTACAAAATTTAATAAACTTTCAAACCACGCATAAATTGATTCATACCATTCAGGCATTACCATTCACCTCGCTTCCGCTTAATGCAGACAGTACTGCACTTCGGATAATAATACCTTTAAGACGGTTGTCGTCGTCTAATACGGCTATCGGAACAGGGGAATTTGAAACAGTATCAAACAAATCATGCATTGGTGTATCTGTATGAACTGTCGGCACTTCTTTTTGCACAAGCGGCTTGAGGTCAGCAGCATTTTCTTTTACGGCTTTTGAGACCTCATTAGCGTGCACAATTCCCACCAGTTCTTTATTTCGTTTAACAACGTAAACACTGGAAATTCCAGCATCTTTCATTCTTTGTAAAGCCACACGAGGACCGTCTTTCTCAATAGTTATCATTTCCGGGCGAACCATAATGTTTCCGGCTGTGAATACTTTCGAGCGGTCAACGTCTTCAACAAACCGTTCAACGTATTCGTTTGCCGGATTTGTAAGAATTTCTTCAGGCGTCCCGACCTGAACGACTGCACCGTCTTTCATAATGGTTATCCGGTCGCCTATACGTAAAGCTTCATCCAGATCGTGCGTGATAAAGATAATCGTTTTCTGCATTTTTTCCTGCAGTTCAAGAAGTTCATCCTGCATATCTTTTCTGATTAACGGGTCTAAAGCTGAAAAAGCTTCATCCATTAAAAGAACACTTGGGTCATTGGCAAGTGCTCTTGCTAACCCGACACGCTGCTGCATTCCTCCGGATAACTGATCCGGATATTGGTTTTCATAGCCTTTCAGACCTACCAACTCTAATGATTGAATAGCTTTTTCGCGGCGTGCTTTTTCATCTACACCTTGCACTTCCAGCCCATATTCAACATTGGAGAGAATGGTACGGAAAGGGAATAAACCGAATTTCTGGAAAACCATACTCATTTTTTCCCTGCGTACTTTCCTTAATTCTTTTTCATTCATTTGGGCGAGATCTTCGTTGTCAATCCAGACTTTTCCGTCGGTAGGATCAATGAGTCTGTTCAGTAAACGGACGAGTGTGGACTTCCCGCTTCCGGAGAGACCCATAATTACAAAAACCTCGGCATCCTTAACTTCAAAGGATGCCTGGTTTACCCCAACTGTTAAACCTGTTTCCTTCAGAATCTCGTCCTTGGTTTTTCCTTCCTTTAAGAGCTTGATACCTTGTTTCGGTTTTTTGCCGAATATCTTGGTTAAACCCTCAACTTTAATTTTAGCCACGGTTATACACCTCTGCTTTTATAATTGTTAAAATGTGGGACTTTGTTTCAAAATGTGAATGATTATGGGATTTGTCGACCTTTATTACTATAACCGTTCGCCCAAGTAAGAGCAAACGGCGTATATGTCGAATTTTGTAGGAAAAGTTCGTACAGAAAAAACTGTACAGAGTTTACTGAAGTACATCTGCTAAATACTCTGTTTTACTTATGTATGATAGGCAGTACGCTGCTTTCTTTTACTAAAGTCGTTTTGTTAACATCATATATGAAGAAAAAAAGCAAAGGAGGCAGACGATGGAATCGAATGGGGATTTAGACGCAGATTTAAATAAATTAGAAAAAGCGCGCCATCGTTTTATCTCGGAAATCGCTAAGAACGTTCATTTATATGGTATTAGCCCCTCGGTTGGACGGCTTTACGGAACTGTTTTTTTCTCTGATAAACCTATGACGCTGGATGAGATGAGCGAATCACTGGGAATGAGTAAGACGAGTATGAGTACCGGGATTCGAGCTTTATACGAAGCCAATATGGTCGAGCAAGTATGGGAGAAGGGGGTGCGGAAAGATTTATACAAGACAGAAGAGGACTGGTATAAATCTTTCTCGACAGTATTTATTACGAGATGGAGAAACGCAACTGAAAAAAATGTAACAGCGATTAAAGAAACGAAAAGCATGCTTCACGAGCTTGGTGAGACAACTTCCTGTGCCGAAATCAAAGAGAAGGTGAACAGGGATTTGGATAGACTAAATGAAGCGGCAGCGTACTATGGTTGGATTAATGATGTTATTTCCTTATTTGAAAGCGGTAAAATATTTGAGATTGTACCTAAGAAGCAGAAAGTAAATACTTAAAAGGGTTAATTTAACTGTTGTTCATGTTTTTAAATGAGCAGCAGTTTTTATTATGGGTAAATATCGCTTCACAGTATTAAGACCAAAAACCTGGCTTGCGCTCTCCCGGTCCAACTTCCCAGTGGCTAACTGTTTCTTTCTTCTATATAATGTGAATCGGATACAAAAGAAAAAAGGGTTGGTGAAAAATATGAAATTAAAAAACTGGCAGGTAGCCGTGCTTTTATTAATATATGCCTTTGTAGGCGGAGCCATATTTTGGATTTGGGCGTTGACCAGATAACTTGTTCATTGTCGTCATCTTTTACTAAGGATAAATAGTTTGTAACGCTTCGTTTGTTAATGACGACAAAGACAATAGCCAGGGAGGGAATGACGTGAGAGAGGAGTTTGAACGGTTGTATGAAACATACCACCATCAGCTTTTCCAATATCTTTTTTATCTTGTGCGCAGCCGTGAAACAGCCGAAGAGCTGGTTCAGGAAGTATATATTAAAGTCTTAAATTCATATGAAACGTTTGAGGGTAAAAGCAGTGAAAAAACTTGGCTTTACTCAGTAGCAAAACATGTAGCTATAGATTGGATAAGGAAACAAACACGAAAAAAACGAAAGTCAGACGGAAAAGAATACGAGTGGACGGAGAGGGAATTTGAAGTTGAAGACAGAGCCCCTCTTCCTGAAGAAATCATTGTGCAAAAAGATGAAGTTCAGCAAGTATACCGTATGCTGGAAAAGTGCAGTGAGGACCAGAAGCAAGTGGTTCTTCTGAGATTTGTTCAGTCTTTATCTATTTCAGAGACGGCAGAAATACTCGGGTGGACTGAAAGTAAGGTGAAGACGACACAGCACCGGGCGATAAAAACACTTAAGAAGCATCTTGAAAAGGCTGAAGAAGATTATCTGAAAAGGAGGCAAGCAAATGAACAATAAATGGGATGAAAAAGAAATAGAAAAGACGTTATCAAAGCTTCCTCCCGTCAAAGATCATCAGTCAAAAGATGATTTATTTCAAGCAATTGAAAACAAATCTAAAAAGGAACTCCCTTCACGTTATTCGCCCCGTAAAAAAAGACCTTGGATTTTTCCATCACTGGCAGCCGCTGCAGCGGTGTTCCTGTTATTATTAATCGTTCCTCCTCTGTTTGATAATGGTGACCAGCAATTTTCTTCAGATGAAGCAGCTGAACAAAACATGATGAACACAGCCCTATATAATGATAATGAAGAAAATGAGCAGAATGAAGAAGAGGGAATACCTGAAGAGAATCCACCTGATGAGGAATCAGCCTCTAATAACAGCTTTGATGAATCCGAAGAAGAAACAGGTGAAGAAGCAGAGGAACACAACTCCTCTTTTGAGGAAAATAATGAAAGCGACACATCTCTGGATGCTGAGCAGCCCGCATCGATTTATGTAGCAACGATCTACACAGTAGAAAATGAAGACTCTGTTTCCGAATATGTTGTACTTGAAGAAAGTGTATTAAATAGTGAAGTAGGGATTGAAGAGTCAGTTAAGCATTCTCTTCAGGAAAGTGATTTTACATCTGGCCAGTATATGGATAATTTAACCGATATTTCTGCAGAAAACGACACCGTCGTTCTCAATTTCGCTGATGAATCTTCTCTTGAGTCCTTAACGAGTTCCGAAAGTCAGTTTTTAAATGATCTGTTCCAGGAACTGTTGGCGCTGTATGGTTTTAATCAAGTAAGTTTTGAAGCAGAAGGAGAACCGGGAATTATTTATGGTCAGCACGGAGAAGTTGAAACGATCCCAGTTTCTTCCCATAACAGAGGCTATTATCTTATTGACGGGGAAGAAGATTTTTATCTTATCAGTGGAATCGCAGCGGGTGAGCAAATAGAGGACAATGAAAGTGGAAATCCATTAACCTTTGAACAAACAGTGGAAAAAATGAAAACAACCAGTGAAGACGCAGACTGGTACGACTCAGCTATCCCGCAGGAAGTGGAAATTACAAGTGTCCGCATACCAGGAGACACTGCCAGAGTTTCCTATATACTCGAAGATGAAGAAGTAAGCGACGAAAAGCTGGATGCTTTCTTTGAGGCTCTGAAGTTAAGCGCAGCGCCATTTACGCTTGATACTCTTGAAATAATAAATGAGGAAACAGATGAGAAGGTTGAGTTTGAATTAGATTAAAAACTGTTGGCTGATTGGCCAGGCGGCTCTAAACCGCCTGGTTTTTTTAATTTTTATGTGAAAATACCACAATTTTCAACATTTACAAATCAAATCCTTATATAGCAGGCGTTAAAGAAGGTGTACAGGCAGTTTATCTGGATATATAAGGAAGAAACGGGCGCTTTGTAAGGCAGGTCTTTAAGGAATCAAGTTTATCTCTTCTCTTTAGTGGAAATGGATTTTATATCTTATTATAAGGAGGAGATAAATTTATGGATAACATAGGAGATCAATTCCAAGCGATGCTTAGTGATTTAATATCGCTTATCCCAAACCTGATTATTGCGCTTCTTTTACTGCTATTAGCATGGGGTGTAGCGACACTGGCTAAAAACGTCATCGCAAAAGGCCTTGTGAAAATGGGGGCAGCCCGAGGGCTTGCAAAAACACGTGTGATTGAAAATGAAGAGAAAGGCGAAGAAACTCTCAAGTATATTTCAAAAGTTGTTTATTTCCTCGTCTTTATTTTGTTCCTTCCAAGTGTATTGGATGCACTAAACATGGAAGCAGTTTCGCAGCCAATCACAAATATGGTGCAAACCTTCCTGGCATTTTTGCCTAATGTGTTTGCGGCAGGGATCATTCTGTTTATTGGTATTTTTATTGCCAGGCTCGTGAAGGATTTATTTTTTAAGTTTCTTGAAAGCCTGGATATCGACCGTTGGTTTAATAAAGTAACGAAGTCTGAACAGACGCCAGAAGGATCAACAAAGTTATCTTCTATTTTAGCTAACATCTTATTTGTTGTTATTCTGATTCCAATTATTACAGTGGCATTGGAAACATTAAATATTGATACAATCTCCCAGCCGATTGTGTCTGTGCTCGACAGTGTATTGAGCATGATTCCTAACGTATTTGTAGCTATTGTACTTGTGCTGGTAGGTTATTACCTTGCTAAATTTGTAAGCGAATTGTTAACAAGCCTGCTTCAACGAACAGGCATTGACAATATTTACAATTATTTCAATGTTGATACTTCCAAGGCACCGAATTTTAAAGTATCTACTATTCTGGGACATATCACCAATGTCATTATCATTCTGTTCTTTACAGTTGAAGCATTGGGTGTCCTTCAATTAGAAGTTTTAAATAATATCGGTAATGCCATCCTGATGTATCTTCCACTGTTAATCAGTGCACTCGTTATTTTAGGGATTGGCTTGTTTGCAGCCGACTTCCTTGGATCTCTAGTCAGAAAGTATACTAACAGTTCTTTCTATTCATCAGTTGTTAAATATATTATCATTATTGTGGCTGTGTTTATGACATTTGACCAGCTGCAGTTTGCAAGCACAATTGTTAATATTGCCTTCTTACTGATCCTTGGCGGTATTTCAGTAGCATTTGCGATCGCCTTCGGTGTAGGGGGCAGAGACTTTGCAAAAGGCAAACTGAATGAACTGGATAACAAAATCAAAAAAGAGAACAAAACAGGATCTCAACCAGGTTCAACTGAAAAAAAGAACGATTTAAAAGATTTAGACGGACCTGATGTTTAAACTATAAAAAAACGGGACGGCTCATAAAAGCCGTCCCGTTTTTTACAGTTAAGAAGAAAGTGATGGTTTCCCGGGAAATAAATTTGTAGAAACAAGCATTTAAATCGTTTAATTTTAGGATTGCCGTATATTCAGCCGGTATTTTCTCAGTCTGTACTGCAGGCTTTGCCGACTCAGGCCGAGCTCATCTGCAGCTTGTGTCACATTTCCGCTGTGGCGTTTCAGAATCTGTTCGATATACACTTTTTCGACTTCCTCCATATATTCCTGCAGCGGCTTAGTAGGAGGAGTGTTCGGAACGACAAGCGCTTCAGGTGCGTGGGATATGTCGTTATAGGAAGGAAACTTATTACGGACATGAACCGGCAGATGAGTGTAGTCAATCCTTTCGTCGTAATAGATTAAGTTCATGGCTCCTTCCACCATATGTTCAAGTTCTCTTACGTTCCCCGGCCAGTCATATTCCTGGAAAAGCTGCTGGACACCTTTCGCTATCCCGGGTACGTTTAACTGAAACCGCTTGTTATATTTATTAACAAAGTGGTTTGCCAGCACCGGGATATCTTCTTTTCTCTGGCGAAGAGGAGGCACCAGTATAGAAACGACACTCAGCCGGTAATAAAGGTCTTCTCTTAACCGGTTCTTTTCTAAAGACACAGCCGGATCTTCATTTATTGTAGCGATAATCCGGACATCCACCGAGCGATTTTTCGTATCACCTATTCTTCGTATGGATTTTTCCTGTATGGCCCGCAGCAGTTTAGCCTGAAGAGGCGCACTTAAGGAGTTAATCTCATCCAGCATCAGTGTCCCGCCATCTGCTTGCTCAAAGAGCCCCGGGTGATCTGCAGCTCCTGTAAAAGCCCCTTTAACTGACCCGAAAAGAATACCCTCTATTAATGAATCCGGCAATGCAGCGCAATTTTGGCTGATAAACGGCTTAGAAGCTCTTTCACTTCCATTATGAATACTTTGGGCAAATAGCTCTTTTCCTGTTCCTGTTTCGCCCGAGATAAGTACGGAAGAAGTGGTTCTGGTAGCTCTTCGGGCGTTTTCTACCACTTCCCTGATAGCATTGGAATCCCCAATGATTTGATCAAATGTGAACCTTGCATCCTGCTTATCTCTGGCATTTTCTCTCGTAAGACGTTCGAGCCGGGTAATATCTTTAGCAACCTCTACTGCTCCAATTCTTTTTCCCTCGTAAATAAGTGGAAAGGTGTCATTAATTGTTGTGATTTCCTGTCCTTTAAAATTAAAATAGACCTGTTTTGCATTGTGGTGCTCCTCTCCGTGATTCAAAGCCTGGAGAAGCCTGCTTTCTTCTTCCTTATTAAAAAGAAAAATATCCATGATGTTTTTATGGAGGACATCTTCTTTCTCCATATCTTCAATTTCCGACATCTTTCTATTATATATAATGGATTTTCCTTCATGATTGATAACATGGATCCCTACATCTATTGCATCAAGCAACTGGCGGTAGACAGAGGGGAGAGCAGGGGCAGATAACGTTTCAGCCATAGTGGTACACTCCTTTCTTAATTTCATTGTACTCACTTTAGAAGACTGCCTGCAAATATTTTTTGCAATATACCGCAAAATAATTTATCTGTGCAAAATAATTTTTCAGAAAGACTTTATGTAAAGGCTTACATAGAGCCTTTTTTAAGTTGGCATGATTATTGCAACATATTTAACTGTTAAATAAATAAATTATAAGATTTAAAGGAGTGGATCAACCCATGGTAGTACCTTACAAACATGAACCATTTACAGACTTTACAGTGGAGGAGAACCGTAAAGAATATCAGAAGGCGTTAGATTACGTGAAGAGCCAGTTAGGCCAGGAGTACCCTCTCATTATTAATGGTGAAAAAGTGTTTACTGAGGATAAAACTGTCTCAGAAAACCCTGCGAATAAAAAAGAAATTGTCGGGTACGTATCAAAGTGCAGTCAGGAACTGGCAGAGAAAGCAATGCAAGCTGCTGACGAAGCATTTAAATCTTGGAGCAAGTGGGATCCGGCTTCTCGCGCTGACCTTCTGTTCCGTGCTTCTGCCATGATTCGCCGCAGAAAACATGAATTTTCTGCATGGCTTACTTACGAAGCTGGGAAACCATGGAAAGAAGCAGATGCTGATACAGCAGAAGCGATTGATTTCCTTGAATACTACGCAAGACAAATTCTTCGTCTTAAAGACGGGATTGAAATCAATTCAAGAGAAGGCGAGTTTAACCGGTTTAATTATATTCCGCTTGGTGTAGGGGTTACTATTTCTCCATGGAACTTTGCCTTTGCCATTATGGCTGGAACGACTGTTGGTCCAATGGTTGCAGGTAATACCATTCTTTTAAAGCCTGCAAAAACGACTCCTGTCATTGCATATAAATTTATGGAAGTTCTCTTGGAAGCCGGCCTTCCAAAAGGGGTAGTGAACTATATTCCTGGAAGCAGTGCAGAAATGGGCAACTATGTCGTTGATCATCCGAGAACGCGTTTTATTAATTTCACAGGCTCTAAAGCAGTCGGTCTTCATATTGCTGAGCGTGCGGCAAAAGTTCAGGATGGCCAAAAATGGATGAAACGTGTCATTTCTGAAATGGGCGGTAAAGATACCATTATTGTAGATAATGATGCTGATCTCGATTTAGCTGTGGAGTCTATCGTTTATTCAGCTTTCGGTTTCTCCGGCCAAAAATGTTCCGCGTGTTCCCGTGCCGTCATCCATGAGGATGTTTACGATGAAGTACTTGAAAAAGTTGCTGCCCGCACGAAAGAATTAACAGTCGGTCCTACTTATAAAGATAACTCTAACTTTATGGGGCCTGTAAATGATCAGGCTGCCTTTGATAAAATACTTGATTATATTGAAGTCGGTAAGAAAGAAGGAAGGTTAATGGCAGGAGGAGAAGGCGACAGCTCTGAAGGCTACTTCATCCAGCCGACGGTATTTGCTGATGTGGACCCTGAAGCCCGCATTATGCAGGAAGAAATTTTTGGACCAGTTGTTGCTTTCTCTAAAGCAAAAGACTTTGACGAGATGATTGATATTGCAAATAATACTGAATACGGACTGACAGGGGCTGTTATCTCCAACAACAGAGACCACCTTGAGCAGGCGCGCCAGGACTTTCATGTAGGAAACTTGTACTTTAACCGTGGATGTACAGCGGCTATTGTAGGCTATCATCCATTTGGCGGCTTTAATATGTCCGGTACAGACTCTAAAGCTGGGGGACCTGACTACCTGCTGCATTTCCTGCAGCCGAAGACTGTATCTGAAACATTTTAAGTGAAAGGGGACTTTAAATGGCCACAACTACTGAGATTATCGATGTAACAGAGAAATACGGAGCCAGAAACTACAATCCTCTCCCGATTGTCATTTCCAAAGCGGAAGGTGTATGGGTAGAAGATCCTGAAGGTAACCGTTATATAGATATGCTTAGTGCCTATTCGGCAGTAAACCAGGGACACAGGCATCCTAAAATTATTGAAGCATTAAAAAATCAGGCGGACAGAATTACGTTGACGTCCCGCGCGTTTCATAATGACCAGCTTGGTCCTTTCTATGAAACAGTTTCTAAATTGACTAAGAAAGAGATGGTCCTTCCAATGAACACAGGTGCCGAAGCGGTAGAGACAGCAGTTAAAGCTGTCCGCCGCTGGGCTTACCGTGTTAAAGGAGTGGCAGCTGACCAGGCGGAAATTATCGTCTGTGAGGAAAACTTCCACGGAAGAACGATGACAGCCGTTTCTCTCTCGTCTAACGAAGCTTACAAAAAAGACTTTGGCCCGATGCTTCCTGGTATTAAAGTGATTCCGTACGGAGATACCCAGGCACTGAAAGAGGCGATTACCCCTAATACCGCAGCTTTCTTATTCGAGCCTATTCAGGGAGAAGCGGGGATAAATATGCCTCCTGAAGGTTTCCTGAAAGAAGCATATGATATTTGTTCGGAAAATAACGTGCTTTATGTGGCTGATGAGATCCAGTGCGGGCTTGCCCGGACAGGGAAAATGTTTGCGTGCGACTGGGAGAATGTCGAACCGGATATGTACATTCTTGGTAAAGCCTTAGGCGGAGGCGTCATGCCAATATCAGTTGTGGCTGCAAATAAAGACATTCTTGGAGTGTTTGAACCAGGATCCCATGGCTCCACTTTCGGAGGGAATCCATTATCATGCGCCGTCTCGATAGCTGCACTGGAAGTTATTGAAGATGAGAATCTTGTAGAGAGATCTCTTAAAATGGGTCAGTATTTAAAGGACCATTTAAAAGAAATTAATAACCCTAAAATTAAAGAAGTAAGAGGGAAAGGTTTATTCATTGGAGTAGAGCTGACAGAACCGGCACGTTCCTATTGTGAAAAGTTAAAAGAGAAGGGACTTCTTTGTAAAGAAACGCATGAAAATGTCATCAGGTTTGCGCCCCCTCTCGTTATTTCTCAGGAAGACCTTGATTGGGCGATTGCAAAAATTAAAGAAGTATTGGCTCAATAACTAATTTCTCAACAGCACTGGAACCGCACCTGTTAAGAGGAGAAATCTCAAGAAAAGAGGGGACTTCGTTTAGGCGGGGCTTCCTCTTTTTTCACATAGTTGCACGGGACGGTTGGGATGAGCCTCTATAAATCATGAGTTTAATTTGGCTGAATCTGGAGAAAAGAAAGGGGTTGATTGGAGATGATTACAAGAAATTTCTTCCTGTTTTTGTCCCAAAACAAATTTGTAAAAACGAAAGCAACGAAGTGGGGCCCTAAGCTTGGTGCAAAGTCAGTGATCGCAGGCGAAACAATTGATGAAGCAATGAAAACCGTAAGCAAATTAAATGAACGCGGGCTGACTTGCACCGTTGACCATTTAGGCGAATTTGTTTATAACCGGGAAGAAGCAATTGAATCTGCTGAATACTGCGTCAGAACGCTGGAGGCGATTGCTGAAACAGGAGTGGATTGTAATTTATCTTTGAAGCTTACTCAACTCGGGCTTGATGTTGACCGTAATTTGTGCCGTGACAACATGATGAGGATTCTTGAAACAGCTGAGAAACACGGAAATTTTGTCCGTATAGATATGGAGGACTATTCCCATTTAGATGCAACATTAGAGCTTTTACATGAACTGCGCCGGCGGTTTGATAATGTTGGAACTGCCATTCAAGCTTACCTTTACCGGGCAGATAAAGACCTTCGTGAACTTAAAGGGACTAATATCCGGCTGATCAAAGGGGCTTACAAAGAATCACCTGAAGTGGCTTACCAGAAGCAGGCTGAGGTTGACCGTAATTATTTTAATATTATAAAAACTCATCTGTTAAATGGCAGCTATGCTGCTATTGCGACGCATGACCATCAAATAATAGACCAGGTCAAAGCATTTGCAAAAGAAAACGGCATAAGCAAAGACCAGTTTGAATTTCAGATGCTTTACGGGTTCAGAAGTGAACTCCAGAATGAAATAGCAAAAGAAGGCTATAAAATGAGAGTTTACGTGCCTTTTGGCGAAGACTGGTACGGATACTTTATGCGTCGTCTGGCGGAACGCCCTCAAAACGTGACCTTTGCAATTAAAGGGCTGCTGTCAAAATAAAAGCATTATTTTTAAGAAGAGGTGGAAGGGTTGAATAGTAAAATTTCGATTATAGGCGTCCCTATGGATTTGGGGCAGAACCGCCGTGGTGTGGACATGGGTCCCAGTGTGATCCGTTATGCCGGGATAGAAGAACGCCTGAAAAATTTAGGATATGAAGTAAAAGACCGGGGAAACATTGATATCGGCCGCCCGCCTCAGCTTGACGTCAAGAATGAAGATAACCTAAAAGATCTGGAAGTCGTTGTTGAGGCTAATCAAAGTTTAGAAGAGAAAGTGTCTGAAGTCATAGGCGAAGGGGATTTTCCGCTAATATTAGGGGGGGATCACAGTATAGCTATCGGAACGTTGGCGGGGGTCGCAAATAAAGCAGATAACCTCGGAGTTATCTGGTATGATGCGCACGGGGATTTAAACACAGGTGAAACCTCTCCTTCAGGAAATATCCATGGTATGCCGCTTGCAGTCAGTTTAGGTATAGGCCATCCTTTACTTACTGAAATAGGCGGATACGCGCCGAAAATTAAACCTGAGAATGTGGTGATTATCGGGGCCCGTTCTCTCGATGAGGGAGAAAGAAAGCTTATTAAAGAAAAAGGCATTAAAGTGTACACGATGCATGAGATTGATCGAATGGGCATGAGTAAAGTGATGGAAGAAGCGATTGAGCATGTCTCGAAGAACACCGATGCAGTACACCTCAGTCTGGACCTTGATGCGCTTGACCCGCATGATGCTCCTGGGGTCGGCACACCAGTCATTGGCGGACCAAGTTACCGGGAAACCCACTTGGCAATGGAAATGCTTGCAGAGAAAAATATTATTACTTCAGCTGAATTTGTAGAAGTTAATCCTATCCTGGATAATAAAAATCAGACGGCCGAGGCTGCGGTGGGACTCGTCGGTTCTCTCTTTGGCGAAAAACTTCTTTAACAGATTAATAGAATTATTTGACCGGACGTTCCAGAGTTACTAACGTTCGGTTTTTGTTTGGAAAGACGGCCGAGAGCCCTGTTATTCGGACGCTTTTCTAAAAATACGTTTAGTTCCGGGAATACGTGGGAACCCGATTTACACAGGAGGGTGATACGATGTCAAAACCAGGACTGAATACTTTAAAACCAGGCCAGCATTATCTTGCAAAGGATCTGGACAGCTTCATATCATCTACCGATGCGGTGCTGCTGTCTTCCAATGATAATCAGCTGTTCACTGAGCCGGAACGGGAATATAAAGTGATGCATGAATTTACCGGTTTTTTTGAGCACTCAATGGAAGACGGCGAAAAATACTTCAGGGAAAAGAAAGCTTATGTTGTAGAAAAAGTTTAAGAATTGAGAAAAGCCATTCGTGGAAATTGCAGCTTCCATGAATGGCTTTTCTTTTTCAAATAAGCAGGTGCATCATACTCGTCGCAATGCCGAAGTAGATTAACAATGAAAAAATGTCGTTTAAAGTTGTAATTAACGGACCTGAAGCAACAGCAGGGTCAAGCCCGAGGCGGTATAAAACGAGGGGGATAACGGTGCCGGCCATGGTCCCAATAATAAGCGTAGCAAGAAGGCTGACCCCTACTACGACGCCAAACATAATGGACTGCCAGACAGTCGCTACCAGGAACACGAGTATGCCGCACACAACCCCGATAATAATACCTACTTTAAATTCCCGCCATATGAGCTGAAGAATAGTTTTGCGGTCAGTCTCATTGGTTACAAGCCCGCGGACAACGACTGCAAGCGACTGTGTCCCGGTATTTCCGGTCATACCCGCAATCATCGGCATAAAGAATATGAGAGCCACCACTTGTTCAAGAGTATTCTCAAAGCTGTCTAATATGCCTCCTGAAATAAGGCCGATAAACAGGAGAAGAATGAGCCATGGGAGCCTTCGGTATGAAGCGACATAGGCTTTCGTCTGAAAGTCAATATCTTTCCCTGAAGCCGATAATTTTTCAATATCTTCCTGTGCTTCTTCAATAAACACATCGATAATGTCATCGACTGTTACAATTCCTTTTAGCACATTTTTATCATCAACGACGGGAACAGCAAGGAAGTCATACCTCTGAATGAGCTGGGCGACGTCCTCCTGGTCAGTCTCCGTAGTCACAGAGATTACCCTGTTAAACATAATGTCATATATTTTTTCGTTCATATCAGCCAGTAAAAGATCCCGGTACGAGACCACACCAACGAGTTTTTGATTCTCATCAATGACATACAGATAATAAATGTTCCTTGTGAATTCAGCAAAACTTTTAAATTTATCAACGGCTTCCCGGACGGTATAATAATCACGGATCCAGACAAATTCATTAGTCATAATACCGCCTGCTGTTTCCGGCGGGTAACTCATCAGCTGCTGGACGGTTCTTGACTCATCTTTTTCCATAGCTGATAAGTATTCGTCCAGTTTTTCCTGGGATATTTCACCGAGTAGATCTGCCAGGTCGTCATTATCCATAATATCCATAATTTTAGATGACTTTTCAATCCCCAGCTTCTGAAGAACTTCCTGCTGCATGTCGGCATCCAGTTCCATCATTAAATCCGCTATATCTTTGGAAGTAATAAAGGTAAGGAATTTAAAATGGTGCTTTTCCGGAAGCGCTTTATAAAGCTCTGCAAGATCGTACGGGTGCAACTCTTCGGTTATTTCCTGTAAAGCTCTTTTCTTATTGTCTTTTAAATACTTTATAGTTAAAACAGTCAGTTTGTCAGTATCCATAGAGAAACACCCTTTCTTGAGCTTTCAACCATACCAGTTAACGGCGGGGAGTTAATATTTTTATAAATATATTCAACTAAATGGCAATTGGACATCAAAAAAAGCCGCTGTTCTGAGTATATCACTCAAACAGCGGCTTTATCATTTTATCTTATTAAATTATTAAAAGCAGGAGACCCTGGCGGTGCATTGACAATCATATCGTAAATTGGAATTGTGTATGCAAACAAAATTAATACGACAGCAATACCGATCCACAATTTCCAGTTTTCCAGGAGTGCCGGAGTATGCGGCGTGTCGTCCGGGTCTGGAGTCATTGGGAATTCAGTCTCACCCTTAGGAGCGAACCATGCTAAATAGATAAAGTTGTAAAACATGAGAATTCCAGCTGCTGTTAGAATGACGCCGCCGATAGCAACGGTGATATGGCTGGCAAATATCCCTTCAAACCACGACATAGCCTGTGGGTGGTCCTGATATGTTGTATAAGCTGTCCGTCTTGGAGCGCCAAATAGACCCAGAATATGCATCGCCCCCGACATGAGGAACATACCGATCGTCCAAAGCCAGGTAGTTACCATTCCGGACCGGTTCATAGACTTTGTCAGACGGCGCCCTGTTATGACAGGGATCAGCCAGAAGGCCATTCCGAAGAAAGTCAGGATGACAGTTGTGCCCACCGTTAAATGGAAGTGGCCGACAACCCACAAAGTGTTATGCACGACAGCATTAAGCTGAAAACTGGCATTAATTAAACCGCCTGCGCCCGCAGGAATAAATACGAGCATTCCCATAAACGGGGCAAAAAACCTGACATCTCCCCACGGGAGTTTTTTAATCCAGCTGAACAATCCTTTTCCGCCCTGCTCCCGGCCGGTTTGTTCAAAAGTGGCAAAAATAGAGAAAGCAGTCAGTAAGGACGGCACCACTACCACAAACGTCAGGACCGTCTGAATATACTTCCAGAACTCTGTAATTCCGGCCTCCATCAGCTGATGGTGAAAGCCGACAGGAATAGAGAACAATAGAAACAGAATAAATGCAAGACGAGCAAGAGATCCGCTGAAAAGCCTGCCGCCTATTACTTTAGGTATAACCAGATACCAGACCATGTAAGCAGGCATAATCCAGAAATAAACGAGCGGATGGCCGAAATACCAGAAAAGCGTTCTGCTTAACAGGACGTTAATTTCATCGGTCATGCCTAAAGCCCATGGCAGCATTTGTCCCAGTACTGTCGCTGCTACACCCAACCCTGCGACAACCCATAAAATGAGTGTGGCAGTGGCCATAAAGCCGAAAAGCGGCGTAGGTTCACCTGGATGCTCTTTTTTCCATTGGAAATAGTGTGCCATAATAGCTGCTCCAGCCACCCAGGTTCCAACAACAAAGAGAGCCAGACCGCTGTAAAAAATATAGTGAGCCTGTAAAGGAGCGTAAAAAGTATATAAAACAGAGGCTTCATTCGCAATGATCATGGAGGCGGCCATCAGTGTACCAATGGTCGTAATGATAAACCCAGCCCATCCCATTTTCCGCAGGCGGTCAGAAAAAGCCCCGTGTGTTCTGCTCATACCTGCAAAAAAGAAGCCGAAAATTAAATAAGTAGTAAAAACAAGTGCTAATAATACGCCATGAGCAGTGAGTATCTGATAGTAGCCAAGCCAAGCGGGGAGTTCGATTATGCCGCCGCGTGCAAGCCCCTGAAGCAGTCCGCCGAGAATACCGATAAGAAAAGCAAAAAATGCGACCACCACGTGGACAAACGATAATTTTGCATCTTTGGAAGCCACATGGGCAGGTTCTTCTGTTAATGGCAGTTTATAAGCTAAATTAGATTGTAACATTACGGTGTCACCTCAATTTTCATTTGCATATAATGATGGCCTGTGCCGCAATATTCATTACAGATCACTAAATATTCCCCAGGTTCTGTAAAGGTATGTTCAGTCATATTAACGTGCCCTGGTGTTATCATCATATTGACGTTTGTCCCTGGAATGGTAAAACTGTGAACGACATCCTGGCTTGTCACCTCAAAAATTACCGTAGAACCAGCAGGTATTTCAATGGTGTCCGGGCTGTAGCCATAAGTCAAAGCCACGATCCGTGCCCGATACGTATCTTCATTGATCTGATCCAGGCCTGGTTCTGCAAAAACGGTATCTTCAAGGTTTTGAGAATCTACAGAAGCCATATGGCTGGGCGGCTGCTGGCCAAATGCAAAAGCGGCCACGCCTAAAACGGCAAGAAACAAGACAAGTGACCCTATACCAAAGGTTAACCAGATTTTTTCATATTTGTGTAAATGCATCCCCGTACTCCCCCCTCTGAAAGTTAAGTTCTAATTAAGAATAGATAGAAAACTGCAAACCATGAAACGAAAATAAAAGCACCTACAAACATAACGAAGACTAGTGTCCCTTTTAAAGATGAATGATCTTCCTGTTTAAGCTGCTGATGCTGCTGAGTTTTCAGCACAGTCCGGCTCATGAGATCCCCTCCCGCAGAAATTTACATAATTTTTTACTCCGTGTCATTTCTATCATATAAGAATGAATGAGTGTGATGAAAAGCAAATTGTGAAGAATTAGTGAAAAGTTTAACAAATACTTTTAACACTGTGGCAATAGTATTTAAGAGAGGATCTTATACACAGTTTTATTTATAAAGTCAACATTTAAATTTATTAAATGAAAAGGTTTGCAAATATTTATGACAGTGTTTTGAACAACATTGACGCTAAAAAAAATGGTGTGCTATAATTCACTTATAATGAAAATCATTCTCAACTAATTTTTAATCATTCTAATCTAGTAATATATAAACGTTCAGCCATGAGATGAAGATGACCATTCAAGTATTTCCGGGAGGTAGGAACGATGAGCTTTATTCAGCTGGAAAATATCACAAAGGTCTTTGCGGGGGGAGAAAAGCCTGCAGTGGATCACTTACAATTAAATATTAATAAGGGTGAAATTATTACTCTGTTAGGTCCGAGCGGATGTGGTAAAACAACAACTTTACGTATGATTGCCGGATTTGAAAACCCTACAAATGGATCCATCCAAATAGGTGATAACGAAGTTTTCAGTGATGTTCATTCTTTGCCACCTGAAAAAAGAGGAATAGGAATGGTTTTCCAGGATTACGCTCTTTTTCCGCATATGACTATTTTTAAAAATGTTATGTTTGGTTTAAATAAATGGGGAGCAAGAGAGAAAAGAAAACGTGCGAAAGAAGTGCTGGAACTTGTGGGTTTAGAGGATTATGGAAGCAGATATCCGACTCAGCTTTCAGGAGGCCAGCAGCAAAGGGTGGCATTGGCGCGCGCTTTAGCACCAAAGCCTAACGTTGTCCTTATGGATGAACCTTTCAGTAACCTGGATGCCGGCCTTCGCGAGAAAATGAGATTCGATGTAACAAATATATTAAGAAAGACCAATACGACAGCCATTATCGTTACTCATGACCAAAAAGACGCCTTCGCGGTGTCAGACAGGGTAGTTGTGATGAAAGACGGCCTTATTCAGCAGATCGCAGCACCGAAAGAAATGTACAGGTGTCCTAAAAACTGCTTTGTCGCCCAGTTTGTCGGTAAAACCAATTTGCTTACAGGGACGATGGATACCGATTTAAGGAATATTCATACCCACATAGGTAAAGTGACACTGCCTAACGAATGGCAGGAACGGCTTGATACTGTAAAATTGTCTATCCGTCCTGAAGGATGCAGCCTGTCAGATGAAGGCGCCTATTGCGGACAGGTAGAACGTGTCACATACAGTGGCGAATATCAGGAGCTTCACGTTCGTCTGCACAACGAACCGGAATTATCGGAAGAACCGATGCTGATTTATGCGCCGGTAGAAAAAGATGTTGAGATTGGAACGATTGTGTCATTTGATATAAAACCCGAACTGGTCGCTCTGGTAGAGTAGATTTTTTGCAACTATCCCGGTTTTGGGGTAGTTGCTTTTTTACTGGGCGCAGTAATACGAAAAAATCGATAATAAATACTTATTAATAATTATTATAAACTAACACGAAAAAGTCAATAGTTTTTATTGAAAAAACTAATTGACAATCTTTCTCAGTGGATATAAACTGAGTGTAGTTGATAATGATAATCATTTTCAACTACATAATATAATTTAGACAACGGGGGTATCAGCGATGAAAAAAGTACTTATGTTTTTATTATTAGCCGTTTTATCACTCGGAATTTTAGCAGCGTGCGGGGGCAACGAGAATAATGACACGGCTGACAATGCAGGTGAGAATGCAGCGAATGAAAATAACGATGTAAACAATAATGAGGAAGCAGTGGAATTAGATGGGGAACTTGTAGTATACTCAGCACGTAATGAGCAATTTGTACAAGCTTTATTAGATAAATTTACAGAAGAAACAGGCGTTGAAGTGAGAGCTCTTCACGAAGCAGATCCTCTTCAGCTTCAGGAAGAAGCGGGCAACGTACAGGCAGATGTGTTTATTTCAAACGACCTGGGCGCCCTTGAGTACTTAAACCAGCAAGACCTTCTTGAAGGATTTGATCCGGAGAATGTGGAATCAATCGACGAGCAGTTCCGCGCTGAAAATAACGAATGGATTGCTATTTCAGCCCGGGCACGAGGATTTATTTACAATAAAGATATGATTTCTGAAGATGAAATGCCGACACAAATGGAAGACCTGCTTGATCCGGAATGGGCAGAAGTTGAAAACGGTTATGCCATTACCCGCGGAGGGAACGGCGGAATGATCGGTAACGTATCTGCCTTGCGTTATGAGTGGGGAGATGAAAGAACAACTGAATGGATTAATTCAATCCAGGAAAACGCAGCGGGAATTTTTGAAGGACATGGTGATATCCGCCGTGCAGTCGGAGCGGGCGAGCATGCTTTCGGTCTGGTAAACAACTATTACTACCACCAGCAGCTTGAAGAGCCTACCGATAATAACGTTGGCTTCATTTACACAGACCAAGGTGAAGGTGAAATGGGAGCTATTGCAAATGCTGCCGGGCTAGGGCTTGTATCTGGGGCGCCAAACGATGAAAACGCACGGGCATTTATCGAATGGGTGCTGGAAGAAGAGAATCAGCTTGCCTTTGTAGGGGATTCATTAGAGGTGCCTATCAATCCTGATCTTGAACCTCCTTACGAAGAAGCTGTTCCGTTCAGCGAATTGAAAGTTCAGGATATGCCGCTGAAAGAACTGGGGAACTACTTCCAGGATACACGGGCATTAATTGAAGATGCAGGATTGGACTTGGAGTTAAGATAATAAGTTAGTGGGAGAGGGCATATGAAGCAGGATAAACAGCAGGAAAGTAAACAGAATAAAGAACAGTATGCCAAGGTTGGGGATAAAAAGTCCCCAGCCATTCTCCGTTTTATTAACAGGAAATGGCTGAATGTATGGAAAGGGAATCCCCCTGGGCCTGTGCTGCTCCTGATTGGGCTGTTTGTTGCTTTTGTCATGTCTGTTCCGATCTTGTATGTGATATGGCGTTCCTTGTCTGCCGGCGCGGACAGCTGGATGCGTTTATTAGGGGACCGTATACCAGGGCTTCTTTGGAATACGCTTTCTTTAACAGGTGCGGTTACGTTTTCAGCTGTCCTGATCGGCGTGTCACTTGCCTGGATCGTGGTCAGGACAGACTTGCCGGGAAAAAAAGTGTGGCAGTGGATGATGGCATTGCCTCTTGTTATTCCGCCATACGTAGGAGCAGTCACTTACATTATTGTTTTCGGTCCAAGCGGCTGGGCCCGTGATCTTTGGCAGGAAATAACGTGGCTTAATAATTTATTTGGCGGTTACCCTGTCAATATTTATTCATTTTGGGGTGTATTTACCGTATTAACCCTTTTTACTTATCCTTATGTCTTTCTTATAGCAAGTGCTTCACTAAGGAAAATGAACCGGAACTTTGAAGAAGTAGCAAGGTCTCAGGGGATGACAACTTCGCAGATTTTCTTCAAAGTTAATCTGCCGTTATTACGCCCGGCGATTGGGGCGGGAGCCATTCTTATTTCTTTGTATGTACTGTCAGACTTCGGGGCCATTGCTATGCTCCGTTATGTGACCTTCACAGCGGCGATTTACTATCAGAGAGCTGGATTTGATATCCCTTCTGCTTCTGTATTAAGCCTTGTGCTGATTGTGCTGACAATTATTATTCTATGGATTGAAGCCCGTACACGCCGGAAAAATAAATACTACCAGACTTCCAACACATATAAAGAGCCTGATACACTGTCTCTCGGAAAATGGAAGCCGCTCGCAGTCCTGTATGTAGCAGGAGTTTTCACCGTCGCTGTTATTCTTCCAATCTCTGTTCTTATCTATTGGACTGTGATTGGCGCAACGGCTGGAACAATAGATGCAAGGTTCTTTGGTTTTGCGTGGAACAGCATTAAAGTATCCGGGCTTGCAGCTATATTATGTATGGTTCTGGCTACGCCTATTATTTATCTTAAATCACGGCATCCGTCTGCTATTTCAACGGTGATCGATAAACTGAGTTATGCCGGTTATGCCCTCCCGGGGGTTATTGTGGCGCTTGGAATGGTCTTTATTTTTAATAATCACATTCCTGCTTTATATAACACGTTTTATATGATAGCTATTGCTTTTGTAGTCAGGTTCCTGCCTCAGGCTATGCAGTCCGGTGAAGCGTCGTTGAGCCTTGTCTCACCCAGGATGGATGAAGCGGCACGAAGCTTAGGCTATCCTGCCTGGAAAGTGATGATTAAAGTGATTATACCAACGATTCTCCCTGGTATTCTCGCAGGCGGGGCTCTTGTGTTTGTAAGCTCAATTAAAGAACTCCCGGCCACCTTAATGCTTCGTCCGCCAGGTTTTGATACGCTGGCTGTAAGAGTTTATTACGAAGCTTCAGAAGCGCTGTACCATCAGGCAGCACCAGGAGCACTGTTAATTGTATTAGTCTCCATCATTCCGCTTCATTATCTGCTGAGGAAATATTAAAGAGTCTGGGACAAAAAAATAGTAATCATAAACAAAGCCGAACAAAATTCTCGAATTTTGTTCGGCTGTTATTTTTGAGAAAAGCAGTCATTTCAGTCCGCCAGGCGGACGCTTGCCCAGGGGCTTGTCTTCAGCTAAATTCAACTCAGCCTGGAGCTTCGTTGAATTGGATCTTCAGACTGCGCTTACTCCCTGTGGCGTCGCCGCCCTCTGTCCTTCAATCAAGAAAAGCTGAGGCTATTGAATAACGGGTAAAACTAAAAGTAACCCACGTTATAACATGTCTCATAAAATTAATGTTCGTCCTTGATTTCCCCTCCAATCATGCTCAACCCGTCTTGGCGGTTCATTCTCTGCAGGAAAGTAAGCTGAAAGCTTCCTCTGTATATATTTAAATCAATCTTTTTTTAAAGTAAAAATGTCGAGACGAGGTAGAAAAACAGAATCATTCCGATAAAACCGGCAATGCTGTAAATAAGGTACCGCTGCTTCCGGTTGGCGCGTTTGGCCCACCGGTTAGGGTCAAAACCAATATCATCAGGATCATGAACGTTGGTTTGCTGGTGATAAAACCTGACATTCGCCAGAATCAGAGGAGCAAGAGCCGCCCCGGAAATAAGTCCGAATAAATGAGCGAGTATATTAATTCCCGGATTGATAAATGTCATGATGACCCCGAGTACCACAATCGTCATAATCAACTGGGAATTCATTCGGTTAATCAGGTCTTTCCGGAAGACAACCATATAAACATAAATTCCGAATAAACCAAATACCGCTCCGGAGGCGCCAAGGTGGCTGACTATTGGATTTCCTAAGAAAAAATAGGCAATATTCGCAAGAATTCCTGTAGCAAGGTAGGCTGCCAGGAACCTTTTCCACCCTAACAAAGATTCGAGTGCGGGCCCGAATAAGACGAGCGAAAAGGAATTAAAAGCCATATGCATGAGCCCGCCATGGAGAAAAATTGGAGTGACCAGCCGCCAGTATTCTCCCATGGAAATCATGATGTTGTTGCCGATTCCGAGATAACGGATCTCTGCTCCGCCTAAAAAAGGGAACCAGTAGATCCATATATAGAAAAATATATTTATGGCAACCAGGCTGGTAATTACTTTATAGGACTTTATAAAACTTTCAAAACTTTCGTTTCGAATAAACATAGACTGAACACCTCTTCTGTTTAAGTCTTATTTATTTTATCATATGTTTTAATTGCAAGCCTATTGTTAAGAATTTGTTCCGTTACAGGAAAGAGGAGCATTCTTAAACGTTCCCGGATGTTATGATGATAAAAAGAGGTGGAAATATGATACAGGGAATTGGATTAGATGTGGTAAGCCTGGATCGGATCGCCAGGGCATATACAAACAATGCAGGGTTTGCGGACAGGATATTAACGGGAAAAGAGAAAGACCTTTTCAAATCATTTTCAGACAAAAGGAAAATAGAATTCCTTGCAGGCAGATTTGCTGCCAAGGAAGCTTATGCCAAGGCTCTCGGCTGCGGAATAGGAAAAGATGTGTCTTTTCAGGATATTGAAATTCTTTCAAATGAAAAAGGCAAACCTGAATTAGTGAATTTAAAAGATAATAAAAAACCTATGGTTATTCATTTGTCTATTACTCATACGAATGAATACGCTGCTGCACAAGTGGTTATTGAAAATAGAATGTAGCTGCTCTATCTAATCAGCATAATGTTGTGGACGACCTCATATAGTGTTAATGCGGATGGGAGGGACAAACATGTACGTGGTAACGGGTGACGAAATGCACCAAATTGATCGCTATACCATGGATCATATCGGTTTGAATGAAGAGACACTGATGGAAAATGCGGGTCAGGCATTTGTGCGCCACTTTTCCTTAATTTTAACCGGAAGAGAAACAATCACGGTGCTCATTGGAGCCGGTAATAACGGAGGGGATGGTTTTGTTATCGCCAGGCTTCTGAAGGAGAAAGGTTTCGACACAGAGGCCTGGGTAATCCCACCTGTAAACAGGATTAAAGGGACAGCCAGAAAACATATGGAAATTTACACACAATGCGGGTACACTTTCCATTCCTATGAAAAGGAGCAGGCTGTTTTTTATGAGAAGGCGGGCCAAGGCGGAGTAATCATTGATGCTTTGCTGGGAACCGGGATCAAAGGCGATTTAAAGCCTCCTTATAAGGAAATTATTAAGCGGGTCAACGCCTCTGAAAGCCAGGTTATCTCAGTGGACATACCAAGCGGTCTTCCGTCCAGCGAAGGGGCGGAAGTCAATGAAGCTGTAAGGGCGGATTATACCATTACCCTTCAGGCGCCTAAGCTGACTTCTTATTTATATCCTGAAGCCGACTTTTTTGGAGAGCTTCATATCGTGGATATCGGGATTCCCAAAAAGGCTTTTAAAGAGGTTGCGCCTTCCCGGAAATTAATTACAGAGGAGCAGGTGAAATGTACTTTAGCAGGGAGAGAAACGAGTGCTCATAAAGGAAAAGCAGGCCGTGCTTTAGTGATTGGAGGCTCACTGTCCATGACCGGCGCTCCTGTTTTGACGGGGGAAGCCTGCCTGCGGGCTGGGGCAGGGCTTGTAACGTTAGGCGTGCCGGAATCAATACACCCGATTGTTGCACAGAAAATGACTGAGGCGATGTTTCGCAGGTTAAGTGAAGATCAGGGAGAAATAACAGAAAAAGCTCTCTATAAAGATATGGATCTAAGCCAGTTTAATGGACTGGCGCTGGGGCCGGGACTTGGAAGGGGGAACCACCTTCCGCTGTTCAAGCATCTACACAGTTTTGAAGGTCCTCTCGTTATTGATGCCGATGGCCTGTTTCATATGGCAGAAGAGCTTTCTGACTGGGCAGCGAACCCCCGGCCGGACCCGACTGTCATTACCCCTCATCCGGGGGAAATGGCACGGCTTACCGGTTTAACAGTTAAAGAAGTGGAAAAGCGCCGGTTTGAAGTGGCCCGGGAGTTTGCCGCGGCATACAATGTATACGTGGTGCTTAAAGGCCCCTTTACGATTGTTTCTTCTCCTGACGGAAGCCAGTGGGTGAATACGACAGGCAATGCGGCCCTTGCTAAAGGCGGTTCTGGAGATGTGCTGACAGGAATTATCCTTGCGTTTCTTCTTCAGCCTCATTCAGCCATTCATGCTCTCTGTAATGCTGTATATATCCATGGTAAACTGGCGGACAAAATCCTGGAAACTCATGATCTTTTCAGTGTAAATGCTTCAGATCTCATTCAAATGCTGCCCGAGGTCATTCGTTCATCCCGTTACTGACTGCATGATATTCCCCTCCTTTGTCGTCGAAATGACACAGAGGGGTTGAGTAAATGAAAAAAATCATTTCCTTGCTTATCTTATTGGCTGCTCTGACCGGCCTTCTTACAGCGTGTGGAGAAAAAAGCCAGGAAGACGTTATAGAGGATTTAGAGAGAACACTCGACGAACTGACAGGGTACAAGACGCAGGCTACCATGACGCTGCAGACAGGTGAAGAACCGCAGGTGTACGAAGTTGAAGTGTGGTACAAAAACCCTTCTTTTTACAGGGTAGCATTAAGCCATACTGAAAAAGACCAGAATCAGATTATTTTGCGGAATGAGGAAGGGGTTTTTGTACTTACCCCGGCCCTGAATAAAAGCTTCAGATTCCAGAGTGACTGGCCTGAGAACAACAGCCAGGTTTACTTGTATGAATCCTTAATGAATGATATTTTGATGGATCCTGAACGGGTTTTTACAGCGACAGAAGATCATTATACGTTCCAGACTAATACCACTTATACGAATAAAAATTTAAACCAGCAGGAGATAATGCTGCGTAAGAAAGACTTAACTCCTGCTTCAGTAAAGGTTATGGATGTTGAACTGAATGTTCTGGCTGAAGTGCTGTTTGATGACTTCCAGCTGAACGCAGATTTCTCAGAAGGCGATTTTGATATGGACCGCAATATGACGGCAGCCCAGCTGCAAATGGATGTGCCTGCCATGCTGGAAGAAGAGGAAGAGACAGATAAAGAGTTTACAGTCTTCTATCCGATGTATGAGCCGCAGGGCACCCAGTTTTCTCATTCAGAAGAGGTTGTTTCAGATAATGGGAAAAGGGTCATCCTGAGCTATGAAGGAGACCAGCCGTTTACGCTAATCCAACAGGGAAGCCGGGTCATGGAAGCGAGTACACCTGTTAAAATGTCAGAAGGGGAACCTGTTGATTTAGGAATGGCAGTCGGTGTTTTCACGCAGGACGGTGAAAACAAATCAGTTTCCTGGTCATATGAAGGCACAGACTTTTTCCTTATATCTCAATATATGGAAAAAGAGGACTTGATGGCTGTAGCCCGGAGTGTCTATGGAACGCATGAAAAATAAATAATGAACGCATGGAAGCCTGAAATGCTTTCCGTGCGTTTTTTCTATTTTCAGTTTCATTCTTTTATCCAATTGACATTGGTAAGTTGTGCGATAATATTAAAACAGAAACTGAAAGTGATATAAGTATTGTTATTGGAGGAAGCGAGAGTGACACATTTACACCCTTTTTACAGAGATACGTGGGCTGAAATTAACTTAAATGCTATTTCAGAGAATGTTAAAAATATAAAGGATAATTTACCTCAGGACGTTGAAGTGATGGCGGTAGTTAAAGCCAACGCCTACGGGCATGGGGCAGAAGAGGTCGCCCGGGAAGCATTGAGCGCTGGGGCGACATACCTGGGGGTGGCTATTCTTGATGAAGCCATTGCTTTGAGGAAGGCGGGGGTGGATGCCCCGTTATTAGTGCTTGGATTAATTCGTCCTGAAGATGTTCAGAAAGCGGCCGAGCTGGATATTACAATTACCATTTTCCAAAAAGAGTGGCTGGACAGAGCTGCCGGATATCTTTCGGAGGGAGACGAAGTAACGTGCCATATTAAGTTTGACTCCGGCATGGGCAGAATTGGCCTGAGGACTCGGGAGGAAAAAGAGGAATTGATTAAAAGCTTTCAGGCCGCTCCTAACTTTAAGGTGGAAGGTTTATATACCCATTTAGCGACTGCCGATGAAATAGATCTTTCCTATTATGAGAAACAGCAGCAGCGGTTTTCGCATATGATTAAGGAATTTGAAGAGTTATACGGGGAGGAAGTTAAGCTTAAACACTGCGGAAACAGTGCGGCGGCGCTCCGGTTTGGGACACAGTGCTACAATCTTGTCCGTGTAGGTATTGCAATGTACGGGCTGTCACCGTCTGAAGCGATTAAAGATTTGGTCAACGTACCGTTGAAAGAAGCTTTTTCTCTGCACAGCCGTATTACTCATATTAAAAAGCTTCCCAAAGGTGAAGGGCTGAGTTACGGAGTTACTTATGAAACTGAGGGTGAGGAATGGATTGCTACTGTTCCTATCGGCTATGCTGACGGCTGGATCCGCGCGAACCAGTCAGGGGATGTGCTTGTTAATGGCAAAAGGGCAAAGATTGTAGGGCGGATTTGCATGGATCAAATGATGATCAGATTAACTGAACCAGTTAAAGAAGGGACTCAGGTCACCCTGATTGGAAGAAATGGAGGGGCATTCCTCTCCGTAGATGAAGTAGCAAGACGCCTTCAAACAATTAATTATGAAATTCCGTGTATTATCAGCTACCGTGTACCAAGGGCTATCGAAAAGAATAATGAAATATTAAAAGTTCACAATAATATTTTCTAAAAGAAAGGTTTTTCCCGATTTTTGGCGAATTAATCATAAAAGAATTTAAAAGTCACTTTGCAATGGCCTAATGCAAGTGATATGATAATAATGGATAAAAAATCGGTCGATAGCTGTGTGGAGGTGTTTTTGTGTCTATGGATAACACAAAAAAGATTATGGTTAATTTACCACAACATTTAGTCAATGAACTTGATGCACTAACTGAAGGAGCAGACATCAACCGCTGCGACGTTATTCAGAAAGCTACGAAGATTTATGTGCAGGAACAGAAGAAACAGCAAATCCGTGAGACAATGGAACAAGGGTATATGGAGATGGCGAAGATTAATTTAAATATTGCAACCGAGTCCTTTTTAGCGGAGGAGGAGGCTGAAAGCACGGTGGATCGCCTGGTTAGCGGGGTGTAAGGGATTGATAGTAAAGCGCGGTGACGTTTATTTTGCAGACCTTTCACCTGTAGTCGGGTCAGAACAAGGCGGGGTCAGACCTGTATTAATTATTCAAAATGATATAGGGAACCGGTTTAGTCCTACAGTCATAGTAGCAGCCATCACTGCTCAGATCCAAAAGGCTAAGCTGCCGACACATGTAGAAATTAACGCAAAACGGTACGGATTTGACCGTGATTCAGTCATATTACTGGAACAGGTCCGGACAATTGATAAACAAAGGTTAACAGATAAAATTACTCATCTTGATGATGATATGATGTTGAAAGTGAATGATGCACTAAATATCAGTATAGGTTTGATTGACTTTTAATATCATCTTGGGAAAGCTGCTTTTTAAATTTGAAAAGCGGCTTTTTCTGTTTATGACTCTTTTGCCGGCTCTCCTGCTTAGTTGCGTGTCATTCAGCCACACTATAAATAAACAAGAGTGGAATTAATTGTTATCCCCTGTCCCCCTTCACATTTGCTTTGTTAAATAACGGTTACAGAAAATCTGGAAGCCCCTCTTTCATTGCAATCTGTCTAAATCAATGAAATAATAAGATCATTACAGCTTAAAATGGAGGAAGACAGAATGAAACCATTTATTCGGGACATAATTTTAGAACATAAAATAGAAATTATGGAAGAATGGCAAAAAGAGATTAATAAATTCAGAACAGATGATTCACTTCAGAATATTACAGATACGATGTATGAAAATACAAACAGGGAATTTGTAAATAAACTTATCTTAACAGTTCAGACCGAAGATGGAGGCGATCACGATGAACTGATTCAGTTTGCAGAGCGCCTCATTCAGTTAGGATGGCCTTTGAATTATATAACGCGGGGCCTGCAGGAGTTCCGAAAAATTACTATAGAAACGTTATCGGAAACCTCGGACAACTACTGTAAGAGCATTGAATTTTTCCAGGAAATTGAAGACTGGATTGACGGAATTGTTAATTTGCTAGTTAATCAGTATTCAGGATCGTGGGAAAACACGGTATTTTTACAAAAAATGGCGTTAAAAGAATTGTCAGCCCCATTGATTCCAGTATTTGATAATATCAGCGTTATGCCTTTAATTGGTACAATTGATACGGAGCGGGCAAAACTCATTATGGAAAATCTTCTTGATGGTGTGATTGAACACCGTTCTCAAGTTGTTTTAATAGATATTACAGGGGTGCCGGTCGTAGATACGATGGTTGCGCATCATATCATACAGGCATCTGAAGCAGTCAGATTAGTCGGAGCAAAGTGTATTCTTGTAGGCATTAGACCGGAAATCGCCCAGACTATTGTGAACCTTGGCATCGACTTAGGGAAGTTTCCGACTAAGAGCACGCTGAAAAAAGGAATTGAGTCTGCACTGGAACTAACAAAGAGACAAATAGTAGAAATTGAGCAATAAAGGAGGAACTGGCATTGCGAATTCCAATTCTGAAACTACACGACTATTTATTGATATCTGTTCAAGTGGAGCTGGATGACCAGACAGCACTCCAGTTCCAGGAAGATGTATTAGGAAAAATCCACGAAGAAGGTTCAAGAGGTGTTGTAATAGATTTGACCTCTGTTGAAATGATTGATTCATTTATTGCTAAAGTTCTTGGTGACGTGGTGGATATGTCCAATCTTATGGGAGCTAAAGTTGTTTTAACTGGAATACAGCCGGCCGTTGCAATCACTTTGATTGATATGGGTATCGTATTAGATGAAGTACCCACTGCATTGGACCTTGAGCAAGGGTTGGAGAGACTCCAGCTCGAATTGGAGGGTTGATATATGCAAGTCCAAACCCATGTAGATATCCACAGTGAGTGGGGGATAGTCGCTGCAAGACAAGCAGGACGAAAGCTCGCACGCGAAATCGGGTTTGGTTCCGTTGATCAGGCGAGAATCACAACTGCGATTTCAGAACTAGCCAGAAATATATATTTATACGCTAATAAAGGGCAAATTCAAATTGAAGAAGTCACGGTTTCGGGGAAACGCGGTATCAAAATTATTGCCGTTGATGAAGGCCCCGGGATTAAAGACCTTCGCCGGGTGATGGAAGATGGTTTCACCACCTCAGGCGGATTGGGTGCAGGACTTCCGGGAGTGAAAAGATTAATGGACGAATTTGATATAGATTCAGAAATGAATGCCGGTACCTCGATTTCGGCAATTAAGTGGCTTCGTTAAAGGAGGTGCTGTTGCTTGGAAGAGACGAAGATTTCAATGTATCAATTATATAAAGATATGCTTACCAGTTATTTAAAAAACAAAAGTGAACATGCTCTGTATCATGCGCAGCAATTCAGCAAAGAGATGATGGAAAAGGATATGTCGCCCGAGGAAACTGTCAGTCTTCATCTCTCTGTTTTTCAGGAATTAGCAGAGGACCTTCCTGAAGAAGTAGTAGACTCCTTTGATTTATTGCTTGAAGTCATGATCGGCTATGGACTTGCTTACCGTGAACACCAAAGTCTTCGCGACCGCCAGCGTCAGATCGAATCAGAGCTGAACGTAGCGGCAAGAATGCAAAAGTCCCTTCTGCCGAATGGCGAGATTTCCCTTGATTCGGTAGACCTTGGGGTAATTAGTGTGCCGGCAGGAAAAATGAGCGGCGATTACTATGACTATTCATTAGATGAGTACGGGAATATTGGTGTAGCAGTAGCGGACGTGATCGGTAAAGGTGTTCCGGCTGCTATGAGTATGTCAATGATCAAATATGCGATGGATACACTGCCTGAACAACGGCTTGAACCAGGTGCCCTCCTGGAAAGCTTAAACAGAGTGGTGGAAAGAAATATTGACTCTGATATGTTTATCACGATGATGTATGGCTTTTATCATCCTGAAGATCATTATTTTTGTTATGCCAGTGCAGGACATGAGCCTGGTTTTGTATATAACGCGGAAAAAGATTCATTTGAAAGCCTCGAAGCAAAAGGCCTCGTACTGGGTGTTTCCCCTAAAGTAAGTTACAAACAGGATGTCATCGACTTAAATGTAGGAGATTTTATTGTCCTGCTTTCAGACGGGGTCACTGAATGCCGTGTTGATGAGGAGTTTATTGAGAGGGAGCAGCTTGTTCAAATGATTCGAAAATATAAGCATCTGTCTGCCCAGGAGATTGTAGAACAAATTTATCAGGACCTGGAAAAAGCTCAGGAATTCCAGTTGAGGGATGACTTTACTCTTCTTATTTTACGCCGAAAGGTTTAAAAATATCTCAAACGTGGTAAGTAGTTAAAGTGGAAAAACTTGAAGGTTGATATTTTAGGAGGGGAAAGAATGAATCTGGAAATAAATGTAACTGAGACGGACAACCGAAATGTAGCTTACTTATCTGGAGAAGTTGATGTTTATACGGCATCTAAATTAAAAGAAACGCTTACGCCATTAGCTGAGCAGGGTGATAAGAATTTAATTGTAGATTTATCCGGTGTTGACTATATTGACAGTACGGGTTTAGGTATTTTTATTGGTGCGCTTAAAACCACTGAAAAAAACGGAAACACATTAATGCTGACCGGATTAAATGAACGTGTACGCAGACTTTTTGAGATCACTGGGCTTAACGAAGTAATCGATATTGAGGTCGATAATAAAAGGGAGGAAGCTTAGTATGACTCGGACCTCTGATTCTATTGAAATGAAAGTGCCTGCTAAGCCTGAATATGTCGGAGTTGTCCGCTTGACTGTTTCAGGCATCGCAAACCGCCTTGGCTATTCATATGACGATATTGAAGATATCAAAATTGCTGTGGCGGAAGCGTGCACTAATGTAGTTAACCACGCTTACAGCGAGGGTCAGGAAGGCAATGATATGCAAGTGAATTTCGGTGTGTATGACGACCGGCTGGAACTGGTTATATCTGACCAGGGCGGAACGATAGACGTAGAAAAATTAAAACAAGAGCGCGGCCCCATTACTGAAAACCAGGCTATTGAAGATTTAAAGGAAGGAGGGCTTGGGCTCTTCTTAATCGAGACGTTAATGGACGAAGTGGAGATCCGCGGTGACTCAGGAGTTATGATAATCATGACAAAGTTCCTGCAGAGAGATGAGGTGGAACACCATGGCTATGGAGTCTCAAAGGAAATCCCCGAACAGCAGTAAAGAAAAGAATAAAGAAGAGATACTGAAATGGATTGAAGAATTTCAGCGTACAGGGGACGATGAACTCCAGACAAGACTGGTGAAAGAATACGAGAACCTTGTGCATTCTTTAGCAAGGAAATTTTCGCGTGGACAGCGTCATGATGAAGATTTAATTCAGGTAGGTATGATTGGGCTTCTTGCGGCATTAAGGCGTTTTGACCATTCCTATGGAAGAAGTTTCGAATCATTTGCTGTCCCTACTATAGTCGGGGAAATTAAACGATTTATCCGGGATAAGACCTGGAGTGTCCATGTTCCCCGGAGAATAAAAGAACTAGGTCCCAAAATTAAGGGGGCTGTGGAGGATCTCACGACTACTTTGCAGCGCTCCCCTAGAGTTGAGGAAATAGCGGATCACCTTGGCGTTTCTGAAGAAGAAGTACTGGAAACAATGGAAATGGGAAAAAGCTATCAGGCCCTTTCTGTTGACAGGTCGATCGAAGCAGATGACGAAGGAAGTGCAGTCACTTTACTCGATCTGGTCGGTTCAAGTGAAGAAGGCTATGAACAGACAGACCAGCAGATGCTTTTGGAAAAAGCATTTACTGTACTTACCGATCGTGAAAAGCAGATTTTACAGCTCACCTATTTTGAGAATTTAAGTCAAAAGGAAACCGGAGAAGAGCTGGGCATTTCCCAGATGCATGTCTCCAGGCTTCAACGGAGAGCTTTACAGAAACTGAGGGAATCCATACGTATAGAATCAACGGAGTGCTTATAAATGATTGAGCATCAAGTATTGAAAGAAATGGATATCAGTATTTACCAGGTCGCTAAAAAAGGAAACTGGTGCTCGGGTGACGCTTTTTATACTGTCCGCACTGACAGTTATATATTATGTGCAATGGCTGACGGATTAGGCAGCGGTGAAGAAGCAATGAGCGCTTCTTCAGCTGCCATGTCAGTTATAAAGAAAGATCATGATCTGGATACAGAATCTTTAATGGACAAATGTAACCAGGTAATGTGGGGTACCCGCGGAGTGGTTTTGACTATCCTGAAATTTGATTTTCGTTCAGATGTCATTGAGTACACCAACGTAGGGAATATTTCCTGCACCTTTTACAAACCATCGGGAGAATTATACAGGCCTGTTCCAGTTAGAGGTTACTTGTCGGGTAAGAAGAAAAAATTTAAAACCCAGCGAATCCCTTACGAAAAAGATACAGTTTTTATTATTTATTCAGACGGAGTGGTATTTGACCCGGTATATCATGCTCTTTTTTCCAAAAAAGACACCCCGGAAAGGATGCTTAACAGAGTCGTAGATTTAATGGAAGAATCTAATGATGACACAACCTTACTAGTAGGCAAAGTTAACTGATTTATCCCGCAAAAAGCCGGACCATCGAAAAGATTTCGATGGTCCGGCTTTTTTGTATTGAAACAGCAGTTCTTTAAAGGTGGTTGCCCCAGGCATAATTCAGGTATAATCTATGGAGTATACCCGTGTTATTAATACGCTGGTTATAAGGGGGAAGGTATAAGGGAAATTAAGACCTTCGCCATCAGGCGGTAGTGAGCAAGTTTTTTAACTGATATACATAATGGAGGAGATAATATATGGAATGGCACGAACAGCAGCTGAATATTCTTAAGCTCGTAGCAGGAAAAATAAAACTTCAGGAAAACCGGGTTAAAAACGTGATAGAAATGTCAGAAGAAGGTAACACAGTTCCATTTATAGCCAGGTACAGAAAAGAAATGACTGGAGGCATGGACGAAGAGCAAATTAGGAGTATTCTTGAAGCCTGGGAATATGGTTCAGCTCTTGCGAAACGCAAAGATGAAGTCATTCGTTTGATTGAAGAACAGGAAAAAATGACACCTGACCTGAAAAAAGAAATTTTAAAAGCTGAAAAGCTTCAGGAAGTTGAGGACTTGTACAGGCCTTACAAACAAAAACGCAAAACAAAAGCTTCAGCAGCCAAAGAAAAAGGACTTGAACCTCTTGCTCAATGGCTTTTATCCTTACCTTCTTCAGGAAATGCAGAGAAAGAAGCCGAGAAGTATATTGATGAAGAAAAAGGCGTTAATAGTACTGAAGAAGCGCTTCAGGGAGCTAAAGATATCATTAGCGAATTCATATCTGATGACCCGTCTATCCGTAAAAAGGTAAGGGAACTGACCTTTAAAGATGGTAAACTGACATCTGAAAGAAAGCCTAAAGCTGAAGATGAAAAAGAAATTTTTGAAATGTATTATGATTATTCCGAACAAGTTCAAAAGATCGTGCCGCACCGGGTCCTGGCGCTGAACCGCGGGGAAAAAGAAGGTGTGTTAAAAGTGGCTGTAGAAGCGCCGGCAGACCGGATTTTAAGCTGGATTGAAAGACATGTTCTTAAGAACAGACAGACTGTAGTGAAGGACCTGCTGACAGAGGCTGTAGAAGATGGCTATAAACGGCTAATTCAGCCTTCAGTGGAAAGAGAAATCAGAAAAGAGGCCAGTGAAAAAGCTGAAGAGCAGGCTATCCACATTTTTTCAGAGAACTTAAGAAACCTGCTGCTGCAGCCGCCGTTAAAGGGAAGAACGGTTTTGGGTGTGGATCCGGCTTACCGGACCGGGTGTAAACTGGCTGTTGTTGACGACACAGGCAAGATGCTTGAAGTTGGCGTCATTTATCCAACGAAGCCATGGAACAAAGTAGAAGAGGGGAAAAAGGCAGTAAAAAAACTGCTGAAAACCTACGGCATCGAAATGATTGCTATTGGCAACGGGACAGCCTCGAGAGAAACAGAGCAGTTTATTGCCGACCTTATAAAGGAAGTGGATGAGGAAGTTTTTTATCTTATCGTTAATGAAGCGGGAGCGAGTGTTTACTCGGCATCAAAGCTTGCTAAGGAAGAATTTCCTGACCTTCAGGTAGAGGAGAGGAGCGCTGTTTCTATAGCCCGCCGTATTCAGGATCCTCTTGCGGAGCTTGTGAAAATCGACCCTAAATCAGTAGGGGTCGGGCAGTACCAGCATGATGTGACGCAGTCCAAGCTGAATGACAGCCTGACTTTCGTCGTAGAAACGGTAGTTAACCAGGTAGGGGTAAACGTGAATACAGCTTCGTCTTCTTTATTGCAGTATGTGTCAGGCTTATCGAAAAGCGTAGCCAACAATATAGTTAAACGGAGAGAAGAAGAAGGGAAATTCACCAGCCGGACCCAATTGAAAAAGGTGCCGAGACTGGGGGCTAAAACATATGAACAAAGTATCGGCTTTATCAGGGTGCCGGATGGGGAACAGCCGCTCGACCAAACGGCCATCCACCCGGAAAGTTATCCAGTGACGAAAAAAATAATGAAGGAGCTGGATATTGCAGTAGACGGGATAGGAACTGAAGAAGTGAAAACTAAACTGTCTAAAGTTGATGTGCAGGAACTCGCAGAAAAATATGAAGTGGGTGTACCAACGCTGCAGGATATTCTCGATGCTTTGAGCCAGCCGGGGCGTGACCCGCGTGACGAAATAGAGAAACCTTTATTAAAAACGGATGTTCTCTCTATGGAAGACCTCTCACGGGGGATGGAACTGCAAGGCACTGTAAGAAATGTTGTGGATTTCGGGGCCTTCGTGGATATTGGAGTAAAACAAGATGGACTCGTGCATATTTCCAAGCTGGCCAGACGTTTTGTTAAACATCCAATGGAACTGGTGTCTGTAGGAGATTTAGTCACCGTATGGGTGGAGGATGTTGACGTGAAGAAAGGCCGGGTCGCTCTGACAATGCTTCAACCTGAAAATCAGCCTTCTTCTTAAAAAACAATGGAGGCTTGGACAAAACTAAAAACAAGTTTGTAAAAGACAAACAATTTTTTTATCAGAAAGGCGTGTAACTTTTGGTTTTACCAGTTATTCAGTAGCCTCAGGTTTTTTTGATTGAAGGACAGAAGGCGGCGACGCCACAGGGGGTAAGTCTGAAGATCCAATTCAACGAAGCTCCAGACTGAGTTGAATTTAGCCGGTCATTTTAGAAAAAACGCACCGCTAAATACTTTATTTTCCCAGTGAACGAAGGCGAGGACACCCAGAGGATTGGCGAAGTCTGAAAATCCACTTTCCCGAAATAATCCTTCGGGAAAGTTAGTTGAAGACAAGCCCTCGGGTAAGCCTTCGCCGGAAGTGAACCGACAGATTAAAAGGGCAAGCCCCTGGGCAAGCATCCCCCTGGCGGACTGAAATCACTCCTTTACTCAAAAAGAACAGCCGGACAAAATCGAAAATTTTGTTCGGCTTTTTTTATGATTACTATTCTTTTGTCCCGGCCGCTTTTTTATTAATTGACAGAGGAAGGAGGGTGAATTAGCCGGGGCAGGTTAATAAAACAGTTCATGTATATGTTTAAGACAGCCTATTATAAGCGAAAAGCATGGAGGCACCATGCTTTAGCTTTATTTATGTGCTTGCAGTCAGAGGCGGGGTGCTTTAATCTGCATTAGAACGTGAGTTTTTATAATAAAACCAGCATTGGTTAAGGACTTTTATTCTCCTTAAATCTCTTCGGTCATAAGCTTCCTGTAACTGCCGTTTTAACCAGGACGGCATCTGAATTTCCCCCTTTCGTTCAGTTGTGGTTTTTCCTGTAAAAGTAGTAGTATTAGTAGTGTATGAACGAAAGGTTGGCCAGGATTTTAAAATATGAAAAATTTTTACAAGGAGTTTCAATGGATGACTAATGACGAGCTGCAAACATTGACAGAAAAAATATCGTTAGAGTTTTTTAAAGAACCATTCAGGCATACAGCTTTCTTTAATAAACGATTAAGAACAACAGGGGGGAGATATTCATTAAACTCCCACCATATTGAAATTAACCCGAAACATTTACAGTATTATGGAGAAGATGAACTGGTCAGTATTATCAAACATGAACTCTGCCATTATCACTTGCATTTGCAGGGAAAAGGGTATCAGCACAAAGACAGGGATTTTAAAGTGCTTCTGCAGAAGGTGGGCGGGAGCCGGCATTGTCAGTCCATTCCCCAGGCGAGGAATGAGGTGCGGATGCTGCACTTATACAGCTGTACAAAGTGCGGAACAGAATTCCGCCGGAAGCGGCGTATTAATACGAAACGGTTCGTTTGCGGAAAGTGCAAAGGCACGCTGAAAAAAATTCAAACAATGTCTTTAAAAAGTAATTGACGAGTAATAATATCATATGGTACATTATAAAAGTCGCTGACAAAACAGTTCGTATAAAAAGCTGTTGACATTTCCGGGAGAATTAGTTACAATATAATTCGTCCTTGAGAAAAATAGCGATTACATAAGCGCGGAACACAAAGAGATTCGCAGCTTAAAGCATTATTCCACAGTAGCTCAGTGGTAGAGCAATCGGCTGTTAACCGATCGGTCGTAGGTTCGAATCCTACCTGTGGAGCCATACGGAGAAGTACTCAAGTGGCTGAAGAGGCGCCCCTGCTAAGGGTGTAGGTCGCGCAAGCGGCGCGAGGGTTCAAATCCCTCCTTCTCCGCCAGTAACGTTCTTTCATTTACTGGCCCGTTGGTCAAGTGGTTAAGACACCGCCCTTTCACGGCGGTAACACGGGTTCGAATCCCGTACGGGTCACCATACATAGTGGAGGATTAGCTCAGTTGGGAGAGCATCTGCCTTACAAGCAGGGGGTCGGCGGTTCGAGCCCGTCATCCTCCACCATTATATTTTCATATATTTTATAATTTTTGTGGTCCCGTGGTGTAGCGGTTAACATGCCTGCCTGTCACGCAGGAGATCGCGGGTTCGATTCCCGTCGGGACCGCCATTAATGATGCGGGTGTGGTGGAACTGGCAGACACGCTAGACTTAGGATCTAGTGCCTTCGGGCGTGGGGGTTCGACTCCCTTCACCCGCACCATTTAATTAAATATTCCAAGGTGTTAAGCGGTCGTGGCGGAATGGCAGACGCGCTAGGTTGAGGGCCTAGTGGGAGAGATCCCGTGGAAGTTCGACTCTTCTCGACCGCACCATATTATATTTAATAGTTATTTGTTTACATATTCTGTTTTTAAAAAAGTGTCGGGTGTAACAGCAAAATACGGCATTTGAAATCGGGAAGTAGCTCAGCTTGGCAGAGCACTTGGTTTGGGACCAAGGGGTCGCAGGTTCAAATCCTGTCTTCCCGACCATTTTTATTTTACAAGTATAATTATTATTTATTATGCGGGTGTAGTTTAGTGGTAAAACCTCAGCCTTCCAAGCTGATGACGAGGGTTCGATTCCCTTCACCCGCTCCAAAAAATTATTTTAAAAAAACTCTTGCATCATCACACTGTTACATGATATAGTAACTAATGTTGCTTGAGGGCCTGTAGCTCAGCTGGTTAGAGCGCACGCCTGATAAGCGTGAGGTCGGTGGTTCGAGTCCACTCAGGCCCACCATTTATTTTGACCTTTGAAAACTAAACAAAAAGCCAAGCGAAGAGGGATATTTAATATATCCCGTCAATGAATTATTTTTATTTTGATGTCAGAGACATCGAACTCTTTTATGGAGAGTTTGAT
>NZ_JAIWPE010000095.1 GCF_021028955.1 Salipaludibacillus sp. CUR1
CTCCTTGGGTATCAATTAAGGGTCCTTTTCGCTGATCAGCTTTGGACACCTCGTATCATACCAAGGGGGCTCTTTTTTGTTCAAACCCCAAATTTCTTTCTTACAGGAATGCTCCTTTTTCTGTTTTAATGTGTAATCTGGATATGCTGTATCATACAGAATAAAATCGCCCAATCCGGACGATTTTATTCTTTTGTCTTTTAATTTAGTCGTGTCTTAAAGTACGGCTTGTCCAGGCTTCCAGTTTGCCGGGCAAAGACCGCCTGTCTGAAGAGCCTGCAGAACACGGAGAGTCTCGTCAACGTCGCGTCCAATATTGTTGTGGTTCACGACAGAGTACATTAGCTCGCCTTCCGGGCTGATGATAAACAATCCTCTGAGAGCTACGCCTTCTTCTTCAATAAGGACACCATAATCGCGGGCTACCGCGTGATTTGTATCTGCTGCAAGAGGATAATTTAAATCACCCAGTCCGTTGTCATCACGGTCTGTATTGATCCATGCAAGGTGAGTGTGCACGGTATCAGTAGAGACACCGATTACTTCTGTATCTAAGTCTTCAAACTCATCAAATCTGTCACTGAGAGACGTAATTTCTGTCGGGCATACAAATGTGAAATCCATTGGGTAAAAGTAGAGGACTGTCCACTTGTCATTCTTCATGTTTTCTTCTAAAGAAACTTTTTTAAACTCTTTATCTGGCATTACGGCATCCATTTCAAATCTTGGAGCCTGTTTAGCAACCATACGCTTGTCTGACATAATAAAATCTCTCCTTGTTTTTAATAATAATTATTACTTTGTACAAATTCTATTTTACATGAATGAAAATTCATGTCAAGTGAAATTATTCACTTTGAATTTCATCCAAAAACTATTATAAATAAAGAGGTGATCAGAGGGCAAGTGAAATGCTTAGCCATATCTATTCTCAATAAACATAATAAATTCTCACTTGCTTAAAAACTTATGATTTACCCATCCAATAAGCTTTTCTTTACTGATTTCAGGGTTTTCCAATTGTTTTATATCTACCTCAAGAAGAATTTCTTTGAAATACGGGCCGGGCTTGAGGCCCAGTTTTTTCAAATCATTGCCGTCAACTTTTCTTGTTAGCTTTTCCCGAGTGAGCAGATAGTTAAATAGCTTTTCATTCTGACCTGGAAATTTTATCGCAAAGTAGCCAAATAAAGGTTCAGGTTTCATGGTTGCAAGGTTTACATGGATATCCCTGATTGGTAAAGAAGGATCAATGGAACGGGACTGATGGCTGATCAGCAAATTATAAAGATCGTTCAGCGTTTTGACATCTTCTTTAGTCAGGCAAAACCCTTCGAGACCTACTTCACCGTTTACCCTTCCTGTCGTTAAAGAAAACATGTAGGCCATCCAGATAGAACGGTTTACAGCAATGCCCTGCTCTTTAAAAACTGAATGCCAGTAGTAGATGCAATCAATACGCTTCTGTACAGGTTCGTCATCACCCGGACTTGTAAGCAGGTACTTAATAAGGGTAAGTCCCCGCATTCTCTTTACGCCTTCGGAGGCGTTTTCTTCAGTGAAAAGTCTGATTAACTCACTTGATAATCTCGGTTTAGAAACTGACAGAAGATTATTGGCAGACTGAACAGCAAGTCTTTCAGTTTGTTCATCCATGGAGAAATTAAACCGGCTTTCAAACCTGACGGCCCTTAAGATTCTCGTGGGATCTTCTACAAAACTTAAGTTATAAAGAACTCTCAGCTTTTCTTTGTTAAGGTCTTCGTATCCATGGAAATAATCAAGTAATTCTCCGAATTCCTCCTGATTAAGGCAAATCCCCATCGCGTTAATTGTAAAATCCCTTCTGAAAAGGTCCTCTTTAATCGTAGAGAGTTCTACTTTTGGCAGAGCGGCCGGGAAATCATAGTATTCTGTACGGGCACTTGTTAAATCGACTTTAAAACCCGACGGATGTTTCCAGGTGGCAGTACGGAATTCATCGTGTTTACGCACTTTTCCTCCGTAAAGCTTCTGTAAATGAAGGGCAAGTGATATACCGTCCCCTTCCACTACAATATCCATATCCTCATTATCTCTTTGAAGCATCAGATCGCGAACCATTCCCCCTATAAGGTAAGCTCTCATAGACAGATACCCGGCTTCTTCACCTATTAGTTCTAAAAGCTGGAAGATAGTCGGCGAAAGGTATTTTCTCATCGTTTCAGTCATCTGGCGCTTCAGAGGCAGAGCGGAACGGGAGGAATAGGAAAGGTTGACTCCGGTCTTGCCGTGCATAGCTTGAATAACGTCTGTACGGGAGACTATTCCTACGAGCTCACCATTGTCTATTACAGGGAGCCTGCCAACATGGTCTTCAATCATTAACTCACGAATTGTTTCAATTTTCTCATGAAGTCCAATAGCAATAGGGTTATGGCTCATATATCCTTTAACAGGCGCGTGGCCGAGCTTGTGGTGAAGCGCCTTGTCCACGTCCCGGCGTGAAATAATCCCTCTCAGCTTCTCATCTTCTACAACAGGAAACCCTGTATGCCCGTACCGGTAAAGCATTTTAGAAACTGTTTCAATGCTTGTTTCGGGCGCAACGACCCTAACCGGACTTGACATCATATCTTTCGCTGTAAGCGATGGCCGGACGATAAGAGAGAGGTTTTCTTTAATTGTTTGAACAGTTTCACTGGAGGACTGCTTATTGATCGTAGCTGAAGCTGCCTTTTCATGTCCGCCGCCATGGAACATGTGAATAACAGGCAGTGCGTTAATTCGTTCACTCACCACTCTGGCAGTTACAAACGTCTTTTTACCCATTTCAGCTACGGAGAAAGCGGCATCTGCTCCGGTAACCTGGAGAAGTTTCCGGGTTACCTGTGCTAAGTGGCCGGTATAATCAGGCTGCCTGTGTGAGGCTATCAATATATCTACTCCATCTACTGAAATGATTTCACTGTTGTCGAGCAGCTTTTGAAAGAGCTGCTGCTGGACTTCTGTTAAAGAAGATTCACGGAATTGGTCAATTACTTTTAAGTTGGCTCCCTGCTCAAGAAAGAAAGCAGCAGCTGATAAATCCCGTGCGGTCGTATGGTCATATGTAAAGGCGCCGGTATCAGAATATACCCCTAAAGAAAAAACAGTGGCTTCGAAAGGCGAAACTGGCAAGTTTTTTTCTTTAATAAGTTCAGAAAGAATAGTGACCGCAGCGCCTGTTTTTTCAATCTTTCCTTCGTGAAACTGTACCGTTTCTTCTGTTTCAGGGTGATGGTCATAGACGGCGTATTTTACAGCATGGGGCAGGTGCTGACGGATATCCCCAAGCCTGCTGGGCGAATTTGTATCTACCATGATGACTTCCTCAACACGTTCCCAGTCTGTATCTTTGAGACGTTTAAAGGGAAAGGTGTCTTTATAGATAGCAAGGAAGTGATTGACTTCGGAAGAGACTTTGGATGGCATGATAATTTCGGCTTCCGGATACAGTTTTTTAGCAGCGATCATGGAAGCGAGCCCGTCAAAGTCTAAATTTGTATGAGATACTATCACTTGCATAGTGTTCATCCTCCATCATTATAAGTTATACCTTTTAATGTTAAAATTCGTCTCCCTTGGGAGGAAGACGAATGATTTTACACCTTTTTTACCCTGAAATGACTGATCATAAGCAGAGATAATGTTAAAATAATAAACATCATGACAGGAGGGGCCGTTACTTTAAATAAATAGCTTAATGTCAAAAGACAGCCGGCTGCTGTGATGGGCAGTCCGATAAAGAAACCGCTTTGCTCACTGATATTAAAGCGGGCAAGTCTGATGGCGCCGCAGGCAATAAATATAATAACAGCCATTGAACCGGGCATCCCGAAATCCTGGAGGGTGGAATGATAGACCAGGAGGGCGGGGGCTACACCGAAAGAAATCATATCACATAATGAATCCAGCTGTTTGCCAACATCCGATTCGATGTTCATTTTTCTGGCAACTTTTCCGTCGAGAAAGTCTAAAATGGCGGCTAGACAAATAAATGCAACAGTTAAACCGAGCTGGCCTTCCAGAACAAAGAGAATGGCAAAACCTCCGAAACCGAGGTTGGTAATTGTTAACACATTTGCAGCCTGGGTACGAAAGCACTTAACTGTATTATCAACAAGGTGCTGAAAAAGGATCATGAGATCACTCCCTATGTTCTTTTAAAAAGGCCAAAATACTTCAATAGAGATAAATTATACCATATTTTGTGGTATGAAACTATACGGGGGCAAAGCATATGAAAGGAAGGATGGACAATATGAAAAAAGAATTTTACCGGCTTATGCTTGGATTAACTAATAATTCTTTTTATAATTCAATTATTAAAGAGTTTACTAATAAGAGAGTGAGCAAGATTCTGATCCCGTCTTTTTCTAAAACTTTTGGAATTAATGCAGAAGAACTGGCACGGCCATATTCCGATTATAAATCGCTAAGTGATTTCTTCAGCCGGGAATTAAAAGAGGGCGCCCGGCAGCTGTCCGAAATGGAAAATGATGTGGTGAGTCCTGTTGATGGAGTAATCTCGGAAGCAGGCACTGTCACTGAAGATATGTCTTTCCCTGTTAAAGGGAAGAAGCATTCATTGAAAACGATGCTTGGTTTGGAGGAGGCAGTTAACCGTTATGCAGGCGGAGAGTATTGCGTTTTTTATTTGTCGCCGAAAGATTATCACAGAATTCACGCCCCTTATTATGGAACTGTTTTAAGGCGCTGGGCTCTCGGTAAGTATTCTGAACCTGTAAACGCCTTAGGGTTTCACTTTGGGAAAGAACCTTTAGCAACAAATTACAGACTGGTTACCGAAATGAAGCACGATGGGGGACGAATGGCTATAGTAAAGGTAGGGGCTCTAAACGTCAACAGCATTCATCCGGTTCACGTAGACAAAGCAGTTGTTGAAAAAGGCAGAGAGATGGCCTACTTTTCTTTTGGTTCAAGTGTGGTGCTCCTTTTCGAACCGGGTACTGTGGCAATAAAGGAAGAATTAAAAGGTAAAGTCACACCGGTAAAACAGGGAGAAACAATTGGTGTGTGGAGGGGCTGACGAACGATGAAATTACTGTCATCACTCGCACAAAGAATTGTCCAAGAGGTGACTGGCATTGTCAACGAAGAAGTGATTGTAACAGATGATAAGGGAATCATTATTGCGGCAAGTGATATCCATAGAATTGGAAAGTTTCATGAAGGAGCACAGATAGCCGTATCTAATCAAGAACAGTTTATTATTACTAAAGAGGATGTCATAAGGCTTGAAGGTGTTAAAGCCGGGTTAAACCTTCCAATAATTATAGACAAACATGCCATTGGAGTGATAGGTATAACGGGCGAGCCTGAAAAAGTGGTCAGAATGGGGCAGCTTATCCAACGGATGACTGAGCTGATTATTCAGGAAGCTTATTCGAGTGAAAGGCTGGAATCTGAATCACGCGGCCTTGAAACGTTTGTTTACGAATGGGTGCACTCTGAACATCTTGACAATGACTTTATGGAGCGGGGAGAAATTCTCGGGATCTCCATCTTTGATGAGAGATTTTGTGTATTATTTGAATTGGATCATACACAAACGGATAAGCGGCGAATTCAAATGCTTGAAAGTGAAATGATGGATGAGATAAAGGGCCAGTTTTCCAGAGGCAGGGATAATATAATCGTCCGATGGGGGAATGGCAGATTTGCCTTATTAAAACATATCGGGCCGGGATTTTCATTAAACACTTTTAAAACAGAGCTTTTGGAATTCCAGCGCCGGCTGCTGCGCGAAAGGAAAGCAAACATTTACATAGGAGCAGGGAAAATGAGCAAAGACCCAGCGCGGCTGTATAAATCTTATCAAGGGGCGAAAAAGGCTCTCAGAGTTTCAAAAAAACAGCATACAGTTACTTTTTATGATGAAATGCCCTTGGATATGGCGCTTGCTGAAATAACAGATGATACGAGAAAAGAGTTAATTGAAGAAGTATTAGGGCCAATTATTCATGATAAAGAGCTGATGGAAACGTTAATGTATTATCTTTCCCATAATATGAGCATAAAAGAAACAGCAGAAGCCCAGCATATCCATATAAATACCCTTCATTACAGGCTTAGAAGAATTTACCAATTAACCGGAAAATCGGTGAAAGAGGCCGATTCACTGGTTTCTATGTATATGGCTTTGTCTTTTTATCAGGAAATTAAATGATCATACAAATTAGTAACGTTTACAGCTTATAGATTTGTATAAATCTACATAGCTGTAAACGTTTTATTTTTTTATAATAAAGTTATTACAACAATAAGGGGAGAATGTGATGTTAAATAAGGAAGTCAAGGGTAAACTTGAGAAAATCGTAGGGCAGGAAAACCTGTTGGATTCACAGCAGGATTTAATTGTTTATTCTTACGATGCGACACCCGATTATCAGGCTCTGCCTGATGCCGTGATCAAGCCCAGGCATAAAGAGGATGTAGCGGAAATCGTTAAAGTGTGCAACGAATATAAAGTGCCTATTGTTCCTAGAGGATCGGCGACGAATTTGTGTGCCGGCACGACTCCTCTGGAAGGCGGTCTTGTGATGCTCTTTAATTATATGAAAGATATCATTGAAATTGATGAAGAAAACCTTACAGTGACTGTCCAGCCGGGGGTTATTACACTGGATATGATAAAAGCCGTCGAAGAAAAAGGTCTGTTTTATCCGCCGGATCCTTCTTCTATGAAGATTTCAACTATCGGAGGCAATATTAATGAATGTTCAGGCGGGCTAAGGGGACTGAAATATGGGGTCACCCGTGATTATGTGATTGGGATTGAATTCGTGATGCCTGATGGAAGTATCGTAAAAACCGGCGGTAAGCTGGCCAAAGACGTGGCAGGCTATGATTTAACCCGATTAATGGTAGGTTCGGAAGGGACGCTGGGAATTATCACTGAAGCGACTTTGAAACTTATCCCGGTCCCTGAAACTAAAAAGACAATGCTTGCTTTATATGACAGTTTGGAAGCAGCTGGAAACACCGTTTCAAAAATTATTTCAAACAGGATCATTCCCGCCACTCTTGAATTTTTGGATCAGCCTACAATCCAGGTGGTTGAGGACTTTGCCAATATAGGTCTGCCTACTGAAGCAGGTGCGATCCTGCTCATAGAACAAGATGGACCGGAGGAAGTAGTAGAGAGGGACATTCAGAGGATGGCGGAGATTTGCGAAGAAACTAATGCGCTTTCTGTACAAATAGCTCAATCTCCGGAAGAAGGCGAGGCTCTGACTTCTGCCAGAAGGTCTGCCTTGTCAGCTCTGGCAAGGCTGAAACCTACTACTATTTTGGAAGATGCGACAGTGCCGCGTTCTAAAATTTCAGAAATGGTTAAAGCCATTGAAGAGATAGCGGATAAATATAACGTTAAAATTTGTACATTTGGGCATGCCGGTGATGGAAACCTTCATCCGACATGTATGACTGATGCGAGAAACCGAGATGAAATGCAGCGTGTGGAACAGGCGTTTGAAGATATTTTCGCAAAAGCAATTGATATGGGAGGCACAATTACCGGGGAGCATGGAGTCGGTGTCATGAAATCCCCATATCTTTCCTGGAAAGTAGGAGAGGCTGGGGTAGAAGCGATGCGCGCCATAAAAGAGGCCTTTGACCCAAACAACATCATGAACCCTGGCAAAGTGTTTGCCAAGGATGCACGTAAACGGGTGGTGGTACAGAGATGAGTGTAGAGGAAAGTAAGCGGAAGACTCAAATTGTTCAGGACTTCCAGTCAAAAATGGATTATGATGAGCTGTTAAATTGTATGAGGTGCGGCTTTTGCCTGCCTTCATGTCCGACGTATATTGAAACAGGAGGGAATGAGGCGGCCTCCCCAAGGGGAAGAATTGCTCTTATGAAAGCTGTGGTGGACGGAAAAATGGAGCCTGATAAAGATTTCGAAGATCAATTAAGCCTCTGTTTAGGATGCAGGGCCTGTGAGCCGGCCTGTCCATCAGGTGTTAAATACGGCCACCTCCTTGAAGAAGCACGTGATATTCTTCAAGCAAAGAAGAAGCATTCTCTACCTGTGAAATTTGTAAGAAGGTTCTTTTTTGATCAGGTTTTCCCTCATCAGAACAGAATGAGGACCCTCAACAGCCTGATGTGGTTCTATCAGAAGAGCGGCGTACAAAAGCTGGCGAGAGCGACAAATATGACGAGAATAGCAGGGAAAAACATGAGTACAATGGAAAAAGTGCTGCCCGCTATTCCATCTCCTTCAAAAATGAAGAACCGGCCGGAGCGGATAGAAGCGGAAAGCGCAGTGAAAAAGAAAGTGGCTTTCTTTTCGGGCTGTCTAATGGATACGATGTTTATGGAAACCAACGATGCCACCCTCTATTTATTAAAGAAAGCTAATTGCGAAGTGGTGATTCCTCAAACACAGAACTGCTGCGGGGCGTTGCATGCCCACAGCGGAGAGAAAGATACTGCCAAAGAACTCGCTAAGAAAAACATCGAAGCATTTGAAGAAGGGGATTTTGATTATATCATTTCTAATGCCGGAGGATGCGGAGCCCTCCTCGTGGAATATGACTATTTACTAAAAGACGAACCTGAATGGAAAGAAAGAGCAAAAGCCTTTTCGGATAAAGTAATGGATATTACTGAAATCCTGTATGATGCCGGGCTTCCGGATATGGAGCTTGACCCGCAGATAGTGACTTATCAGGATTCGTGTCATTTAAGGAATGTGATGAGGACGGCAGCTGCACCGAGAAAGCTTCTGCAATCGATTAAAGGTGTCACCTATATGGAAATGAAAGAAGCTGACCAGTGCTGCGGATCAGCAGGCACCTATAATATTATTGAACAGGAAATGTCGATGCAGATTTTAGACCATAAAATGGCTAATGTAGAGAAGACAGAAGCGGCAACTATTGTAACAGCCAATCCGGGCTGCCTGCTCCAAATGAAAGCAGGAGTTGAAAGAGAGGGGAAACGTGACAGCATGAGGGCGGTTCATATCGTGGACTTGCTTGCTGAAGCGGTAAAATACGGAGAAAAGTCTTTACAAAAAGCTTAACAGGGGACAACCTCACATAAAAAAGGCTCTCACCAAATGGTGAGGGCCTTTCTTTTTAACCTGATTAAGTCCAGGCGTCTAAATTTATTTAGAGCGTGACTTCAGTTTTTTTTCAGCTTCCGCAAGGTCGTCCTGTATGCTTTTATCCCACATTTTGACCTTGACGTTATACGCCGAGCGCGCAATCATAAATGCGGCAACAGGAGCAGTCAGAAACACAAAAACGATGGTTAACAGAAGTTTTCCGACAAACAGCCCGTGATAAAAGAGAAAGTAGAGAAAAACTCCGAGTATTATCGAAATAACTCCCAGTGTGGCACTTTTAGTAGCAGCGTGAAGCCGGCCGTAAACGTCAGGCAAGCGGACTATGCCAATAGAGCCAAGTACACTTAACCCGCCTCCCATTAAAAGCAAAATGCTAATGACGATCTCTGTCAAGAACCACACCTCCTTCAATAAACTTCGCAATGGCTACTGATCCTATAAAGGCTAGAATTCCAAGTACCAGTACAACTTCCGTATAAGCGACAGTATCCTGGACCAGCAGCAATATAGCAGTAAAGCCAATTAAGTTAATTCCGATCGTATCCAATGCCACCAGGCGGTCTGACATACTGGGACCGAGAATGGCACGCACGGTACAGACCAGGATGGAGAGAGCCATTAATATTAAAACGATAAGAGCCACTGTAGTTAACATTAATGAGTCACCTCCATAATTGCTTTCTCAAAAGATTCGTGGATTTCTTTTATTGCCTTTTCCTTATCAGGGACGTGAATTGAATGCACGTACAATGTTCTGCCATCTTCAGAGAAATTCATAGTCAAAGTTCCAGGTGTCAGGGAAATCAGGTTGGCAAGTAAAGTTATTTCCCAGTCAGTCCGCAATTTTGTCGGAACCGCAATGATTCCCGGCTGGATATCCATTTTAGGACTAAGAATAATCATTGTCATATCGATGTTCGATAAAATAAGTTTGTAGAAAAACAGCAAAATCAGTTTGATAAAAGCCGTAATTCTGCGGAAATAAAAATCAAAATGAAGAAAACGCCTCAAAACAAACAAAAGGCCGAGCCCTACGATGTAACCAATTATAAACTCTAAGACGGTGTATTCAGCTCTTAACAGCATCCAGATCAGAGCTAATCCGATGTTTAATAAAATTTGAAAGGCCATGGCAACTACTCCTTATTAAGCACAGAATTAATATATTCGGATGGATCCATGAGCTGCTCAGCAAGTTCTAAAGAAAACTGCATAAATGGTTCCGCAGCCACCCCTAACAGAATAGTTAAAGCGACGAGCGGAAGGATAGGGATCAGTAATGACCCAACCTTTTTATCCTTCGCCTGAGGGTCAGGCATTTTTACTTCTCCCCAGAACGAGGTCATAAATATTTTCATCATTGAAAACAGGGTTAATACGCCAGTAGCTAAACTGACAGCAATGACGAAATAATTTCCGGCATCAAAACCAGCTATAATTAAAGCAAATTTACCAAAAAACCCGCTTAATGGCGGAATTCCCGCTAATGACAGGGCAGTAATCAGGAAAAGCCATCCCACGTAAGGGTGTGTTTTAAGTAAACCGCTCATCTGTTTCAGATGCGAGGTACCGGTGATTTTCTCCGCTACGCCTGCAAACAGGAACAGGGCTGATTTAACGATAATGTTATGGGCAAGAAAGTAGAATGTCCCGGCAATAGCCAAAGGAGTGAAGATTCCTATACCCATAATCATATAGCCGACCTGACTGACTATATGAACAGCTAGAATCCGCTTGAAATCAAATTGGGATACTGCTCCAAGTACACCAATAAACATTGTCAGCCCGCCGAAAATTAACAAAATCTGAAAGACAGTCTGATCATGCGGGAAGATAAGTGTATACGTCCGCATAATCGTGTATACCCCTACTTTAGTCAACAGCCCCCCGAATAAGGCAGCGATAGCCGCCGGCGGAGCAAAGTAGGAATGGGGAAGCCAGTAATAAAGCGGGAATATAGCACTTTTAGTTCCGAAGACAAACAGGAATAATACAGCGATGACAGAGATCACACCTGTCTGTTCCAGTTCGCCGATTTTAACGGCCAGGTCAGCCATATTTAACGTGCCTGTCACTCCGTATATATAGGCAATGGCAGCGACGAAAAACATGGATGAGACTGTATTAATTATAACGTATTTTAAAGATTCACGAAGCTGATACTGCTTGCTTCCCATTGAAATCAGAATAAAGGAGGAAATAAGCATTACTTCAAAAAAGACGAACAGGTTAAATAAATCCCCTGTTAAAAACGAGCCGTTAACCCCGACCATCAGGAACAGGAAAAACGGATGGAAAAAGTTTCTTTCCCTCTCAGCCGAAAAAGTCTGGTATGCGAAAAACAAGCAGACAAGTGAGAGAAGACTCGACAGGGCCACCAGTGAACTTGACAGCAAGTCCGCTACAAGGACAATTCCAAACGGGGCAGGCCAGTCCCCTAATTCGGTAGTCTGAATACCTTCTGTATAAACAATATACGTCAGGTAAGCAGATACAGCGATCATCAGTCCGACACTGATGACACTCACTGTACGTTGAACACTTTTAGAGTCCTTGAAGAAGATTAGTATGACACCCATGAGTAATGGTATGAGTATTGGCAGAATGACTAAATTATTCATCTTCAGTTCCCCTTAATTCATCTAAGTTATCTGTTTTGTGTGCTTTGTATGTCCGATAGGCCAGAACGAGCATAAAAGCAGTGATACCGAATCCAATAACAATTGCTGTCAGAATCAGTGCCTGCGGCAGCGGATCAGTATAGGCAGACGCCTCTTCTCCCAATAAAGGAGGAGCTCCCTGTTTAAGACCTGACAAAGTCAGAAAGAGCAAGTGAGCTCCGTGTGACAAAATAACAACCCCAATGATAACTCTGAGCATACTTTTAGAAAGTATCATATACGTTGCCACAGTAAAGAGGACGCCGACTGTTAAGATCATTAAAATTTCCATCAGCTATCATCCTCCGCAACTGTAAGAATTACGAGCAGTGTAAATCCAACTACGACCAGATAAATCCCGAGATCGAAGGGAAGGGCCGATGCAGCGTGTGTTTCTCCCAAAAGAGGGATATGATAATACTCATCAAACTGTGTGAGAAACGGAAAGCCGAAAAGCATCCCGACAATCCCGGTAAGAATCGCAATGAGCAGACCGGCCCCGATTATTTTTGAATAATTAAACGGAATCACGCGTTTAATAGTTTTTAAATCAAAACTTAAATAGAGCAGGACGAGGGCAGCAGCAGTCATCAGACCTCCGATAAACCCTCCTCCTGGATTATTATGGCCTGCAAAGAAAAGGAAGACAGAGAAAGCCAGAATGATAAACGCAACGATTCGGGTAATTACATGCAGTTGAACCGGTGTATTCTTCATACGTCTTCCCCTTTCTTAGCTTTAAATTTAATTAAGACAACAACGGCGAGACCGACAATCCCGAGAACAAGTACTTCCAGTAAGGTATCCAGTCCACGGAAGTCAACAAGAATAACGTTTACGATGTTATTCCCGCCGGCCAGCGCATAAGCATTCTCAACGAAATAATCTGATATTGGACTGATTGGGTTTTCATAGCTCAATGCATGGGCACTCAATGCAGTTAATGTCACTACAAGACCTACACCAATTGAAATCACAAAATTTGTAAGCCTGAAAGCAGGTTTAAAAGTTTCTTTCTTTAATTCAGGCAGATGATAGAAAACAAGCAGGAACAGAACAACCATGACTGTTTCCACTAACAGCTGCGTTAAAGCAAGGTCAGGCGCCCTGAAAACTACGAAAAGTAAAGCAACGAGAAAACCTATGACACCCATTAGTACAATTGCAGAAATACGGCTTGAGACAAAAGGAATGACCACTGTGGCAAGTACAAGTGACAAAGTAATAATGTACATGTAAATGGAAATGTCCGCTGTATTAGCCATATCGACAGCTAAAGCGCCTGTATTCCAGAGCATATATCCCATTCCAAGAACGAGAAAGATGAACATATAAGTGAAATAGTCTCTTAACCGTCCGGTCATCTGTACATCATTAACTACAGTAGAACCTTTTATTAAACCTACAAGCCCGCTGTCATAGAACCAGTTGAGCGGGTCTCTTTCTTTGAGATAAAAGGTTGTTTCCTGCCATTTTCTATGATTCAGGAAAATCATAGACCCAAAGAAGACCACTCCCATAGTCATAAACAATTCTGTATTGAGGCCGTGCCAATGATAAATGTTTACATAGAATTGTTCACCTGGCTCGAGCAGTCCAGGTAATATAGATTGCATGGCAGGATCTATAATAGTATACGCTAATAAATTCGGGAAAAAGCCGAATATAATTACTAACGAAGCGAGAATAACAGGAGAAATAAGCATTCCTGCAGGTGCTTCGTGAGCTTCTTTTTCAAGCCTCTCAGGATGGTGCTTCCCGGTAAATGTCTTAAAAAGCATAATCATGCAGTAAACAAACGTAAAGATACTTGCTATCCAGGCGACAGCAGGAAAGATAACGCCGAGAGTCTGGACATTAAAAATATCTAACGTTGCGCTGTTAAGCGTTCCTGTGAAGAACATCTCTTTACTTAAGAAACCGTTAAATGGCGGCAAACCGGCCATTGACGCTATACCAATTAAAGAAATGGTGAAAGTAACCGGCATAATAGTCATAAGACCGCCAAGTTTGCGGATGTCCCTTGTTCCTGTTTCATGGTCAATGATTCCGACTACCATAAATAAACTTCCTTTAAAGGTAGCATGGTTAATAAGATGCAGCACGGCTGCCAGCACTGCGACAGTGTACAGGGACTGTCCATCCACCACGTCGAAGTGAACGGCAGCGGAACCTAAACCGAGGAGGCTCATAATTAAACCAAGTTGACTCACGGTAGAAAAAGCAAGTATTCCTTTTAAGTCTTTTTGTCTTACAGCAGAGACAGACCCCCACAATAATGTGAAAAGACCAAAACCCGTTACGATCCAAAACCATTCAGGCGCACCGCCGAAGACCGGGGTGAACCGGGCTACTAAATAAATCCCTGCTTTTACCATCGTGGCAGAGTGTAAATAAGCACTTACAGGTGTAGGAGCTTCCATCGCATCCGGCAGCCAGATATGGAATGGGAACTGCGCGGATTTAGTAAAGGCTCCCAGCAAGATTAAAATCATAGCAGGCAAAAATAGCGGACTGGTAACTATCGCATCGCCATAAGTAATGATTTCACGGATACTGAATGTTCCTGTCATCATATAAAGCAAAGAAAAACCAGCAAGCATAGCAAAACCGCCTGTTACCGTAATCAGCATGGATTTCTGAGCTCCGTAGCGGGATTTTTCTTTATGGAACCAGTAAGCGATTAACAAGGATGAAGCCAGGCTTGTTAATTCCCAGAAAACATAGATGACAATGAGGTTATCGGACAGGACGACACCTAACATCGCACCCATAAACATCATCAAATATACGTAGAAATTGTTTAAAGGCTCTTCTTTCTTATTAGCTATATAATAAATGGAATATAGCACCACCAATGTTCCAATACCGGTGATTAAAAGAGCAAACAGTAAACTTAAACCATCCAGAAAGACTGTAAAGTGAATATCTAATGATGGCACCCATGGAACAGATCTTTCCACTGTTTCCATTGGGCCTCCTCCAAGAGGTAAATATTGAATCAGATAAATAAACAGGATAAGCGGCAATGGTAAAATAAACCATCCTGTATGAATATGACGAAATTTAAAATAAAAGAAAGGGATAAAGATCGCCATTATAAATGGTGCTAAAGCAACTAAGTGAAGCGTTGACAAGTGATTAACCTCCTTTTATATGTGGTTATGAAACAGGGCGTTTGCTGATTTTTTACAGATACACAAATATTCATCCAGTCCCGTGTATGAAACCAAATAAAATTATAATATAAAATAGCTACCCTTGCATCCTTTAGGCGAAACGCGTCCTGGTTTTATTTTGAATACTTAAATATGAAAGAACTAAACAAAAAGTGTTAAAAATTTTTTTTAATCTGAATGACGTCTGCCTGTAAACGGCTAACCGCTCTCTTCTGAATCGTATTACGCATGATATAAAAGGTATAAAAAAAAAGCATCCGTACCAACCTGTTAGTAAGAAAGGAGGCTGGGCGGATGAAAAATAAAACAAAGTATGTAATTCTTTCAAGTATCTTTCTTGTTATATTTGCAGGAGGCGCTGCCGGGCATGTTATTGTGACAAAGGAGATAGTTGAAAGGCAGACCATTATGGAAGATGTCAGAGGAGCGGGGGCTCAAACCTTTACTGAAGACCGCAGGTTCCTGCCGCGCCAGTATATTAAGGTTATTTCTGAAAAAGGAAGAGAGCAGAATGATTGAAATCGAAAAACTGTAATCATCCTGCTCTACAAATCGATCTTTTTGTTAAATATAGAGCGGCGGTCTATTTCCATCTCTATTAAAAGAAGGAAATCACTTGCTAAGTTTAAAGTTTTTGCCTTTTCATATGTTTCTACCAGCAAATCATCCGACAAATCACTTAATGCTCCGTACCTTTTCATTAATATTACCTCCTCTTAATAAACGCTACTTCGTTTTTTATAACCCGGGTCTGTTAAAGATAAGAGTTTTTTTATGATACACTCGCTTGCAGCATAATAATAGCAGGCTTATCTGCCGGTTCACTTTCAATGGGTGGAATCGCTGATCCTCCGGCTATCCCCGCCTTCCTTTACGGGAAAATCGTGCTTTTATAAATTCGCAGTATGTGTTTATATTTAATAGGATGACTTTAATAGTTGAATAGATATTACCATGATCTGTAAATCATCTCAAATTCTGTTTTATCCACATTTGTGGTGGGTATCTTGTGGATATACTGTTTATATATGATGTTTTTTAATGGCAGGTAAGAGGGGAAAATGTGAATAAACTTATCCACATTTTGAAGGAGTGTAAGTTTCTGTCGAAATTTATTTGCCGATTTTCTTGTACTGTTTGAAATCCCTGATAAAATACAGGTATTATAAGGTAGGAATCTAAGCTAACTGCTTTAAGAAATGAGGGACATGTGTGTTAAAACAATTTATTCCTGATCAATATGTTCAATCAGTTTATGATATCTCTATTGAAAAATTGAAAGAGAAAGGGGTTAAGGGGATTATAACCGACCTCGATAATACTCTCGTCGAATGGGACAGAGCTGAAGCTACAAAAGAGCTGACTGCATGGTTTAAGAAACTGAGGGATCATGATTTTCAAATTGTAATTGTATCCAATAATAATGAGGCAAGGGTTAAAAAGTTCGCTTCGCCTCATAACATCACTTTTATTTACAGGGCAAGGAAGCCGTCGAGCCGGGCTTTTAAGACAGCCTGTAACTTAATGAATTTAAAAAGAGAAGAAACGGTAGTGGTGGGAGACCAGCTGCTGACAGATATTCTTGGGGGGAACCGTGGAGGTTTTCAAACCATCCTGGTCGTTCCCGTAGCAGAGAATGACGGGTTTTTTACTAAATTCAACCGAAGGATAGAACGCCGGGTGTTTCAGGCGATGAAGAGAAAGGGGTTAATTGAATGGGAGAAATCGGACGGGAGCAGCTGATCTGCTCAGGTTGCGGAGTAAAGATTCAAACAGAGAACAAAGGGGAATTAGGCTATGCGCCTCCTTCCTCCTTAAGCAGAGAAGTGATCATCTGCCAGAGATGCTACAGATTAAAACATTATAATGAAGTGCAGGATGTCTCATTAACAGATGATGACTTTTTGAAAATATTAACTGAATTAGGAAAAAAAGAGGCATTGATCGTAAAAATAGTTGATATTTTTGATTTTGAAGGCAGCTGGCTGCCGGGTTTACATCGTTTCGCAGGGAAAAACCCGGTACTTCTTGTTGGAAATAAAGCAGACCTCTTGCCGAAATCAGTGAAAAGCTCTAAAGTCATTCAATGGATGAAAAAAGCAGCTAAAGATTATGGTTTAAAACCAGCAGATGTTCATCTAATGAGTGCTAAAACAGGAGATTCAATTATGGAGGTCGCTAACCTTATTGAAGAGCACAGAGATGGACGGGATGTGTATGTAGTTGGGAGTACGAATACCGGAAAATCAAGCTTTATCAACCGTTTATTAAAGGAATTCGGTGCTGAGGAAGATATGTTAATTACGACATCCAACATCCCAGGCACAACTTTGGATATGATCGATGTACCGCTTGATGACGGATCTTTTCTTTACGACACTCCCGGAATAATCAATCACCACCAAATAGCCCATTTACTGGATAAAAACGAATTAAAAGTGATTTCCCCTAAAAAAGAGGTAAAACCAAAAGTTTTTCAGCTTAATGAGGCCCAGACATTATTTTTTGGCGGTTTAGGGCGTGTTGACTTTATAAGCGGCGAACCCCAGTCATTTATAGTGTATATGTCAAATGATCTGACTATCCACCGTACCAAAACAGAAAAAGCAGCCGAGCTGTACGAACAGCATCTTGGGGATATGCTGTCCCCGCCTTTTGAAAAAAACAAAGAGAGCTTTCCCGAACTCGTGAAAAAAGAGTGGAAGGTTGAACCGGGCAAATATGATCTTATTTTTTCCGGGCTTGGATGGGTGACAATCAGCGGGTCGGGAAGTGTGATTCGGACATTTGCTCCTAAAGGTGTCAACGTCAATATAAGGTCGTCCATATTTTAAAAGACGGGGCGCTTAAACAGGAAAGTAAAATACAGTTTAATTAGGAAGGGATAACAGTGAAGCAAATATACGGAGTCATAGGAAACCCTGTTGGTCACAGTCTTTCGCCCGATATGCATGAAGAAGCATTTCGGGAACTAAATATAAACGCTTCATACCATGCTTTCTTAGTTCCTGATGGCCGTCTGCAGCAAGCGGTTGACGGAATAAGAGGGCTCGGGATAAGAGGCGTGAACGTGACGCTTCCTCATAAAGTAGAGGTTATGAATTATTTAGACGAAATCCATCCGTTAGCTGAAGAAATAGGCGCCGTTAATACCATCGTTAATGAAAATGGAAAGCTTACTGGATATAATACTGATGGCGAGGGATATGTGCATGGTTTAATGCCGATCCTGCCGAAAGAATTAAAGAATATACGGGCTTTAATAATTGGCTCAGGAGGAGCTGCAAAAGCAGCTGCCGTTACTCTGGCTAAATACAATATTCATGGGCTTGTCATTGCTAACCGGACTGTTGAAAAGGCTTATGCACTGGCAAAAATATGTGAGGAGTGGACGGAATCTTCCGCTATTAATTTAGGCAGAGCTCAGGCCAGGCTGACTGAATTTGATTTAATTATTAATACAACCTCCATAGGAATGAGCCCGGATACAGGTAAAATGCCGCTATCTCTTGAAACTCTGTCTGAGGGGACCGTAGTCAGCGATTTAATTTATACGCCGGCTAAAACGAGGTGGCTTCAGGATGCTGAAGCCCGGGGGGCAATTATTCAAAACGGCCTGGATATGTTTATAAATCAGGGCGCACTTGCATTTGAAAAATGGACGGGCCAGGAAGCGCCGAGGGAAATCATGAAAAAGAAAGTTATAGGAAAACTGGGAGGTAAATAATGCTTACTGGAAAACAAAAACGCTTTTTAAGAAGTGAAGCACACCATTTAAAACCGATTTTTCAAGTTGGAAAAGCCGGAGTCAATCCGAATCTTATTAAACAAGTCGACGATGCTCTTGAAGCAAGAGAATTGATTAAAGTGAGTATTCTTCAAAACTGTGCGGAAGATAAAGATGACGCCGCCCGGGAAATAGCCTCAGGGGCAAAAGCTGATGTGGTACAAGTCATTGGGAATACTATTATTTTATATAAAGAATCGGAAGAAAATAAAAAGATAGAGCTTCCTGATTAATCTGGGGGTTATTATGAAGAAAGTTGGTCTGCTGGGGGGGACTTTTGACCCTCCGCATCTTGGACATTTGATTATGGCTGAGGAAGCCAGATTAAAGAAAAAGCTTGATGAAATCTGGTGGATGCCGAATCATATTCCTCCACATAAAAAGCTGGCGTCCGGTATTTCTGAACAAGACCGGATTAAGCTTGTTGCCAAGGCGGCAGAACTGCATCCGGCATACAGGCTTTGCACATTAGAAATGGAAAGGTCAGGTCCCTCTTATACGGTTGACACCGTCAGGCTCCTTCAAAAGGAATATTCTAATAAACAATTTTATTTTATTATGGGAGGAGACAGTTTAAATAATTTCCACAAGTGGTATAAATATGACCAATTAAAAGAAATGATCCCTTTTATTGTTATCTCACGGCCGGGCTTTTTAATATCTGATGCAGACGCACCTTCCCGCATGACTGTGCTGGATGATGTGAGTGTGGAATTATCCTCAACTTATATCAGAAAGAGTTTAAAAGAAGGGGCCATCAACCGGTTTGTGTTGCCAGAAGGAGTTTACGAATATATAAAGGAGAATCATTTATATGAATGAAGCGCAGGCGTTTGAAATTGTCCGAAAGGCTTTAAAGCCGCGGAGGTTCGAGCATACAGAACGCGTGGTCTCAGAAGCTTCCAAGTTAGCTGAAAGATTTGGCGGAAATTTGGAGAAAATAAGGCTTGCAGCTATCCTGCATGACTATGCGAAATATCGTTCTTATGATGAAATGAGATCGACTGTGTTAAATAACAGGCATCTGCCGAACAGACTTCTTGAATACGGTAATGAACTGCTTCATTCTTTTGTGGGAGCCGTGTATGTTCAGGAAGAATTGAAAGTGAATGATGATATTATATTATCTGCAATCCGGTATCATACGACGGGAAGAGCTGGCATGACAATAGAAGAAAAGATTGTTTTTTTAGCTGATTATATTGAACCTGGAAGAACCTTTCCTGAAGCCGGTCAAGTAAGAGAAACAGCCGGAACCGATTTGGATAAAGGCTGTCTTGAAGCTTTGAGGAATACGATTGTTTTTCTTTCAGAAAAGTCATTGCCTGTGTATCCTGACACGTTTGAAGCTTATAATGAGTTTGCAATAAATATGAGAAAGTATGGAGGGTAATACTTTATGGAACCAAAAGATAAACTGGACCTTGCTGTAAGAGCAGTTGATGATAAAAACGCCCATCAAATTACTGCACTGAACATGCAGGAAGTTTCCCTGATGGCTGATTATTTTGTTATCTGTCATGGTAATTCAGAGACACAGGTGGAAGCAATTGCAAGAGAAGTAAAAGACCGGGCTAATATTGCAGGACTTGATGTAAAAAGACTTGAAGGTCTCGAAGATGCCAGATGGGTTCTGATTGACCTGAATGATGTCATTGTGCACGTTTTTCATAAAGATGAGAGACCGTATTATAATCTGGAAAAACTTTGGGGCGACGCTCCTGTAATGGAGCTTGAAAACATTATTCAGCCGTAAGGCGTGATGCTGGAAAGAGAGTGATGAAATGACCCTTGAGCACTTTGCGTCCCTGTATGATGCTCTTATGGAAGATGCACCTTATGAATCCTGGATGACCTATGCCAGCAGGCATTTAAAAGAAGGCGGAAACGTAGTCGATGTAGCCTGCGGGACAGGAACGTTTACACTCATGATGGCAGAGCATGGTTTTAATATGGCAGGAGCAGATCTATCCCAGGATATGCTGACAGTAGCTGAAGATAAAGTCCGCCAAAGTTCGCAAAATATTCCTTTATATTTACAGGATATGTGTGAGTTGAGCGGTTTTACTGAATTGGACGGCGTTACTTTATTCTGTGACGGCATCAATTATCTTAATAAGGAAGAAGATGTAAAGAAAACCTTCCGAAAAATTGCCCTCGCTTTAAAGCCGGGAGGGGTTTTTCTGTTTGATGCCCATTCTCCTTATAAAATGGAACATATTTTTGACAATCAGCTCTATGGGGAAAATGAAGAATCATTATCATACATGTGGTTTTGTGAACCGGAAAATGAACCATTAAGTGTCCGCCATTCGCTTACTTTTTTTATGAAAAATAAAGAAGGTACTTATGAACGCCTGGACGAAGAGCATTACCAGCGTACGTTCCTTCCGCGGGAATATTTAAACTGGCTGAAAGAAGCAGGTTTTGATCACATAGAAATAACCGGCGGGTTTGGCGAAGAAGAACTTAAAGATGACGACGATAGAGTCTTTTTTAAAGCTGTAAAAAAGTAGTTAGCAATTTTAATAAGGTGAGGTATAATAAAAGAAGCTGGTTCAGACCAGCTTCTTTTATCTTCGCATTTTCTTCTGAATGCCTTTACGGTCTTCCTGATACTTCTTTTCTGTTTCCCTGAACAGCTTGTGAAACATATCCCCTGTTTCATTGTTTAATACTTTTAAACCCACACCGGTTACACCACCTGGCACGGTAACTCTTTTTTGTAAAGAGGACAAATCAAAATAATTTTGCTTCATCAGTTCTCCGTACCCTATAAGCATGGATTCCGCAATAGCGGTGGCAGTTTTCTCATCAATGTTCCTCTCTTCGACAGCCCCTTTAATCATTCGCTCCACAAGAAAACTTATAAATGCAGGACCGCAGCTGGCTATATCGGAAGCAACCCGTGTAACAGAAGGATCTATTAACACAGGTGTTGATATGGTTGAAAATAAGTCTCTCAAATCATTACGCATACCTTCTGTACATCTTTCACTGAATGTAATCAAAGAAGGTCCCGTAAGAGAAAGATTCACAATACTTGGAATAAATCTGGCGACCGGAATTTCCTGATTATTAACAAGTAATTCTGTTTCTTCTACTTGTAAAGGGCTGGTAATAGTGATAATAACCTGGCCTGGCTTGATGTGAGCTGATAACTTATCCAGCACGGTCACCATTTCCAATGGCTTGGTGCATATAAACAGCCATTCGGCCTCTTTTGCAATTGACAAAGCATCCTGATGAATGTGTATACCCCGGTATTTTTCCTGGAGCGCCTTTGCTTTGTGAAGACTGCGGTTTGTCACATGGAAATGATCTTCTGGTGCTCCAGCTTTTATAAATGCTTCAATTAACAGGCTCCCCATGCTTCCTGTACCGATAAAACCTAATTTTTTCACCACTATCACTCCTTATAGTCCATCTTTAAAAGATATGAAATAAAAGATATTTAATGATAAGAAAGGGGGAAAAAGATGAATGTTCTTAAAGACCTGCTTCCTCAAAAAGGCTTATTCATGGTTATCGGAGGTGCAGTCTCAGTTGCATTATTTCTAATTTTCTTTTTGCCGGCGGGTGAAAAGGGAGAAAGTGAGAAGGAGCAGCATGCGGTGTTTCCATGGGAAGAGGAAACCGGTGAAGAGGAGGTTTCTGAAAGTCAGGAAGCTTTTAAGCAGGAAACCTTCATAGTTGACATAAAAGGAGAAGTTGTAAACACAGGAATATATACCGTGGAAGAAGGTGAAAGGGTGCAGGATGCGATCTTAAAAGCTGGCGGGTTCACAGGAAATGCAAATGATAAACTAATTAATTTAGCAGAACGCTGTTATGACGAGATGGTTATTTACGTACCGTCTATGGATGAAGAATATGAAAATATCCTCCCTGCAAGTCCTGCCCAGGCGGGAACTTCTTCTCAACAGGAAGGTATCTTAATTAACTCAGCATCTGCTGAAGAACTGACTGCACTGCCGGGTATTGGTCCTGCTAAAGCTGACGCCATTATAAATTACAGAGATGAAAACGGACCGTTTAAGAGTGGGGAGGAGTTAAAAGAAGTGCCGGGCATAGGCGAAAAAACATTGGAAAATATCGTTGATAAAATAATTATCAGATAAAATGGTTAAGTGGCGTTGACGCCAGCCCTGTAACTTGTCTACACTTGTTTAAGACCTGAAGCGTGTCTTTAAAATTAATCATCCAGGAGGTTTAAATATAATGGAAAGAATTTCATGGCACCAGTATTTTATGGCGCAGAGCCATCTGCTTGCTTTAAGGAGCACCTGTACGAGGTTAATGGTAGGAGCCACCATAGTCAGAGATAAACGGATCATCGCTGGCGGGTATAATGGGTCTATTTCGGGCGGTAAACACTGTATTGATGAAGGGTGTTTTTTAATAGATAATCATTGTGTCCGTACGATTCACGCTGAAATAAATGCTTTGCTTCAGTGTGCCAAATTTGGTGTGCCTGCCGAAGGTGCAGAAATTTATGTTACTCATTTCCCATGTTTAAATTGCTGTAAATCTATTATTCAGGCAGGGATTAAGAAAGTGTATTACGCTGAAGATTATAAAAATCACGATTTTGCAGTGGAGCTTTTTGAGCAGGCTGGTGTGGCCGTGGAACAAGTGGAGCTGGAGGAGATGATTCTCGATACAAAAAACAGGGAAAAGCTCTCTTTTACAGCCCGGTTATTAAAGCAACTGGAGGAACGTGGAGCGGAGAACGAAGAAATAGCCAAATTAAAGGAAGAGGCAAACCGTCTTTATACATCTTCTACATAACAAAGGGGGAAGCAGCCAGCTTTCCCTGTCTCCTTCCCTTAAAACTGTTTTCAGGAGGCAGTCATGAAACCAAGGTTCTATTGCACCGTTTATTTTGCTGTAAGCGGATTGGCATTCTCACTCCTCGGCCTGAACTTCTGGTCCATTACTTTTATTATCTTCGGTCTTCTCCCTCACTTAAAATATATTACCCGCAGACAGACAGGCTGGACACTGGCCATATATTCTCTTACAGCCCTTTTATTCTTTACTTACGGAAGTATGTATACAAGTAAAATCGAAACGAATCTGACAGGACACGAAACAAATTTTCAAGGAGTTATTAAGTCAGTTCCCAGGCTGACTTCCTCAGAATTAAACTGGTCATTTCAGCTGAAACTGGATACTGGAGAATTCATTCAAGTCTATCTGCCTGATGAAATGGATTCTTCTGAACCTTCCCTTTATGAGACGTGCTACTTTAAAGGCAAGCTTGAGCAGCCCTCCCCTCGTAAAAATCCCTACACATTTGACTACAAAAAATATTTATATGAGCAAAAAATTCATTGGCTTGTAAAGGTTCAGTCCTCTCATGTTTATTGTGAAGAGCCGAAAGTGCCGCTGTTAAAAAACCTGGGCAGCTGGCGAAGCCGAAAAATCTCCCGTATGGCTCAAGAGGATGAGAAAGAAATTGCAGCTTTAATAACTGCTCTCGTTTTCGGAGACAGATCCTTTATAGATAAGGAAAAAATTGATTTTTATCGCCGGTTCGGTATTTTGCACCTACTCGCTGTTTCGGGCCTTCATGTAGGCCTTATTACTTTTGCTGCTTACTATCTGTTATACAGAGCAGGTTTTACAAGGGAAACGGCAGGTACAATTGTGTTATTGCTGCTGCCTGTTTATATTGTGATTGCAGGAGGAGCACCTTCTGTTATTCGTGCCTCACTAATGTGTATGTTAGTTATACTTTCGTTCAAAATGAAACTGAAAATATCAATTCTCGATATTATTTCTGCTGTGTGCCTGGCATTATTAATTTATAATCCGCTTTATTTATTTCACTTAGGCTTTCAGCTTTCCTTTCTCACCACTTTCTCTCTTCTGCTGTCTAAATCTATTCTTACTGACAGTTCCCGTCTTATTCTCCTGGCTAAAACTTCTACTATAGCCCAAATGATTTCTTTTCCACTGACTCTTTATCATTTCTATGAGTTTCCTGTCCTTTTTCTGCCCATGAATTTGCTGTTTATTCCGTTCATATCTTTTTGGATCTTACCCCTTTCATTTTTAACGGTGCTCTTACAGCCGGTTTCCGGGAAATTATCGGATTTGCTGCTCTCTATTGGTTCTGCAAGTATTCATTTGATTGACAGGCTTACTCTGTATTTTTCAGAAGTACCCTGGACTGTTGCCGTCTTAGGCCAGCCTTCTGACTTTATGCTCTGGTTAATGATAATAACAGTCGTTATAAGCCTTCTCCTGTTTGAAAGTCAGCGGATAAGCTTAAGAGTAATGGGATGCAGTCTGGTAGCTGGGATCGTCTTTCTGCAGGCTTTTATGCCATATTTTAAAGAGGAAGGGTCTGTAACTATGCTTGATGTCGGGCAGGGTGATGCTTTTGTAATTGAGTTGCCGTATAGAAAGGGGGTTTATCTGATAGATACAGGAGGCATCATGCCTTGGGATAATGGGCAAACGCTTAACAGGAATGAATCGACAGGGCCTGGGATGTATGTAATTGAACCTTTTTTAAAGGCAAAAGGAATTAAAAGAATTGACAAGCTTATTCTCACACACGGGCATTTTGACCATATTGGTGAAACATGTTATCTGACTGATAAATTTACGATAGCAGAGGCTTATTATCCCAAATCGCAATCGATACCTGAGGAAGCCAAGAATAGCCTTGAATGCCTTGTGGAAGACCGTATACCTCTTATATTTGCTGAAAAAGGAATGGGGTGGACGGAAGGAAAAGACTGGTTTTATATTCTCCATCCTGAAGGCGATGAGGATAAGGAAAATGCCCGGTCAATTGTCATTTTGGCATCAGTTAACAACGTCACATTATTATTTACAGGAGATCTGGAAGAAGAAGGAGAGAATAGGCTTTTAAGGAATTTTCCAGACTTAAAAGCAGACATCTTAAAAGTGGCTCATCACGGCAGTTTATCTTCTTCACAGGAGGAATTTCTGGCACAGGTAAGCCCGCATGCCGGCTTGATTTCCGCAGGAGAGAACAATCGTTACGGCCATCCCCATACTGAGGTCACAAATTTGATGGACAGTAAAGAAATACTTATTTTCAGAACTGATAAACACGGAGCGGTGACGGTGAAATTAAAGGATGGCGATTATACAATTACTCCTTTTTTATTAGAAGAGCAGTAAGCGGGCACTTTAAATCTTATTAAGAGCGTAACGTAAAAAATCTGTTTGGAAAACAAATAAAAAACACACCCTTAAAAAAGAGTGTGCTGTTTATAGGTTTTATGTAGCCTTAAAACTTATGTTAAAAGATCAATTACCTGGGCGATAATGAAAATCGTTGCAAAGAAACCGAAAACAACTACGAATCCTACCGCACTGTCAATAAAATCATTTCTTTTTGTCTGGACATCTTTTTCGAATTCGTTCATTCTTTATCCCTCCTGTCACTTAAATAGTATAGTCGATTCCTAAAAAAAAATCCAGATATGAAATTAAGTCAGCATGTGATTTTAACCAAGGAAAATGTGTTCCACTTTTCCTAATAGTTGTCACCTATATAATTGGCTGGCATAGGATAAGATATCATTACAAAAGAATGTAAGTTGATTATCGTCACCGGTGATTATCCTAGGTGTTTCACTGGAGGCGTTTATCATAAATGGGGAGCGGTTTTATAACCGTTTCCCTTTTTCCTTTCCTTTTGCCGGTATGGTAAAATACATTGAAGAAAGTAAGAGGAGGAGGGACAGTTGTGTCTTATGTCCAAATGTTAAAAGAGTTAAATAAAGGGGATTTGGCTCCTTTGTATTTATTATACGGATCAGAAACATACTTAATTGAAGATATTTTAAACAGGATTGTTTCCAAAGCATTATCTCCGGAAGAACAGGAATTTAATTTATCGCGTTTTGATATGAATGAACACTCCGTGGATCTGGCTGTGGAAGAGGCCTACACCTTTCCTTTCATGGGAGGGCGCCGTGTTGTCTTACTTAAGGATGCCTATTTTTTTTCCACACAAAAACAAACGGATAAAGTGGAGCATAATCTAAAAGCACTGCTCGCTTACATAGAAGAACCTGCTATGGAAACAACAATGATTGTACACGTGCCTTATGAAAAGCTTGATGAAAGAAAAAAACTTGTTAAAACACTTAAAAAACAAGGTAAGGTTATGGAAGGAAGGCCGTTGGAAGAACGGGAGCTGAGGCAATGGATTACTGAAAAGGCAAAAGAGTTCCACGTCCAGTTTGATCAGGAGGCTCAGGACAGTCTTCTCATTCTAACCGGTGCAGACTTAATGGTGATGGCTTCTGAAATTAATAAGCTTGCGATTTACGCTGGCGAAGGAGAGACAATTCAAAAAAAGCATGTAGAAGACCTTGTCGCCAGGTCGCTTGAGCAGGATATATTCAGCCTGGTAGACGCTGTCGTAAAAGCCCGGGTCCCACAAGCTTTAAAAATTTATAAGGATCTCCTTAAGCAGAAGGAAGCGCCTCTTAAAATAATGGCTTTAATGGTCAGACAGTTCCGTATTCTTTACCAGGTGAAACAGCTCAACAAACAAGGGTACAGTGAAAAAGTCATGGCCTCCCAGCTGAAACTTCACCCTTATGCAGTCAAGCTGGCAGCAAGACAGGTTCAGCGTTTCAGGGAGGATGAATTACTGCAGTTAATTAATCAGCTGGCGGATCTGGATTACCGTATAAAAACAGGACAGATCAATGATCAGTTAGGGGTTGAGCTGTTTTTGCTTAAAAGGCAAGCAGGGAGAAAACAGCCGATTTAGATATTGGGAAGCCGAATGCAAGCAGAGAGGCTGGACAAAAAATAATAGTCATCAAAGGAATCCGAACAAGTAGCCGGTATTTGTTCGGATTTTTGCTTTTGTACATAAAGAAGATTAATTCTGACACAGACAAAAGTAACATCTGAGTCCGCCAGGTAAACGCTTGCTCAATAAATAACGAGACGCCTGAAGGAAAAAGCACTCTCGACAGGAATTGTCGGTGAGCCAAGTTTTTTTATGGAGAATTTTTATTTAAATTGAGCAAAATAAAAAGGCATATCACTAACATAAGTGACTGCCTTTTACTGTTACGCAGAAAGTTCGTTTAAACGCTTTTGTAAACGTGACTTCTGGCGGTTTGCTGCGTTTTTATGGAAAATACCTCTGTTTGCAGCTTTATCAATTTTCTTAGTAGCTGTAAGGAATGCTTCTTTAGCACCCTCTACATCTTTTTGATCAGCTTTTGTGTTAAAAACTTTGATTGATCTACGAAGGTCGGATTTAAATGAAGCATTCTGAGCTCGTTGCTTTTCAATAGTTCGACCACGTTTGATAGCAGATTTAATGTTTGCCATCTGTTTCACCTCCTCGATGCAACCGTAATAACGTTTCGTTTTGCGTGCAACAATAAGGATTGTACCAAAATGAAATTTAATTTGCAATAACATTTTCCAATGTTAGCAAGACATCAGTATTCTCAATAAGAAAGGGTTGAAGCAAATGCCGGATTTGGATTTATCCCAATATCAGGTCAGAACAGATTTAGCTGTAGAAGCTCATTCATTGGCAAAGGAAAAAAAAGAGAGACAGGAACCGGCTGAACAGACAGGAGTAGACATTCATGAAAAAGAGGTGGATGGCGTAAGTATTACGTATGTAACGATAGACGAGACTGTTTCTGAACAATTAGGGAAAAAAGCAGGAAAGTATATTACTTTGCAGATTGACGGGATCAGACAGAAAGACACTGAACTTCAGAGAAAGGCACAGGAGGTTTTTGCACGGGAGTTTGCCGGGTTTCTAACCTCATTGGGTATAGAGCCTCACCATACGTGTCTTGTCGTCGGACTGGGAAACTGGAATGTGACTCCGGATGCACTTGGTCCGCTTGTGACTGAAAACCTTTTAGTGACAAAGCATCTGTTTGAACTGCAACCGGAAAACGTTCAAGAAGGTTTTAGGCCGGTTAGCGCGATTTCACCGGGAGTCATGGGGCTGACAGGCGTGGAAACAAGCGATATCATTTTGGGGGTCGCCGGTAAAGTCAAACCGGATTTTATTATTGCGCTTGATGCATTAGCTGCGAGGTCTATTGAAAGAGTGAACACAACGATTCAGATTTCAGACTCTGGTATACATCCGGGCTCTGGTGTCGGCAATAAAAGAAAAGAAATTTCAAAAGAAGTTCTGGGTGTCCCGGTTATAGCCATCGGTGTCCCGACAGTTGTAGATGCTGTGTCTATAACAAGTGACACTATTGACTTTCTGTTAAAACATTTTGGCAGGGAGATAAGAGAAGGAAACCAGCCGAAGCGTGCCCTCGCCCCTCCCGGCATGACATTTGGTGAAAAACGAAAGCTTACTGAAGATGATTTGCCGGGGGAAAAAGAAAGAGAGCTTTATATGGGAATAGTGGGAGGGCTGGAAGACCAGGAAAAGAGGCAGCTGATTCAGGAAGTGTTAGCTCCACTCGGTCACAATTTAATGGTTACCCCAAAAGAAGTAGATGAATTTATAGAAGACATGGCCAATTTACTGGCGCAAGGTTTAAATGATGCTTTGCATAATAATGTTACAAATCAAAATTCCGGCTCTTACACCCATTAAAAATAGGTTCTTCATCCTCTCTTAAAGCATAGTATAGAGTAAGGACAGGCTATAAGAGAGGGTGGGAACGTTGAAAAAGCCTTATACATATGGAAGGCGTCCCGTCAACAGACACTGGAAAAGGACAAGCTTTCAAAAAACATTCGTCTCACTTGTGTTAGGCGTTATTTTTATTTTTTTTACAACAGCTACTTTAACAGCTCTGGGACCCGGCTACACGATGACATCAGCCTCAGTTAACAAAATGAGTGAACATATACCTCTTGAAACTCTCGTCTATGTTTTAGGGAGGGAAAACCGTTATTTTCAGCAGGCGCTTTCGGAAGGTCATGAACCGCCTTCCATGACTCCTGTGTTCTTTGAACTGGCGACTAACCTCAACCCTGATGATCCAAGAAGTCTTCTTGGGAGGGAATTGCCGGGTTTTTCATTATTTGACGGTAGAATCATTACAGCTGGGGAGGGGGTTGATTACACAAATATGCCGATTGAATCGTCTCCTCCAATGGAAGTCCTTTTGGCCGAAAGAGAGGCGTCTACGGAGAGAATAGAAGAACTGGCTGATTTAAAACAGTCAGTAGCTGAGACGGAGAGTGTAGATGACCTCCCTGTCACTGTTCATATTGTTCATTCGCATAACCGTGAGTCTTATCTCCCTGAATTACAGGATGCTTCAGACCCGTTCCATGACACTGTAAATATTACACTTGTCGGCGAAAGACTGGGCATAGAGCTGGCTAAACACGGCATTCGGGCGGAAGTGGATACGACCGATATTGGTGCCAAACTGAATGAACGGAATTGGCATTTCAGCCAATCCTATGAGGTCTCCCGTGAAATAGTGGAAGAAGCGGTGAGCACAGATGAAGATATCCAATTCTTTTTTGACTTACACCGTGATTCACAGCCAAGAGAAGTCACAACAGTGGAAATGAACGGGGAAAAATACGCAAAAACATTATTTGTAATAGGCGAAAACAATCCGAACTATGAAAAAAATGAAGCATTGGCGCTTAAGCTGCATCAGAAATTGCAGAACCAGTATTACGGATTAAGCAGAGGAATATTCGCCCCGCCTGTAAGCGCAAGTGGCCGTAACGGTGTGTACAATCAGGATCTCTCCTCCAACTCTCTGCTCGTGGAGTTTGGCGGAGTTGAAAATACACTGGAAGAAGTATACAGATCAGTGGAATTATTTGCTGAAGTATTCAGCGAATTGTACTGGGAGCAGCAAACTGAAGAATAAATGACAGGGGGTGGTGGTATGAGCCAGATATTCGTACGGGGGATTATGTTGTCAGCTGTTCTGATGTTTGGATTTATACTTGGTGTTATTTATTCCGACCAGGAGACAGACTTTACAGCTGACCGGTTTAATGTCATTAAAACAGAAGAAAAACCAGAACCGGAACAGGAAGGAAAAAAGGTTAAATTCAAAGTGAAGGAAAACAGCCCTAATATTATTGAAATGGAAGAAAGTGAAGGTCTTGTAGTTTATAAGAATAACAGCCACGAAGAGATTCAGGACCTTTTGGATGAGCCCATGCCTCTTTATGTCGAAAAATCAGACACCGATTATCCAAAGAGAGAGCCAAGCCCGTTATTTTCCGAGTTAGGTATAAAAACAGCTGAGGCATTCGAGCAGGCATTCAGCAAAATGTTTTCCCTGATTGACTAATAGGTAATTCCCCTGTTCATTCGATTGATTATATGTAAAGTTGAACGTTTGCTGTCATTCTTGCTATAATAAAAGATAGTGCATTTATCGGAGTATGGTAGGAGTGATAGTGAAATGAAACCTCAAGATAGAATACAAAGACGGGATAAAATTAGAAACTTCTCGATTATTGCTCACATTGACCATGGCAAATCAACGTTAGCTGATCGTATATTAGAAAAAACAAGTGCGCTTACCCAGCGTGAAATGAAGGATCAGATGCTTGATGCGATGGACCTGGAGCGGGAGCGGGGAATTACTATTAAATTAAACGCTGTCCAGCTGACTTACAAAGCTAATGATGGCGAAGAATACATTTTTCATCTGATAGATACACCGGGACACGTAGATTTTGCTTATGAAGTCTCCCGCAGTTTAGCTGCTTGTGAGGGCGCGCTCCTTATAGTGGACGCAGCCCAGGGAATTGAAGCGCAGACACTTGCCAATGTTTATTTAGCGCTGGATAACGATCTGGAAATTCTTCCGGTTATTAATAAAATAGATTTACCAAGTGCGGAACCGGACCGGGTAAAACAGGAAGTAGAGGATGTTATCGGTTTGCCTATGGATGACTGCCTTCTTGCTTCAGCTAAAAATGGAATAGGTATTGAAGATATTCTTGAATCTGTTGTTAAACATGTTCCTGCACCTGACGGGGACCCTGAAGCGCCTCTTAAGGCTATGATCTTTGATTCACTTTATGACCCTTACCGGGGAGTAATTGTCTACATGCGTATTGTAGAAGGAACGGTTAAACCGGGAGAAAAGATTAAAATGATGGCCACTGGAAAAGAGTTCGAGGTTCAGGAAATTGGTGTCTTTACACCAAAGCCGGTATCAAAAGAAGAACTGACTGTTGGTGATGTTGGCTTTATGATAGCTTCCATAAAAAATGTCAGCGACAGCCGGGTAGGGGATACTGTTACTCACGCTGAAAAACCGACAGCGGAGCCTCTGCCGGGTTACCGAAGACTCAATCCAATGGTTTTCTGCGGTCTTTACCCTGTTGATACAAATGACTATAACGGGTTGCGGGAAGCTTTGGAAAAGCTTGAACTTAATGATGCCGCCCTGCAATTTGAGGCTGAAACATCCCAGGCACTTGGCTTTGGCTTCCGCTGCGGATTTTTAGGTTTGCTTCATATGGAAATTATCCAGGAGCGTATTGAGCGTGAATTTGATATTGACCTTATAACCACCGCGCCAAGCGTGGTGTATGAAGTACAATTAACGGATGGCGAATCAGTCAGAATAGACAATCCTGCTGAAATGCCTGATGCCCAGAAAGTGGAGAGTGTCCAGGAACCTTATGTTAAAGCGGAAGTAATGGTCCCTAACGACTTCGTCGGGCCGGTAATGGAATTGTGCCAAAAAAAACGCGGGGACTATGTAGATATGAAATATCTTGATGCCAACCGTGTAAACATCGTCTATGAACTTCCGTTATCGGAAATTGTTTATGACTTTTTTGATACATTAAAATCAAGTACAAAAGGATATGCTTCTTTCGATTATGAATTAATCGGTTATAAAGAAAGCCGGCTTGTGAAAATGGATATACTGCTAAATGGAGAAAAAATTGATGCCCTGTCGGTGATTGTCCATAGGGATACGGCGTATGATAGAGGTAAAAACATCGTTGAGAAATTGAAGCAACTGATCCCGCGCCAGCAGTTTGAAGTGCCTGTCCAGGCCAGTATTGGACAAAAAATCATCGCCCGATCTACCATAAAAGCGATGCGTAAAAATGTTCTTGCTAAATGTTACGGGGGCGACATTTCCCGTAAACGGAAGCTTCTTGAAAAGCAGAAAGAAGGAAAGAAGCGGATGAAGAATGTCGGGAACGTGGAAGTTCCTCAGGAAGCGTTTATGTCCGTTCTGAGTATGGATGAAAATAAGTAGACACGCCCAGACCGCAGAATCTCTGCGGTCTGTCCGTTTTGTTTAAAGTGAGGTGAATAACAGTGCCAAAGTCTCTATATGTTCATGTGCCTTTCTGTGAACAGATTTGCCACTACTGTGATTTTAATAAGTTTTACCTTAAAAATCAGCCTGTTGATGAATACCTTGAGCTTTGCAGACAGGAGATGGAGCATACAATCAGCACATTTCCCTCCGGACCTGTATCTACTATTTATGTGGGCGGGGGAACTCCTACCTCTTTAAGCACTGAGCAGCTGAAGTTTCTTCTTGAATCAATCAAAAATACTTTTCCTTTAGAAGCTGACCCTGAATGGACAGTTGAAGTGAACCCGGGGAGTGCAGAGGAAGAAAAACTGGCAATGATGCAGGAAATAGGGGTTAACCGGCTGAGTATAGGGGCGCAGACATTTGATAAAGATTTGCTAAAAACGATTAACCGCGACCACCAGCCAGGGGATATCGAAACAACGGTAGAGTTAAGCCATAAAGCAGGGATACACAACTTGTCTGTAGATATGATGTTCGGTCTTCCAAACCAGACAATGGAACAGTGGACAGATTCGCTGCTTGAGATCACACGTCTTCCTATTCAGCATATAAGTGCGTATTCGCTTAAGGTGGAAGAAAAAACGGTGTTTTATCAGTTATTAAGAAAGGGTAAACTTCCATTGCCTGGAGAAGAGTCAGAAGCCGCTATGTATGAATATATGCAGGAAAAATTGCAAGAACACCAGTTTGTTCATTATGAGATCAGCAACTTTGCAAAGGAAGGTTATGAGAGCCGCCATAATCTGACGTACTGGAACAATCAGGAATATTACGGAGCAGGGGCTGGTGCACACAGCTACACGGAAGGTGTCAGACGGGTCAATCATGGGCCTCTCCCTAAATATATGAAAGCTGTATCTGAAAAGAGACTTCCTTATCTTGAAGAGCACCCCGTCTCGATTAAGGAACAAATGGAAGAACAGATGTTCATGGGACTTCGAAAGTTGGAAGGCGTCTCATTAAAAGAGTTTCACAACAGGTTTGGCAGACAGGTTACAGACGTTTTTGAAGGTCCCGTTCAAAATCTGATTAACCGCGGCCTGCTGGAAATAAGCGGGGGCAGAATAAAACTGACTAAAAACGGTCTTCTCCTTGGAAATGAGGTGTTTGAACAGTTTCTTCTAACTGACTGAGTTGTTTTTTTCTTAAGAATGAACTCTCTCCGTTGACAACAGGAATCCTTCTTTGGTAACTTATATTATAGATTTAGCACTCGGCATCCAAGAGTGCTAACAGGGGGGATTTAAATGTTGACAGAGCGTCAGTTGATGATCCTTAAAGCGATCGTAAATGACTATATTACGAATGCGGAACCTGTAGGCTCAAGAAGTGTTTCAAAACGGGAAGATATTAATTATAGTCCCGCCACCATCAGAAATGAGATGTCTGACCTTGAAGAACTTGGTTTTTTGGAGAAACCGCACAGTTCTGCAGGGAGAATACCTTCTCAAAAGGGATACCGTTATTATGTTGACCATCTATTATCTCCGTCCAAGCTGAGTAAGAGAGATATGTCAGATATTCAAACGATGTTAACAAACCGGTTTAATGAATTTGAGCAGGTTATTCAGCAGGCAGCAAAAGTACTGTCCAACTTAACGAGTTATACGTCTATCGTGTTGGGCCCTGAAGTATTTGAGTCTACTTTAAGGCAGATTCAGCTCATTCCAATTTCTGACAATCAGGCTGTTGTTATCATTGTGACGGATACAGGGCATGTGGAAAACCAGACTGTGCATTTTCCGGGTACTCTTGAAAGTTCTGAACTCGAAAAAGTAGTTAATATATTAAATAAACGTCTGAGAGGCGTCCCGCTGGTACAATTAAAAGAAAAGCTTACAGAAGAAATTTCAAGTATTTTAAAACAGTACATCAACCAGTACGAATCTACGGTTGAGATGCTTCTTGAAGTCTTCCGGACACACCAGAATGAAAAAGTTTTCTACGGCGGGAAAACCAATATATTAAGCCAGCCTGAATTTCATGACGTAGAACGAGTAAGGAATATCCTTAACATTTTTGAAGAGGATGCTCTCGTTTCTAAGCTTTTCCGTTCTGATGACCACGGACTGACAATTAAGATTGGAGAAGAAAACCATTTTGAGCCGTTTGCTGACTGCACAATTATTACCGCAACCTATTCCTTGGACGGTAAGCATATGGGTACTGTTGGTATTTTAGGGCCTACCAGAATGGAATACCCCCGAGTAATAAGTATTATGGATTATTTGTCCAAAGATATGACTAAGCTGTTAACAGCATGGTATCAGAAAAACAGTTAATGACCTCAAAATGAGCGGCTCCTTCCTCATAAAGATGAAGGGGCTCTTACAGTGATTAATTAAGGAGGTGAGAACCTTGGGTAACGAAACTAACCGTGAATTTGATGATGTTACTTATGAAGAAAAACAGACACATGAAGAGGTGTCTCAGAAAACCTCTGAAGAAGAAGGTTCAGAGGAAGAGTTGAAACAGGACGAACAGCATCAGGAAGAAGTGGATTCTGCTGAAGAATCTCAGGATTCTGAAGTGAAGCAGCTTGAACAGAAGCTTGAAGAAGCGACAAACAGAATGTTACGTATTCAGGCAGACTATGATAATTTCCGGCGCCGTACGAAACAGGAGAAAGAATCGGCTGCTAAATATAAATCGCAAAGCCTGGCGGAGAAACTCCTGCCTGCTTTGGATAACTTTGAAAGAGGAATGGCAATCACTCCTCAGGAAGAAGAAACAAAGAGTTTATTAAAAGGAATGGACATGGTTTACCGTCAGATTAAGAATGCATTAGAAGAAGAAGGCATTACTGAGATTGACGCTGTTGGTGAGCCATTTGACCCTCACTACCATCAGGCGGTGATGCAAGTCGAAACGGATGAGTATGATTCAAATATCGTCGTAGAAGAAATGCAGAAAGGCTATCAGCTTAAAGACCGTGTCATCCGGCCAGCTATGGTAAAAGTTAATGCATAACTACATATGCAATGAATAGGAGGAATTTTTAATGAGTAAAGTAATTGGAATTGATTTAGGAACAACTAACTCTTGTGTGGCTGTAATGGAAGGTGGAGAATCTACTGTTATTGCCAACGCAGAAGGTGCGAGAACGACCCCGTCTGTCGTTTCATTTAAAGACGGTGAGCGTCAGGTTGGGGAAGTAGCTAAGCGTCAAATGATTACCAACCCTAACACGATTACTTCTATTAAGCGTCATATGGGCTCTGATTACAAAGTGGAGGCTGAAGGAAAAGAATACACACCACAGGAGATTTCGGCAATTATTCTTCAAAAATTAAAAAGTGATGCTGAAGCTTACTTAGGGGAAACTGTTTCAAAAGCTGTTATTACAGTTCCTGCTTACTTCAATGATTCCCAGCGTCAGGCAACGAAGGACGCGGGTAAAATCGCCGGTCTGGAAGTAGAAAGAATCGTTAATGAGCCAACAGCAGCAGCATTAGCTTACGGCCTTGATAAAGAAGAAGACCAGACGATCCTCGTTTATGACCTTGGCGGTGGAACGTTTGACGTTTCAATTCTTGAACTTGGGGACGGCTTCTTCGAAGTAAAAGCAACCTCCGGAGACAACAAATTAGGCGGAGACGACTTTGACCAGGTTATTATTGACCACCTTGTCGAAGAGTTCAAAAAAGACAACGGTATCGACCTTTCACAGGACAAAATGGCTCTTCAGCGTCTTAAAGATGCGGCTGAAAAAGCGAAGAAAGATTTATCCGGTGTTTCCCAGACTCAAATCAGTCTGCCATTTATTACTGCGGACCAATCCGGACCTAAACACCTGGAACTTAATTTGACACGCGCCAAGTTTGAAGAACTCTCTTCCCAACTTGTTGAAAGAACAATGGGACCAACACGCCGTGCTTTACAAGATGCCGGACTATCTGCTGGAGAGGTAGATAAAGTGGTTCTAGTCGGTGGTTCTACACGTATTCCTGCTGTTCAGGAAGCAATTAAGAAAGTAGCCGGCAAAGACCCTCATAAAGGGGTGAACCCTGATGAAGTGGTCGCGCTAGGTGCGGCTATTCAGGCAGGTGTTCTCACAGGGGATGTAAAAGACGTTGTTTTATTAGATGTTACGCCGCTTTCTCTTGGAATTGAAACTATGGGAGGCGTCTTTACAAAACTGATTGAAAGAAATACAACCATCCCTACAAGTAAATCGCAAACTTTTTCAACTGCAGCTGATAATCAGCCATCTGTAGATATCCATGTGCTTCAGGGTGAACGTGAAATGGCTGCAAATAATAAAACTCTTGGCCGTTTCCAATTAACAGATATCCCGCCGGCACCTCGAGGCGTGCCTCAGATTGAAGTAACATTCGATATCGATGCGAACGGTATTGTTAATGTCCGGGCGAAAGACCTTGGAACTAACAAAGAACAGTCTATTACTATTACCTCTTCTTCCGGTCTGTCAGACGAAGAAGTAGAACAAATGGTTAAAGACGCTGAAGAAAACGCTGAAGCCGATAAGAAACGCCGTGAAGAGGTAGATCTTCGCAATGAGGCTGACCAGCTTGTCTTCACTACTGAAAAAACATTAAAGGATCTTGGAGAAGACAATGTAGATCCTGCTGATAAAGAGAAGGCTGAGGCTGCCAAAGAAAAAGTGAAAGAAGCTCTTCAAGGTGAAGATATTGAAGCGATCCGATCAGCAAAAGACGAGCTTCAGGAAGTCGTTACACAGCTTTCCACAAAACTTTACGAGCAGGCTGCACAGCAGGCTCAGGAACAGCAAGGTGGAGAAGGACAAGAAGAGAGCGCTGACGATAACGTAGTCGATGCAGATTATGAAGAAGTTAATGAAGACGACAAAAAACAGTAATTTCTAACGAAGCAGAGTGAAAAGTCAAAGTCAGGAGTTCCTTGGCTTTGACTTTTTTCACGACTGGAGGGCAGGAAGAAGTCTGTCTGATCTCTTGCCTGTTTGACTGGTGAATGATAAGATATTCGTTATGGATTAAACTCGGGAGTGAGAAGCATGAGCAAGCGAGATTTTTATGATGTTCTTGGGGTTGATCAAGGAGCATCCGATGCAGAAATAAAGAAAGCGTACCGGAAGCTGGCTCGGAAATACCACCCGGACGTTAATAAAGAAGCAGACGCGGAAGATAAATTCAAGGAAGTTAAAGAAGCTTATGATACATTAAGTGATTCGCAAAAACGTGCCCACTACGACCAGTTTGGACATACAGATCCAAACCAGGGATTCGGTGGAGCAGGCGCAGGGGATTTCGGCGGATTTAGTGATATATTCGATATGTTCTTCGGCGGAGGAGGAAGAAGAGACCCGAATGCGCCTCGCCAGGGAGCGGATATGCAGTATACTATGACCTTGGAGTTTAAAGAGGCAGTATTCGGCAAAGAAACAGATATTGAGATTCCGCGTGAAGAAACATGCGAAACATGTGATGGATCCGGTGCAAAAGAAGGCACCTCTCCGGAAACCTGTCAGCATTGCGGGGGATCCGGACAGATGAACGTGGAGCAGAACACTCCTTTCGGCCGTGTCGTTAACCGCCGTGTATGTCACCACTGCAGCGGTACAGGCCAATTTATTAAACATAAATGCCGTACGTGCGGCGGTCAAGGGAAAGTGAAAAAACGAAAGAAAATACATGTTAAAATTCCTGCCGGCGTGGACACAGGCCAGCAAATACGTGTCGCAGGACAAGGCGAGGGTGGAGTAAACGGAGGTCCTCCTGGAGACCTGTTTGTTGTCTTTAACGTTAAATCGCACGAATTCTTCAAACGGGACGGCGACGACATTTTCTGTGAAATGCCAATTACTTTCGTGCAGGCAGCGCTTGGCGACGAGATTGAAGTGCCTACCTTGAAAGGGAAAGTTAAATTAAAAGTACCTGCAGGTACCCAAACAGGCACAAATTTCCGTCTGCGCGGAAAAGGCGTGCCGAATGTCAGAGGAATGGGGCAGGGTGATCAGCATATCCAAATGAAAATTATCACCCCTAAGAATCTTACTGAACGCCAGAAAGAGCTTCTTCGCGAGTTTTCTGACATAAGCGGAAATGAAGCACCAGATGAACAGAACCATAATTTTTTTGAGAAAGTAAAAAGAGCTTTTAAAAGCTTCGGATAATTAATAGACAGAGAGGGCTGGTTTGATGAAATGGTCTGAAATATGCATTCATACAACCCAGGAAGCGGTGGAACCTGTGAGCCATATTCTCCATGAGGCTGGAGCAAGCGGAGTGGTCATTGAGGATCCGGACGACCTTAACCGCGATTGGGAAACAACATATGGAGAAATTTATGAGCTGTCACCAGATGATTACCCTGAAGAGGGGGTATTACTCAAAGCTTACCTTCCTGTGAACAGTTTCTTAGGTGAAGCTGTGGAAGAAATTAAAGAGGCCATTAACCAGCTCCTCGTCTATGATATTGATTTAGGAAACAATAAAGTGACTCTAAGCGAGGTAAACGAGGAAGAATGGGCCACAGCCTGGAAGAAATATTATAAACCTGTTAAAGTTTCTGATCATATTACGATCACTCCTACATGGGAGGACTATTCGCCGGTTCAGGACAGTGAAATTATTATTGAACTGGACCCTGGAATGGCTTTTGGAACAGGAACTCACCCGACGACAGTACTTTGCATTCAAGCGCTGGAACGCCACTTAAATCAAGGCGACACGGTTCTGGATGTAGGAACCGGTACAGGTGTCCTCAGTATTGCCGCAGCAAAACTGGGAGCCTCCCAGGTTGATGCCCTTGATCTGGATGAAGTAGCGGTTAAATCAGCTAAAATTAATACTAAACTTAATAAAGTGCACGATAAAGTGAGCGTCAGACAAAACAATTTACTTGAAAACACTGACCATTCCCCCGATTTAATTGTTGCCAATATCCTGGCAGAAGTCATCAGAGGGATGAGCGGGGAAGCTTTCACTTCGTTAAAACCAGGTGGGAAGCTTATTACTTCCGGCATTATTCAGACGAAAAGGGAAATGGTGAGAGAGGCACTGCAATCTTCAGGTTTTTATATTGAAGAAATTATTGAAATGGAAGACTGGCTTTCTTTCACGGCCAAAAAACCGGAGTAGATCGTATGCAAAGGTATTTTTTAAGTAATCAGCATTTTAATGATGAATATGTTATGATTGATGGCGATGAAGCCAGGCATATCAGCCGGGTAATGAGAATGCGGGCAGGCGATCAAGTTATATGCTGTAACGGGGAAGGTGTCTGTTTTGTCTGCAGCCTTGAAGAGGTCTCTATCGAAAAGGTAAGAGCATCTCTAGTTAAAAGGATTGAACACTCAGCAGAACTTCCTGTCCACGTTAGTCTTGCTCATGGTCTGCCTAAAGGTGACAAACTGGAGCTTGTTATTCAGAAAGGGACCGAACTGGGAGCAGGCGGAATCATTCCGTTTGAAGCAGAACGGTCTGTAGTTAAATGGGATAAGAAAAAAGAGAAGAAGAAACTGGAACGATGGAACAAAATTGCTAAGGAAGCGAGTGAACAGTCCCACCGCAGTCTTGTGCCGCATGTAGAATCTGTTCATTCTTTCAAGGAACTTCTTAACCGCTTTGCTTCATATTCTTATGTCATAATCGCCTATGAAGAAGATGCGAAGACTGATGAGAAAAGCCAATTCCGTCAAATGCTGGAACTAGTAAAGCCGGGGGACCGTCTTTTGCTTGTTACCGGCCCTGAAGGGGGTTTTTCTGATCGGGAAGTACAAGTGATGAAAGAAGCAGGGGCAATCAGCTGTGCTTTTGGCCCGCGCATACTGAGGAGTGAGACAGCTCCATTTTACGGCTTATCAGCCATATCTTATCATTTAGAATTATCGGGGTGAGTTTAATGCCAAGTGTCGCTTTCCATACATTAGGATGTAAAGTTAATCATTATGAAACAGAGGCTATCTGGCAGCTGTTCCATAAGGCAGGTTATGAAAAAACTGAATACGAGCAAATTGCAGACGTATACGTGATCAATACGTGTACGGTGACTAATACCGGAGATAAAAAAAGCCGTCAGGTTATTAGACGGGCAATCCGCAAAAACCCGGATGCGGTAGTATGTGTGACAGGATGCTATGCACAAACCTCCCCGGCTGAGGTTATGGCTATTCCCGGCGTTGATATTGTTGTCGGCACGCAGGACCGTCATAAGCTCATTGATTATATTGAGGAGTACCGTGTCAGCAGGGAGCCGATTAATGGCGTAGGGAACATAATGAAGGCAAGGGTGTACGAAGAACTGGACGTGCCTTCTTTTACCGACAGAACAAGGGCTTCCCTGAAAATTCAGGAAGGGTGCAATAACTTTTGCACATTCTGCATTATTCCTTGGGCGAGAGGCCTGATGCGCTCAAGACAGCCTCAAGATGTCCTTGAGCAGGCTGAACAGCTTGTGCATGCAGGATACAAAGAAATTGTACTGACTGGCATTCATACCGGCGGCTACGGGGAAGACATGAAAGATTACAGTCTTGCTGATTTATTAGCCGACCTGGAGAAGGTGGAGGGCTTGAAAAGGATCCGTATTTCTTCAATTGAAGCCAGCCAGATAACTGATGATGTTATACAAGTTATAAATGACTCAAACAAAATTGTACGCCATCTCCACGTCCCGCTTCAGTCAGGGTCGGATACTGTATTAAAACGTATGCGCCGTAAATACACGGCAGAATTCTATAAAGAGCGAGTTGACAGACTGAAGAAAGCTTTGCCGGGGCTTGCTGTAACATCTGATGTCATCGTTGGTTTTCCTGGGGAAACGGATAAGGAATTTAACGAAACAGCTGATTTCATCAGAAAAATCGGTTTCTCGGAACTTCACGTCTTTCCTTATTCAAAACGTACCGGCACGCCTGCTGCACGAATGGAAGATCAAGTAGATGACCAGGTAAAGAATGAGCGGGTCCATTACTTAATCGAGCTGTCTAATCAGCAGGCGAAAGAATACGCTTCTCTTTACGAGGGGCACGTTCTGGAAATGATTCCAGAAGAAAAGGACAAAGAAAACCCGGATTATCTAACAGGTTACACAGATAATTATATGAAAGTAAAAGTACCTTTGGATACCTCAATGATTGGTAAAATTGTAAAGGTTAAAATCGATCGTGCAGGCTACCCTTATAACATAGGTTCTTTTGTCAAAGCAGAAAAAGATTTACGCGCAACCGTGAATAGTTAATAGTCAGGCAGGAGCTGTCCCAAAAGTATCACTTTTGAGGATGGCTCTTTCAATTATATTAACAGCCCATTTTGACGGTCCGGCGAGGAGTCAGCAACGGGTATCGGCAGCACCTGCAATTGAGGAAACGGTTGATCTCATTTTAAAATAGAAAAACGGACTGATAAGTTAACGAATATGGCCGTGTATTTTTTGAACGATATACGCAAGATGTCCGGCAAACGGCAGAAAAAGCAGCGAGCTGGCGGCATTAAAAAGGAAAGCAGCATGTGCGAGCTGCTGAGCAGGAGAAGGGCTTGTCAATGAGACAATCGCCGAAAACCAGTCAATGAACGGCAAAATGAGAAGGACGCCAATAATATTTACCCATATATGCGCATATGCTGTGAGCTTTGCTTCTTTTGATCCTCCAAAGCTTGCAAACCAGGCGGTGATGCAGGTGCCGATATTAGCGCCGAGCATAATAGATATGGCAGCAGGAAGCCCTAAGATGTGTTCATTCATAAAACTCATCGCCATAGCAGTGACGACGGAGCTTGATTGAACAACACTGCTTAAAATGATGCCGGCTAAAATACCGATATGTGAATTGTCACTTGTTGAAGTGAACCAGTTATAAACAGAAGGAATGGATGACAGCGGATAAGCCAGACTTTCAAATCCTTGCATAGCGATGATCATTGTGGCAAAACCAAAAAAAAGACAGCCGAGAGCAAAATTATTCTCTGTCTTGGAAAATAACATAATAACACCAATCACTAAACACGGCATTATAAAAGATGACAGATCATAAGCGAGAATTTCAAGCGTCGCTACAGTACCTATATTAGCCCCAAGCATAATTCCAACAGAATGCTTAAAAGACAATATGCCTGCCGCTACGAGCCCTACAGTTATAACCATAACTGCTGAACTGCTCTGGACCACTGTAGCAACAAGCGTCCCGGCAATTAAGCCTTTCCACGGCCGGTCTACAAACCTTGTTAGAATTTCCGGCAGAGAAGACCTGAAGCGGACCATTAATCCGTGTCTGAGTACTGTCATACCGAATAAAAAAAGAGCAAGATATATTGCAAATAAGGTGATCCATTCATTCATTTTCTCTCCCCCTCAAAACCACTATATGGGGAAAGGTGGACAAGGATGACTAATCACTTATTTTAAATTTTTAACATCTATTTAGTGCTCATAAGTTGACCATAAGTTCCCATTCGTATATAATCAACAAAGACATGCTAATTTCGCATGTTTCGATTGGTTGTTCGGAGGGAGGGATACAGAATGGCAGAAACTCGTGTACGTAAAAATGAGTCTATCGATGCTGCTCTTCGTCGCTTTAAGAAAACGATGTCTAAGGAAGGTACGATGGCGGAAGTTAAGAAGCGAAAGCATTATGAAAAACCGAGCATTAAGCGTAAGAAAAAGTCTGAAGCAGCTCGTAAACGTAAGTTCTAATGAGAGGGTGTCAGTTCTTTGACTATTCTTGATCAGCTTAACGAAGATATGAAAGAAGCGATGCGGAATAAAGAGAAGCAACGCCTCTTGGTTATTCGTTCGGTGAAATCTTCTATACAGAATGAATCAATTAATAAGGGAAAAGAACTTACTGAGGATGAAATCTTAACGGTTCTTAATCGTGAGATGAAACAACGTAAAGAATCCCTCCATGAATTTGAACAAGCAAACCGTCAGGATCTTGCTGATAAAACCAATGCTGAAATTCAGATATTAACTGAATATATGCCGTCACAGCTGACTGAAGAGGAGCTCCAGCAAGTGGTTAATGAAACTATTGAAGAAGTTGGGGCTGAATCGAAAGCAGATATGGGAAAAGTGATGGGCGCTATTATGCCTAAAGTAAAAGGCCGCGCAGATGGTTCAAAAGTAAAAGAGCTTGTCCAACAGTCTTTATCATAATGTACGAAACGCCTTGTAATATACAGGGCGTTTTTATTTTTGGGTAACTGCAGTGGATAGTTCATCACAATCCCCAAATCCATAAATGAATTTTTCAGGTGTCATAGCGGGCATCTTTTAATAACGGTGGAAGCAAGATGAATATTTTTTGCCAATTAAGGGTATCTACATCTATGACTTATGATGAAGGAGGATACCAATGGCTAAAAAGTTATTTTACGTAGCTTGGCATGGTGGAAGCTATATCAGACTTCAACCGGTAAAAACTGATACAAGAACTGTCCAGTATGAAGTTGAGGCAGATGAACAGGAAAAACAGCAACTGGAACAGTTAATAGCTCAGGTGAACAAGAACGATGTGATACAGGAGCATATTTTTGTAAGGCCGTTTGATGAGTATCAGGATGACATGGATAAAAATGAATTTCAAGATGAAGTAAGAGAGTTATTCCAGTTGATTTACGAGCTGGGGACAGAAAAAACGAGAGACTATTTAAAAAATCTTGATGATGCCAATTAATTACACAAGAAGCTGGCCGCTGCGTCAGTTTCTTTTTTTTAGGCCTTCCCGAGCCGTCCTCTGATTATTCAACTGGATTATTTGTTTGTAAAATGAAGCTTTAAGAGTATGTTTAAGCCCTGTTGATGATTGGCAGTTTGTCACTGAAAACGAGCGGGGCGACACAGGGTGAAATAATTATAAAATACATCATATTATTTTTAATTTAAAGACAAAATAGGTAAAATAACAGAAAGAGACAGATGTTTCTTAAAAAATGAAACTTTAAATAATACTGGTACGTAAATGTATCATTATATCTTTATTAAGGACATCTCTAAAAAGGGGGGAGTCAAATGATGAACTTTCGAATCTTCGTTTACGCGGCTTTGATTATCTCAGCTTTTGCTTTGTTTATTAGTGGACCATTAAGTGCGGAAAGCGGAGGAGAAGGGGAGCTTGTTTATTTTATTCCGGTTGAGAAAGAAGTGGAGCGGGGACTGGAAGCTTTTTTAAACCGTTCAATCCAAACTGCGGAGGAAGAAGGAGCAGATCATATAGTTTTTGAAGTTCATACACCGGGCGGTTTTGTAGATGCGGCTGGTAATATTGCATCTTTAGTAAGGAATGCAGAAACACCGACGACCGCTTTTATAGTGGGGGATGCTTTGTCTGCAGGCGCTTATATTTCTCTGAATGCCGATGAGATAGTTATGGCTCCTGGAACGAGGATGGGTGCAGCTGCTGTTATTGATGGAACAGGAAGTGCGGCTGATGAAAAAGCGCAGTCGGCTTGGCTGGCCAGCATGAGAGAAGCGGCAGAATTAAATGACAGAGACCCTGAATTTGCGCTCGCCATGGCTGATTCCAGAATAGATCTCCCGGAGTATGGCGCGGGCGAAGGAGAACTCTTAACGTTGACACCAGGCCAGGCTCTCGAAGCAGGCTATGCAGAAGCAACAGCAGAGAACCGCGAAGAGCTTCTTGATTACCTTGGCATGGAAAATGCGGAAATTAAAGAAACGGAAGTAAGTTTTGCTGAGCAGCTTGCCCGATTTGTGACTCATCCTGTGGTCATACCTATCCTGCTCTCTATTGGAAGCTTAGGTCTTGTGCTTGAGCTGTATTCTCCCGGTTTTGGCATCCCGGGTATTATGGGGGCATCTGCTTTATTTCTATTTTTCTTTGGTCATCTTGTAGCAGGTTTTGCCGGCTGGGAAGCCGTCATTTTATTTGGGATCGGAGTCATCCTGATACTCGTGGAAATATTCTCGCCGAGCTTCGGAATCTTTGGCATTCTTGGAATAGGAGGCGTGGTGGGAAGTTTAGTTCTTAGCTCCTATTCCACTGTAAATATTATGATTTCAGTCACGATCGCGTTAATTATAACAGTGATAGCCTCAGTTATTTTCTTTAAATATGCAAGTTACAAGGGGCCATTCAGAAGAGTAATTTTAAGTGATCAGACGAAAACTGAACTCGGGTATGTCTCTAACGAAAACAGAGAAGAAATTATAGGGCAGACAGGAGAAGCTTTAACTGTCCTTCGACCTTCAGGAACTGCGATTATTAATGACGAACGACTTGACGTTGTATCCGAGGGAGGATATATTGAACAAGGAAGGAAAGTTAAGGTTATTTCTATGGCAGGATCACGTATAGTTGTCCGGGAAATTTCCGAAAAAAATGATGAGTCGAATGAGAAGAAGGAGGAAAACACATGATTACACAAGAAATAGGGATCTGGATAGGGCTCGCCCTTATCATTGTTGCTTTTGCAGTACTATTTACTTTTGTACCTGTGGCTTTATGGATCTCAGCATGGGCAGCAGGAGTAAAAGTTGGTATTTTCCAGCTGGTTGGGATGAGGCTCCGCCGTGTTATCCCGCACAGGGTTGTCAACCCATTAATCAAGGCGGTTAAAGCCGGACTTGATATTAGTACGAATAAACTGGAAGGCCATTACCTGGCCGGAGGTAACGTGGACAGGGTCGTAAATGCATTAATTGCAGCCCAAAGAGCCAATATTGATTTAACATTTGAACGATGTGCTGCCATTGACCTGGCAGGGCGGGATGTCCTTGAGGCCGTTCAAATGAGCGTTAACCCAAAAGTAATCGAAACACCGTTTATTGCAGGTGTGGCAATGGATGGTATTGAAGTGAAAGCTAAAGCACGTATTACGGTCCGTGCGAATATAGACCGTCTCGTCGGTGGTGCCGGTGAAGAAACAATTATTGCCCGTGTAGGTGAAGGTATTGTCTCGACAATTGGTTCGGCTACTAATCATAAAGAAGTTCTTGAAAACCCGGATATGATTTCACAGACTGTCTTGAAAAAAGGCCTTGATGCGGGTACAGCATTTGAAATCTTATCAATTGATATTGCGGATATTGATATTGGTAAAAATATCGGAGCCGGTCTTCAAACAGACCAGGCAGAAGCAGATAAGAAAATTGCCCAGGCTAAAGCCGAAGAGAGACGCGCAATGGCTGTGGCTCAAGAGCAGGAAATGAAAGCCAGAGTTGAAGAAATGCGCGCCAAAGTTGTAGAAGCTGAAGCTGAAGTACCTATGGCAATGTCTGAAGCGTTACGGTCCGGTAACCTTGGTGTTATGGATTACATGAACTTTAACAATATTAAAGCCGATACAGATATGAGAGACTCAATCGGTAAAGCGACTGATGATGGTGAGGACGAAGAAGGGACAAACCCTGTAGACCGCCGCCGCCGTTAATCACGTTTGGCACTCCCCTTTTGGTCCTTTAAGGAAAGGAGCGTTATAAATGGAAGGATTATTTAATCTGCTGCTGGAATCACCGCTCCTTCTCTTTTTCATAATCGCCGCTATTTTGAGTTTTATTCAAGGACGCGGGAGAAGTGAAGAAGAAGAAAAAAAGGGGCCGCGACGGCCTCAGCAGCAAAGAGACCAGTCATCACCTGAATCGGCTCCTTCCAGGAGAGAAAACGAAGTAGACTGGAAAGACATTTTCAGGCAGGAAGAGCGGCCTACTCAGCCTCAGCCGACGGTCACCCGCGGAGGAGAAGAAAATAAAAGAGAGGCGGAGAGAAGGGTGTCTTCCCTTCCGAGAGATGCTGAAAAAGAGCTCAGCAGATCTAACCGCGAACTGCACGAAAGGTATGAAAGAATACAAAGCCGTAAAAAACGTGCATCAGAGCAAACTGATAAAATTGAAAATTCACCGATTTTTGAGGGTGATTTAACGCGCGGGAAAGAGAAAGTCCGGCTGGACTTCAGTAATGTTTCACGTGAAGAAGCAATAAAAGGTGTTATATGGGCAGAAATTTTAGGGAAACCTAAAGCCCGAAGAAAATAAACAATTTATTAAAAGGGACTTGTACTGGCTAATCAGTGCAAGTCTCTTTTTTAGTTTGGTTTTGTAAAAGGTAAACCAGTGCCTGTCCTCTGAAAAGGGAGCATCTCGGAGCAAAAATTAACAATAGAGTTTACCGCCATTAATTTAAATAACGCTAAACTTTATAAAGGGTTTAAAGGTGAAATTAAAACCTCCTGAGGCGGGGACAAAAGAATAGTTACCATAAAGAAAGCCGAACAAAATTAGAAAATTTTGTTCGGCTGTTCTTTTTTGAGAAAAGAAGTGATTTCAGCCGCCAGGCGGACTCTTGCCCAGGGGCTCGTCTTTAGCTAAATTCAAGTCAGCCTGGAGCTTCGTTGAATTGGATCTTCAGCTTGCGCTTACTCCCTTGGGCGTCGCCACCTTCTGTCCTTCAATCAATAAAGCTGAGCCTATTTAATATTGGTAAAGTGACCCACGTTATAAAATGTCTAATAAAAGTTTTGTCCCATTCTCTTGTTATTTCACCGTATTATTTCAGTCAGGCTTGTGCCCTTATTTTACCCAATATTTTAGGTGATAGCTTACCAGACACAGTCATACATATGAGTGAAGGGGAGGTTCAGCATGAAAAAATTCCAAACATGGATTAAAAAATGGATGGTAGACCAAATGGACCTGCCTGCCGATGTAGTAATGGATTTACCAAGGCTGACAATGGTAGGTCATCTTCATGTTTACATTGAGAATCACCAGGGCGTCATTCGGTTTACAGATAAAGAACTGAGACTGGCTATGACTGAAGGGCAAATTATTATTCAAGGCGAGGGATTTATTATTAAATCGATTTTACCTGAAGAAATTTTGCTTGAAGGAGTTATTAATCATATTCATTATTCAGATAAGCCTAATTGAATTTTTCTGAAGCGGAGGTAATTATGAGAAACGAATGGGTGCACCGAGCTGCAGGTTATATGAAAATCAGAGTATCCGGTACAACAGCTGAATCATTTATTAATGAGTGTACAGAACGCGGTGTAATAATATGGGGAATTCAGTTTGAGACTGACAGCATGTTTACTGCTAATGTTATGTTAGCAGATCTTTCCAAACTTAAAAAATTGGCCAAGCACTTCCCTTGTAAGATTTATTTTATAGAGAAAAGAGGCGCCCCTTTTATACTCAAAAGAATTACAAAGCGAAAAGGGATGCTGGCAGGTCTGGCTGCTTTTATTTTCGCTCTTATTCTGCTTTCAAATATGGTGTGGAGTATAACGATAGACGGGGCAGAGCCGCATCTGGAACATGAATTAAGATCAGCCATAAGTGATATGGGTATTAAGAAAGGAAAACTGCACTATTTTCTCCCGCCCCCTGAAAAAATCCAGGAAAATATTATGAATGAACTTGATAAAGTGACATGGGTGGGAGTCACTAAACAAGGCTCTGCCCTTCATTTTCAAGTAGTGGAGCGGGAAATTGTAGAGGAAAAGCAGCGATCGGGACCAGCGCACCTCGTAGCAGCACGTAAAGCTGTTATTCATGATTTATTTGTAGAAAAAGGAAAGCCGATGGTGGAACCTAATCAGTTTGTGGAAAAAGGGGACATCCTTGTCTCAGGCTTAATTGGAAAAGAAGACAACTACAAACGGGTGGCTGCAGAAGGAAGGGTCAGGGGAGAGTCGTGGTATAAAATAAATGTTAAGGTGCCGCTTAACTTAGCAGTAGAAACTGTAACAGGTGAAATACAACGGAAACATGCCTTAAAACTGTGGGACGTGAGAATCCCATTTTGGGGTTTTAAAGGACTTAAATCGGATAATATATATGAAGACACACTTGTAAAAAAGTGGGAGCCTTTTGGAATCAGTCTTCCGCTTGCTTACGAGATCCGTAATCAGTATGATTTGCTGGAAGTAGAGGAGCGGAGGGCAAAAGAAAAAGCAGCCGATATTGCTAAAGAAGAAGCTGTTAAAACCCTTCTTCAGCGTTTATCTGAAGAAGCAGAAATCAAAGATGAAAAAGTTTTGCACCAGACCGTAGAGGGTGGTAAAGTAAAAGTATTATTACACTTTCGGGTAATAGATGATATTGCGGTTAAACAGCCGGTTATTCAAGGAGACTGAGACGATTGAAAGATACTAATTTAACTATTGAATTACCATTACAAGAAGCGAATGAAGTACAAGCGTTATTCGGACCGAATGATAAACACTTAAAAAGGCTGGAAGAAACTTTTTCAGTCTCTATTTTAACACGCGGCGAAGAAGTGACCATTTACGGTGAGAATGATGCCATTGAAAAAGTGAAAAATATCCTGAAAATGCTGTTAAAACTGATCCGAAACGGAATATCCGTAAAAGAACGCGATGTAGCTTATGCTGCCCAGCTTGAAGACAGGGGCATGCTGGATGAAATGGCTGATTTATATGAAGATAAAATAACTCTTACGGCAAAAGGGAAACCTATTTTAGCAAAAACGCTTGGGCAAAGGCATTATGTCGCTGCTATTCGTAAAAATGATGTCGTTTTCGGAATAGGTCCTGCCGGAACAGGAAAAACCTATTTAGCTGTTGTCCTGGCTGTCCACGCTTTAAAAGAAGGGCAGGTCAAACGTATCGTGCTGACACGTCCGGCAGTGGAGGCAGGGGAAAGCTTAGGATTCCTGCCAGGAGATCTTAAAGAGAAAGTAGACCCTTATTTGCGCCCTTTGTATGACGCCCTGCATGATTTATTGGGAGCAGAGCATACAGAGAGGTTAATTGAAAGAGGAACAATAGAAATTGCTCCATTAGCTTATATGAGAGGAAGAACACTTGACGATTCATTTGTTATACTGGATGAGGCCCAAAACACTACTTCAGAACAAATTAAAATGTTTTTAACACGACTAGGCTTTGGTTCGAAAATGGTGATCACAGGAGATTTGACTCAAATTGATCTTCCTAAAGGAAAAATGTCGGGATTAAAAACGGCATTAAATATCCTTAAAAACGTGGACGGTCTTTCTTTTATTCATCTTGAGTCTTCTGATGTGGTCCGTCATTCACTCGTTCAAAAAATTATAGATGCTTATGAAGAAGAGGATGAAGGATGAAAATATGAATAAATAAATATATTTCACAGGTGTCTCTGGCTATTCAGCAGGCACCTTGCGCTTTTTAAGTCAATTGGCGGTTAAAGGTGAGCCTGTAAAAAAGCTGTTGGTAAGCTGGGAAATCATACTAAATACCGAAATGTATCAGCTCAGTCCATAGGCAAGTCTGGACAAGACGTGCAGGCTGGTCTGAAAGCAGGAAGGACTGTTAAACTAAGGGACAGACTGGAGCCGGCTAGCCTTTGGAAAGGAAAAACAGGAGGGGCTTGGCGTCTTATTAAAAATGTTTACACAGGGGCTAAGAGAAAAGTGGGTGGGAATGATGGCTAAAAGGTTTTCCATTGATCATCAAGGCTGGTGGAGGAATTTAAAAAAACACCGGTATATTCGGATTTTTTTATTTGTTTTATTAGGTATGCTTACATATGGATTGTTAGTGAGTAATGTAATGCCGGAAACTCTGGAAGTGGAGCAAGGGGCAATTTCAGAGCAGGATATACGTTCTCCTCTCACAATAGAAAATAAACAGGAAACCGAACGGCTGCAACAGGAAGCATATGATGCTGTAGACCCTGTTTATTCAACTAAAACAAGGTATGCTCAGAATCAAATAGAGCGAATACAGGATATTTTCAGCTCAGTAGAACAAGTTCAGCTTCAAGCTGCCGGCAGTGAAGACGAGTTTAACGAGGAAACGATAAATGAGAATGAGCCGGACTCTGTAACTGAAGATATGTCACTTGAAGAACAGCTGGATAGATTAAAGGAAATGCTTCCTGGAGAAACGGTCAACAATCTTTCTGATACTGCCCTGTTATCGCTGTTAGATGCTTCACCTGAAGATCTGCAAATGGCTCAGGAAACGACTGCCAGTGCTGTCTATGATGTTATGAATGATGAAGTGCAGATGGATGAAGTTGATGAAGCAAGAGACAGAGCAGAAAGAAAAGTTGATATTTCAGCAGTTGATCCCCAGCTTTTAAGAGCCATGGCAGAAATTGCCCGGTTTGGCATCACCGCCAATTATATGCTGGATGAAGAAGCCACAGAGGACGCAAGGCACACAGCGGCAGAAGTGGTTGAACCAGTTATTATCAGGGAAGGGGAGCTCCTGGTTGAGGAAGGCCAGGTTATTACGGCAGAGATATATCAAAAGCTCTCGTTAGTAGGATTAACCGAAGAAGTGCCGATGGTTTACCCATATATTGGATTGGGAATTATTATAGTATTATTAATATCTATGCTTGCTTTTTATTTAAATGATGCTAAAACGACTCTCCAGTCTAATAATACTCATTTACTGATGTATGGAGTTATTTATGCGCTGACTTTGGTAATTTTAAAAGTGATTAGTCTTATGCATGGAACGGATGTCCACGGACTTACGTTTATAGCACCTGTAGCGATGGGCACGATGCTTATTACGACGCTCCTTCAGTCCAGGGTGGCGTTATTTTCGAGTATTATCTTTGCTATAATCGCCAGCATTATGTTTAATCAGGAAGCGGCAGGTGTGGTAAATTTTACTCACGGCATATATATCTTTTTCAGCGGGGTCGCAGGTGTTTTCTTTTTAGGCAAGTCCCAGCGTATAATCAGAATGCTGCAGACCGGCTTCTTTGTAGCTGTTATTAACATTTTGGTAGTGACTTCCATTTTGATGCTTAAAAATGCTCAATACAGCTGGATGGAAATCAGCTCTAACCTGGGCTTCGCTGCCTTAGCCGGGTTTTTATCGGTGGTCCTGGCGCTTGGTCTCCTGCCTTTTTTTGAAACGGGTTTCGGCATTTTATCTACGACTAAATTAATTGAACTGTCAAATCCTAACCATCCTCTTTTAAGAAAAATCCTGCTGGAAGCTCCAGGAACTTACCATCACAGCGTCATAGTTGCAAATTTGGCCGAGGCTGCTTGTGAATCAGTTGGGGCGAATGGTTTACTTGCAAGAGTGGGAGCCTATTACCATGATATAGGAAAAACAAGACGTCCTCATTTCTTTATAGAAAACCAAATGAAAATTGAAAACCCACATGATAAAATATCACCGCAGCTAAGCAAGACGATCATTATTTCTCATCCGTATGATGGTTCGGAAATGCTAAAACAATACAAACTTCCTAAAGAAATTATTGACATTGCTGAACAGCATCACGGTACGACGTTATTAAAATATTTCTACCATAAAGCTGCCAAGGAGTCTGAAGATAAAGTTAAAGAAGAAGATTTCAGATATCCCGGGCCTAAAGCCCAAACGAAAGTAGCAGCTATTGTAGGTCTTGCAGATTGTGTGGAAGCGGCAGTCCGTTCCATGCCGAATCCGACAAAAGAAAAAATCGAAGGACTGGTTAAAAAAATTATGCTGGACCGGCTGGAAGATGGGCAGTTTGATGAGTGTGATGTTACCTTTAAAGAGCTGAAAACAGCTGCTGCTACTATGTGTGAAACATTGCAGGGGACGTTTCATTCACGAATTGAATATCCGGTTGACGATCTGGAGGAAAAGGAGGCCAATTCATGAACGAGTATGTTATTGATATGATCGATGAAACGGAGCTATTATCAGAGGAAGAACAAAAATTGGTTCAAAGTGTTTTGGAAACCGCCCTTAATTATGAAAGTATAGGCCGGAATACAGAAATTTCAGTTACTTTCGTCTCCGATGAAAGGATTCAGGTGCTTAATAAAGAATACCGTGACAAAGACCGTCCTACGGACGTGCTGTCGTTTGCTTTGGATGAAGGAGATGAAACTTTAGACCATCCGGAAGCACCCAATCTTTTGGGGGATATTATTATTTCTTTGCCGCGCGCTAAAGCTCAGGCTGCGGAATATGGCCACCAATTCGAAAGAGAACTTTGTTTTTTGGCTGTTCACGGGTTTTTGCATTTAATTGGATATGAGCATGAATCAGAAGAACAGGAAAAACAAATGTTTACTAAACAAGAGGATATTCTTCAAAAACATGGCCTCAAAAAATAACAGGCCTTTTGTCTCCTGGACGCGGCTGAAAAAAAGCTTTTATTATGCGTGTAAAGGAATACAGCATACATGGAAGCACGAACAAAACTTTCGTATTCACGTACTGGTTGCTGCCGCAGTTTTTATATCAGCTCAATTACTGCAAATACCAATAGAGCAGCAGGCTGTTTTAGCTGTGGTTATTGGGGCGGTCATTGGCCTGGAGCTTATAAACACTGCTGTAGAGCATTTAGTGGACCTGATTGTACAAACTTATGATGAGCGGGCAAAAGTTATTAAAGATGCAGCAGCAGGCGCCGTTTTTGTTTTTGCTTTAACTGCTGTGGCAACCGGGGCTATGATCTTTATCCCTCACATCATTAAACTGTTTTTTTAGCGTATTAAATATTAATTGAGGTGATAGCTATGAATAAAGAACAATTATTATCAGAAGCGGTCGAATCAAGAAAACAAGCTTATGTGCCATATTCACGTTTCCAGGTAGGAGCAGCACTGCTTTCAAAAGACGGGACGGTGTACAGGGGCTGCAATATAGAAAATGCTGCATACAGTATGTGTAACTGTGCAGAAAGAACAGCTATTTTTAAAGCTGTTTCTGAAGGGGTCCGCGAGTTTGATGCTATTGCTGTTGCAGCTGATACAGATGGACCCGTCTCTCCGTGCGGGGCGTGCCGCCAGGTGATGTCTGAGCTCTTGCAGCCTCATACAAAAGTTTTTCTCACTAACTTAAAAGGAAACACGGCAGAATGGACAGTAGAAGATTTACTGCCGGGGGCTTTTTCACCGGAGGATCTGCATGACTAATCAGTCTCTGACACAAAAATCAGGGTTTGCTGCGTTAGTCGGGCGGCCTAATGTAGGTAAATCAACCTTGTTAAATCAGGTTTTAGGACAGAAGATTGCTATAATGAGCGATAAGCCCCAAACAACAAGAAACAGAATTCAAGGGGTTTATACGGAGGAAAGAGGACAAATAGTATTCATTGATACGCCTGGGATCCATAAACCTAAACACCGTTTAGGAGACTTTATGACACGTGTAGCTCAAAACACTTTTCGGGAAGTGGATGTCGTTTTATTCCTTGTTGATGCCAAAGAGGGGAAAGGGCGCGGAGACGAATTTATTATTGAGCGCCTTAAAAACATTGACACGCCGGTTTTTCTCATTATCAATAAAATTGATGAAATCCACCCGGATCAGCTTCTCCCGCTTATTGAGGAATATATGAGCTTATTTCCATTTAAAGAAGTAATCCCTGTTTCTGCGTTACAAGGGAATAATGTTCCAGCATTGCTGGAGCAGGTTTATGCTTATCTTGAAGAAGGTCCGCAGTTTTACCCGGAAGATCAGGTTACCGATCATCCGGAAAGGTTTCTAATGTCTGAAATGATTCGTGAGAAAGTGCTTCATCTGACTCATGAGGAAATCCCGCATTCTATTGCTGTTGAAATTGAGCAGATAAAGAGAAGAGAAAACAGTGAAACCGTGTATGTGGGGGCTGTTATTGTAGTGGAAAGATCCTCACAGAAAGGTATTATTATCGGAAAACAAGGCAAAATGCTGAAAGAAATAGGCAAGCTGGCGAGAGAAGATATTCAAAATATTCTCGGTTCCAAAATATTTCTGGAACTGTGGGTGAAGGTAGAAAAAGACTGGAGAAACAAACCGAAGTATTTAAAGAATTTTGGCTATGATGAAGAAGAATACTAAGGTCTGCTACTCTCAAAAATATACCTCAAACCAGAAATTAAAACTGTCAATATTTCCTTGACATTAAAAAAAGCGCAGCAGGTCATCATAACAGGTAAACAATTACGTCTGTACAAAGAAAGGTGGAGCATTCCTATGCGGCAGTTATCCTGGCATGTATTCTCCAAAACAGGCAACGTGGAATCTTATCTGTTATATAAAGAAATGTCCCAAGAGGGGGACGAAAGCGCATTACCGGAAGATGAGATTTATTCTGAAGAGAATGAGTCACTCATTCATTAATGACCTTTGCTCACCTAGAAATGGCAGGTGGCGGATTTGTTAAAAAAAATAGAAGGAATAATAATAAGAACGAACGATTACGGCGAGACAAATAAAATTCTTACTGTCTATTCAAGGGAAAACGGAAAGACAGCACTAATGGCCAGAGGAGCAAAGCGGCCGAAAAGCCGCTTTGCTTCTGTCTCGCAGCTTTTTGTGTATGGCACTTTTATTTACCAGAAGTCAAAAGGTATTGGCACGTTGAATCAGGCTGATATTATAGATTCATTCAGAGATGTGCGAAGCGACCTCATGGTAACAGCATATGGCGCAGTGATGGTCGAACTGATAGACAGGCTTACTGAAGATCAGGATAAAAACCCTTATCTCTTCGAATTGCTTTATCAGCTGTTACATCACCTGAACGAAGGCGATGACGGGGAAATTCTGCTTCGGATTTTAGAAACAAAAATGCTCACTTATTCAGGCTCTTCACCCACCCTTCATGAGTGTGCCAATTGCGGAAATACAGATTTGCCTTTTATGTTTTCTTTAAGGTTTGGCGGAGCCCTTTGTACACAATGTCTCGCTAATGATGACTATCATTTGAGAGTTTCGCCAGCTGTTATGAAGCTATTAAGGCTGTTTCAGCAAATAAACCCCGCAAGGATCGGGCAAATTTCTGTTAAAGAGCAGACAAAAAAACAGCTTAAAGAAGTTCTGGAGTTATATTATCAGGAATACGTGGGTATTAAACTTAAATCTAAACGGTTTTTAGATCAAATGACGCGATTTTCGCAGCCGGACGTTGACAGTTAAGCGGTTTTTGAGTAAGATTTGTAAATAAGCAAATCAGATAATAATTAATGCGTTGAAGGAGAGTAGTACTTATCCCCTCAATATAACTGGTTAAGCGAGCTCAGGACGGTGGAAGCTGAGCATATTGATGATAAGGAAGGCGTTCCGGAGCATAGTATTAAAGCGGCACTTACAGATCTGTCAGTGCAAATAGGGTGGAACCGCGGGTAACTCTCGTCCCTATATCCTTTAAGGGTATAGAGACGGGAGTTTTTTATTTATGTGTGCTAATAGCAATACGGAGTTTAAAAACTGATTAATAACATGGAGGGAAGCAAATGAATGTTCAAGAGATGATTCTCACATTACAAAAGTTTTGGGGAGAACAAAATTGCTTAATTTTACAGCCTTATGATGTTGAAAAGGGAGCAGGGACGATGAATCCCATGACCTTCCTGCGGAGTATTGGGCCTGAACCTTGGAATGTAGCCTATGTGGAACCGTCCAGAAGACCGACTGATGGAAGATACGGGGAAAACCCAAACAGGCTATATCAGCATCACCAGTTTCAAGTCATCATGAAACCTTCACCGGATAATATCCAGAAGTTATATTTAGAAAGCTTAAAACAATTGGGCATTAAACCTGAAGAGCATGATATACGTTTTGTAGAAGACAACTGGGAAGCCCCTACGCTGGCTGCCTGGGGACTGGGTTGGGAAGTCTGGCTAGATGGTATGGAGATTACCCAATTTACATACTTCCAGCAGGTTGGAGGCCTTGATGCGAATCCGGTCTCTGTTGAAATAACTTACGGGCTTGAAAGGCTCGCTTCTTATATTCAAGATAAAGAGAATGTGTATGATCTTGAGTGGGTTAATGGATTCACTTACGGCGATGTCTTTTTGCAGAATGAATATGAACAATCTAAATATTCTTTTGAAACAGCTGATGCAGCTATGCTGTTCCAATTGTTTAACATGTATGAAAAAGAAGCTCAAAGAGCACTGGATGACAAACTGGTTATTCCGTCTTACGATTATGTACTTAAGTGTTCCCATGTCTTTAACTTACTTGATGCTCAAGGGGCTATTTCAGTAACTGAAAGAACGGGCTATATTGGCAGAGTCAGAAATTTGGCCAGAAATTGCGCCAGACAGTATTACAGCATAAGAGAAGATCTTGGATTTCCAATGTTAAAAGTAAAGGAGGCCGATTTGAATGAATAACCGATCAATGCTCGTCGAAATAGGTCTTGAAGAAATGCCTGCAAGATTTGTAACAAAAGCTTTAAACGAATTTCAGGAGCGGACAGAACAGTGGCTTAACCAATCCCGTCTGAGCTTTGATAAAGTAGAAACCTTCGCTACACCGAGAAGGTTGGCGGTTCTTATCCACGCTTTAGTAGAAAAGCAGGAAGATAGTGAAGAAGAGGCAAAAGGACCTTCCAAAAAAATAGCACTGGATGAAGCAGGAGAATGGTCTAAAGCAGCCCACGGGTTTGCAAGAGGCCAGGGAGTGACTGTAGAGGACCTTTATTTTAAAGAGGTTAAAGGCGAAGACTATGTGCATGTGAAAAAGTTTACAGCAGGAGAACCTGTACAAAATCTCCTTCCTGAATTAAAAGATGTCATTTTAAGCATTCCATTTCCGAAGAATATGAAGTGGGGTACTAATGAGCTTAGGTTTGTACGCCCGATCAAATGGCTTGTAGCCTTATACGGAAATGAAGTGATTCCTTTTGAGATCACGAATGTTAAAACCGGAAATACGACGTACGGGCATCGTTTTCTTGGTTCAAAAGTGGAACTGCAAGAAGCGTCCGACTACAGCCGTCAATTATTGCAGGAACACGTTATCGTTCAGCCCGAAGAAAGAAAACAGGCGATCCGCACGCAAATAGAACGGCTTGCAGATGATGAAGGATGGACCATTCCAATTGATGAAGAGTTACTTGAAGAAGTTAATAATTTAGTTGAATACCCGACTGCTCTATACGGGGCATTTGATGAAAGGTTTTTGAAAGTACCTGACGATGTCCTCATCACTTCAATGAGGGAGCATCAGCGTTATTTTCCGGTGAAAAATGATGCAGGAGATCTTCTTCCTTATTTTGTAACTGTCAGAAACGGGGACCACCGTCACTTGGAAAATGTCCAAAAAGGAAATGAGAAAGTTTTGCGTGCCCGCCTCGCAGACTCAGAATTTTTCTACCAGGAAGATTTAAAAAAGCCGTTTGATTCATATTTTCCGCGTCTTGAATCGATCGTCTATCACGAAGAGTTAGGATCGGTTGCTGATAAAGTAAGAAGAATTGAAATTCTTGCAGTAAAAATAGCAGAGAAAGCCGGTGCGAATAAAGAGGAGCTCGAATATACAAGGCGTGCTGCCCACTTATCGAAAGTTGATTTAGTGACTCATATGGTCAATGAGTTCCCTGAACTGGAAGGGAGAATGGGTGAAGAATATGCTCTTAAATCAGAAGAACCTGAAGAAGTAGCTGCCGCTATTCGTGAACATTATCTGCCTAAACAATCAGGAGACAGAACCCCTTCTCATTCAATAGGGGCTTACGTCAGTGCAGCTGATAAAGTGGATACTCTTGTAACGAGTTTTGGTATAGGAAATATTCCAACCGGGTCACAGGACCCTCATGGTCTGAGACGCCAGACTGCAGCCGTATTACAGGTTTTTCTCGATCAGAGTTGGGAAACTGATTTACTTGGGTTTATGGAAGAAGCTTTAGACCTTGCTTCCGGGCTGGGTATCATTAAACGTCCTAAAGACGACGTACTGAAGGATCTGCTTGAATTCGTGAAATTAAGATACAAAAATCTATTACAGGATAAAGGCATACGATATGACGTTGTAGACGCCGTCTTAAAAAGTAATGCCGGAAGAGTAGATACAATCGTTCAAAAAGGCCAGTTTTTAATGGAAACCTTGGCTTCGGAGACGTTTAAAAAAGATGTGGAAGCTTTCAGCAGAGTAACAAACATATCCAAAAAAGCAGCTGGCCAAAAAACAGCTGTAGATTCTTCACTTTTAACAGAGAGTCAGGAAAAAACGCTTTATGATCTTGCTGAAAATAAAAAAGGATCTATAAGCGGTTTGTTAGAGGAAGGCAAAGTAGAAGAAGCATATGAAGAATTACAGGAATTTGCCCCGGTCATTCATAATTATTTTGACCATATAATGGTAATGACCAGCAATGAAGAACTAAAACAAAATCGTTTAGCCCAAATGGCAATGGTTTCTGACATCATTACATCATTTGCCGACTTCAATGCGATCGTATTTCACTCGGAAAGTTAGAACCGTTTTCGAAATGTTACCGGTTAAGGTATAATAAAACATACCAGGTTATTAATAAGTTTGCCTTAATGTAGAGGACGGTGAAGGCATTGGAACTGAATGAAAGACAGGAACAGATTTTAGAAATTGTAAAAGAAAGCGGGCCGATTACAGGAGAGCAGATTGCAGAAAGGCTCTCCCTCACCCGGGCTACACTCAGACCTGATCTTGCTATCTTAACGATGTCAGGGTTCCTGGATGCGAGACCGCGTGTAGGCTATTATTATACAGGGAAAACAGGTGGTCAGCTTTTTAATGAGCGTATGAAAAAACTGACGGTGAAAGAATTTCAGTCTATTCCAGTAGTAGTGAATGAATCAGCTTCTGTCTATGATGCAATATGTACGATGTTTCTTGAAGACGTGGGTACTTTATTTGTTGTTAACAAACAAGCGCACCTTGTTGGAATCCTCTCCCGAAAAGATTTGTTGAGAGCAAGTATGGGTAAGCAGGATCTGGAATCCGTGCCGATCAGTATTATTATGACCAGGATGCCGAACGTGACGACTTGTAAACCGTCTGATTCTATGCTGGAAGTGGCTAATAAACTGATAAACAAACAGATTGACGGACTTCCCGTGGTCCGGGAAGTAGAAGATAACGGCACAGTTAATCACGAAGTCATAGGGAGATTAACTAAAACGAATGTAACAAAAGCTTTCGTTTATATTGCGAACGATGATATCCATACTTAAAGAACGAAACTTTATATAGCAGGAGGCTGGATGATGAATTCACTAAACCATTCTATCGTGTATGTTATTTCAGATTCAGTTGGGGAAACTGCTGAACTGGTAGTTAAAGCCGCTCTGAGCCAATTTGATGAAGATAAGACTGTCATTCGCCGCATTCCTTATGTAGAGGACCTGAGTACAGTGGATGACGTAATTGCCCAGGCGAAAGACAATAAAGGAGTCATCGCCTTCACAGTTGTTTTGCCTGAAGTGAAGAATCATTTAATTAAACAAGCAGACAAAAATAATATACCTGTCTATGATATTTTATCTCCGCTTATTAATATCATGCAGGAGCGGCTGAATGATGCCCCTAAAAATGAATCCGGATTGATGCATACGTTGGATGAGGATTATTTCCGCAAAGTGGAAGCGATCGAATTTGCTGTTAAATATGATGATGGAAGGGATCCTCGCGGTATCTTAAGAGCGGATGTTGTGCTCATAGGAGTTTCCAGAACATCTAAAACACCTTTATCCCAATATTTAGCTCATAAAAGGCTTAAAGTGGCGAATGTTCCGCTTGTACCGGAAGTGGAACCGCCGGAGGAATTATTTTCAATATCTGCTGAAAAAGTTATCGGCCTGAAAATCAGTCCCGAGAAATTAAATGGGATTCGGACAGAAAGGCTAAAAGCACTGGGATTAAAAGAGAAGGCTAATTATGCTGCCATAAGCAGAATTGAAGAAGAATTGAGATACTCTGAGAAAATTATGGAAGATATCGGCTGTCAGGTAATTGATGTTTCTGCGAAAGCGGTGGAAGAAACGGCTAACCTTATTTATCAGCTGGTCCACAAAAACAATAATAATTAGTTAATGGAAAAAGCCATGGTAAAAAAGTAACCTTCAAGGCTAGGCTGGGACAAAAAATAGAAATCATAAGAAAGCCGGACAAATCAGATAATTTTGTTCGGTTTTTCGCTTTTGTACTTAAATATTATAAATAGTAATGGCAGTAATTTCAGTCCGCCAGGCGGACGCTTGCCCAGGGGCTTGGAGACAAGTCCCGGGTAAAGAAAATACAGCGAACTTCCACACGGATGTGGTTACTTTGGCGTTTTCACAGGACGTGAAACGGCATATAAAAAAACTCCCTATGGAATCCCTGCCTTCTTTCCAGTATTTTAAAATTTCGCCTATCAAATTAATTTTAAACAAATTTATAGCGTAAAAAGCAATTTTCCTTTATAATGAAGTATTGTGACTTGATAATTTTATAAAATTACTAACATAAACCCCATGAGAACGAATAAATTGTAAAAGTCAAGACTTTTTTTGATTTTTTTGGTAAAGATAGTAAGGGCAGGTATTGGGAAACAAGAAGTTATATAAAAAGTAAGCAGAAAAGAAGGATTATTGAAAAGGGTGTAGAATTATCAATTGATGCACACAAAAAATAACAAGATTTTTGTCGATGGAGACGGATGTCCTGTAACGTCAGAAATTTTATCCAGTGCAATGGCGTACGATATTAACGTAGTATTTGTTTCTTCTTACGCCCATTCCAGAAAGAAGTCTTTCCCGCCAAATGTAAAAGAAGTAGTCACGGATCCGGACAGGGAAGCAGTAGACCTGGTTATTTCTAATCAAGTGAGCCCGGGCGATATAGTGGTCACTCAGGATCTGGGCTTAGCAGGGCTGCTTCTCGCTAAACAGGTAACTGTCCTTACTCCGAGAGGGACAAGGGTCTCTGACCTTGAGATTGACTTTTTACTGGATAGAAGGCACGCCGATGCAAAAAGAAGAAGGGCGGGGAAAAAAACGAAAGGCCCTAAAAAGATGCTGAAGGAAGATAGGGAATTTTTTCAGTTCCAACTCGAAAAAATTTTATCTGACCGGCAGGAAATTTGATTGGGGAGGCGAAAGGATATACGCCATCCTTTAAATAAAAGGGAAGAAAGTTGGTGAGAAATGTGACTCAACGTATTCCCGAAGAAAAAATCGAAGAAATTCGCCAGGCATTAGATATAGTAGACGTCGTTAGCGAATATGTTCAATTGAAAAAGCAGGGGAGAAACTTTGTGGGTCTGTGCCCTTTTCATGGTGAAAAAACGCCTTCTTTCTCTGTGTCACCTGATAAACAGTTATATCACTGTTTCGGCTGCGGAGCCGGGGGCAATGCATTCTCTTTCATTATGGAAACAGAGGGGATCAGCTTTATAGAAGCGGTAGAAAAGTTAGCATCACAAACAAATGTGTCCTTGCCTGTACTTGAGACGGAAGCCGGGCGCAAGCCGGAACTTTCTGACAAAATGAAGCACTGGTATGAGGGCCACAAATTTGCGGCTAAACTTTATCACCATATCCTTACGGTTTCAGATGAAGGGAGAGAAGCACGTGAATATTTAAGGAAAAGAGGGTTTACCAAGGAAATGATTGATCATTTCCAGATTGGTTATGCTCCGAATTCATGGGATTTTCTTTCTCAATTCTTAAAAAAACGGTCTTTTAAAATGGAGGAAATGGCTGAATGCGGCCTCGTAGGTTTGCGGGAATCGGATGGTCAGCCTTACGACCGGTTCAGAGACAGAATTATGTTTCCGATCTGGGACCGCCGTGGTAATATGATCGCTTTTGGCGGAAGGGTGTTAAACGAAGGCCACCCTAAGTATTTAAACAGTCCCGAATCGGAAGTTTTTAATAAGAGTGACAATTTATATTTTTTTCATCAGGCCAGGCCTTCGATCAGAAAGAAAAATGAAGCAGTGCTTTTCGAAGGGTATGTCGATGTTATATCCTCCTGGCGAGCGGGTATAGACAACGGCATAGGAGGTTTGGGGACTGCTTTGACAGAGAACCAGGCCAAAATGATTCGCAGAAATGCTGACAGAGTGATTCTCTGTTACGATTCTGATGAGGCAGGGATGAATGCGACTTATAAAAATGCCCGGATTTTACAAAATACCGGAGCAGAAGTGGTTATAGCCAGTCTTCCTGAAGGATATGATCCGGATGACTACATTCAGAAACATGGGCCAAAAAGATTTTTGCAGGATGTCATTTCAAATTACATGACATTTACAGCATTTAAATTCAGGTATTACCGGCGGGGTAAAAATCTTCAAAATGAAGGAGACCGTCTGAATTATATAGAACAAATGGTTAATGCTGTAAGTCAGCTCCCGCGTGCTGTTGAAAGAGACTATTATTTAAGGCAGCTTGCAGATGAGTTTTCTCTATCTCTTGAAGCTCTGAAGCAGGAGCAGACTGAAGTTATTAAATCACAGCAAAAAAAGCAAAAGCGTCAGGTTTACCAGGCCGTGCAGACGAAAAGCCTTAACGTGGCCAAAAAAATGCTTTCCGCCCATGAGAATGCTGAAAGGGAACTTATCGCCCTTATGCTTCAGTCCCGGTCAATTGCGGACCAGGTACAGAAGGAAGTGGGCGGCGAATTTCATTACGATGCTTATCAGGCTATTGCTGCACTTATCTATAGTTATTATGGAGAAGGCTATGAACCTGATCCCTCTCATTTTATAGAACGTATAGAGGATAAACATCTACGGAAAATAACCACTGAACTTGCAATGAAGAAGGTTAATATTGACCTTTCTGAGCAGGAGCTGAACGATTACTTAAAACAACTCCGTCAATTTCCGAAAAGAAAAGAAATTGAGCAGTTAAAAATAAAGCAAAAAAAAGCTGAAGAAGTCGCAGAATATAAGGAAGCAGCTTTGATTGCAATGGAAATAGTCAAAATCAATAAAGAGTTGAAGGAACAGTAATAGACATTTCGGACATTGTTGTGAACTTTAGGAAGGAGGGGTCGTATGGCTGAGAAACCAATTCGCCCGATGGCGGAAGGTGATTTAACCATCGATCAAGTTAAGGACCAGTTAGTAGAATCAGGGAAAAAGAGGGGGACCTTAACCTACGCAGAAATCACCGAGAGGTTAGGTGCATTTGATCAGGATTCAGATCAAATGGATGAGTTCTTTGAATACCTTGGAGAGCAAGGTGTAGAAATATTGAATGATAATGAGACGGTGCCAAGTCTCCAGCAGGTCGAAAAGGAAGAAGCTTTTGATTTAAATGATTTAAGCGTGCCTCCAGGAATAAAAATTAATGATCCGGTGCGTATGTACCTTAAAGAAATAGGGCGTGTCCCTTTGCTTTCTGCTTCTGAAGAGATTGAGCTGGCGAAGAGGATTGAAGATGGGGACGAAGAAGCTAAACGACGCTTAGCAGAGGCAAACTTACGTCTTGTTGTTAGTATTGCTAAACGCTACGTTGGCCGTGGAATGCTCTTCCTGGATTTAATTCAGGAAGGAAACATGGGACTGATTAAAGCGGTGGAAAAATTCGATTATAATAAAGGATACAAATTCAGTACCTATGCAACCTGGTGGATCCGTCAGGCGATCACGCGTGCGATTGCCGACCAGGCGAGAACAATCCGGATCCCTGTTCATATGGTGGAAACGATTAATAAATTAATCAGAGTCCAGCGCCAGCTCTTACAGGATCTGGGAAGGGAGCCGACACCAGAAGAAGTATCTAAAGAAATGGAATTGACCCCTGATAAAGTAAGGGAAATATTGAAAATAGCCCAGGAGCCGGTTTCTTTGGAGACACCAATTGGTGAAGAAGACGACTCTCACTTAGGGGATTTTATCGAAGATCAGGAAGCTCTTGCCCCTTCAGATGCAGCGGCATACGAATTACTGAAAGAGCAGCTTGAGGACGTACTTGACACACTGACAGACCGTGAAGAGAACGTTTTGCGTCTCCGGTTCGGATTAGATGATGGGAGAACCCGGACCCTTGAAGAAGTAGGAAAAGTATTCGGAGTAACGAGGGAACGGATTCGCCAGATTGAAGCTAAGGCGTTAAGAAAGCTGCGCCATCCGAGCAGAAGCAAACGTTTAAAAGACTTTTTGGAATAAACGCTTAAATGCCACAATATCGTCATCGGACAGGCGGCTGTTAACTCATTATTTGTGCTATGCTCAAGTCAGATAATATAATAGTGAGGCTTGGAGAAAAGGAGAAAGCCATAAAAGCTTAGCGGGGATACTTGCCTCTTAAGCTTTTATGGCTTTTATTTTATTTGTTATGTTCATTCATTCACAAATCGCTTCTCTATTAGCTTTCAGGGGGGATCAGAGTGAGGGAAAAATTCGAAACAGAAGTGGTAATTATAGGAGGCGGCATGACAGGCACCGGGCTCCTTCGTGATCTGGCATTAAGGGGAATTAAAACCATTCTTGTTGAACAATTTGATTTGGGCCACGGAACTTCTACAAGAAATCATGGGCTTTTGCATTCAGGGGGAAGATATGCTGTTAAAGATAAAGAGGCAGCAATAGAATGCTACCGGGAAAATATTATTCTTAAGAAGACAGTGCCGGGTTCTATTGAACATACTGGAGGTCTATTTGTAAAAATCCCTGAAGATCCCGATGATTATGTCAATAAATGGGTGAATTTGTGCAAAGAAACAGGTATTCCTGTTGAAGAGGTCTCTTTAGAAGAGGCTTTCAGGCAGGAACCATATTTAAATAAAAGAGCAGAAGCTGTCTACAGAGTGCCTGACGCTTCTGTAGACCCTTTTACTATGCTGACAGATGTAGCCGCTGATGCTTTAAATAGGGGAGCAGGTTTACTGACTTATCATACCGTCAGCCGAATTGAAACTAAGAATGCAGAGGTATCTTATATTGTGGCCAGAGACCGTTATACAGGCGTGGAGAAAGAAATCCATGCGCCTATTATTGTAAATGCCTCAGGCCCATGGGGGGCGGAAATTGCAAAACTTGCCCAGATTCCTTTAAAAGTGATTAACAATAAAGGAATGCTTACTGTTTTAAATCACAGGATAAATAAGCAAGTTATAAACAGGCTGCGTATGCCGGGTGATGCTGATATTTTTGTGCCGGCCCATGACGTCACCATTTTTGGAACAACAGGCCGAAATGTGGAGAAACCTGATGACACCTCACTAGAAAGAGAAGAATTTGAACAGATGGTGGAAGAAGGAAAGGCATTGGTTCCAAATCTTCCTGACATACGGTCGATCAGAGCATTCAGCGGCAGCAGGCCGCTGTTCGAGGAAGAAGGAGAAAAGGACTTAAGCGGGCGTAACGTGACGAGGGGAATGGCTTTGCTTGATCATGAGAAGCGTGAAGGTCTAAAAGGGTTTATTACAATTACCGGGGGAAAATTAACTACTTTTCGGTATATGGCTGAAAAAACGGCGGATTTAATTTGTGAAAAAATTGGACTGCACCAAGGCTGTCTCACTCATGAAATTGCCGTCCCCCCACGTCAATCCAAAGAATTTCTTAAGCATCCGAGTTTACCGGCTCTTGCTAAACAGAAACTCTGTTCATGGGCAGGAATTAACAGCAGCCAGATTCACTCTAACTTAGAAGAGGATAACAGAGTAGTCTGTGAATGCGAGCAAGTCACGTGGGCCGAAATACAGGTATACCTTAATCAAAGTAACCATTTTAACCTGGAAGACCTTCGGCGCAGAACGAGACTGGGAATGGGTCCATGCCAAGGGAGCTACTGCTACCACAGGACAGCGGCTCTCGCAGTGGAAAAAGAGGCCACTTCCAGGAAGGAAGCGGCAGAAGCTTTAACAGATGGAATGGATAAAAGAAAAAAGGGAATGAATGTGGTTGCGGACGGGGCGACAGACAGGCAGTTAAAAATGATGGAAGGTGTAACTGCTGTGTCTCTTGGTATTAAGAAAGGCGGGAAAGCTCATGTATGATGTCGTCGTCATTGGTCAAGGGCTGGCAGGACTGCTGACAGCAATACGCGCTAAAGAGAATAATTATCATGTAGCTGTGGTCTCCAAAGGGAGCGGCAAAATCATTCAGTCCACCGCATTTATGGATTTGCTTCCGGGCAGATCTGAAAACCTCACAGGTGCCCGGCTATTTTTCGAAAATGAACAAATTTCTGATTCGCTAATGTCAGAAGCGGCTGACTGGTTCAAAGCGTTGACTGGCAAATTAGGCATTCCTTATAGAGGTTCTATTGATAAACTTACACCTGTAGTAACAGGGGCTGGGTTTATAAAAGAAACTGCCCTCTATCCGCATACAGTCAGCAAAATACCTGAAGAAGGAGACGTAATTATAGCGGGGATAAAAGAGATCATCGATTTTCAGCCTCGCTACGTCAAAGAGAATCTGCTCACAGAGTATCCCGGTTTGTCAATTTCATCTCTTACTGCAGATTTAGGCCTGAAAGCCGGGAGAGTACTTTCCCAGGCAGATGTGGCCAGACAGCTTGACGAAGCTTCAGGAAGAGCGGTCTTAATATCTGCCCTTAAGAAAGAAATGAAAAAAAAGAATGTTAAGTCGTGCGATGTGATGGTTTTTCCATCCTGTCTTGGAATCAAAAACTCCCAGCTCGTTATGCAGGAGCTGGAGGAGGCATTTAGCTGCATTGTAACAGAGGCGCCCGGGCTTCCTCCTAATGCGGCGGCTGTCCGTTTATATTCCGCTTTAAAAAAATATGCGGTAACCCAAGGGATTCGATTTATAGAGAATAAGACCAGCCATTCAGTCCACGTGAAAAATGACAAAGTGACAGAACTATTTACAGAAGGTGCAAACGATGGGATCAAGCTGAAAAAACTTGTTATAGCTACAGGAGGGGTCATTGGGGGCGGACTGGAACTGACAACTGACGGGCTTAGAGATACGACTATAAATCAGCCGGTAAATAAAGATGGAACAAGTAAACATAAATTAAGAAATGTATATTATGCAGGAGGGACAAAAAAGGTTCCTTGGACAGATACTTGGATAGCAGGAGGAATCTATACGATTTGTACAAGCTATTCAGTTCCTTTATCAAAAAAGACGCCAGGAGGGGAAAAGCATGCCGGAATGGAGCGTAATAGATAATTCTTTCGATAAGTGTCTTAAATGTAATGCCTGTACGGTAAATTGTCCGGTTTCCGGTGTTTCATTGGATTTTGGAGGGCCGAAGCATCTGGGACCTGAATTTAAACGGTTAACTGATAATCAAATAACTGTAAACGAACCGTCAATTGAGCTGTGTACTCTTTGCGGAACATGTGACAGGTCATGTCCGGAGGGAGTCCATGTCTCTTTGTTAACGGCATACGGCAAAGCGGCACACGCTGAAAATTCGGGTATGAATTTACGTGATTTAACACTGAGCAGGGCCGAGCTTGTAGGAAAGCTTGCTTCGGCATTTGCCCCTGTAACAAATAAAGTGATGAAAATAAAACCTGCGAGAAAGCTGATGGAGTGGACTATGCACATTCCCGCTGAAAGACAATTTCCTGAATACAGATATAATCATTTTAAAAAGAAATATAAAAAGAAAGTAGCAACGACGGAGAGAAAAGTGGCTTTTTTTTCAGGATGTTACACCACATATAATGCTCCCCACGTTGGAGAAGCTTTTATAAAAGTGATGGAGTACAACGGTATAGAGGTTGCTTTGCCGGAACAGAAATGCTGCGGAGTTCCTATGTTTGCGAACGGCCAGATGAAGCAGGGGCTGAAAAATGCCTTTAGCAATACAGATTCTTTACTATCATACGTTAAAGAAGGTTATGATATCGTCACAACATGCTCAAGCTGTGCCAGCTCGTTAAAAAAAGATTACCCTGCGTTCCTAAAAACAGAAGAAGCTGTCAAAGTTTCTAAGAATATTTACGGTTCTGAAGAGTATCTGAGAAAGCTTTATGAAGAAGGAGAACTGAACATGTCATTAGCTTCTCTGAATGAGAAAGCCGGTTATTTTTCTCCTTGCCATATGAAAGGCCAGGGAGTGGGCAGCCCTGCTATGGATGTACTGGAGCTTATTCCGGATTTCAAGATTGAAGATATGGATGCCGGGTGCTGCGGGCAGTGCGGCACATTTGGTTTTAAGAAAGAAAAGTACCCATTGTCTATGAGAATAGGAAACGAAATGAGGCAGACTATTTCAGAAAGCACAAAAGATTATATTGTAACTGAATGCGGAATGTGTAAGAACCAGCTTAATCAGCTGGCTGTTGATAAAGTAAAACACCCCATTGAGATTATAAAAAAATCATATGAATCAGTTTAAGTAAAAGACCGCTGTGGCGGGTCTTTTTTTTTTACTGTACCTCTATATTGCGATATGGATTGTCACCGGTTGGCGTTTCCGTTACCATTATTTATATACAGCCGGCAGGAGAGGGGTCTTTTATATACCGCTCTGACCCTAACCGGTATATAAAGCGGGAGGACGAGGAGAATAAGAATGAAAATTATTGCCCACCGGGGAAACAAACGTTATACCCCTGAAAATACAATGGCAGCTTTTATTTCGGCATCGACTTACCCTATAGACGGCATTGAATTTGATTTGCAATGGACAAAAGACAAGGTTCCGGTTGTTATTCATGATCCTGCAATTGACCGGACGACAAATGGACGCGGGCCGGTTAGAGATTTTACTTTAAAAGAATTAAAACAATTTGACGCAGGAAGTTTTTTTCATGAGCAGTTCCGTGGAGAGAAGATCCCTTCTTTTACTGAAGTACTTGAGTGGGCCGCAAATTTTAGTTTTGATTTACACGTGGAGCTGAAACAGCAGACTGCCTTGCCGGAACACTTTGTTAAAAGCTGTTTAACAGAAATTGAAAACTTCAAAGTCGCTCACAGGATAATCATTTCTTCTTTTCACCATTCTTACTTAAGTGAGGTTAAAAGGCAGAACCCTGAAATTCAAACAGCTTTCCTTACAAAAGTCCCTATTTTCAGGGTAGCATCCTATGCAAAAAAAGTCCAGGCGGACGCAATCCATATCCGGCATAGTTTTCAAGCGTCGAGGTATTACCGTAAATGGACTAAAAAGGGCCTGCCTGTGCGCGCTTATAACGTACACAGGGAAAGAGATGCTAAAAGGTGTGCCCGCTTAAATGCGGATGGGATCATAACAAATGATCCCAGGTTAATGACTGAGCTTTTTAAAAATAAATAAAAAAAGAACAGCTGAAACCGCATATATTTTCCTTTTCTATTAAATGATTTTCATATACAATGTAATAGAGCTTTAAAATACGTTGGGGATACCATCTAGAGAAATGATAAGGGAGGTACATAAAGATGAGAGGAAAACCCCTTTACCCTTTTGCTCTAACGGCCATCTTGGGGATTGGCCTGATTATCATTTTATCCTTTGTCGGTGTTAATATTGGTCCAGACACCGCTACAGAGAATGGGGAAGAGAATGAGGAAGAGCAGGAGTTTGACGATCCTATTGAATTAGGGGAAAGCGTCTATCAGCAAAATTGTGCATCTTGTCACGGCGGTGATCTAGAAGGTGCATCCGGGCCCGCTTTAGATGACGGAGGATATTCAGAAGAGGATATTCTGACGGCTATTTCAGAAGGACCTGGAAGTATGCCTGCTGATCTGGCGACAGGCGAAGATGCCGAAGCTGTAGCAGAGTATATATTATCAGAAAACCAATAATACTTACGAAGAGAAGGATCGTGTATCCTTCTCTTTCTAATATATTGAAATAGAAATTCAGGTGAAAACGATGAAAAAAGATAAATTGTCAAAACGATTAGAAAAAGTGAGTCATTTTATAAAAGAAGGAGCGATAGTGGCGGATATAGGATCTGACCATGCTTATTTGCCTGTTTATTTAGCAGACACTGGGAAGAGCCCTTTTGTGATAGCAGGTGATGTCAATGAGGGGCCCCTCTCATCAGCACAGGACCAAATAACAAAACACAACTTAAAAGATAAAATTAAGGCAAAACTGGGGAGCGGGTTATCTGTCCTGGAGGGAGAGAGTGTTGACACAGTAGTGATCGCCGGGATGGGCGGCCCTTTAATAGCTTCCATCCTTGATAATGACAAAGAGCAGCTGGAAGGAGTGAACAGGCTGGTTTTGCAGCCGAATGTCGCTTCTGATCATGTCCGAAAATGGCTCTTTGACAACGGTTGGAACCTGGTTGACGAAGCGATACTTGAAGAGGATGACCATGTTTATGAAATTGCAGTTGCCGAGAAAGGGAACGCTCGTCAAAATTACAGCTCAATGCTGGAAAAGGAACTGTGGATGGGGCCTTTTCTGTTAAAAAATAAAAACTCTGCTTTTGAAAAGAAGTGGAAAAGGGAATTAGCTCAACTAGAGAAAATTGATAAACAATTGGCAACAGCGGCAGACCGGCCGGGATTAAAAGATAAAAAGCAGGAAATCAGATTAAAAATAAAGTGGCTGAAGGAGGAATTAGCTTGATGAAACCAGCAAACGGACAAACGATTATACAGTCTTTTGAACAGTTTTCTCCTAAGTCTTATGCGGTTGAGGGAGATAAAATCGGCTTACAGATAGGAACTTTAAATAAAAAAGTGAGTAAAGTGATGGTAGCACTGGATGTGCTGGAGCCGGTGGTTGATGAAGCTGTAGAAAAAGAGGTTGATTTAATTATCGCCCACCATCCGATTATTTTTAAACCGCTAAAAGCGTTAAGAACAGACTCGGCTTACGGCCGTACAATTGAAAAACTGATTAAACATGATATAACTGTATATGCTGCCCATACGAACCTGGATGTCACTCCGGGAGGGGTAAATGACATGATGGCAGAAGCTATCGGTCTGCAGGATGTTGACGTACTGGTAGAGACGGTGAATGACCCTCTAAAAAAGCTCGTTGTCTTTGTTCCTGAGGACCAGGCAGGAGAAGTCCGGGAAGCAATAGGAGAAGCAGGGGCGGGCCATATTGGAAATTACAGTCATTGCAGTTTCAATTCAAAAGGAATGGGTGCTTTTAAGCCTGGAGATGGTGCGGATCCATTTATTGGGGCGCAAGGTGAAATGGAATACGTGGATGAAGTGAAAATCGAGAGTGTTTTTCATGAAAGTATAGAAAAGAAAGTCCTGAACGCTATGAAAAAAGCTCATCCTTATGAAGAAGTTGCGTATGATCTTTATGAAATGGCCTCTCCGGGTAAAGTGCATGGTTTAGGAAGAATTGGTTACCTGGATCAAGCTCTTTCACTCGATGACTTTGTACAAAGAATAAAAAAAGCCTTTGACGTTAAAGGTGTGCGCGTAGTTGGAGAAGGAGACCGCCAGGTGAAAAAAGTAGCGGTTCTTGGAGGAGACGGTAATAAATATACCTCTGCTGCGCTCTTTAAAGGAGCAGATGTATATGTGACGGGCGACTTATATTATCATGTGGCTCATGATGCTATGATGGAAGGGTTGGCAATGGTTGACCCGGGGCATAACGTTGAAAAAATAATGAAAGAAGGCGTCCGAAGAAAAATTAAAGAGTTTGTCGATAAAAACAATTACAGTACAGAGGTTCTTGTTTCAACTGTTCATACTGACCCGTTCCGATTTATGTAAAGAAGCTGGCTTTCTAAAGAAATCAACAATTTTTTATTTGCAAATGATATAAGATGAGGCTGGAAATAAATATGGCAAAAAAGAATGGCTCTCCTCTGAGGGCCATTCTTTTTTGTTAGCTAGTCGGGGAACAGTCCGGCTAGCTGAAGCTCTTGTTCTCCGTTTTTTTCTTTTTAACTTTCGGGAGAATCTTTGTCAGTTTCACACTGCTTGTAGTATCCCACGTATGCGGGTCATCTTCATCAAATTTTTCTAAGAAAGCGATAACTTCTTTTGTAACAATAGTAGGTGTGCTTGCGCCTGAAGTGACCGCTACTTTATTGATGCCTTTCAGCCATTCCAGGTTTAATTCATTAACATTGCTTATACGGTACGCTGGTGTACCTGTGATTTCTTTAGAGACCTGCGCCAGCCGGTTAGAGTTATTACTTTTAGGATCCCCTACAACAATCAGAAGGTCAGCTTCTCCGGCCTGTTCGGCTACCGCTTCCTGACGCACTTGTGTAGCCATGCAAATCTCATTATGAACTTCTGCTTTAGGGTATTTTTTTAAAGCTGCATTAATTATATGGGAAACGTCCCATTGACTCATTGTGGTCTGATTCGTAATGAGTATTTTATCGCTTTTAAGTTTCAGGCTGTCAACATCTTTTTCGGACTCTACAAGATGAACAATATCAGGAGCAACGCCAATAGCCCCTTCAGGTTCAGGATGTCCACTTTTGCCCACATAGATAAATTCATATCCTTCATCTTTTTTGTCCCTGATCAGGTCATGGGTCACATTTACATCAGGGCACGTGGCATCGACTGTGGTAAGTCCTTTTTCTTTTGCAAGCGCCCTGACTTCAGGTGAGACACCGTGAGCTGTAAAAATCACTGTCCCTTTATCAACTTGTTTAAGAATTTCCAGTCTGTTTTGCCCGTCAAGTGTAATGATGCCTTCTTCTTCAAAAGCATCTGTGACATGTTTGTTATGAACGATCATGCCTAATATATATATTGGGCGGGGCAATTCAAGGTTGGCAGCTGCCTGCTTAGCCATAACCATTGCGTCTACAACCCCATAACAATATCCTCTTGGTGAAATCTTCATTACTTCCATGGAATCCTCCTTGGTAAACGAATAAGCCTCATACAGTGTCTTAACCTTTATTCTGCTTACTCTCACATGAGACACATATTTATTATAAAGGCTATAGCCGCCTGTGACAAACAAATGAACAGCCTTCGGTATAAATGTCATCTATGCACGCAAAAACGGATACCCTTAAAGGCATCCGCAGTATTTGACGGCTGTTTATGTAGCCTCAGCATGCTCATCGATAAAGCTCAAAGCTTCATCTTCTGACATCTCTTTAACTAACATAAGTTCACTGATAATAAATTGTTTTGCACGGTCTAAATTTTTCCTGTCTTCCATATGGAGACCGTTATTTCTGGCTCCTTTTTTTGAAGTCAGGTTAGCGATCACACTGCAGGCATCCAAAATGCATCCTGTTTTCAGCAGTGTTTCATTTTCTTTAGAGTATGGTCTTGCTGCTTCTTTTTTAACGGGTGCTTCGCAGGCTTTGAGAGCATTTGCTACCTCTTCCAGCTGCTCCATGGCAATTGTTTTACGCAGTCCGGATTCCCCGATTCGGTTTTCAGGAAGCATTAAAGTGACGTGGTTCAAAGGAAAATAAACAACATAATACGTCATTTTTTTACCTAATATATCTTTTTCTTCCATATCCTTTATTTTGCCAGCCCCGTGGTACGGGTAAACAACAGTGTCTCCCACATTAAACATGGCCATCCCTCCAAAGTAATATTATACCCAGTATAGCACAAATGGAAATAAATTTAAAATTTTACTACGATATGAGAAAATAGTCAATGGAAATGAGAGAAAAACCTCTTGATAATTAGAGGTTTTTATTCAAATATATAACTTTGGTTTAGGAATATTATCTGCTCCCTCCTCTTTTTTTATCCGTCTTTTTTTAGAGGGAGGCTGATTTCCGGAAGAGCGGGCTGCTTTTTTTCTTTTGGTTTTAGGGGCGGTCTCGGGTTCAGTTGTTTTTTTAGAGGAAGAAGCAGGGCTGTTATCCCGTTCTGTCTCTGGCTCCTCCTTTTTTATCTCTGAGTTCTGTTCTTCGTTTACTGAGCTATTTTCCTCACTTTTTTCTTCATCTGTAATTTCAGATGAATTGTCATCTTCAGGACTGTCATTCTCAGCACTGGCAGTGTTGGCGGTACTGCTTTCACTCGCTCTTAAAATTTGCATTAACTGGGGAAGAGACTTAATTAAAGGACCATACTGCTGAACGATAGGACCGACCGTCTGGACAGTCTGGATCACTTTTTGCGCATTTTGAACCATACCAAGCATTTGACCTAAATTTATTCCCTGTCCTGAAGATAAACCGTTTACAGCAGATGTAACATTATTAACAGCAGCATTTCCGCCGAAAAGTTTTGATAATAAGCCTCCGCTTTGCCCAGGTGCAGGAAATGGATACTGGCCCATCCCTTGAGGCGGCGGCCCGGATGGAAATGATGAAAAAGGCGGAGGCTGCATGGTATTCGGCGGAAAAGGACGCGGACCGAACATATGATGATCATCCTTTCAAACATGACCTTCTCTTCTTAGTGATATGCAAAGCTCAAAAAATTGTATGGGCGCTTATCATGGAAGGCAAGCTAAATAAACTGGCAAAAGATACATTTTTCATGATAAAATGAATAATTAGCGTCAACCATCATTAAAAATAATGGAAGACTCAAGACAGAAAGTAGGAAAAAGAATGAAACATAATTTTGATCGTTTTCAATTAAAACCATTTCTAATTCAAACGTTAGAACAGCAAGGTATTTCTTTGCCGACAGAAATCCAGGAACGTCTTATTCCGTCAATTAGAAACGGACAGGACGTAATTGGCCGTTCACAGACAGGGACGGGAAAAACTCTGGCCTTTTTACTCCCAATTTTAGACAGGGTGGAGACAGAAAAGAAATCAACCCAGTTTGTTATTACTGCTCCGACAAGAGAGCTGGCTCTCCAGCTTTATGAAGTGTTTAAAATATATGCTGAACAAAGTGATGATTCCATTACTGCACAGCTGGTAGTAGGCGGTACTGACAGACTCCGAATGATCGAGAAAGCTCAGCAGCAGCCGCATATCGTTATAGGAACGCCGGGGCGAATACTTGATATGCTTAACGAGCAGGCGTTAAGGCCGGCTTCAGTAAAGGCGTTCGTTGTTGATGAGGCTGATCAGATGCTGGACATGGGATTTCTGGAAGAAGTGGACAAGATTGCCTCGCGGATGAGCGACGAGTTGCAGCTACTTGTTTTTTCAGCAACTATTCCTGAAAAACTTAAGCCGTTTCTAAGGAAATACATGAAAAATCCAAAACAAGTAGAAGTAGAAGCACCGGGAGCCTCGCCTGAAAATATCGCCCACTTTCTTGTTCCTGACAGAGACAGGGATCGAAAAGACATTCTTCTAAAAATCACCTCCTCTCTCCAGCCGTTCCTTGCGATAGTGTTTGTTAATACTAAAGAAACAGCCGATGAGATTCATGAAGTTATGAGGGCAGAAGGAATGAACGTCGACTGTATCCATGGTGATATGCCTCCGCGCCACAGGAAAAAAGTGCTTAAAAAGCTTCAGGATGCGGAGATTCAGTACCTTGTTGCGACTGACCTCATAGCGAGAGGGATCGACGTTAAAGGTGTCAGCCATATAATTAATTATGAGATTCCTAAAGAACTGGAGTATTATGTGCATCGTGTAGGGAGAACGGCTCGTGCCGGGTGGGATGGGACAGCCATCACAATTTACGGCCGTTCAGATCAGACAAGCATTGAAAAACTTGAAAAACAGGGCATCGCATTTGAATACAAAGAAGTGAAAAAGGGAGAATGGGTTACAGTTGAAAAGCGGAACTTCCAACAGCGAAAGACATCTTCTGACCAAACCGTGAAAACGGGAAATATTAAAAAACCGAAAAAAGTAAAACCGGGGTATAAGAAAAAATTTAAGCAGAAAATGGAAGAACAGGCGAAAAGGCAAAGAAGAATAAACCGCCGTAAAGGCTAGCTGCCAGAGGGAAAGGGGAAAGTGGTATGTTATTAGGATCACACGTATCTATGAGCGGAAAGAAAATGCTTCTTGCTGCCAGTGAAGAAGCGGCTTCCTACGGTGCATCTACATTTATGATTTATACAGGTGCTCCGCAAAATACACGCAGAAAAGCAATCGAGGATTTAAATATTGAAGCTGGACATGAACATATGAAAGCACATGGTATTTCAAATATGGTCGTCCATGCTCCCTATATAATTAACATAGCTAATACGACCAAACCGGAAACTTTTAAGCTTGGTGTAGATTTTTTAAAAAGTGAAATTGACCGGACAGAAGCTCTTGGCTCTAAGCAAATAGTTCTTCACCCGGGGGCTCATGTAAGTGCAGGAGCCGAAAAAGGAATCAGTAAAATTATTGAAGGGTTAAACGAAGTGCTGGACCCTGAACAGGATGTCCAGATTGCCCTTGAAACAATGGCAGGTAAAGGCTCTGAATGCGGCAGGACATTTGAGGAACTGGCCGCTATTATAGATGGCGTGACACATAATCATAAGCTTTCCCTCTGTTTTGATACTTGCCACGTTCACGACTCAGGTTATGACATTATAAATAATCTCGATGGGGTCTTGGAAGAGTTTGATAAAATTATTGGGTTGGACCGCATTAAAGTTCTTCATGTAAATGACAGCAAGAATGAGTGCGGAGCGAAAAAAGACCGCCATGAAAATATAGGCTTTGGACATATCGGTTTTGAAGCCATTGACAGGATTCTTTATCATGACGTATTCTCGACTGTTCCAAAAATTTTGGAGACCCCTTATGTAGGCACAGATCAAAAGAACAAGAAGCCTCCTTATAAAAAAGAGATCAGTATGTTGAAGGAACGTCAATTCAATCCGTCGTTAAAAGAAGAATTACTGGGCCAGCCAGCAGAATAACAAAAAGGGTGTCTCAAGTCTGACTTGGGACACCTTTTTTGTTTACCTTAATAGGAGCGGGAATTCTCCAGCTTAATGCTCTTCCTGGAAAAGGAGAGCTGCCGGGTGAGGCGCGGCAAATCACATTTATACTCCTATAATTAATCTAAATAATGTTCATATTGCTTGAACAGGGCCAAGGCTGACTGAGAATGTTTAGGAAATTCTTTTTGAAGCTTTTGTTTCAGTTCTTCCACTTTCTTTTTATCTGAAATGTCAAAAGGCTGTTGATGGATAATCTCCAGCACTTTTTTTCCTTCTTTTACTGTAAGCGGAATTCCTTCCTGATGGCTCAGTCTTATAAGGTCTTTTAAAGTCAGGGAATTAACTTTCTTATTAATAAGGTCTTTTATCACAGGGTTCAAAGGACAGCCTCCTTATTGTAATAATTTATGGCAGCATCTTTTTAATTTATGATTTTGGGGGAAATTTGTTCCTTCTTGATGTATAATAATGGATGGATTATTAAAGTCTGAGAATTTGTTCCAATTTAAATATATAATTAATCACAAGGGGAGCTTTTACGTGAAGAAAGTCAACGAAGGTTCACTCAATAAAGAAATTTATCAGGCAATCATTCATTTATCTTCAGATTTTAGCCTTATATTGAATGAAACGCTGGAAACTGAAGATGTTGTCTTGCAGGATAGCAGCCTTCTGAAGTTGATTTCCGAGCCTTATCAAAATTTTTTTCCCCGCGGGAAATTTGAGGAATTCATTTTCACTATTGATAAAGAAGAAAAACCGGCAAAAGAGATATTTTCCCTGTTTACCAGTGATCAAGAGATACTTGTGGAGTGCAAAGGGATAAAAATAAAAGGGAAAATAATAATAGTTGGCAATAAACGTACGTCACTTGTTAAAAGACGGATAGACCTGATGGAAAAAGTACCGATTCCGGCCTTGCTTCTGGATGATAAAGGCTATATTGTCACATGTAACACCCACTATAAAAAGCTGCACACACAACTGGGTCTGCCGGCGAAAATCTGCCCATCTGTTGAAGCTGGAAAAGAGCTTCATCCAGTTTATTATATTTATGAAAGAATGTTAAAAGAACTTGTCAACACGAAGAGGGACGTGACTAAGGAGTACCGGAGGGAAGAAGTCCGGCTGGTCATTCAAGGTGTGGTGGACGGGGACCATTATATTATTATGCTTAAAGATGAAAGTTTTCAAAAACGCTTTGAACAGCTTTTGACATATCAGCAGCAGATGCAGGCGGTCTCTCAAATAGCGGCCGGAGTGGCGCATGAATTAAGAAATCCACTTTCAGTAATTAAAGGTTTTATCCAGCTGTCCAAACTGTCAAACAGCTTGACCACTTATTATGATACGATTTATTCAGAAATTAACAGGATGAACCAGATCATCGAAGATTTCCTGTCTATTTCCCGGAAAAAAATTGATAAACGCTATATTCAGCCAGAGGACCTGATTGAGTCTATGTTAATGATTTTCCGTTCGGAATGTACACTTCATGACGTGGAGTTTACTTATCATATTCAGGAAAGTTCCCATTATCTGTACGTGAATGAGCAAATGATAAAACAGGTATTGATTAATGTAATGAGAAACGCGATTGAGGCATACGAAGGTCAAACAAAGAACAGATCGTTCCTTTTAACGACATTTATAATTAAAGAAAGTTATTTCATTCAGCTTAAAGATGAAGGGCCGGGTATTCCGGCGGATCTCATTGACAAAATTAACGAGCCCTTTTTTACAACAAAAGATAAAGGGACAGGGATCGGCATTCCTCTTGGGAAACAGATATTGGAAGAGCATAAGGGAGAATTTATTATTAATAGTGAACTTGGCAAAGGGACAGTCATTACCCTCCAGCTTCCGCTTTTCTCTTATAAAGATAATCACGAGTAAGGAATAGATCCGGCTCCCGCCTAAGGCGGGGGCTATTTTTATGCCTTGGTAATCCCCCGGTTACTCTGCTCATATTTTCTTAAGAAGCGAATTTACTGTAACAAAAATGCCGGACTTCAGATGAGTAAGATTGAAAGATACAGAAACTTCATTTATAATTATTACTAAGCAAAAAGTTTACCTAGGGAAAGTTTTTAAATTAGACACAACTTTTTCATCGGGTTGCACAATAATTGTGCGTAAGCATATATTAGAATGACCTTTTCCTATTCAGATTTGAACGTAAGGTGTTATTGAAGGAGGAAACAGAATGGCAGATGAACGATCGATAAAAGTTGACCGGCTGTCTGTTCATTATCATGGGCAGACAGCTATCCGGGATATAACATTTACCGTCTCTAAAGGAATGATTGTAGGGGTTATCGGACCGAATGGCGCAGGAAAATCTACTTTAATGAAAGCTATGCTTGGGCTTGAGAAAAGCAAAGGCGAAGTTTTATTCTTCGGGAAGAAAATCAATGCCATAAGAAAACAAGTGGCCTATGTGCCGCAGAGAAATTCCATAGACTGGGATTTCCCGGTCCGTGTAGAAGATGTAGTGCTGATGGGAAGGTTCATGCACATTCCTTGGTATAAAAAAACAAGCAGGGAAGACCGAAGCCGTGCCCGTGAAGCCCTCGAACAAGTCGGGATGCAGGACTATTCAAACCGGCAGATAGGAGAGCTTTCAGGGGGGCAGCAGCAGCGTGTCTTTATTGCGAGAGCCCTGGCCCAGGATGCGGATCTGTTTTTCCTTGATGAACCGTTTGTCGGAATTGATATTGAATCGGAGAAAATAATCGTTGAACTTCTGCATCAATTAAGTAAAGAAGAGAAAACAATATTTATTATTCACCACGATTTAAGCAAGGTGGAGAAATACTTTGATGAGCTCGTATTGCTCAATCAGACGCTTATTCAAGCAGGAAACGTAAAAGAGGTATACAAACCGTCATTTTTGAAAGAAGCTTACAGAGGGAGTGCTGCTGTCATTAACGAAGGTAATGAAATGGTGGTGGTCGGACCTTGATTGAAAATATAAATTCATTTATTTTTCAGCTCATGAATTATCCATATTTACAAAATGCCTTGTTCGCTGCTGTGTTAGTAGGCATAATATGCGGTGTGATTGGCTGCTTTATTATCCTTAGAGGAATGGCTTTAATGGGGGATGCCATCTCCCATGCTGTTCTGCCCGGTGTAGTCATTGCTTATATGCTCGGCGCGAGCTTTTTTGTGGGAGCAGTCATTACCGGTGTACTAACAGCTTTGGCAATTGGCTTTATCTCCCAGAACAGCCGTATAAAAGAAGATTCTGCTATTGGAATTATGTTTACGGCTATGTTCGCCGCAGGGGTAGTACTGATTACCGCTCTTCAAGGGACGAGCGTGGATTTATGGCATATTTTGTTCGGAAATGTATTGGCTGTATCCAGAACAGATTTATATTTTACTTTAGGAATCGGTATTTTTGTTTTAGGGACCATTGTTATTTTCTACCGTCCTCTTTTATTAAGTACTTTTGATGAGACAATGGCTAAAGCAACGGGTCTTCCTGTAAAGTGGATTCATTATATGCTTATGCTTTTGCTGTCCTTCGTTACGGTAGCTTCCTTGCAGACAGTTGGAATTATTCTCGTTGTCGCTATGCTTATCACCCCCGGGGCGACTGCTTATCTCTTAACAGAAAGGTTCTCAGTGATGCTTTTCCTTTCTGCTTTTTTCGGAGTTTTCTCAGCCGTTACCGGACTGTTTTTTTCAGTTATTTACGATGTCTCTTCAGGGGCGTCCATTGTACTGGTTGCTTCAGTTCTGTTCGCCATTGCATTTTTCTTCGCACCAAAGCAGGGCCTGGTTTTCAAAATGCTCAAGAAACCTAAAAATGAAACTGTAGCGCCTTAAATAAGGGTTATATGAAAAAGTCTTTACTAGATGATGGTAAAGACTTTTTCTTTTTAGGTTTATAATTTGCAAGAAGAGGTTATATGAGGTATGATGCTGTCTTGTACATGAGAGGTGTACAGTTTAAAAAGGAGGGACAATCAGATGCGTATAAGAACGCTTATAATGATTGTTGCCATTGCTGCCCTTGCAGGCTCCTCTATAGTCTTAGCAAATGAATATAGGCAAACAAAAGAAAAAATAAAAGATTTAGAGGTGGCTAAGGAAGAGCAAAGGAAACAGCAGGCACGAGATTTGGAAATTGAGCGCATGAAACGCTATGCAGGCCAACTGCCCGAGGATTATGAAGTGAGCGGGTATGAGAACTGGAATGAAGCAAAACAAGTCGCCGATTACCTTTACGAAGACAGTGGCGGACTGTTTAAAGAAGAGTGGGGGCTTTTTCTGGCCCTTGAAGCCCAAAAAAAAGAAATCAATCCTTTTCTTGTTTATGAATTACTTAAAGTAGAAACAGGAGGGCAGTTCGACCCTGAAATGGTCGGCCCCGAAACAAAATATGGACATGCTTACGGAATGGCTCAGTTTATGAAGAACACCGGTCCGTGGATTGCAGAAATGGCCGGTCTCCAGTATGAAGATGATATGCTGTTCGATCCGCACTATTCTATTCAATTATCTATCGTATATTTAGATTATCTTTATGAACAATATGGAGACTGGGACCATGCCTTGACTGCTTACCATCGGGGGATGTACGGGCTTGAGCAGTATATTAAGGATAACGGCGACGCAAAGAGCTGGTATGCTGTTGAAATTCAGGAAAATGCTCAGGAATTTGATTTAGTTGCCTATGAGAATTAGGAATAAAAAAAACTCTCACCTCTGGTGAGAGTTTTTTCAGGCTTTTGAGAAAGTATTCCCAACAGCCTTTTTTGAAAGAAAAGTAAGATATCTCACGATTTCATCACTACCGGCGGTCGCTTTCCCTGGGGCTTGTCTTCAACTAATTCTGACTCAGCGAGGCATCGTCAGAATAAATTTTCAGACTGTGCTCCTGCGGTTACTCGTCGCAGGGAAAAGATCGCTGCTCCCACCGGAGTCGCCGCCTTTCGTTCTTCAATTACCGTTCCAATTCACTTTTTATTTATAGGCCGGTACGACTGGTTCTGATTAGATCAGTTATCTTCAAAAAACATAGCAGCCTGCTGTGAGAAAATTTCCTGGCTCTGGATAATAGTATCGCCTTCATCCCTGGTTACATAAGTATATTTTCCATCAGACTGCTGAACGCGAGCTTTTACATTATCCTGCAGAGTGATCGTAAGAACGTTTTTTATCCGGTCTTTTATGTGAGGCGAGTGAATAGGGAACAGGATCTCAATTCTTTTTTCCATATTTCTCGTCATCCAGTCTGCAGAAGAGAGATATGTCTTTTCTGCCCCGTTGTGGTAAAAATAAAAAATTCTGCTGTGCTCAAGAAAACGGTCTATAATACTTGTTACCGTAATATTCTCGCTTACTCCTGGTATACCAGCTTTAAGGCAGCAGATGCCTCTGATAACTAAATCGATTTTTACGCCTGCCCTGCTTGCTTCATACAGTTTTAAAATGATCGGTTTATCAGTTAAAGAATTCATTTTAGCTATGATGTGCCCGTTGTTATACTTTTGCTGATAACTGATTTCGTTATCTATGAGATGAATAAAAGATTCTCTCATTTCAAAAGGAGAAGTGGCAATTTCTTTCCAATTAGGTTTTCTTCTGTAACCGCTAAGGTGGTTAAAAAAGTTAGTGGCATCTATGCCAAAAGTTTCAGCTGATGTTAAAAGCCCCATATCCGTATATAATTTAGCTGTGCTATCATTGTAGTTTCCTGTGCCGAGGTGTACGTATCTCTGAATGTGTTCACCTTCTTGACGGATAATGAGTGTAATCTTACTGTGAGTTTTAAGCCCGGTAATACCGTATATAACATGCACCCCGGCTTTTTCCAGCTTTTTGGCCCACTGAATATTTTTTTCTTCATCAAACCGCGCTTTCAATTCCACGAGAACCGTCACTTGTTTGCCCGCTTCAGCAGCGGTAGCCAGAGCTTTAATAACGGGGGAGTCCCCGCTTACCCGGTATAAGGTCTGCTTTATGGCCAGAACATTCTCATCTTCCGCTGCTCTGGAGATCAGTTCCACCACAGGCTGGAAAGATTCATAAGGGTGATGGAGGAAGATATCGTTTTCCCTTATCGCTTTAAACAAGTCTTCTTTATTCCACAAATCCGCAGGAGGCTGCGGGATAACTGTTTCATTTACAAGGTGTTCAAAATCATGGGCTGCTTCACTGTAAAAAGCTGAGAAAAAGGATAAATCCAAAGGTCCTGCTACCTCATATAGATCGTGATCTTTTAATTCGAGAACGTCAGTTAAAAAAGATAATACCTTTTCATCCATACGGTTTTTTTGCATTTCCAAACGGACAGCTGCGCCCCATTTCCTTTTCTTAAGTTCTTTTTCTATTTCCCTCAGTAAATCCCTCGATGCTTCTTCATGAATTGTCAGGTCAGCATTTCGGGTAATTCTGAACGGAGAAACAGATTTAACTTTATTACCTTTAAACAACTTGCCTATAAAATGGCTAAGAAGATCCTCCATCAGGATATATTCCTTGGAAAGTTTCGATGCAGGCAACGGCAGCGTTCGTTTTAACACTCCTGGGACCTGCACGATAGCCAGTTTATGATGAGGATCATCTTCCTCATTTTCAAGTACTACTGCTAAATTTATACTTTTGTTAAGCAGCATAGGAAAAGGCCTGTAAGCATCGATAGCCATCGGTGTCAAAACCGGCAGGATAAAGTTATTAAAGTGACGTGATATATAGTTATACTGGCTTTCACTTAATTCATCCACCTTCAGGAATTTAATGCCTTTTTCTTCCAGCTGAGGTTCTATTGAAGAACGGAACAGCTCATCCTGTAAATGAACCAGCCTGTGAGTTTCTTCAGAAATCTTCGAAAGCTGTTTTTTCGGGGTGAGACCAGCTTTATTTTCGGGTTTGTTATAACCAGCCTTCACCTGATCTTTCAAGCCTGCCACCCTGACCATGAAAAATTCATCAAGGTTGGAACTGAATATAGCTAAAAATTTCAGCCTTTCCAATAAGGGATTGCGTTCATCAAATGCTTCCTGTAAAACACGTTCGTTAAACCCCAGCCAGCTCAGTTCTCTATTATTATAAAAAGAAGGGTCATGCAAATTAATATCTATACCGTTATGAGTCAATTAGTTTCCCTCCATAAAAGCAAATATTTTTAGCCTGATTTGTAACTGCCGGTTAATTCCTGTCAGACCATTCATTTATAAGTCATGACATCCAATAATGGCTGAAACTCTCCCATTATTGGATGTCCGGGGAGACACCAAGTACTTCACTCAGACGAGGAACCTATTGTTATTTTCATATAAGAGTTTAACAAATGAGTATTAATTTTTTGTAAATGTTTAATGGCTATCTGTAAAGTTCAAAGTAATTGACTTCTTAAGACTTCTCTCCAGATGTTTTTTATACTTATTTGCATGAAAGGATTCGAAATATGGATCACCTTCATATGAGATATTCACTTTAAGGGATTTACTTCCGGAAGTACTCAGTTCCACTTTTTTAACAATACCTCTCTGAGAAATATCCAAGCCGTAACAGAGTTTAATAATTGCACCCATAAGTTCAAATTTATTTAACTCGTCTTCAGTAACCCAGTGTCTGAAAGGCTTTATATATTGTTTAAGCTGAGACTTGGACTTAAACGAAGATATAAAAGCAACAGACAGACGGTCTAAATGTCCAAGGCCGTCAATCGACTGGTTAGTAAGTAAGTAAAAAGTATGCTGGCTTTGTGACTCAGGATGGATCGCACTTCCCAGGTAAAAAAGCTGTGAGCTCCATTGAAGCAGCTTTAATTCTTTGTTAGTTATATAAGTTTCTTCAAGCTTGTTCAGTTCGTTTACGAAATAAGATGATAAAATGGCGATCCGTCGCTGGTGTTCTTCGTCATCCTGGTAAGTTTTAACTAACTGGTAAATACTTTCCTGAGTGACGTCAGGGAAATGGGTAATTTCTATATTATTTAAAAACTTTTCGTAAAATAAGCCGTCCCTGAGTCCTTTGTTGCTGACAATAAAGGAAGACGTGTTGACATGAGCAATAAGTTCTTCAATCGCGGCGGCTGCTGGTAAAATAATGTCCGCTCTGTCTTTAGATAATCCATCTACTTTTTCTCTTTTTTTCATGGGCAATGAGGCTAATTTATTTTGAATGGCCCATACATCTTTGTTTGTCATTTCATACTGGTGCAAACCTGAAAGAGGATAATCGATCTCGTTTTGGTGTACAAGCGCTAAGTTACGAGCTGATCCTCCTATTCCAATGACAGGGGCGTTTTTTTCTTTCAGCCAGGGAAGGGAGGCATAATTTTCCCTGAGAAAAGCCCGCAGTTCTTTCCATTCTGCTTCAGTAGGGGTATCGTTTTTGACAAACTGTTTTTTTAGCGTAAGGGCTCCGAAAGGGAAACTGAAGGAATGCACAAGGCGGCGGTCTTTAAAATAAGTCACTTCTGTACTTCCTCCGCCAATATCAATAGTGACACCTTCATTATAATTAGTAGAATTAGTAATAGCTAAATACCCGTAATAAGCTTCTTCCTGCTCTGAGAGGATCTGAATTTTAAATGCTCCGTGTGTATTAATGGCTTCAAGGATTTCTTTGCGGTTGCCAGCATTTCTGACAGCGGCAGTCGCAACGCCTCGTACGTCGTCAATACCAAATTTATCGGCCACTTTTTTAAATTTTGTTAAAGTATTAAGGATTACTTCTATTCCTTCACTTGTCATATGGCCTTCTGTATTAATATATGTACTTAGGCGTGCAATTACTTTTAAGTTTTGAACTTCCTTATAACAGGCATGGCGGTCGACCTCATAAATGACAAAACGTACAGAGTTTGACCCCATATCAATGATACCTATTTTTTGAGGTTCCATTTATCATCACTCCTTAAGAGGACTTTTCCCTATTATATAGTTCATAATCCGGATAATCGAGTCATACTGCTGGGAAACTGAATGATTTACAAAAGAATATAGCTCATGTATACTACGATGAGGTATTAAATCGGAATCATTCTTATAAATTTTTAATGAGGGATCAATTATGAACACCCATACAAACACACCAGCTGTAGAAATAGAAAACCTTTCATTTGCTTACAGAAACCAGAACGTTTTAGAAGACATCAGCCTGAAGGTTCCCCATGGCTCTTTTCTTGGGCTGGTAGGCCCCAACGGTTCGGGGAAATCTACTCTTATTAAGTGTGTATTAGGGCTTCTTACGCCGGATAAAGGAGAAGTTAAACTAAATGGCGTTCCGGTAAAGAAATTTGACAAATGGAGTGAGATTGGTTTTGTCTCACAAAAGGCAAACAGTTTTAACAGCGGATTCCCGGCTACTGTTTTTGAAGTAGTCTCAATGGGGCTTTATGGAAAAGTAGGACTCTTTCGTTTTTTAAGAAAGCAGCATAAGGAAAAGGTTAGGGAAGCGATTGCCCAAGTCGGTATGGAAAAGTATGCTCAGGCAAATATCGGACAGCTGTCGGGAGGGCAGCAGCAGCGGGTATTTATTGCGAGGGCGTTAGTCAGCGACCCTGCTATCCTTATCCTGGACGAGCCTACGGTCGGTGTCGATGCAAAATCAGTGAACAACTTTTATACCATGCTTAGAGAGCTTAACAATGAGAAGGGAATGACCCTGATTCTTGTTACGCATGATATCGGTGCAATGTCTGAATATGTGACAGATGTTGCCTGCCTGAATAAGTGCCTGCACTTCCATGGCGATAAGCAGGTGTTTGAAGACAATAAAGAGGAAATGATGACAGCTATGTATGGCCATGAAGTAAATCTTCTCGAGCATAATCATGACCATGGACACCACCATCACCACCATGATCATGACGACGCAGGGAGAGAACAGGCATGATAGACGTTTTTTTCCAATATGATTTTTTACGTTATTCTCTATTTACAGGCTTAATGATTGGATTTCTCGCTCCTTTTTTAGGTGTATTTCTTGTGGTCCGGCGATTGTCCCTTATGGCTGATGCTTTATCCCATATTACATTAACAGGAATTGCTTTCAGCATGCTGCTTGGGAGACATGTGACGTTTTTTACAGCTTTAAACCCGGTCTACATGGGAATGGTCTTTTCAGTCGCCGGCTCACTTCTTATTGAAAGATTAAGGTTTGTGTACAGGTTTTACAAAGAACTGGCTATTCCAATCATTTTATCAGCCGGAATAGGGTTGGGGGTAGTTTTTATCTCTCTTGCCGACGGCTTTAATAATGACCTGTTTAATTATTTATTTGGAAGTGTCGTCGCTATAAACCAGACAGATTTTTACGTTGTAGTTAGTTTAACAGCCGTGGTCACCGGACTGATTATACTCTTTTATAAAGAACTGTTTTTTTTGAGTTTTGATGAAGAACAGGCTGTGATCGCAGGGATTCCTAAAATGCCTCTTCATTTTCTCTTTATGGTTATGGTTGCTCTTGTCATAGGCATTTCCATGCAGATAGTCGGTATCCTTCTCGTATCTGCTTTAATGACATTGCCGGTTGCATGTGCAATGAGACTTGCAAGGGGATTTAAGCAACTGTTCTTTTACGCTGTACTGTTTGGAGAAATTTCTGTCGTTACAGGGCTGGTAAGTGCCTTCCACCTTGATCTTGCGCCGGGAGGTACGATTGTAATGGCAAATATTCTTTTGTTAATCGGAACAATCATTTTGACGAAAAAGCAGTCTTTGTGACAAAGAATTAGGTGGGAAAAATGATAGAATTATTGCAGCAGTTAACATTTTTGGAAAGAGGGGTCATAGCCGGTTTTATTATTGGTTTGATCTGCCCTGTCATTGGATCATTCCTTCTCGTAAGAAGGATGACCATCATTTCCGAAGGGTTGTCCCATATTACGTTAACAGGTATCGCAGCCGGTGTTTTTTTAAGCCAGAGTGTTGTTTATCTGGGATTTATAAACCCCTTGTATACCGGGCTTATATTCTCTTTAGCAGGTTCTCTTCTTGTTGAAAAATTAAGGCAAATATATAAGCATTTTCAGGAGCTCGCCATTCCGATTATTTTATCTTCGGGGATCGGATTAAGTGCCATTTTGATTAGTGTCACCCCGAGTAATACGACAGAATGGTTCAATTTTTTATTCGGAAGCATCGTGACAGTATCCCTTTCAGATTTAGGTTTTATTTTTTCGACGGGAGTTATAATGCTTGTGCTCCTGGGGATGTTTTATAAGGAAATGCTGTCCATTTCATTTGATCAGGAATTCGCAGCCACCTCAGGAATTTCAGTCAGAAAGATGAATTTTTTATTTGCGGTTTTAATAGCACTGGTGATATCAATGTCTATGAAGGTCATTGGGATTTTGTTAGTAGGAGCCATGGTGACTCTTCCAGTGGCTGCCAGCATTCAGTTTGCGAAGAGCTTTCGCCAAGTCGTGCTAATTGGTATTCTTATAGGTGAACTGTCAGTTCTCGGAGGAGTTATGTTATCCATTTATTTCAACATAGCAACCGGAGGAATGATTGTTGTCACGGGTGTCTTTTTATTAATTTTGACCATGCTTATAAAAAAAATAACACGATATGCCTCAGGATTTCGTCTAAGCCAGTCTTAGGAGGGACTAATTATGAATGTGGACAAGGCAATGGAAAAACTGAAAGAGGAAGGGTACAAGTATACAGACAAACGGATGGATATGCTTCAGCTTTTTAAAGATGAGAGCAGATATTTAGCCGCAAAGGATGTGCTTGAAGCGCTCAAAGATAAATATAAAGGTTTAAGCTTCGATACCATTTACCGAAACCTCTCTCTTTTCTCTGATTTGGGAATATTAGAAACGACAGAGCTTGCCGGTGAGAAGAAATTCCGGTTTACATGTTCAACAGATCACCATCATCATCATTTAATTTGTCTTGAATGCGGGAAGACGAGACATATAGATGAATGTCCGATGGATGTATCACCTGTTTCAGCAGAAGGATTTGCTGTTACAGGCCATAAATTTGAAGTTTACGGATATTGTAATGAATGCCAGGAATCATAAGTTAAAAATAAGAGGCTGGAACAATCCAGTAAACAAAAATGGCTCTCACCTTAATGAGAGCCATTTTTATTTTCCAAACTTTTGATTCAGCAGCCTGAGGCTTTTAAAACAGCTTTTCTACAATTTGTTTAGCATGATTCCAATGGGAAGCCCGGTAAACATTATCAGGAACGGGCGCCTGATTGTATGGCGTATCCATTAGGATAACCGGAATACGGGCGTCTTCTGCTATATTACACGCATTGTCATGTTTATCTTCAAAAAAAAGATCGAGCTGATGTTTTTTTACGGCTTCCAGTTTATTGTGCTGTCCCAGAAGTTCTATATGGTCGTAAGGGACTGTGTTTTCATGAAACCAGTTAATTGTCAGTTCGTGGACATGCTTTGGCCTGGCGCTAATATAAAACAGCTCGTACTGTTTTTTCCATTCTTCCAATATTTCTTTCACAAACTTGGCGAGGTCAGCCTGTTTGTAAATAGAAGGCTCATGTACCTGCATCCATTTCCACAGTTCTTTTTCACTGACTCCTAAAACACCAGTTAAGTCGTATTCTACGATATCCTCGATCGTTAAATCCTTATTAAAATGTTTATTTAAATATGGAAGGAAAGTGGCAGGATCTGTCACTGTTCCGTCGATATCAATCCCAAACCTGTATTTTCCCATTATTTATTCACACCTTTTACCAAATGTTTAATGTTTCCTCTTATGCTTTTATTGTCTCATACTCATACTATTTGTACAGCCTTGTATTAGAAGGAGAGGGTTTAAAATGAACGACGACAGACATAACTACAATGATGACCGCTCGTTTCAGGGAGCGGAAGAGAATCCGTTTGCCCGCGAAGATGACAATGAATTCCGGGAAGAAACGTCCGCAGAATTCACTCCAAACCCGGGTCTGGCAGGAGGACGGGGTCCAATTGAAGTCACTTCAGACAGGACAAGAGAAATTGAAAGCGAGCCTCATACGGAAAGAGAGACTGGTGAGGAAGAAGAAACCCAAACTCAAGGAAGAGGAGTCGGATCACTCGGAATCGCATTTTCACTTGTCTCACTATTCTTCCTGCCTCTGATTTTTTCAGTTACAGGGATTATTTTAGGAGCTGTTGCAGTAAGAAGGGAGCAGCGCGGGCTGGGTTATACCGCAATTGCCATCGGAGCTTTTACTTTAGTGATGAGTGTATTCTTTGCTCCATTTGTCTCATGAAAAAGCGAAGGGGAATGCCCCTTCGCTTTTTATACTTTTTCCTGCTCCTGCTTTTGTTTTTCTTCATGTTCAGCAGCAAGTTTGTCAATTTCTTTTTTCAGCTCTTCAACCATTGATTCCTCAGGTACTTTACGGATTGTTTTGCCTTTCCTGAAGAGAAGGCCTTCTCCCCGGGCACCTGCGATACCTATGTCGGCTTCTTTTGCCTCTCCTGGTCCATTTACTGCACATCCCAGAACTGACACTTTTATTGGTGCATTAATCTTTTGAATATACTCTTCCACTTCATTCGCAATGCTGATCAGGTCAATCTCAATTCTTCCGCACGTTGGGCAGGAGATCAATGTAGCAGCATTTGCAGCCAGTCCAAAAGTTTTCAGCAGTTCTTTGGCTACTTTCACTTCTTCTACCGGATCAGCGCTTAAAGAGATTCTGACTGTATTTCCGATGCCTTTATCAAGCAGAATACCGAGTCCGGCAGAACTTTTAATAGTACCGGCAAATAAGGTGCCTGACTCAGTTATTCCGAGATGCAGAGGATAATCGAAAGCTTGAGAAGCTTTTTCATAAGCTTCTACTGCTAAGCGGACATCTGACGCTTTCATAGAGACAATAATGTCATGGAAATCAAGATCTTCTAATATTTTTATATGATGTAAGGCACTTTCCACCATCCCATCAGCTGTAGGATATCCGTACTTGTCCAATATACGCTTTTCAAGTGAACCGGCATTGACTCCTATTCGGATTGGAATGCCTTTTTCCTTGGCTGCATTAACAACTGCTTCTACTTTTTCCCGGCGGCCGATATTGCCTGGGTTAATCCTGATTTTGTCTGCGCCGCCTTCAATTGCTTTTAGAGCCAGTTTATAGTCAAAGTGAATGTCAACAACCAGCGGGATATTAATCTGCTTTTTAATTTCAGAAATCGCTTCAGCATCCTTCATTTCAGGGCATGCTACGCGTACAATCTGGCAGCCGGCCTCTTCCAGCCGGTTAATTTCTTTAACAGTTGCTTCAACATCATGCGTTTTGGACATTGTCATACTCTGGATAATGACCTCGTCATTTCCGCCTATTGTTATTGGCCCTACTTTAACAGGCCGTGTATCTTTTCTATGAGTTCCCTGGGTCACCATTAATCGCCCCTTTAGTCAGCTTTGATTTTACTTGTCTCAATTAACCTTCACGATGGTTTCTTTCATCGTATTACATTGTAACAATCAGGGGACAATTGTGGCAAGGACTATTAACTATTCGGGGTTTTCGTTTCGTAAAGAGGGAATTTATATGTTTCGCCAGCCAGTAAGTGGTGCGGTGAGATGTCGGGATTTAAAGCTTCAAAATCTTCTAAAACTTCATGGAGGGGAATGTTGAATAGTTCCTCCCCGTGCAGTCTCTGGACAACCCCGTAAACTGTCTGGCCGGGTTCCACAATAACTTCCTGATAAGGAAGAGGGGAAGAGGGTTCTTCCGGTTCTTCCGGTTCTTCCGGCGGATCCGAATATTTATCGTTCATCTCTCCCGTTTCCTCCATACCGGCTGATTGCTGGAATGGGATGGTTCCTGAAGTCAAATCAATTCTGACACTGACTATAACTATAATTAGTATAACTAACAATACTATAGGCCGCATATCTATTCCCCGTTTCTATTATTGTCTACTTTACTATATGTTTGTCTACTAGCGTATATGACACATTTACGAGGGAGAGGAGAAAGTCTCTTGAATAATTACAAGGGAAAAGTAATGGCAATCGGTTCGTTAACTTTTATAATGATCTTTGGCAACTCCATGTTTGTGCCTGTCCTGCCCGATATGCAAATTCAATGGGACCTTTCCTCTGGACAAGCTGGGTTGATATTGACTGCTTTTTCTTTAGCGGCAGCTGCTGTCATTCCTTTAACCGGCTATGCTGCAAATCTGTTGGGAAAAAAACGTCTTGCTTTTGCTGCTTTGATGTTTGTCAGTTTCGGCTGTGTCCTTGCTGTCCTTTCCAGTTTGGAGTTTTTTTCAAATTATGCCTTTTTCGTGCTCATGGCAGGAAGAGTATGCCAGGGGGTGGGAGCAGGGCTTATTTCCCCGCTTCCTTTTATGTTTACAAGTGATATATTCTCTAAAGAGCTTCGTCCGGGAGTGCTGAGCCTTATTGAAGTATTTAACGGACTGGCTAAAGCAGCGAGCCCTTTTGCAGCCATTCTTGCTGTTCAGCTGGGCGGAAACTGGCTGTTTTTCATCTATTTAGGTCTGGGAGCCTTGTCAGCTTTGCTCATAACGCTCAATATTCGAGGGCAAAAAAGAATGAAAAGGAACCTGGGTGTCAGAGGATTGAACGGAACCAGCCGAAGAGTTTTTACAGCATTCAGGAAAGTCTTCCCTTACCTGGTATTAGGAGGAGTTACGATGTGCCTTCTGTTTGGAATGCTGACATATTTTTCATATAAATTAGAATGGATCTACGGAATTGATGGGATAGTTAAAGCCGTATTATTTTCTCTGCCTCTCATTGCTATGACCGCCGCTTCATGGCTGACAGGAAAATACTTGAAAGGCAGACTTTTCGGCAGCTCTTTACTGATTAACGTGAGCACCGTGCTCTCGGTTTCTGTTCTGACTGGAGGCTTACTTAACCAATCACTGACAGCTTTAGTCACTATAATGGTACTCTTTTCAATATCGTCAGGGATATTTTTAGTTTGCTGTAACCTTTTAATAACTGAAAACGTCTTAAAGAAAGATAGAGATCTCATTCTTTCTTTTTACAGTATGATTCGTTTTACGGGCGTGGCAGCTGGGCCTCCGTTGTTTGCAATCTGGATGTATGAAGAGGGACTGATGTTTGCGTTTTCAATTTTGGCAGTGGCAGGGGTGAGAGTCATCTTATTAAAGAATGAAATAAAGAAAAACACGATATGGCAGGGTGAACCCGGAAGATAAATTTAGCTCTTTTGTCCCTTTCTTTTTTTCTCATAATAGTGTTTTCTGTTAATGTAGTTCTGCAATTTAGAAATGAAAAGAGGTAGGAAGATGAAAAACTTATATAAATTATCAATAGCCACCTTGGCAGCGTGGATGCTTCTTGTATCAGTCAGTTTTGCAGATGCGGCCCCAGGTGATGAAATTGTTACATTAGGGGAGGACTTATCTCCGCAGCAGCGCGAATCTCTCTTAAATGAAATGAATGTGGATGAAGATGATGTTCTTATTGTCACGGTAACAAATGAAGAAGAGCACGAGTATCTTGGCGACTATATTAGTGCAGCAGTCATTGGCAGCAATGCTTTGTCTTCTTCTAAGATCACGATATTGGAAGAAGGGCGCGGCATCGATGTAGAAACAAATAAGATTACCTGGGTTTCTGAAGGAATGTATGCAAATGCTTTAATAACAGCTGGGGTGAAAGATGCAGATATTTATGTAACTGCTCCTTTTGAAGTTTCCGGAACGGGAGCTCTTACCGGTTTAATAAAAGCTTATGAAGCGTCAACAGATGAGGTTATTCCTGAAGAGCAGAAGCAGGTAGCGAATGAAGAACTTGTTAAGACAGCTGAACTTGGGGAGGAATATGGTGTTGAACAGGCAACAGAGCTGATGGCCCGGATTAAGGAGGCCATCTCTGAAGAAAACGTTGAGACAGAAGAAGATTTACGCAGCTTAATTCAACGGGTGGCCAATGAGCTGGGTATGACCCTGACAGATGAAGAATTAAATGGACTGGTTTCTTTATTTGAACGGATGAAAAACCTGAATATAGACTGGGACCAGGTACAAAACCAGATCAGCCACATCCGCGATAATATCGGTGACTTTTTAAATAGTGAAGAAGGGCAGGGATTAATTCAGTCAATCCTTGATTTCTTTAACAGTTTAATTGATAGTTTACGCGGATGGTTCAGTTCCTCGAATTAATTAACAGAAAAGGAAAAGTTTAGAGGTTGGGACAAAACTAAAGACAAGTATGTAATAGACGAAGCTCAGCCCCCTGGGCAAGCGTCTGCAGGGCGGACTAAAACCACTCATTTTTTTAAAAATAACAGCCGAACAAAGCTTAAAATTTTGTTCGGCTTTGTTTATGATTATTATTCTTTTGTAACAGTCGTTATTTTCGTACTTTTTTTGAAACTTTTTAAAAACTGCCGCGTAAATAAACACATAAGAAAATATTTGCTATAATAAAGAAAACTGAGGTGTCCGGAGAGGAGTGAATATCTCATGGAATTTTTAGATTATCCGGTTTTTGGATTTTTTGTTGTATTTATAGCTACCCTGTTTATATTTGGCGAGGTAATGGTAAGAGTTAAAGGGGTATTTGGAATTATTGGGATAGTCATTATGGCTATTTATTTTTCTTACCATTTAACAGCCGCTGACAGTTTATGGGTAGTCGTATTATATTTAATCGGCTTGTCTCTTATTATTTTTGATGGAAAAGTAACGACAGACGGAACGATTGCTGCAATCGGTATTCTGTTTATGGTGCTGGGTCTCGCACTTCCTGCGCCAGGAATTACTTATGGGGTACTGGTAGCCATGGCTTTTATTCTCGCAGCGCCGGCTTCCTACTTATTCACCAAGGTTTTCCCAAAAAGAAATATGTGGGATAAAATGCTGCTTAAGGATAAACTATCTTCGGAGCATGGTTATAATTCCATGAATGAGACTTACCAGGACTTAGTGGGGAAAACAGGTCTTACTAAAACGCCTTTTCGGCCGATCGGAACAATTGAAGTGGATGGGAAGCTGTACAGTGCGACAGCTGACAATCAGTGGCTTAAAGAAGACACAAAGGTAAAAGTTATCTCGGTGGATGGAACCCGCATCGTGGTCGTGCCTGAGCAGTAAATAGAATTAACCAGCCGGTTTAATTTACGGCTGGTTTTTAATATATTTTAAAGATGTCGAAAGAACACGCCAAAATAAGGCTTTAGAAGTGTTTTGAATATGTTGACAATTTTCATCACAAAAATACACTAATAAAATTCTATAATAAAGTTGTCTTAGTTCTTTAGATAGACTAATTAGTCGTCCGGACTGGTTTCTTCTAGTCAAAGGCAAATTTATTGAAAAATAAAGACGCAAAGTTACAGATCTAAGGGGAGTGAAGGTTTATTCACCCCTATGATGGCTGAGCTGCCTAGCAGGCTTTGATTGGTTTTTACGGGAGGGGGCTCAAATGTTCAATATGGATAACAGCCATACGAATAAGGATGATTACAATGATTGGGTGGAACTTATGAAAACAGCAAGAGAATCAGGTCTGACTGTAAAGCAGGTAAGAGAGTTTCTGGCAAAGAAAAAAGCAATGTTTAGTACATAAGAGAAAGCTTCTTCAATTTATTTGAAGAAGCTTTCTCTTATAGATTTATACGGTAAAGGTATTACATTTTAAGGAGAATTCTTTTTTTTTTAGGGTGTCTTCGGCAGCCGTCTCCTGGTAAAACAATGGAGTAAGTGGAAGATCCAATGTGAGAAATATTCTTTTCACAATCTCAATAGACGGGTTCTTTTTCATATTCCTTTCTAAATAGCTTAAATAAGACTTGGACACTCCAGTTTTCCTTGAAAGTTCTGACAAAGTGAGCCCCTTTTCTTTTCTCCTGTGCCGTATCATATCTCCAAGCATACCTACCTCCTCCTTCATCAATAAATGAACCCATTTCGTTCATTATAACGCACAAAAACATTTTTGGAAAAAACAAAAAATGAAGATAAATTGAGTATATACGATATATAGAACGTATTTTGTTCATTTAATAGGAGAAACAGCTAATTTTAAGGGTTTTATTGCTAATTAGCTGGTATTTACTCTTATTTTGTTTCGCTACTTAGATTTTCACTGGGATGAATAGCATTAGTTTGCATAAGCAGAGGCAGAGATTTAATTTCCTTGAGTGCATATGACAGGTAAGACAAAAAATAAACGTTGCCTCCTGCCTCCACCACTTTTAGTAAATGGTGAAGGCAGTAGAGAGGCAACGTTTATTTCTGCTGTATTTTCCACTTGTTAAATTCAAGAAATTCTTTAAATTCTTCTTTAGAAACCCCCGATTCCATTGCTTCTTTTACAAGGGATTGCCATTCATCGTCCAGCTGGTTATATGAATTATCTGATCCGCTGGATTGGTCGTTTAACAGTTGGTCCATATTTACTTTCAGTACTTGGGCAATTTTTTCAAGAAACTGGATAGACGGGTTTGTCTGTATGTTTCTTTCCAGAGCGCTCAGGTAGGATTTTGCAACACCTGCTCTGTCAGCAAGCTCGGTCAATGACATACCTGCATCTTTTCTATATTTTTTCACTCGTTCTCCAATCATCGCGGGTATCCTCCTCTGCGGAACAAAAGTGCATTAGCGTATAATACACTCTTCATCAAGCTGTGTTCGTTATAACGCTATATAAATAATATATCACAATTTTTCTGCTTAAACCCTAATTTCAAAAAATTTGTGACTATTTACAGGTAAAGCGATAATTCCGTTAAAAGAGAATTGCCGCTTGGAACAGCCGGATAAATTAATTGGTTTCTTCAGCTGCCTGCCTCGGTGCAGGAATGTTTTTTAATACAAGATTCATCATTACAATAGCTATTACCCAGTAAATAGCAAAAGAGAAAGGCAGGTTAAAGCCGATTCCTTCAATAACTGCAAACAGAACAGTTGGAAGCGTTACTGCATAAGCCGATAGAATCCAGCCTTGTTTGTAAGTCAGCTGGTCAGCAACCTTTCGTTTCAGTAAAAGTGTGATCACTGACAGTGTAAATATACCAAGAAACTTTAAAGCAGTCGTAAATAAATACATTATCAGAATAACCACCGTAATAATTAACGGCATTAAGTCGCCAACTGTATTGACGAGGTCATTCAATTGGTCTTTAGTAAGGTCAAGACCGAATTCCTGGTAACCGAAAGTCTGAGGGAATCCATCTGTATTCAGGACGGCTTCCCGTTCTAAAAGAGCAAACGCATTATCAAACTGGGCTGTATCTGCAGGTGTATACTCTCCTGTTGGATCGAATATAAGAGTGGTATCCTGATCATCAATAATGACGGGTTCATCTGTTTCTGACTGCAGGACACCGTTCTGTATATGGAAGTCAGGAAAAGATTCTGTTAAATGGGTATCAACGTCCTGGTAAATATTATTTAAGTTGCTTCCAATCACCACAGCCATTGGAATAGAAGTAATGAGCATAAGAAAAAAAACATAAAGAATTGTTTTGCCTATTTTTTGGAAGCGAAATTTTGCAATTGTTTCCGGTGAATGTAAACTTTTAATAAATTGTTTGACGATATTCATTTCTCCACTCCTTGGTTCCATTGTTTTTTTGTTTTAATGAATTTTATTCCAATATTAATTGTAAATGAACAGAGGAAACGGAACAAGGATATCCAAATGTTAATAATTAATTCTTTTTGTGAACGGTTTTTTAAAAACTTAATAAAATCTTTACAATACATTAACAAATAATTAATAATGGAAGCGTACGATGGGGAACGGTGATACATATTATCGAATTTTAAAAGAATCAGGGGGACGAAGGCTTGGAACTGGAATTAAGAGATCTGCTGTTTATGTTCTTTGGCGGACTGGCCATTTTTCTTTTTGGAATTAAGTATATGGGGGATGGCCTGCAGAAAGTAGCAGGCGACAAACTGAGAGATATTCTTGATAAATTTACGAGTAATCCCATCATGGGGGTGCTTGCCGGCGTGGTCGTTACCGTACTCCTCCAGACGAGTACAGGAACCACCGTTTTGGCTATTGGGCTGGTTAATGCCGGTTTTATGACTTTGCGTCAATCTATAGGAGTGATAATGGGCGCAAATATTGGTACTACGATAACTGCATTTATTATCGGTTTGAAAATATCTGATTATGCCTTGCCGATTATTGCTATTGGTACATTTTTAATCTTTTTCCTGAAAAATAAAAAAGCAAATAACATTGGGCAGGTGTTCTTTGGTTTCGGGGCTCTTTTCTACGGATTGAACCTTATGGGAGAAGGGCTTTATCCATTAAGGGAACTTGAAGCATTTGCTGAATTAACTGTCAGTATGAGCCAGAATCCGCTGCTCGGTGTTTTGATTGGAACCATTTTCACAGTGAGTGTGCAGAGTTCCTCCGCCGCTATCGGTTTGCTTCAGCAGCTGTTTGCCCAGGGAGCCCTTGACCTTAGTGCAGCGCTTCCCGTTTTATTTGGTGACAATATTGGTACAACTATAACAGCTGTACTGGCAGCTTTAGGTGCCTCAATTGCAGCTAAACGTGCCGCTTTAACTCACGTGATCTTTAACCTGGTAGGTACGATTTTAGTATTAATTGTCATCCAGCCTTATATTTCCATGATGGCTTATTTACAACAGGCGATGAATTTAAATGCGGAAATGACTATAGCGGTAGCTCACGGTATTTTTAACTTTACGAACGTTGTTATTCAATTGCCTTTTGTTGCTGTTCTCGCTCTCATAGTGACAAAGCTTATACCTGGTAAAGAAACAGTTATTGAATATAAAGCCCAGCACCTGGACCCTGTGTTAATTACCCAGTCTTCGTCCATTGCGCTAGGCCAGGCTAAGAAAGAGACACTCAGGATGGCAGAGTTGTCTAAACAAGGTCTTGAAGAAGCGTCTAAGTTTGTAGAAACAAAGCAGAAAAAACACGCTGAATTATGTTACCAGTTTGAAGACGCTGTAAATAATCTTGACAGAAAGATAACTGATTACTTAGTTAGGATTTCAACAAACTCATTAACTTCAGCGGACTCCCGCCTCCATTCCATGCTGATGGGTACTGTCAGGGATATTGAAAGAGTTGGGGATCATATGGAAAATATAATTGAGTTGACAGAATACCAAGTGACGAATAAAGTTAAAATGTCTGAAATGGCTATGGAAGATTTAAGAGAAATGTTTAACCTGACGGTGGACACTCTTAACCAGGCTGTCAAAGCACTTGAAGAAGATGATATGATAGCAGCACGGTCAGTCGTATTAAAAGAAGAACAAATAGATAAAATGGAAAGACAGCTGCGGAAAAAACACATTCTGCGTTTGAATGAAGGCAAATGTGAAGGCTCTGCAGGAATTGTCTTTGCTGATATGGTCAGTAACCTGGAAAGGATCGGCGACCACTCCGTTAATATTGCGGAAGCGATCATTGGTGAAGATTGATTTTGCTGAAAATATATACCAGGGTGTAAAGCATTTACTCCCTGGTAAAATATTTTTGCAGAAAAATAAAAATCTGTATTGACTTATGATCTTATATCATGCTAAGATAGTCATTGTCTTTGAGAAAAGGTTAAACGAAATGGCGGTGTAGCTCAGCTGGCTAGAGCGTACGGTTCATACCCGTGAGGTCGGGGGTTCGATCCCCTCCGCCGCTACCATAAATATTTTCTTATATTAAAACATGGACCCTTAGCTCAGTTGGTTAGAGCAACGAGCATAGCTTCCTGAAAAGACAGCGAGTTGTCCCGACGGATGATCTCCGAAGCAGAGCTGGAAGAGGAAGGGACAGACGGGGACGTCCACTGCAAGAAAAATTATAAAAAATGATTTTAAACATGGACCCTTAGCTCAGTTGGTTAGAGCAGACGGCTCATAACCGTCCGGTCGTAGGTTCGAGTCCTACAGGGTCCACCATGTTATACGGAGGAGTACCCAAGTCCGGCTGAAGGGATCGGTCTTGAAAACCGACAGGGGCTTTGCGGCCCGCGGGGGTTCGAATCCCTCCTCCTCCGCCATAATTTTAACGTTCACACTCACTGGTAAATTTGCCAGTGAGTTTTTTTGTATTCTGGTATGTTAAAATACGCGTAGATATCACTGAATAAAACTTTTTAAGGTTTGTTAGGAGTGTGGAAATGATACTTGAAGTTACAAAAAGAGCGCAAAATAAATTAGAAGAACTGGGCTTCAAACCAAATGAAAGTGTTTTATTAATTATATATGAAACAGACGGATGCGGATGTGCGGTCAACGGAGTAAGCAGACTGCAGGAAGTTAAACCAGAGACACTCACAGAAGAGGAAAAAATGGTAGAGACAGAATCTTCACCTTACCGTACTGCTATTCAAAAGAGAGCAGAGTGGGCGTATGATGAGAAATTAAAAATTGATTTCTCTCTGTCTGCAAATACTTTTCAATTAAAGAGTCCGAACGAAATGCTGAACCCAAGAATGAGTTATCAGCCTTCAGTATAAAATTATTATGAGGCGAACTTAACATTTCAAAAAGAGAGGCTCAAAGCTTTATTAAACAGAGATAGATGGGAGGGTGAGCGCTCCTTTTTTGACGAGGGTGTAATAGAATTACCCGAACAAACTTAGTGATTTTTTAAAATTCAAAGGTTTATCGTTTGAAAGGAAAGGGTAAATTTGATAATGTAAAAATTGTACAGGATAAAACCTTTTCCAATAGTGGAAAAGGTAGTATCTGTGTGGGATGATTTTCCGTTCATCGGGGAATCACAGTCCTACATAAATTAACCAAGGAGGAGATATGAATGGCATTTTCTTTACCAGAACTACCGTACTCACACGACGCACTTACACCTCACATTGACGAAGAAACAATGAAAATTCACCATGGCAAGCACCATAATACGTATGTAACAAAGTTAAACGCTGCACTTGAAGGTCACAGTGACCTTGAAGGAAAAAGTTTAGAAGACTTACTTACTAACCTGGATGCACTTCCTGAAAGCATTCGCGGTGCTGTAAGAAACAATGGTGGAGGACATTATAACCACACATTATTCTGGCAAATCATGTCTCCGGATGGCGGCGGAGCCCCTACTGGCGAGCTTGCCGATGCAATTAACGAAACTTTCGGAAGCTTTGAGAAGTTCAAAGAAGAATTTAAAAATGCTGCTTTAACCCGCTTTGGTTCAGGCTGGGCATGGCTTGCCGTTAACAATGGCAAACTGGAAGTTACAAGCACATTAAACCAGGACACTCCTATTATGGAAGGTAAAACTGGAATTCTTGGTGTAGATGTTTGGGAGCATGCTTACTACTTGAAGTATCAGAACAAGCGTCCTGAATATGTTGACGCGTTTTTCAATGTTATTAACTGGGAAGAAGTTTCCAAGCGTTACGCTGAAGCAAAATAAGTTGAAAAAGGTACCGCCAACTGTTAAGTTGTGCGGTGCCTTTTTTATGTATGCAGCTAAAAAATGCAGTACAGATTCCCTATTGCCTTAAAAGAAGCGAATATCCTTTTACTCTCGTGACACACTACGTTATGGGAAGGTAAAAGGAGAGTTAGCATATGAAAAAATGGGTCCAGACGATGGTCGGAGATGTAGAACTGAATAAAGATATCCAATTGCTGCTTGTTATAGGCGGCTTGTATGCTTTGAGCATAGCCTTATCAAATACATTTGTTAATGTCTATTTATGGAAGCAGTCCGAAGAGTTTGTCAAGTTAGCGGTTTATAATTTGTTTATAGTTATTATGCAGCCGCTGACTTTCATACTTGCCGGGAAATGGGCGAAGAAAATAGACCGGATAATTGTACTCCGCCTGGGTGTTATATTCCTCTCAGGTTTTTTCTTAACTGTCTTAATGATGGGGGAGAATGCGGGAAAATATTTAATCATTCTTGGTATCTTACTAGGAATTGGCTATGGGTTTTACTGGCTGTCTTTTAATGTTTTAACGTTCGAAATTACAGAACCTGAGACAAGAGATTTTTTTAACGGATTTTTAGGACTGCTGACTTCCTTTGCGGGCATGATTGGTCCAATTTTCGCAGGGACGGTTATTACATATATGGATAAGCTGACTGGATATAATGTTATTTTCTCCATATCTCTTGGCTTATTTGTATTGGCAGTGATTTTAAGTTTTTTCCTTAAACGCCGTTCCGCTCAGGGAAGTTACCATTTAAAAGATGTGTTTAACCTCCGGGAAGAATACAAACCGTGGAAAAATGTACTGAGGGCAAATTTCTTTCAGGGGTTAAGAGAAGGAAGTTTTATATTTGTAATTGTCGTATGGGTGTTTGTCACCACAGGCAGTGAACTGGCTCTCGGAACTTACGGTTTAATTGCCTCAGGGACCGCGTTTATTTGTTATTATCTTGTCGGAAGATTTTTAAATAAAAAATTCAGGAAAAGAGCGATTCTTATAGGTGGAATTATCCTTTACGCTGCTGTTTTCCTGATCGTGTTTGAGCTTAGTTTTGCAAGGCTGATCACTTACGGAATATTTGTTTCTCTGGCCTATCCTTTACTGCTTGTCCCTTATCTGTCTTTAACATATGACGTGATCGGGAGCGGCTGGAAAGCCGGTGAAATGCGGATTGAATATATTGTTATCAGAGAGCTTTACTTGAATGCGGGGAGAATTGTTTCCATACTTTTTTTATTGGCAGCTATTTATCTTCTCGGGGAGAAAAATGGCATCCCTGCCGCATTAGCCGTATTAGGCGCAGGCCATTTATGCATTTACGGATGGATCAGATCTATAGAGCTTCCTTCGGCAAAGGAACAAGAGACCTTTACAGCTTTGAAAAAAAGATAAATTATTGTCTGTTACTGCTTTAATAATCAACTCTCCCTATGATATAATAAATCTAAATTAAAGATGCCTGCGGTGTTGGTGAACTTCGAGTTTAATTCGAACCGAACACCAATTCACTTGGGAGCCTTAAATTAAAACACCGACAGCATGCCTGTAAGGTTCAGGAAGCTGAAAGTGTTTTTGCGGGCACCCACCTGCCTAAGGCGGGTTCGTGAAATCTGGAAGATAACCGCACATGCGGGCACACTTTTAGGCACCTTATTCTTTAAGATAAGGTGCCTATTCTTGAGCCTGAAGCTTAAAGCGAACGTGCTATTTTATATAGAGAGGGTCATATTATGAACGATAAAAAACATCAGAAACCTCATTTGCCTGTCAGGTTAAACATCCTTTTCTTCCTTGTTTTTCTGCTGTTTTCAGCCTTGATTTTGCGGCTGGGGGTTGTCCAGATTGTGCAAGGTGAGGAGTACCAGGAAGAGTTGGAAAGAACAGTAAACATCAGCCAGCCGGTCGATGCGCCGCGAGGGCTAATGTATGACCGTTACGGCAATCTGTTAGTAGATAATGACTTAAATTTGACTGTTACATATACTAACCGGAACACTCCGCAGGATGAAATGATTGAGGTTGCAAGCCGTTTAAATCAATTTATTACGCTTGAGTATGAAGGAGACCTGGAAGGGCGCTTTATAAGAGACAGACGTGAATACTGGGCGCTTTTAAACGAGGAAGAGTTTCTGGACCTTCTTACTGTCGAAGAAGCGAATGAAAAAGGGCTGAGCGATTCAGAGGCACATGTTGAAAGGCTTGAGCAGATAAGTGAAGAAGATTTAGGACAGCTTTCACAGGAAGAAATAGAAGTATTTTTTATATGGCGGGAGTTTAATTCAGGCTATAACAATCTTCCTCATAAAGTTAAACAGGGGATCGAGTATGAGGAAGCAGCCCAAATAATGGAGCATATGGAAGATCTGCCAGGCGTCGATATTATCCGTGATTCCGCCAGAAAATATGTCTACGGTGATACGTTGCGCTCTTTATTCGGAGGAGTAGGAGCTATCCCCAGAGATAACTTAGCGGACTTTTTATCAAGAGGGTATGAGCGGAATGAAGAAGTGGGCCGGAGCTATTTGGAAGCCCAGTATGAACAAGTATTGAGAGGCAAAAAAGGCCAGATAGATAACTTTATGGATCAAAGCGGGAATCTGTTAAGAAATCCGGAACAAAAAGAGGGCAGCAGAGGAAACGACCTGGTTTTAACGATCGATATGGAACTTCAGCAGAGAGTACACGAAGTTATTGAAGACGAGTTGTCCAGCACGAGTTCGAGATTTATAGAAGAAGAAGACGCCTTCGTCGTTTTAAAAGATCCAAATAACGGTGATATCTTTGCCATGGCAGGTTATAACAGTGATCTTGGAACTTTCACTCAGGCGTATGAAGTCGGGTCTGCCATGAAAGGGGCTACCGTGCTGGCTGGGTTTGATACAGGAGTCATGTCGCCCGGGCAGGGTGTGTATGACCGTCCTTACTCTTTGCCCGGCTCGCCGGATATCAGGTCAGTCAGACCGCTTGGCTACGTGGATGATCTGTCAGCTCTTGAACGCTCTTCAAATATTTATATGGTCGAAGTTGCGATGAGGCTCGTAGGCTATACGTACGGTATTTCAGGATCAAACTGGGGTGACGTGACACCTGGCTTAAATACTTTGCGTTCCTATTACAGACAGTTCGGTTTAGGTGTAGAAACGGGCATTGATCTACCAAACGAAATGGAAGGGATAGAAGGAAGGTTGCTCTCTGGTGAAGTCGGCCCTTACCTTTTCTTATCATTTGGGCAGTTTGATACGTATACGACGTTACAGCTGGCCCAATATGCGTCTACGATAGCAAATGACGGGTACCGGATTGCTCCGCGTCTAGTGAGAGAAATACGTGACCCTAACGAAAATAAAGAAGAACTGGGAGCTTTATCCCAGCAGTTTGAACCGAAAATATTAAATTATCTCGATGTGGATGAAAATTATATGAAAAGGGTTCAGCAAGGTTTTCACAGAGTTGTTAACGGCAGTCAGGGAACAGCTAGAAGCTATTTTCAGGATATTGATTATGAAGTAGCTGGAAAAACAGGTACGGCCCAGGTTAGTGTTAACGGAACCGATGCGAATAACCAGACATTTGCTGGTTACGCGCCTTACGATAACCCTGAGGTAGCCGTGGCTGTCGTAGTGCCCGGCACAGAAAGAGAAGATAGTGCGGGTGTTGCGAACCGTATCGCTGAAGGTGCTCTTGAAGCCTATTTCGAATTAAAAGAAAAACGCGACGGGCCTGCCCTTCCTGATGACGGGGCGGAAGTAGATGAACTGGAGAATGAACTTTCAGACTAAGGTTTTAAACTAAAAAGGCGTAAGACAAGGGATTCCTTGCTTACGCTTTTTTTAATGGTCGTAACCTGCAGTCAATATAGCCCCCAGGAAGGCAAAAACTACAATTAATATGAGCAGGAATTTAGGAAAGTAAAACATTTGCAGCAACGGCAAAACCGCTATGTAATGAATGGGGATGATTAAAAAAGCAAAAGTGACCAGGAGTATTAAACCGAATGTTTTCAAATTACCCCCCCTTTTACAGTAAACTTAGGGGTAGTTTATCCATGGACGCTAAAATTCATTCTATCAGCTTTTACTCAGCTGATTATAACCGCTTTTGTTCAGCGATCCCGGTTCAGTTTGCCAGTAAATCTTCTATATGCTCCGTATCTTTTTCTGTCATAACAGCAATATCTTCTATTGAATAACCCTCTTCATACATAGATAAAACAACATCCCGGGTGACGGTGTACGGGGCTCTGGCTGCTGTTTGTGCCTCGGGTCCTGTCCTCTCAGCCTCAATCATAAATTCTTCTTCCAGGAGTTTCGTTTTTTTCTTTAAATAGTAGATCTCCTGCATCATCTGTATCGACGTATTTTCAATTTGTTTTTCCAGTTCTTTATAAGGTTCCTGCTTAAAAAAAGATAAAATAAATAATATGGCAGCCAGGCTGAATAAACCTGTAATAACCCATTCCATCTCGTTTCCCCCTAACCTTTGTAAAAATCAGCTTATATTATATTACCAGAAACTAGATTACTTTTGGTAAATAGTTATTATAAATGCAATGATATAGGCAAATCATGATCATAAATTCACAACAAATATTAACAATAATATAATAAGAAAATTGTCTAATAGAAGGAAGTTAAGGAGAAAGGTACAGGTTTACACCCTTAAAAGTTAATTTTCAGGAAAAATTAATTAAACGTTTCCCTGCTAATTCAGAGCTTTACAAATAGTGACAAAATAACCACCTTGTTCAAATTGATATTCCCTTATACGATAGGTTTAGAGTAACAATAAGAGAAGGGGAGTTTTTAATGGGACATTTAAAACATGAAGGAAGGCCATTTGTTAACGAATACCTGCTTACTGGTCTGTCAGACAGCTTACTGACTTTAAAGCCGTCTGGCAGTGATCACTTTTTGGAAAATTATACGACGGGTGTTGAAATAAAATGGATTCATTTACCCGGGCATGCAGAAGGGACAAGGCTTCATAAGCTTTTATTCCGGAATTTAACGCCGTTAACTGCTCACATACAAGTAAGAATTCATTATAATGTCTTAGATTATCAAAGTGTGCCTTTTGTATATTTTTCCCCTCACAATGAAGCAATGATGCTGTGCCATGATAAATCTTATTACTTAATTGGAGGATTAGGGCCTTCCGGAGGACCTTTACAGTATCAGACGAATGAGACTGATTTAAATAACAGTTTGAAGTGTTCTCCTCCTCACACTTTTTTTCAGCCTGTTTCTCAAGAAAGCTCTGCATGGGGAATGATGTATGAGATTCAACTCGATCCTTACGGATATGCTCATTTATATGACTGGGAAGTTTCCCATGATAATCTTTGTGCATTAGAGACAAGCCACGAATCACTGAGAAATTTATTAGGGAAGAAAAAGGCTCCAGTTAAAGAAGTTTTAAAAAGATAGCAGTGACTTGACTGTTCCTCTTGAATGTCTTTGCAAACTCTGCTATTATTTTTAAGGTATGAGTAAGTATAGAGTTTGGAGGGGAAAATATGCGTGTACAAGTCACTTTAGCTTGCACTGAGACAGGCGACCGTAACTACATTACGACAAAAAATAAACGTACTAACCCGGACCGTATGGAGCTGAAAAAATACAGCCCGCGTCTAGGCCGTCACACGTTGCACCGTGAGACAAAGTAATAAGAGTAAGAGCGACCGGAAACCGTCTTAATACGTGTTCCAGGTCGCTCTTTTATTTTTTGGGTCCCGGACAGGATTAATAAGCAAAAAATTATAACCGCCCTTCATTTAAACAATGTCTTTATACACGCCATTTGTTAAAATATAAAGGGTGCATTAAGTTAGATAATACTTCAGGGGAAGGGAATGTAATATGGATAAGAAAGTATGGCGGAAAGAAATGAAAGAAACTCTTGGCAGCCTGGATCCATCAGTTAAAAGAGAGGCCATGTCCCGTATTTACTCTTCTCTCTTTTCTTTGGAAATTTGGAAGCAAAGCAAAACGATAGGGATTACTGTGAGTGTAGGAGACGAGATAGATACGTGGCCAATCATAAAAGAAACGTGGGAGCAAGGAAAACAAGCAGCTGTGCCCAAATGCGTCCCTAATCAAAAAGAATTATCATTTTACATACTGAATGATATAAGTCAGCTCGAAAACAGTTTTTACGGTTTGAAAGAACCTGATCCAACCAAATGTGAGCTTTTTGACAACAGGAAAATCGATTTACTGATTGTTCCCGGCCTTGTTTTTGATAGGAAAGGCTACAGGGTTGGCCATGGCGGCGGCTATTATGACCGGTTTCTGGCATCCAATCCACTTGAAACCGTTTCTCTCTGTTATGATTTTCAGGTGGTTAATGAACTGCCTGCAGAAACGCATGATATTCCAGTTAAGTGGCTTGTCACACCAACAGAACTAATTTATGCCGACTGTCATAACAGCCCGGAAAAGTTATTTGGAGAGCTGGGAGAATATGAGTGATTTTTTTCTTTTGTCAGGCGTTTTGTTATTGGCATTTGCCGCCTGGAAAGCACACTCCCTGACCCCAGGGGGTGCAGCGGCCAGTGCAGTTATTGGGGCAGTAATAACCTTAGCCTTTTCCATAAATGGTCTGTTGCTTCTTGCAGGTTTTTTCATTTCCTCTACATGGTTAGGAAGATATTATTCGGGTAAATCTACATCGAAAGAAGATTTTGAGGATAAAGGAGAAAAAAGAGATGCCAGCCAGGTACTGGCCAATGGCGGATGGGCAGCCGCGGCGGCTTTAATGTTTATTTTAACTGAGCAGTCCTATTGGATCGCTGCGTACATAGGTTCACTGGCAGCTGCTAACAGCGACACATGGGCTTCCTCAATCGGAAAAAGCAGTCCGGTTCAGCCGGTTATGGTCATTACGCGGAAGCCTGTATTTCCTGGGCAGTCAGGAGGAACTTCTGCAAAGGGGACTATAGGAGCATTAGCTGGAAGTTTATTTATTGTTTTGCTGGCTTATATTCTTTTCGGATTAGCAGATTCTTTTGCTGCCATGTGGCTAATTTGGCCATTTCTTTTATTAACAGGATTTATTAGTCAGTGGCTTGACGCGTTTACTGGTGCTTTTTTTCAGGTATTATTTAAGTGTGACCGATGCGGGATACTAACTGAAAAGCCGTACCACTGCCAGCAGCGGACGAGGACAGTAAAAGGGTGGAAATGGATAACTAACGATACTGTCAATCATATTTGCACGTTCTCCGGTATGATTTTAGGAGGAGTGTCAGGTGCGATTTTTTACGTGTAGAAAGGAGAAAACTGGATGGAAGAAATGTGGGGACGTTATTCACGACAGATGCTTTTTAATCCAATTGGGGAAGAAGGACAGAAAAAATTAGCTGAATCAAAAGTGCTTATTATCGGAATGGGGGCGTTAGGGACAGTGGCTGCCAACCATCTGGCCCGCGCTGGAGTCGGACACCTTGTCTTTTGTGACAGGGATTACGTAGAATTAAGCAATTTGCAGAGGCAGACACTATTTGATGAAGATGACGTTGAAAACTATCTTCCTAAAGCAGTTGCAGCAGAAAACAAACTAAAAAAACTAAACAGTAATATCACAGTGGAAGGACATGTCACTGATATCTCTTCTAATAACCTGGAAGAGTTTATAGACGGAGTGAACGTCATTGTGGATGGAACAGATAATTTTGCGACTAGATATTTAATTAATGATGCAGCCTATAAATACAACATTCCGTTTATATACGGGGGAGCCGTTAGTTCAAGGGGAATGGGCGCGGTTTTTATTCCAGGCAAAACGTGTTGTCTCCGCTGCCTGTTCCCTGCTCATGATGCCGCTGGACAGACATGTGATACGATAGGTGTTCTCTCACCGGTGGTGGACATTGTAGCAAGTCTGGAAACCCTTGCCTGCATAAAACTTCTGACAGGAAACAGCCATGAGATTCCGGAAGAACTGACTACTTTTGATGTTTGGAAAAACCATCATTTTTCAATGAAACTTGGGAAAGCTAATGAAAAGTGTCCAACTTGCCAGTTAAAAGAATTTCCGTCATTAAACCAGCCTGAAAGCGATCAGGTAACCACATTATGCGGCAGGGAGACTACGCAAATCATCAACCCTTCTTCTTATAACCTGGAAGAATGGGCAGAAAAGCTTCGCCCCAGGGCCGAAACTATTAAGAAAACTCCCTTTCTGCTCAGAGTACAGGTGGAGGAAGGCGAAACACTCGTTCTGTTCCCTGATGGACGGACGCTGGTGCAAGGGACGGAAGATCCATCCCGTGCAAAAACGATTTTTTCGCGTTATATAGGGATGTAAATCTAAACACTGTGATAATGTAACAAAATTGACAATCTGTATTCGCTTTCAGAGGTTTTAATACGTTTGAATTACTGTACAATTGGAAACAGATCACATATTATTAGATATTCATTTGAAAGGTGGCAATATTTTATGTACGGATCAAAAACGTCTCGAGTAGTTATTATTGGAACTGGTTTTGTAGGCTCAAGCTATGCCTTTTCACTAATAAACCAGAATATTACTGATGAAATGGTGCTTATTGATTTAAATAAAGAAAAAACTGAAGGGGACGCCATGGACCTGAATCACGGCATTCCGTTTGGTTCCCCAACTAAAATCTGGGCCGGAGACTATTCAGATTGTAAAGAAGCAGATATTGTTGTTATAACAGCAGGAGCAAACCAGAGGCCCGGGGAAACAAGACTCGATTTAATCGGCAAAAACGTAAAAATATTTAAAAACATTGTTGGTTCTGTTATGAACAGCGGATTTAACGGAATCTTTATTGTAGCTACCAACCCTGTAGATGTTCTTTCTTATGCTACATGGAAATTTTCCGGTCTTCCTATGGAGCGGGTTATCGGTTCAGGAACAATACTGGATACAGCTCGTTTCCGATTCCTGCTAAGCGAGTACTTTGATATTGATGTACGAAACATTCATGGATATATTATGGGTGAGCACGGCGATACAGAGCTGCCAGTTTGGAGCCAGACACGAATAGGCTCAGAACCAATAAAGCGCTACATGTCTAAATATAAACCGGAAGGTAAAGACGAAGACCTGGATGAAATTTTTATAAATGTACGTGATGCGGCTTATCACATTATTGAGAGAAAAGGCGCCACTCATTACGCAATTGCAATGGGACTTGCCCGGCTCACAAAAGCGGTGCTAAGAAATGAACATTCTATTTTAACAGTATCCACCCTTATGAAAGGTGAATACGGGTTAGAAGATCTTTACATCGGCGTTCCCGCCATCGTTTCCGAACGAGGAGTGGAGAGAACTGTGGAGATTGATTTGTCTGAAAAAGAAATGGAACAGCTTCACCATTCTGCTGAAGTTTTAAAAGAAGCGATGAAACCGGTTTTTGACGAAAGTTAACGGTTTGAATAAGTATTAATCAAGAGCATTTTAAAGGTTTTCCTTTACCTTTAAAATGCTCTTTAGTTTTTGGATAAGGAGTCTCTTTTTGTCTCATTCTAACTATTAAGGAGTGATGACAAAATGAAGTGGTTAATGTATCTTGTTGTTATTTTTTTAGCAGGGATGCTGATCAGAAGAAGGTACCGTGTAATTAATAGACTTTTATCCAATCGGTGGATCCGAAAATGGGGTGTCTCTATGGTCATGAGAATTCCAGCTGTAAGGGAAAGAATGATTTATGAAACCTTCCGGTAATGGGACGGTTTAAGGTAATAAAAGTAATGGATTTTCTTCTTATCCGGGAAGGAAATATCATTGCTTTTTATTTTTGGGTTTGTTTGCTCTTATACAAGGAAGGGAATCATGTTAAATACAGGTTTTATAACCAATTTGATATAATAAATTCCGGGGTGAATTGGCAGATGGATTGGAAAGCCGTTACTTTTGATTTAGACAATACATTATTCAGCCATGAAGAAGCATTTAAAAAGGCAATAAAAGAATGTTTCAAGACATTTAGCGATAAATATATAAATGAGGCGCACGAAATTACTTATGAACAATTTTTTCCGGTATTTAAACTGAACTGCGACAGATACTGGGACAAATATGAAAGCGGGGAAGTGGACGGTAAAACGTATCGGCGTATCCGATTTAACGAAACAATGAAAGACCTGGCTCTTCCTTATGGAAATAATTACGCTGATTTTTTCCATGATCATTATTACAGCATTGTAGATGAGTACAGTGAGCCTTTTGAGGGTGTACACGAGCTGTTTGAAGTACTAACAGAGCATGGGGTTAGAATTGCAATTGTATCTAATGGGTCTGCAGACACCCAATATAATAAAGTGAAAAAATTAGGCATCAATAAATGGGTCTCCGAAGAACATATTTTTATCTCTGAAGAAGCAGGGGTTTCTAAGCCTGATAAAGAAATATTCAAACTGGTGGAAAAAAAACTGAATCTTCCTTCTCATGAGATTGTATTTGTAGGAGACTCCTGGGCCCATGATGTAGCCGGTCCTATAGACGCCGGGTGGGAGGCTATTTTTCTTAATACGCGTAAGGAAGGTAAACCTACTGAACATCAGCCTGCCGCAGAATTTGAAGAATTTACCCATTTAAAGGACGAACTGATAAAAATGGTCAGGGAAAGGAGGGCCTTATGAATGCGTTGACCCAATCAATCAGGTTTTGGGAAACCCTTCACCATTTAATTAACCGGGAAGGGATGAGACTTGTTCACCTTAATGAACGTGAAGAAACAGCCTGGATCGAAGATGACCGTCAAAAACCTTATCATTTGATTAGGCTGGCTCTAAAAAACTATGACTGGAGCAACCAGCTGCAAAGGGATATAGAAAAAATTAAAGAAAGAGCACAGCAAGTGAGGAAGCGCCTTGGTTTAAGACAGGCTAACGTCACAAATGTTATCTTATCAGCTTATCTGCCTGTAGATGATTATGAACGGTACACGAATGAAGCACTTCCTTTTACGGCCGGCGGAAAGAAGCAGTTTCGCACCCTGATTCTCCCATTGGGTGATTTAAAGAACCGCTTCTTCCCTATTGCTACAGAGTGGAAACTTAAGGAAATGCCACCTTATTTGCCTGAAAGTTATATTGAAGACAGCGAGCAGGAAGAACATTTACTCAGGACACTTAAATACAATGTGAAACAATCGTTACGAAAACAGGAGGAAAAAGAAAAAGGCGTTTTTCTTTTCGGGAAGCCATATTTTACTTTCCTTTTATTAAGCATTATTTTAGTTATTTTTGGTCTTGTGGAAATGGCAGGCTCGACAACCAGTACTCTGAGTTTGATACAATTCGGTGCCAAGTTTGACCCTCTTATATTAGAAGGGGAATGGTGGCGGTTTTTCAGTGCGATGTTTTTACATATAGGTTTCTTGCATTTATTTATGAATTCCCTTGCTTTATTTTACTTAGGAGGGGCAGTGGAACGAATCTTTGGAACGAGCCGTTTTATCATAATTTATTTTTTAGCAGGGTTTATAGGATCTGTTTCAAGTTTTGTATTTAATGATAATGTATCAGCAGGGGCGAGCGGCGCCATTTTTGGCTGTTTTGGGGCTCTCCTGTATTTTGGCCTGATTCATAAGCGTCTTTTTTTCCGTACGATGGGGATGAATGTAATCGTTATTCTCGTTATTAATCTTGCCTTTGGTTTTTTAGTGCCGATGGTGGATAACGGCGCCCATATTGGGGGATTAATCGGCGGGTTTGCAGGTTCGGCTATAGTCGGGCTGCCTGGACAAAAAGGAGCCAGGTCTAAAATGCTTGCACTTCTGGCAGCGGTCACAGGTTCGGTCATTCTGCTGTTTGCCGGGTACACCCAGGATGCGGAATCGGAGAGGATATATGTCATTTACTACCAGATGGCCCGTGAAGCTGCAGAAGCTGGAGACTATGACACAGCTCTTCACTATCTTAATCAATTCGAAGAAGGCACTCAGTATATAACGGATGACAGAATCATGAGAGATGCAGCTTTTTTACTATCGTATACACAAATTCAAACGGGAGAGATTGATGAAGCTAAAGGTAATCTTGAACAACTGGTCAACGATTATCCGGAGTTTCATGAAGCTCAATATAATCTCGCTTTAATTTACTATGAGGAAGGATCATACGAAGAAGCTTTAGAGAGGGTAGAACAGGCCCTGGAGGCCGATCCTGGCAATAATGACTACCAGGATCTAAAATCTGAACTTGAAGATCTTAATCAATCATCCTGATCAGATGCAGGTTCTTCTTTTAGTATCATCTGCAGAAGCTGCTGACGGGACCCATCTTTTGTTTCATAAAGAACTAAAAGGTGGGTTCCTTCTTTATGAAGTAAAATATGAGGAATACTGTTGCCCTCGGGGGAGTAACTTTCCTCAGTAAATGTATTGATTCCTAAAATATAGTACCTGTATAAGCCTTCCCATAAGCGTCCCAGTACGGCGAAAGTCTCTTTTTCTGTTAAACCTGGAAGGGGGGTATTTAAATAATCCGGTAAATCGAGCAGGGTAAACAGGTGATAATCTTCTGCAGAAATCTGAAACTCTTCCAATAAGCCCTCCAGTACATAGCCCATTTGCTGGTCAATGATCGAATCCAAAATTTTCTTGCTCTGGGCATCTTCTTCAGTTTCCGCTTCTTTAAATGAATATAATGGAGTCAGCGGGGAATCAATCACATAAAGCTGGTCTTTACTCCATGTATGTTTGCTTTTATAAATGTCTTCAGGGTAATGAAGTTCAGCATGATGAAATGTTACGGCATTATACCTTCCGCTGTCTTCACCTTCAAAAGTGCCCGCCTCTTCTATAAACAGCTGATCTTTTAATGACTGTTTTCTCGCCCCTGCAAATACTCCATTGTCAAAGAGTATAGACATATCTTTCCTTAGAAAAGCAGGCTTATTTGTTTCAGAGGCGAACGACCATTTGAGTGTGTATTCGTCATCATCCTTTTTGCTTAGCAAGTCTAATTCAGTTTTGGCTTCCCTGAAAAAAACCTGCTCATCTTCAGGGAAAAAAATAAATACTTCATTCATAAATGGCCATTGGGAAAAGGATGTAAAAGAAAGAATGACGGCAGCCGTGAATGATAAGAAAAAAATTTTATAAAAATGTTTGTTCATTTTTTTAAACATAAATTATCCTCCTTGCAGACAAGCACATCTATTTTTTTATATGCTTCAGGAGAATCATTTATGTCTTTCACCATTGGTGGTTCGGTATAATGATGGATTGTTTTTAGGGAAATAAAAAGAGAACCCTTTGAGGGTCCTCGCTTTTTTGAATTAATCGCCCATATCATCCTTATAAAGATCGTCAATGATAAACATATGATCTTCATTATTAACGGCTGAACGTTCTGATGCCAGAACAATCCCTAAAGGGGAATTTTGCCCATCATTCACAATAGTAAAAGGAATGGAATTTTTATTAGCTGCCTGGATATATTTACTGTAATACTGGTAATTAAGGCCCCCGTTAATAAATAAATGGGCGTCTTTTTTCGTTTGCATCGTCTGTTCAGCTTTTGCATAAATTACTCTATGTCTGACTTGGGATTTAGTTAGTGCTAAATAAACTCTTTCTGAATACGTGCTTAAAAACAGTTTTTTCTCATCAGGCCGTATTTGGGGTGAGCCATAGATGCCTTGTTTAAGAATATCTTCTAATTTCTGTTGAGACATAATTTGTTCCCTCTTTCTCTCTATTAGACTTCCTGTATGTTCAAACAGTATATCAAGTGAAAACCCTTTCTATCAAATGAAATGACAGTCCTTAATTAACCTTTTAGGACATACATTAGAAATTAAGGAGGGTTTGTGCTATGTTACAATTTTTTGGAGAAATATTTACCATTTTTTTAGCGTGCTTCATTATTGGTATGCTTCCGGCTGCAAAAGGGAGGTCCCCATTCCCTGTGTTAATGGTTATTACAGGATGTATTTCAATACTTCCTTTAATATTCGGGTTGGTCATTGGAGCCGCATTTTTTTTCTGGCTCCCTGTGCTGTTATTTAAGATTTTACTGTTTGTCATGTGTTTTGTGATAATTTTACTTCTTTTCAGTCTGCATCACCCGTCCTACGGATACCTTCCTTACAAGAAGCATATCCATTTAATCGTAATCGGGGTATTTTTTTTCCTGTTAGGGATGGAATTCGCCGCTTTTGGTTTTTCTGCCTGGTTTATTTTACTGCTTGTTCCTTTAGGAGTGGCTGGAATGATCGCTGGCTTCCTGTTAATGATTAAACTGTTTATTTCATTCAAATACGTTGCTTTTATTCATTTTCTGCCTCTTATCCTTTTATTATTATTAGCCGTTCTAAAACTGTTATAATAAGTAAAGCGGCCGGGAAAATTCCCTGTTAATGAATGAACGGTTAGGAGCCTTTAATATGACTTATTTTGAACTTATCCAGCATATAAGAACATACCGTGGATATATTTATACAGGCGATAAGGAAGCCGATCTGGACCTGATTGAAGAAGAAGTGCAGGAATTATATCGGCTTGGTCTGGTTGATGCCCGGTTTTACAGGGACGCAAAACTTGTCATAATAAAAGAACGGTCACACGGAAAAGACCAATAAATGTTTAATAAATGTTCACCACATACAGGGTGGCGTGCAGGAAGCCATGGTACAATAGAGCCGTAGAAAAAGTTGAGAAGGATGATATGACAATGAAAAAACCTTTATTTATTGGTGTTGATATTGGCGGAACAACTGTAAAATTAGCTTTCATCACAGATGAAGGGAACATTACAGACAAATGGGAAATTACCACTAACCGAACAGACAATGGAAAATATATTATTAAGGAAATCGCAGAATCAATTCACCACAGGGCTGAAGTTCTCGGCTTTACTCCTGAGCAACTGACTGCGGCGGGTGTCGGAGCACCAGGCTACATAGATGTAGAGAATGGAGTAATTATTGAAGCAGTGAATTTAGGGTGGAAAAATTACGGAATAAAGAGCGAACTTGAAACACTGTTACATATACCGGTAATCGTGGATAATGACGCTAATTTAGCTGCTGGAGGAGAGAAATGGAAAGGGGCTGGCGAAGGAGCTGACAATCTGCTTGCGGTTACACTTGGTACTGGTGTTGGAGGAGGAATTATTGCCGGTGGTGAGATCATTCATGGCGAAAGCGGGTTAGCCGGGGAAATCGGGCATATAACTGCAGTTAAAAGCGAAGGTGCCCCGTGTAATTGCGGAAAAAAAGGCTGTCTTGAAACTGTGTCTTCTGCTACCGGAATTGCAAGACTCGGGCGAGAAGCTGCGGAAGAATCTAAAACAGGATATTTAAATGATGTTTTAACTGAATCAGGAACAGTGACGGCAAAAGACGTGTTTGACGGAGCTAAAAAAGGCGATGAAACAGCTCTTAAAGTAGTGAAAGAGTCAAGTACACATTTAGGTTTTGCACTGGCCAATCTTGCCAATGCCCTAAACCCTGAAACGATTGTCCTGGGAGGAGGCGTCTCCAAAGCCGGCTCCATTTTAACTGATAATGTGATAGAAGCGTTTAAACAGTTCTCAATTCCGAAGATAGCAGCTGAGACAAACATAAACATTGCCACTCTTGGGAACGATGCCGGAGTCATAGGTGCAGCATGGCTGGCCAGACAAAAAACCACATCTTTATAAATGTCAGGAGAGGATTGGAGCGGGTTTTCAATTCTCTCTTTATTTTATATACGATTGATTTAATGAAGGGGTGTCTAGCTTATGGGTTCTCCTATACCTGTTTTAAAAGCGTCAAACGTCCAATCGGACTTTCTGAGAAACATTGATTTTAAAGTGTCGGAAGGTGAGATCATTACTTTAATCGGTCCTTCCGGTGCAGGTAAAAGCAGCTTGCTTAAGCTATTAAACCGTCTTGCGGATCCTGAATCCGGCCAGATTTTTTTCTATAATAAAAATATAAAAGAATACAAAATTGAACAGCTTCGCAAACGGATAGGGATGGTTTTTCAGTCGTCGTCTTTGTTTGAAGGAACAGTAGAAGACAACTTAAAATTCGGGCCTTCCTTATTCAATGAATGGAAACATGAAGAGGGAGAAAAACTGTTGGAAATCGTGAAATTACCTTCTGACTTTCTGTCTAAAGACGTGAGAGAATTGTCTGGAGGGGAGCAGCAAAGAGTAGCATTCGCAAGAACCCTTGCCAACCGGCCTGAAGTCCTGCTGTTAGACGAAGTGACAAGTGCCCTTGATGTTAAAAACGTGGAAGTCATTGAACAATTTATAAAAGGTATTGTTTCCAGAGAAGTAAAAGCTGTTTTAATGGTAACTCATGATATAAAACAAGCGAAAAGGCTGGGAGACCGTACATTTTTCATGTGTAACAGGGAGATTGTGGAACAAGGTGATACAAGGCGTCTGTTGACTGACCCGCAAAGCAGACGTCTTCAAGCGTTTTTAAAGGAGTGAATAAAGTCTGATGGCACCGGAAATTTCTAACCTGTCCATGTTTTTTCTAATATTTTTTGTTCTGATTCCAGTTTCTCTCTCTTACTTATATTCGTTAGGATTAAGTGGATCCATCCTTTGGTCTTCCTTCAGAGGGATCGTTCAGCTGTTTCTTATTGGTTATATTCTTACATATTTATTTTCATTGGAGCCCCTGACTGGTATTACCATTATGCTGACTGTTATGATACTCGTCGCAGCTTTTCATGCAAGTAAAAAAGGGGCTGGCATTCCTTATGTCAGGCCCATCACCCTATGCATTATTGTTATTATTGAAATATTCGTGCTTGCGATTTGGCTCGGTTTTCAGATGATTTCATTTCAGCCTGATCAGGTTATTCCAATGAGCGGGATGGTGCTCGGCAACAGTATGGTGGCAATAGGGCTGGCATTGGAAAGAATGAAAAGTGAATTCAAAGAGGGAGAAGGTAAGATTACGGCCGCCCTTGCTCTCGGGGCTAAACCGGAACAAGCTTCTAAAATACTTGTAAGGAAAATTGTTAAAGCTTCGATGATACCAAACGTGGATGGCCTTAAGACAATTGGCCTCGTTCAATTGCCTGGAATGATGACAGGCCTTATACTTGGAGGGGTGGCGCCTATTGAGGCCATAAGGTTTCAAATTGTTATATCATTAAGCATATTCGCTTCAGTTTCTCTAAGCGCCATGTTCGTAACTATTATTTTTTACCGGTTTTTCTTTAATGAAAACCAGCAGATGATAAAGATTGAGGAAAATTAAAGGAGTTTTTTAATTATGAAAGAAAATAAGATTGTTCTATTGCTACCTTTCTCAGTTATGATAGGTTTATTTATTTTCGGTTATTTAAGCCTTGGCGGGACAGAGACAACCTCAAATGAGAATTTAAAAAACGCTGTCTCTATTCATATGGAAAAAGTGGAGGAAGACACGGTTAAAGTCGACTGGAAATGGAATGATTTTCCGGAAGACGGGCTTCATGGCAATGATTATATTGAACTTGTATTCGAGGACGGTAACAACGAAGTAATCCATTCGGAAACGACTCTTTCTCAAGGGGATGCTCATGTATATGAAGGAGAAGAGTGGTTTTTTTCAGCGGAAGGCGCAGTTGCTGTTTTTCCAAATGAAATGCAGGATAACAGAATGCTGGGACCAGCTGGAACTGTCACGTTTCAATTTTCCGAGCCTGTAACGGATGACGTTGTCGTGAGGTATTACCACACGTGGACTGAGCACGAATTGGCAGGGGACGAGACCTCTCGTCTGAAGGATCATTTCGAAGAGGAGCAGATTCAAAGCTACTGGGTATTGGAAATTGAAGGATAAGGAGGCACGCATTTATGGTAAAAGGCCTCTCCTTTCAAAAAGGCATTATATTTATTGGGAGAAAATACGCAGCTTGTTCATACAATGACAATGGAATAGAGCGGCTGTGGATAAAACCGGTTACTCCGAAAAATATGCTCTATACAGGAAAGTTAGTCTTTTTATCGATGCCTTTATGGTTTCATCTCATTTTAGGTGTTTTAGTTTTATTAATCACCCTTCCATTTATTTTTAATCTTTTTGGAAGAACGCCGGGTGTCAGCCTCCCATGGTATGTGCTTGTTTATTTTCTGTTCGGGACTCATTTCTGGTTTCCTAAAGAATTGAGGAAATACCACGGAGCCGAACACAAAGTTTTCAGTTATAAAGATAAAGTATCGGTCAGGCACCTTAAAGAGATTAAAAAGGCGAATATTACTAACCGTTATTGTTCTACAAACGTGATCATCCTTTTTTTTATACTCGCGGCTGCGCTCACATTATTATTCTTCCTGTATGGGGTGGAGTGGGGCGTCTCAGTGGAAAGGGCGACTTACGGAGCGCTGTTGATGCTCCCTTTTATGACTTACTGGCTTCACAGGACAAAAGAAACAATCGTCCATAAATGGCTCATTGCTTTGTCAGGCTATTTACAAAAACAGGTGACGACTTCTGAACCTGACGACCTGCATGTGAAGACCGCCATAAGGGCTTACCGGAAACTGGCATTAAAAGAGTTTCCGTATAAAATCAGAAAAACAAGACGAAAGAGAGAGGTGAAACATATGGCTATTGCCGATATTACTATTATGCCGCTTGGTTCAGCATCTACAAGTGTATCTGAAGTAGTGACAGAGGTGCACCGGATGTTAAAAGAAACCAAGCTGCCTGTAACTTATGAACTCACACCTATGAGTACAATTATTGAGGGTGATATTAAGGATTTATATGAATTAATGAAAGAAATCCAGGAAGTCCCCTTTAAGCTGGGCCATAAGAGGGTAGCAACAAATATACGGATCGATGACAGAAGGGACAAACCTTCTTCCATGAAAGCAAAAATGGAGACGGTAAATAAAAATTTGGAGATAAATAAAGAATAAATAAAAAAAACCTGTCCGGAGATCCGGACAGGTTTTTTTTATAAACCCGGCTTAACCGACAGTTCCGCCGCCTCCGTAAAGAATGACAGCTAATAACGTACGGATAGAAAACCAGCCAAACACAGCTACTGAAACGGCCGCAAAGCCTACTCCAAAGAAGTTTTTGCGTTTTAATTCAACATACCCGCCAAGTAAAGATAAAATTGTGACTAACAGTGTGATGATCCCCAATATCATCTCATTTACCTCCTTTAAATAAATACTGTGACAGTTTATGTAGTTTATTTTCATTTCTGCCACAGTATAACCTGATCTGCAAGCATAAGTTCATTCCTTATTTTACTTTTTTTTTTCATTTTTGTCGAGCGAATGAATGAAAAATATATTCAGTTATAACTGCCTTTGAAAATTTTACTCTTTCCATAGTACAATAAAAGCAGACAAGGAGGGGATAAATATGAAATGGAAACGATTATCTTTAGGTCCATTGCAAACAAACGGGTTTGTTATATATAACGAATCAAACAAGGCTTTAATGGTCGACCCTGGAGGGGATGATGAGAAGCTGCTGAAATGGCTGCAAAGTGAGGGGCTTTCCGTAGCGGCTGTCATTTTAACTCATGCTCATTTTGATCATATTGGAGCTGTAGAAGCAGTCAGACAAACGTTTGATTGTCCGGTGTACATACATAGGGCTGAAGCAGAATGGCTTACAAAACCGGAACTGAACGGTTCGGGTCTTTTCATGGGAATAGAGCCGATTTCCTGCCGTCCGGCTGACTTTTATTATGAAAAAGAAGGTGCCGTGGAAATAGAAGGTTTTGAGTGCGAACTGTATGAAACCCCGGGCCACTCCCCGGGAAGTGTGTCTTTTTATTTTCCGGACAATAAAGTCGTTTTTTCCGGCGATGTGCTTTTCAGGGGAGGAGTTGGGCGAACCGATCTTCCAGGAGGGGACCAGGAAACACTTATGAATACGATTCATAATGTGATGCTGAATCTGCCGGATGATACAATTGTCGCCAATGGGCATGGCCCGGAAACAACGATAGGTGAAGAAAAAGAAACAAATCCGTTTATCAACGGTTTTGGCTGGTAAGCTTCCTGTTTTTCTATGAATATTCCTAATTAAATGATTCACAATAGGAATATAAAAGGAACAGGAGGCAGGATAATGAACCATGTTCAGCTGCTCGCGTCTATGACTGTGCAAGCATGGGTATTATTAATAACTATGCTTAGCTTGTCGGGGGCTGCCATACTGATGTTTGTCTGGGGCAAACGGACCGGCCAGTTTAATAATACGGAAGACATTTCAAGAAAAATTTTAGAAATTGAAGAAGAAGAAGAGAGTTATTAAGCAGGTTTATTGCTGTTGTATCATTTCCTATTTTTGAAGAAGTGATATGACAGCAATTACTGTTTTTTGACAAAAAAATGACCTTCCATGGGGAACATAGAAGGCCGTTTGGGGAGTTAATCAAGTATCAATGAACTTTGAGGGGGGAGGGGGAACTCCCGAAGATCATTGTTCTACTGACATTTTCATTATAATTCGACATTAACACTATGTCAACAGTGTTAAAATAATTTTTTTGGGGGAGAAAAGCTGCATGAATGAGTTGATAGCTAAGCTTAAAGAGAAATCGACACCGCCTTGGAATTTTGCATTTTTTATGAATACAGCTCTTTATGATCCGGAGGCTGGTTATTATACTAACAACCGTTTAAAACTTGGAAAAGAAGGAGATTTTTATACCAGTAACCATGTTCATCCCGTCTTTGCTGAAACGTTTGCCCGTTTTTTTTCAGATGTGTTTGTTAAAGAAAAGATCCAGACCGCCATATGTGAACAAGGGGCAGGGGATGGGGCGTTCGCTTATCATACACTTTCATACTTAAATCGAGAGAAACCTCATGTATTTAAAGACCTGCGTTACTATATAATTGAATCCAGCCCCTATCACCAACGGATACTTTTAAACCGTCTGGACGAATTTAAAGAGCGTGTCGAAATCTATGCTTCTCTCGGTGATTTAAAAGAGAAAGTTACTCATTTTGACGGAATTTTCTTCAGTAATGAGCTGCTTGACGCATTTCCTGTACATATTGTTGAACAGAGTGAAGAGGGACTGAAAGAAGTTTATGTTGAACCCGTAAACAGTTCCCTTCATGAAAAGGTTTTACCGTGCAGAAACGAAGAAGTTATTAATTGGATCACCACGTTTGGGCCTGATCTTCCTCCCGGTTTTCGTACAGAAGTGAGCTTAGAAATGGAGAACTGGATTAGGGAAACAGCCGGGTGGATTGATAAAGGAATGCTGGTCACTGTGGACTATGGGTACAGGAACGAGGAATTAATACGGCCTGAAAGGAAAGAAGGGTCGATACGGGGGTACTATAAACACGAGATGGTTAACGACCCTTTAAAAAGGCCGGGAGAAATGGATCTTACCTCACATATTCCTTGGGACGCTTATGAGAAAATCGTTTCGGAGGAAGGGTTAAACTTCGTCTGCCATGAGCGGCAGGACCATTTTTTATTAAAAGCAGGATTGTTTTCTTTTTTAAAAGAGCCGTCTGAAATGAATCCTTTTTCAGAAGAATTCAAAAAAAACAGGGCGATACAGTCTTTAGTTCATCCCGGCGGCATCAGTTCATCCTTTCAGGTAAATATTTATGGAAGGAACCTGAAGGAAGCAGAAAATTACAGCTTATTCCATGAAGATCCTTATCAGATTAAAAAACCTTGACTTTTAAAAGTCAAGGTTTCAGTGAGGTCTTTAATGTCCGCCAATTTCAGGCACCATAATAAATGTGGTGTAATACGTAAACCCAACAAAAAATAACGTTAAATAAGCACCAAAAATATAGACATATACGCGCTCTGAAAGCTTTAAGTAACTGAGTGCAATAAACATTCCTGTTTGACCGAAGAATAATATTGCTGCTGCATGCATATCCCCAACCATAAACAATACAGCGAAAATCCCGGTCCAGAACCCGAGCACTCTAAACATGCGATCCACGACTTACCCCTCCTTTATATGTAGCGTAACAAAAAATATGAACGTAAGTCAGTTCACCTTATTATAAATCGAATAAGCAACTTTGTAAACAAAGAGCAGGAAAGCTCTGTCAGTAGAAATATTATATATCACCACCTAAGCCTTCGGACAAGAGCAGTTCTGGTGATAATAATAAATATTAATTTGAGGTGACAGAGCCCGTCCTGTTAATATAGAGAGGAATTCAAAGTAAATCGTATTAAGTCTGGCTGTTAAGTACGACTGTTGTATACGTACAGGCCATTTCATTTTTCTCAAACATATTGGATTGTTCCTGCAGATTCACGTCATCGAAGAAGAAACGGAAAATCCCTTTTATAAGAGCATGGTGCATATGGCAAACGCCTTGATTTGAGGGAGCAATTTCCTTAAAAGTGCAATTGAAAATACGGAAAATGACTTCGTTTTTTTCTTCATCGTAATGAATCTCCGGGTTAAGCCCCTGGTTTAAAGCGATTTTCTCAATAAATTTAATTTTTTCTGCGACTGCCATATCATCAGGGTTTTGACCGAGGGATGAGACAAAATCTTTGGCAGATTCATATCCGAACCGGTCTCCTGTCTGAACGAGGGCTTCTTTTCCTGCTTCCCCGAGGGAACTTAATGTCTGAATGGCAATTTCAGAAAGTCGCTGATAATCCCGGTAAGGGAACTGAAGACTTACGACTTCATTTGATAATCTGTAAAATCTGCTTGGTCTGCCGCCTTTTCCGGTTTTTTTTGTATCTGAAACTAACATGTCCACATCCTCAAGCTTTGACAAATGAAGGCGGGCCACGTTTGCATGAATCCTGAATGTATCAGCTATTTCCTGAACAGTCACATCCCGGTGCTGCCTGCTCACATACTGGTAAATTGAAAATCGTGTTGGATCTGATAAAACGCCGGTGATCTTTAAAGTTTGCTGTTCCATACCGATTCACTCCCAAGTTCTAGTCTATATTTATTATATTACAGCAATATGTATAAATAAATGTATTTTCAAGCTAATAATGTGACTAAACTGGTAAAATGTAATAAATACTGAGAATAAGGAAAAGGAAAAATTTTCACGTTTTATTTTTTTGAAAAGAAGGAATAAGTTTAACAGCGTAGAAAAAGTACATATTACCAAATTGAAGGAGGATGTTTTAAATGAGTAAAATGGATACAAAAGATTTTATTATAGGAGCAGTGGTAGGTTCCATTGTTGGAGCTTCAACTGCCATGTTATTTGCACCTAAGTCTGGTAAAGAACTTCGTACAGACATTAATTCAAAGGCTAATGAAGCCAGAGATAAGACAGTGGAAGTGACAACTGCTGCTAAAGAAAAAGGAACTGAATACAGCCAGTTGGCAAAAGAAAAAGGAACTGAATATAGCCAGCTTGCAAAGGATAAATCAGATGAGTGGTCTAAGCTGGCAAAAGACCAGTGGGGCAAAGTATCTGAAAGAACTGGTAAAATTACCAATAAAGCGACAGAAATGGGAGAAGATCTTGCTTCTGATGTGAAAGATCTAATGGATACTGAGAAAGCTGAAGGCGAAGAACTTGCTGAGCAGGTAGTAAAAGAAATTGAAGAAACAAAAGAAAAGCTTAGAGATGATGTTGAAGAGCTTAAAAATAAATAATCAAGAGGCTGTCTCGTAAGAGGCAGCCTTTTCTATATGTGATAAGGATCGAAGAGGTTTGGCAGTGAGAGGAAGGCCTGTGACAAAAATAGTCTAAGACATGTTAAAGATATCCGTACAGGTTTTTTGGACGCCTGCCCAGGGTTTTGTTTTCAGCTGACTTTTTCATAAGGATTGCTTCGGGATGCTGATCCCCCTTGGTGTCCTCGCTTCTTTCACCCGAAGAATTTACTTTTTATGGTTTGCGGCCCCGTGCATAATTTTAAATTTATTTTTAATATAAAGAAGGAATTTAGCTGCAAGTGTCGAATGTATGTTCTGTACGTAATTTTAATTAAGGTGGTGGTAGATGAAAATGGACGTCATAACCAAAACAAAAAAAATTGTAATGGAAGGTTTGTACTGCGGAGCGTCAGATATCCATCTTATTCCTCAGGAGAAAGGCTCTTTCGTCCGGTTTAGAGTGGACGGCAGGCTGATTGTGATGGAGCGTGTGCCGCAAATAATGATGAAAAAGCTCATTTCGCATCTGAAGTTTATTTCAGGAATGGACATTGGAGAAAGACGCAGACCGCAAAACAAAGGACTTGAAATGAAATTTGAAAGAAAAAGAGTTTTTATGAGAATTTCCACTTTTCCTTCGCCTTTATCAGAATCCCTCGTAATCAGACTTTTTCCGCAGAAGTCATCCGGAAGTCTGAATTCCCTTTCCTTATTTCCTGCCCAATCTGAACAGCTTGAAAAGCTGATGAATAATACAGCAGGGCTGATTATCGTTTGCGGCCCTACAGGAGCAGGTAAAACAACAACTCTGTATTCCCTTTTAAAACAAAGAAAAGAAGCCAGGCATGAAAATATCATTACTATTGAAGACCCTGTAGAACAGAGGGAACCTCATTTTTTACAAATGGAGATTAATGAAAAAGCTGGCATCACTTATGCGGCCGGCCTGAAAAGTTTGCTTCGCCATGATCCCGATTTAATTATGCTGGGGGAAGTGCGGGACAGTGAAACCGCTGAAATGGCTGTAAGGGCAGCTTTAACCGGCCATTTGGTTCTAACCACGTTACATAGTGCTTCTGCCCAGGGAGCTTTAAAAAGACTGAATGATTTAGGGATTTCCAAGTCTGATTTAATGGAAGTCGTTCGTGGCATCGCTGCCCAGAGGCTTATTGATCTTTTATGTCCTTATTGCGGGGAAGACTGCAGCCTGTACTGCCGAAAAAGAAGAGCCCGGCGAAGAGTTGCGATATTTGAAATTTTGAAAGAGGAGGAGCTGAAGAAATGTATTTATAATTTGGATTTACCCATCGGGAGCCAGTATCCTGCTTATTCTCTGAACAGAGGTTTAAAGAAGGCTGCAGCTTTAGGCTATATCCCTTTTAAAGAAATAGAACGTTTTGGAAAGGGAGGCTGGTAATAGGATGAAGCGTTTATTCAGACATGACGGGTCACGCAGTGATTTTTTGCATCAGCTGGCCTCTTTGCTGGAAGAAGGGTATACATTGTCGGAAGCTGTACAAATGTATATGGGCTTCACTGAGGGTCATAAGAAGAAATGGGTAAGTGAAATATTCGAAGAGCTAAATGCAGGTAATCCTTTTGCTGAACAGCTAACAGGAGGAGATTTCCCAAAAGAACTTGTGAGCTACTTATCGTTCAATGAAAAATACGGGGATCTTAAGCAAAGTTTACGGCAGGCTTCGGATATTCTGAAAAAGCGTTACGAGTTGAAAGTAAAGCTGAGGAAAATAATTCATTACCCTTTATTTTTACTTATGGGTTTGATTATTATGGGTTCCGTTATGATCGAAGGTGTGCTGCCGCAGTTTAACCAGTTTTTCAAGGCGATGGGGCAGGATTTGCCGTGGATCACAAGAATGATGCTCGGATTTTCCCAGTGGCTGAGGCTTCCTGTTTTACTGGCTGTCTTTGCGGGTGCTCTTTTCTTTTTATTATGGTTTAAGCGAAAACCTGTGTTCGAGCAGGTTAACTTATTACTTAGATTTCCATATATTAATGTTTACCTCCGCTACCTTCTCACCTATTATTTCACTTCACAAGTAGCCCCTTTACTTAAAAATGGCTTCTCCTTATATGATACGCTGCAAGCTGTGGAAGAAGATTCCCTGCTTTTATTTTTTCAGACTGACGCTGCCGGTTTAAAAGAAGGCTTAAGGGCAGGAAATGACTTGTCAGAATTATTAAGGGAGAGAAAACACTATTTGCCGCAATTAGCTTCAGTTATTGCATTAGGAGAATCAAAAGGAAAATTAGGAGAGGAGCTTGATCGTTTTTCTGTGTATTTGTTTCAGCGCATGTATGAAAGCATCTACCGGATTATGAGCGCCTTTCAGCCTGCCTTTTTGTGTGTTACAGGATTTTTTATTCTAATACTGTTTCTGTCTATGATGCTGCCAGTATTTTCTATTCTTGATGCCTGGTGAATAAAGACAGACTTACCTTTCAGCCTCGTATGACTTTCCGCATGTTTCTGAAGCTTCTTTTTTACTTAGCCATATTACGAGTTCACGTTCTTTGTTATCTAAAAGCCGTCCCAGTTCTATTGTCAATTTTCTCATTCTGGACTTTGTGGTTTGGCTGTCTGATGATATCAAAAAATTACCCCCCTGCATAAATTCTCTCTGTATATTAAAAACTTCATTACCATTATAAAGGAAAATTGCACCCAATAACAGGAAATTTGGAGGGGAAGAATTCTGGAAGCTATTAAAGGAGGATAAAAATATGAATAAATTAAAAAAGCTATTAAAGGGAAAATCCGGGTTCACACTAATTGAGATGATGATCGTACTCGTCATTATATCGATACTGCTGTTAATTGTAGTGCCTAACTTAACTAAAAATCAGGAAGTCGCTTCAGACAAAGGATGCGAAGCAACTATTGAAATGATAAAGACTCAGGTTATCGCATATCAGGTAGAGCATAATAAACTCCCTGCTACCATAGATGATCTGAAAGGCGAATATGTAGAATCCACTGTATGTCCAGATGGGACGGCATTGCGTCTGTCTGGTGATAAAGTTCTAAAGGTAACGCCGTGAGTGTCAATGAGGAGGCTGAAAGGTCTTCTAAAGGTTATTCATATATTGAATTGATGATTACTTTGCTTGTTTTATCAATTGTTCTTATGATAAGCATACCTTCCTTTCAGACCTCTGCAGAAAAAATGGAATACAGGCATTTTCTGAAAGATTTGGAACAGGACCTTTACTATTATCAGATGTATGCGATCTCTAACGGCAGAAGCGTAAGAGTGATATTTTCGGCCAGCAAGCCTTCTTATGTTGTTTTGGAAGGTGTTAAGGTGATCCATGAAAGAGAAGGCCCGCAAGGAGTCGAGTTTGTTCCGGGTACATTGGCTTTAAACGAATTAAGATTTCTTCCATCCGGAGGTGTACAGAAATCCGGTACTATCAGAATTTCGCATGGAGAGGAACGATGCTGGCTTGTTTTTCACTTTTTAAGGGGGCGGTTTTATTTTGACTAATTCAGAAAAAGGCTTCTTCCTTTATGAAACTGTATTATCGTTACTTGTTTTATCAATTATTATGACTGCCATGTTTCCTGTAATTATACAGGTTCAAACTGAAAGGATGATGATAAGGGAGCAGAGAGAAGCTGTTATGCTCGTCCGGAAGGAGATGCTTAAGCAGTATGAAGATCCTCAGTCTGATTTTCCTGAAAAGCTGGAAGGAGAGGAGCAAATATATCCTCTTACAGTAAATAACAAAGGGGCACATGTGCTGGAATATTGCCTTAACTGGGAAGGGAGGAATTCCCGTGCTCAAACATACTGTCTCTCGTTATATCTGCCGTAATGAGCAAGGGGTCACTCTTCTTGAACTAATGATTGGCATCGTTATCTTCCTTTATATGACATCTGTGTTTTCATTTATGTTCCATTACTGGACAGCAGCAGGCGGTAAATACAATGATTTTTCCTATGAAGAGTTATTGCTTTTTGTAAACCATTTGCAAACGGAATTCAATGGAACAGAGCTTTACTGGACTGATAAGCATAAGCTCTACCTCCTGAAGCCGGAAGATCAGTCGATTGTCCACTATGAGCACTATAATGATAAAGTCAGGCGTCAAGTAGGGGGAAGAGGGCATGAAGTTTTTCTTCAAAGGGTAGAGACATTTCATGTATATGAAAAGCCTTATGGAATTGATATTGTAGTATCAAGCAATAAACAAACTTGGGAGAAGTCGCTGATCCATCCCTCTTTCTCTATAGGCAATGGTAGAACTGAGGAGGAGAGACAGTGAATCAGCAGGGATTTACTTTATTTATTGTATTATTACTCCTTCTGTTTTTTTCCATGTTCACTATTCATCTTGTAGGATTATACAAATTTGAGAAGCAGTTTTCAGCCCTTGAATTTGAGCAATATAAGCTTGAACAGCTAATGTTGAACGGAAAAATTGAAGTCACTGATATCATTGAAAATAATTCTATCGGCAGCCGCCTGTCCGGCAGCTCTGTATATTATGAGGGGACGGTGTTCTATGAAATAGAACAACCGTCACCTGAAATGGTTTCTGTTTCTTTAAGAGCCCAAACCCATACTGCCTATGCAAAGTCAGTTACTTTCATTTATAATACAGAATCAAAGACATTCGAACAGTGGACTGAATTGGGAGGATAATATGGCTGGTAAAAATATTTATTTAATTGGATTTATGGGAGCTGGAAAAACGACAGTAGGGAAAGAACTGGCAAAAAAGACAGGCTACGTTTTTATAGACCTTGACGAGTATATTGTTGAAAAGACCGGAGAAACCATTCCGGCTATTTTTGAAAAACATGGAGAAGAAGAATTTCGCAGGTTAGAAAAGGTGTCGCTTGCTGAATTGACGGAGTCAGGATGTATTATTGCTACCGGAGGAGGGATTGTTGAAAGTCAAGAGTCGGTATCTTTGATGAAAGAAAAAGGCTTTACAGTTTATCTTGAATCCCCGTTTAATACGCTTTATGACAGAATTAAGGAAGACACTAACAGGCCGCTTACAGCCCAGGGGGCAGCCGCTTTGTCTGCACGGTTCAACCACCGTCTTCCGCTATATGAGCAGGCTGAATATACAGTACATACTGAAAAGCTGGGGGTAGACGAAATTGTCGAGATGATATGCAGACGATACGATGGTTAGTTTGTCCCGTATATGGTTATACTATTTGTTAAACAACGTTTAGCGCAGGTGATAAGAGTGAAAACAAATGATTACGTAAAATTCATGACAGAGCAGTTTGTTTCGTATGTAGATCAGCCGGCAGAAGAGAGAAAGGCAAGAAGAGAAAAAAAGAAACAATACAGGCCTCCGGTTTCGTACAGGTTATTCGGGATGATCCCATTTGCGGTTGAACTGTTCTTCAACAAAAAAAGTAACTGACTTTTCAACAAAGGGACTGCCTGAAAAATCTTATAATTAAGCCATGAGAGCTTTAAAAACAGCTGGAAAATGGCATGCAAAAAATCACCTCCTTAGTGTTTGCTATAGGATAAGGTGATTTTTTGTGCTATATATATTTTTTAAAAGTTCCACAGTGGGGGGAGGGTTAAGCTATAAAGTTCTGACCGGCCTCTTTTTATTCCTCTAAGGAAAAGCCTGTTAACGGGTGATTGTGCAAATGAAAAATGCCTCCATTAATAATTTCCAACTGGATTGAAGGAGCATAAAGCCCGGTAATTGATGCTTTTTCTTTTTCATATGAAGGAGGTTTCTCGGCAGTCCCTGCATAAAACCTTTCCAGGAGTGCAAGTTCTTTATCCATTTTACACATTGCTTCTTCAGCCCATTGATGGTTCTCTTTCTCGATCGTATGAAACAGATACTTGTGGATGCGCTCAATGCCGGAGACCGGTTTTATCAAAGGAGTTAAAGTAAAACAAAAATCCGGAATAGATACTTTTAAAGAGCCGCCTTTAACAAGAGAATGAAATTCTTTTAACATTTCCCCGGTTATCAGACTGAGTCCAATCGAAAAAATTTCTTCTTTTTTCTGATGGCAATGATAAACAATTTTTCCATTGAGACATAGCCAGGGTTTTAAAGGCACTGTATTTCCTTCAGGAGGGACAGGTTCAAAAAATTGGCCGAACCTGCCTTTTTCAATGACATAGGAAAAAATTTTATGAAGCCGGGGAGAGCCGAAATGGATTAATTCTCCCTCTTCTTCATTTGGATCTGTTTTTAAGCTTAATGTGGAGAGGTTTGGCTGACCTCCCATTTTTTCTATATAGTGCCAGTAGAAAGGCCTGTTCATAAGCGCTTTATCAAGTTCTTCTGTCAGCTGGACCTGAATCGAATATGGAGAAGTCTCAGTGATTGCACAGCCGTTTTCAGAGAAAAAAACTTTCAGGAATTTGCATATTTCAGTTTGTTGCATGGGTAGCCTCCTCGTTTTCTTCTTCTAATACGATTGAACTCAGGTGATCCAGTTTTATTCGCATCTCCCCTTCAGACTCAGACTGGGAAAATATCGATGATAAATGGCTTTGAATATGGTTTGAACCGAATTTTTCTAAAATATGGTCAAGTTCACCTATTACCCCTTCAAACAAACCTATTTTTTTATAAAGGAGTTTAAGAATGTGGTCCTCTATCGTATTTTCTACTGCAAGATGATAAATATTGACGTCTTTCTCCTGTCCAAGACGGTGAAGCCGGCCAATCCGCTGCTCAATCCTCATTGGATTCCAAGGTAAGTCATAATTTATAATACGGTGGCAGAATTGCAGGTTTATTCCTTCCCCGCCTGCCTCTGTCGCTATAAGAACCTGTGCCTGGTTTTGAAAAAGCTGTCTCATCCAGTCTTTTTTACTTCTTTTAAATCCTCCTCTGAAAGGCACTGATCGAATACCGTGCTGTCCTAAAAACCATTGCAGATAGAGCTGGGTAGCCCGGTACTCTGTAAAGATGACGACTTTCTCATCTTTTTCCCATGAATTTATCAGGTCCAGGACCTTATCGGCTTTAGGATGGGAAGGGAGGTGATTTAATGATGTCATCATATTAAGAAATTCCTGGTTCATCTGTTCAGATGGCATCTCCCTTTTTTCAACCGCATTTTTTAAAGTCATAAACACAGCTTCTCTGCTCGAGCAAAATTCTCTTTGCAAGGTCAATACAAGAAAACCTGATTGGGGAGATAGGTACTCTTCTTTCATTTTCTGCTTTAACTGGCAGATTTGCTGATATACAGAATGATAGTCAGAAGAGAAACGGACAGGAACTGTCTGGACGATCCTCTTTGGCCAATCCATTTCTGTTTCATCACGTCTGTTCCTGATCATCACTTTTTTAATAAGTTCCTGAAGCTCCCCGTAATGCTCACCTCGTTGAAAATAGTCATTAAAAGCTTCTTCGTCTCCCAGGTAGCCTGGTTTCAGTAAAGAAATTAAATGAAACAGCTCCGATAATTTGTTTTGCACAGGTGTAGCTGTTAACAGAAGACAGAACTTTTTTTTAACTTCCCGGACGAATTGGTAGTTTTTAGTTTTTTTATTTTTTAATTTATGAGCTTCATCAATAATGACCATATCATAGTCAATGTTTTTAATTATTTCAGCGTGATTCCCGCGTTTAGCTGTATCAATTGAAGTAACCATAATATCAACCGTTTCCCACTGCGGTTTTTTTCGCTGTTCCACGGCCGGGATATAAAATTTGGAATTAAGTTCAGCACACCACTGAGTTACGAGGGAAGCAGGGGCTAATATTAAAACTTTTTTGACAAGGCCCCGAATCATGTATTCTTTTAAAATTAAACCCGCTTCAATTGTTTTACCAAGCCCTACTTCATCCGCTAAAATAGCTCTGCCGTTCATTTCATTTAGTGCTTTACGGGCTGCATCGTACTGGTAATCGTGGAAAGTTAATTGAGGAAGCTGTTTAGGGGCTTCCAGCGTTTGAAAATCTGAAATCATATTTTTCTGCGCCGTTTCAAAAGCCATATTATACTGTTTCCAGCTGGACAAAGATTTTTGAAGGTTAAGTGCCTCTGTAAATTCTTCAATCCATTTATTATCGGTTAAAATAGGAGGCTGCAAAGCAATCTTCCTTTCTTTGTAGACTTAATATTACCGGACTGGCCTTGCCTTTATAACGTTTTACGCCATTTTTAAAATTGCCCATCACTATTAATAGAGCTTAATAGTAAAAAAATCTGAGTAAATGAATTTTCTGTAAAGTGACAAAAATGAAAACTTGGTTATTGCTTTAAAAAAAAGAAAGATGGTAACATAAGAGTAGTCAAAGATGCTTTAAGTAGTATGTGCACTTTTTTAAGATTTACTATATATCTGAAAATATTTATCTGTGCGAATGATAATAAGGGGAGAGAACGTTTGATTTGATAAGGTTTCAAATGAAACGTCGCCGAAGGAGCAAGCGCATGACGTGAATCTCTCAGGCAAAAAGACTCTTATTGGACGCGGCTCTGGAAAGTATCTGCTTTCAGCAGAACACCCATGGGGACACCTGAACTGCAGGGCTTTCAATTTTTGCGGCCTGCCCTGCATGTTAAGGGAAACTCTCAGGTACTCAAGACAGGGATATGCCAGTTTAAAGGCATATCCCTGTCTTTTTTTGGTTATGGTGTTGGATAACAGTGTATAAAAAGCATCTTTTTGTTGTTTTAATGAAGTACATATTAATGTGGAGGTGGAGTCATTGGCAGGTAAGCAGACACCATTATATGAGGTTTACGCAGAGTCAAATGGCAAGACAATTGATTTTGGGGGATGGGATCTTCCAGTCCAGTTCTCTGGAATTAAACAAGAGCATGAAGCAGTAAGGACGAAAGCAGGTTTATTCGATGTCTCTCATATGGGAGAAATTGAAGTTAAAGGCAAAGGCACCCTTTCTTTTCTTCAAAAGGTTCTAACAAATAATGTTCTTAAAGCAAAAAACGGTGCATGTCAATATACAGCAATGTGTTATGAAGACGGCGGGACAATTGACGACCTTGTACTCTATAAACGTGCAGATGATAATGTTCTTCTTGTCGTCAATGCCTCCAATATTGAAAAAGACTTTAAATGGTTAAAAGAGCACGCCACTGAAGATGTAGAGGTGGTAAATGTTTCTGAGGCGTATGCTCAATTATCTGTTCAGGGGCCGAAAGCTGAAGAGATTTCCCAGAGACTGACTAATGAAGACCTCTCTGAGATTACCTTTTTTAAATTCAGAGAAGGAGTGTCGTTCGCTGGAAAAGATGTCCTCGTTTCCCGAACAGGCTATACGGGAGAAGATGGATTTGAAATTTACTGCAAGCCTGAAGATGCTGTTCATTTATGGCGCAGCATCCTGGAAGAAGGGGAATCAGACGGGCTTTTGCCATGCGGACTGGGAGCCAGGGATACCCTCAGGTTTGAAGCTAAGCTTGCTTTATACGGCCAGGAGCTTTCTAAAGATATTACCCCGATTGAAGCCGGTATCGGGTTTGCAGTAAAAACGGATAAAGAAGAAGATTTTATTGGAAAAGAAGTCCTTAAAAAACAGAAAGAAGAAGGTGCACCACGGAAACTTTCAGGTCTGGAAATGATTGATAAGGGAATTCCTCGTACAGATTATGAAGTATTCAAAGATGGGGAAAAAATAGGTTTTGTAACGACGGGCACCCAATCCCCTACTCTGAAAAAGAATGTAGGGTTAGCTATGATTGATTCAGAGCATGCGGAACTTGGGAATATTGTGGAGGTACAAGTCAGGAAACGGCGTTTAAAAGCTGAAATTGTTAAAACACCTTTCTATAAAAGAGGCTAAGGGGGAAAGAGATATGGATAAATTTCGTTATCTGCCAATGACTGAAAAAGACCAGCAGGAGATGCTGGACACCATTGGGGTCAGCCATTTAGAAGAGCTTTTTGAAGATATTCCTAATGAGATTCGGTTTAAGGGAGATCTTAATATTGAAAAAGCGCTGGATGAAACAAGTCTCGTAAAGGAAATGACGAGACTTGCAGAAAAGAACCGCCACTTGAAAGAGTATCCATCTTTTTTAGGGGCTGGTGTATACGAGCATTATATTCCGTCTGTGGTGAACCATATGCTTTTAAGATCTGAGTTTTATACTGCTTACACACCTTATCAGCCTGAAATTTCACAAGGTGAGCTGCAGGGAATTTTTGAATTCCAGACTATGATCTGTGAGCTGACAGGTATGGAGATTGCCAACTCATCAATGTACGATGGACCTACGGCTCTTGCAGAAGCAGCTATGATGAGTGCAGGCCAGACTAAAAAGAAAACCATTCTTGTTTCCAAGACTGTTCATCCTGAGGCACGGCAAGTCTTAAAGACAAGTGCCAAAGGGCAGAACCTGACGGTAATAGAAATTGATGAAAAAGACGGTGTGACCGACTTAGATCACCTTAAGTCAGAGTATAACGATGATACGGCGAGTGTCATCTTGCAATACCCTAATTTCTTTGGACAAATTGAAGACCTTGAGGCCGCTGAAAAAATTGCTCATCAAGGGAAATCATTGTTTGTTGTTTCTTCGAATCCATTAAGCCTTGGAGTTCTTCAACCGCCTGGAGAGTACGGGGCAGATGTTGTGGTAGGGGATGCTCAGCCGTTTGGAATTCCAACCCAGCTTGGCGGGCCTCACTGCGGCTATTTTGCTGTGACGAAAAAACTGATGCGCAAGGTGCCGGGCAGGCTGGTCGGACAGACGACAGACGATCATGGCCAGCGGGGATTTGTCCTGACCCTTCAGGCAAGGGAGCAGCACATCCGCAGGGATAAAGCGACGAGTAATATATGCTCTAACCAGGCATTGAATGCACTTGGTGCTTCAATCGCAATGAGCGCACTCGGGAAGAATGGCCTGCGCGAGATGGCTGAGCAAAACGTTCAAAAAGCTCATTATGCCAGAAAACAACTGGAAAAGAACGGAGTAGAAGTGGTCACTGAAAAACCTTTCTTCAATGAATTTGTTGTCCGGCTTCCGAAACCTGTAAAAGAAGTAAACGAGAAGCTTATGGCCGAAGGAATTATTGGCGGATTGGACCTTTCCAGGTTTTACGAAAATAAAGAGAATGACATGCTCGTAGCAGTGACTGAATTAAGAACTAAAGACGAAATCGATAAATTTGCTTCAGTATTGGGGGGAGTCCAATGAATGAAAAAAACCAGGCCTTAATTTTTGAACTGAGTAAAGAAGGGCGTACCGGGCACAGTCTGCCTGAGCTGGATATTGAAGAAATGGATATGGATGAATTAATTCCTTCACAGCACAGAAGAAAAGAAGAACCAGAGCTTCCTGAAGTATCTGAGCTGCAAATTGTCCGCCACTACACCGCACTTTCAAGACGGAACCACGGTGTGGATTCAGGATTTTACCCGCTCGGTTCATGTACGATGAAATACAATCCTAAAATAAATGAAGATATGGCGCGCCTGTCTGGATTTGCTCATTTGCATCCATACCAGGAAGAGTCAACAATACAAGGGGCTCTTGAGCTTATGTATAAACTCCAGCGTGCTCTTGAAGAAATAACCGGGATGGACCAGGTGACACTCCAGCCAGCTGCCGGAGCTCATGGAGAATGGACTGGTCTGATGCTTATAAGGGCTTACCATGAGGCGAACGGCGACCATCAGCGGACAAAAGTAATAGTTCCTGACTCGGCTCATGGAACAAATCCAGCGTCTGCTGTGGTAGCTGGGTTTGAATCAGTTACCGTAAGATCGAATGAGCGTGGGCTGGTGGACCTTGATCACCTTCGGGAAATAGCGGGAGAGGATACAGCGGCTCTAATGCTGACTAATCCGAATACCCTGGGGTTATTTGAAGAGCAAATAGTAGAGATGGCAGAAATTATACACGAAGCCGGAGGCAAGCTTTATTATGATGGAGCTAACTCAAACGCGATTCTGGGTATTACCAGACCAGGAGACATGGGCTTTGATGTCGTCCATTTAAATCTTCATAAAACCTTTACCACACCTCACGGGGGAGGTGGACCGGGGTCCGGCCCTGTCGGAGTCAAACAGGATCTTGTACCATATTTGCCGGCTCCATTAATCATTCAGGACAAGGATAAGTACCGATTTGATTATCACATTCCTGAGTCAATCGGCCGGGTTAAACCGTTTTACGGAAATTTCGGCATTAATGTAAGAGCGTACACTTACATCAGAACAATGGGACCTGGAGGGTTGCGTAAAGTTTCTGAGTATGCGGTGCTGAATGCCAACTATATGCTCCGTCGCCTTGAACCGTATTTTGACGCTCCTTACACCCAGCATTGTAAGCATGAGTTTGTACTGTCCGGCAAGAGACAGAAGAAACTGGGAGTCCGGACCCTTGATATGGCCAAAAGGCTGCTTGATTTCGGCTATCATCCGCCTACTATTTACTTCCCAATTAACGTGGAAGAATGTTTAATGGTGGAACCTACTGAAACGGAATCCAAAGAAACGCTTGATGAGTTTTGTGATGCAATGATCCAAATTGCTAAAGAAGCTGAAGAATCTCCTGAAGTGGTCCAGGAGGCGCCTCATCATACAGTCATTGACCGTCTGGATGAGACCACAGCAGCCCGTAAGCCGGTTCTCCGCTATCAAAAAGAAGCATAGGGAAGATTGACACAAAAAAGGCCTTGTCTGCAAAATAAATTGCAGATAAGGCCCCTTTTATTTTAAAAATAATTTAACTCTGTTAAATTTAAGGCTTTCGCCTGAACATGATGTTTATTTTTTTATTTTTCCGGTCCATTTACGAAATCCGCCTTTTAGCTGGTTTAAATCTTCGGCGTTTCGTTTCTTCTTTAGAATTCTTGCTGCCTGTACCGTTCTCGTGCCATTCTGGCAATAGAGATAAACAGGCTTATCCGGCCTGATTTCGGTCGCACGCTGTCTTAACTGAGATAAAGGAATGTTTCTGGCGCCAAGGATATGGCCAGTCTTAAACTCCTTTTCTTCCCTCACATCAATCAGCTGAGCTTTGCGGTAATTCTGTTTAAACTCTTCCTGTGTGAGAGTGGTTAAATATTTCGGCTTTTTCATCCGGAGCACAAGAACGACAACAAGTGCTGCAGTTAAAATGATTAATAACCATGTACTCATATGGCCCCTCCTTTAAACATCTGCATTTAAAAACCCGGCTGCAAAGCCGGAGCTTTTCTGTCCCATATAAATGATAAACTGAAAAGGTTAAGTTGGCAACGGTTGATATTTATTGTTTTGAGTTTGAACGATGAATTCGGTATGATATACAAATGGAAAATATAATACGGACAGGAGAGATAGAATGGAAACCTGGTATTTTATTGATTCAAAAGACCAGTCGCCCGCCTATAATATGGCACTGGATGAGAAGCTGATGGACTGGCACAGAGAAGGGACTATTCCTCCGGTGGTCAGGTTTTACGGCTGGAATCCGCCGACATTATCAGTTGGCTATTTCCAGCATATAGAGAAAGAAATAAATATGGAGGCAGTTAAAGCCCATGGTCTCGGTTTTGTCAGACGGCCAACAGGAGGAAGAGGCGTTCTTCATGATGATGAACTGACATACAGTGTGATTGTCTCTGAATCCCAAAATGCTATGCCTGACACAGTAACAGAAGCTTACCGTGTTATTTCCCAGGGTCTTCTTGAGGGTTTCAGAAACTTGAACCTTCAGGCTGAATTCTCGATTCCCAGATCAAAGGAAGAGAAAGACAGACTAAAGCGCCCTCGTTCTGCTGTCTGCTTTGACGCTCCATCATGGTATGAAATGATAGTAGAAGGCAGGAAAGTCGCAGGAAGTGCACAGACAAGACAAAAAGGGGTCATTTTACAACACGGGTCGATCATCAGGTCAGTAGACGTTGATAAATTATTTGATTTGTTTCTTTACAAGAGTGACAGGGCGAGGGAACGGATGCAAAAAGGGTTTCATAAAAAAGCGGCAGCTATTAATGAATTAACTGAGGCCCCTGTCTCAATGAATGATATAAAACAGGCGTTCCGGAAAGGTTTTGAGAAAGGTCTCGATATCCACTTGAAAGAGTATGCTCTTGAAGCCGGCCAGAAGGAGCAGGTAAAAGACCTGATGGAAAAGAAATATGACAGCGAGGCATGGAATTTTAAGTGGTAACATCGATTTTATTATTGTTGCCGGGTAAAAAAACTGGTAATATATTTTCTTGTGCAGAGTAACTTAAAAAGACTGCAAAAGTTGTCGATATTTCTTATTGGGCAGCAAATGCCTCTATAAAGGTCTTTTTATTCCATGAATCCTGCAACTGACAAAATTCGCCGATTTGTATGTTTTTAATAGCGAAATAAAGGTTATTCTTAACTATACTGTCTTTTACAGCAATTTTTAAAGTTGACAATTTCATATTTTTTTGTCCAATAATCAATATATAGTATGTAAAACATTTTCATGAGCACTATATATTGAATATTGGAGATCGCTATGATATATTGAAACAAGCATAGACGAAGCTTTATTCATAGAAATAAAGCTTCGTCTTTTAAATCAAAACAAACAACAAGAAGTATAGCATTCAATGAATTTTATACAAAGGAGCGGAAGCCAGTGACCACCTTTATGTCAGAAAAGGGAATAAATATTGAGCAGCTCAACCGTGATATTGAAGAGTTCCCTCAAGTTTTTCCCGTCACACCAGACATGAACCGCAAGCAAAGCGGCGTGTCCCGGCTAGTTATGCTGGATCGTTACACGTTTAAAGACACTGAAAAAAAGACGCTTAAAAAAGGGGACTTTGTTGTACTGACAGTTAAAGCAGACCCTAAATTCCCGGCAAGAGGCTATGGCTTTGTTACAGACCTTGACTGGGATGAAGGCAAGGCCAAAATTCAAGTAGAAGAAGAATTTCTTGCAGTCCTTGACGATCCCGAGGAGAAAAAAACAGGTATTGTTGAGCGTACGCTGGACACGATTGATAAACCGCTTGAAGTCTATTATGAACAAATAGCAAAGAGAAATGCCAGAGGTCTGGCGGAAGTGGAAACTGATCCTGAAAAGCGGGAAGAATCGTTTGAAAAGTTTTACCATGAATTAGTTAATATGAATTTCGTTCCAGCCGGCAGGGTGCTGTATGGAGCAGGGGCAGACACAGATGTGACGTATTTTAACTGTTATGTTATGCCGTTCGTGGAAGATTCGAGAGAAGGTATTTCAGAACACCGTAAACAAGTCATGGAAATCATGAGCCGCGGTGGCGGTGTGGGAACTAACGGGTCTACACTGCGCCCGAGAAACACGCTTGCCAGAGGTGTAAACGGAAAGTCTTCAGGCTCTGTTTCCTGGCTGGATGACATCGCAAAGCTTACCCACCTCGTTGAGCAAGGGGGATCCAGAAGGGGAGCTCAGATGATTATGCTTGCGGACTGGCACCCGGATGTATTGGAATTTATTATTTCTAAAATGCAGAATCCGCGTATTCTCCGTTATCTTTCTGAAAACACAGAGGATACACAAATTAAACGGCTGATTCAGGAAAAATTAAAGTTTACTCCTTTAAGTGAACTGGAAGAAGCAATGTATCAAAGTATTGTGAATTATAAAAGTATCGAGGGCCAAGGCGGCTTTGACCCTAAAGTCATTGTAGAAGCTGAAGACAAACTGCGTACAGGCGGCACTTATTCTGTAAATAATCCCGATTTCTTAACAGGCGCCAATATTTCGGTCTGCATTACGAAAGAATTTATGGAAGCTGTCGAAAACCAGTCATACTATGAACTCCGTTTTCCTGATGTTGAAAATTATACTGCTGAAGAGATGGAAGCATATAATCGGGAATGGCAGCAGTACGGAGATGTACGTGAATGGGAAGAAATGGGTTTCGGTGTCAGAACATACAGAAAGATTAAAGCTGAAGAACTTTGGAATTTAATTAATATATGTGCGACGTATTCGGCAGAACCAGGCATTTTCTTTATTGATAACGCAAATGAAATGACAAATGCGTCGGCTTATGACCAAAAAGTCGTAGCAACAAATCCATGTTTCCACCCAAATACGCGCATATCAACAGAATTTGGCTTGATGAAAATTGAAGATTTATATAATAAAGTCGGTAATCAATCATTTATGACTGCCACTGATAACCGACTCACAAATCAGTTGCAACTTGTTAATGGTAGATATTACGAAAAGCCAGGTCTAACACATCGAAAAGCAACTGTATTTCCAACTGGGGAAAAACAAACGCTGCTCCTTTCTCTTAAAAACGGAATGGAATTAAATGTGACACCTGATCATCGTATTTTTACTCAACGAGGATGGGTTGAAGCAAAAGATATTGATCGGAATGATCTGATATATATTCAGTCTGGAGAAGGTGCTTTCGCTTCTGAGGATAGCATTGGAGAGAACGCAGCAATGTTCTTAGGCTGGTTAACTGGTGACGGCTGGGTTGCAAAGGACGGACGCATCGGCATGGTCTTCGGTAAAGATGACAAGGAAGTTATACCTGAAATGATTAAAGCGGGTGAATCTCTCAGCGGTTTAAAGGCGAAGGTTTTTGAACGCGAAAATGGAACGTTCCAGATTAGTTATAATAGAGCAGCATTCACTGAAAAAATTAAGCAATTAGGAATGGATTCAAAAAGGTCCTTTGAAAAGCGTGTCCCTGAATCGATCTTTACAGGTACTAAAGAGACTGTTACTACCTATTTACAAGCTTTGTTCTCCGCAGATGGAACGATATATACTAAAGATAAAAATCACCGTTCTGCGCGATTGGCTTCCTCTTCAAAAGAACTTTTGCAAGATGTTCAATTGCTTTTGCTGAACTATGGAATTCACGGTAAAATTTACGCACGGCCTAAAACAAATCAGGCAAAATTCAATTATATAACAATTAATGGTGAACATAAATCATACGAAAGTAAATTATTCTATGAGCTGATTCTGTCAGGAACGAATTTATCTCAGTTTAAGGAGAAAATTGGGTTCAGGTTTATAGAACGAAAAGAAAGAGCTCTTGATCTTGTCCCTGAATCTTCTAGAAAAAAAGAGAAATTTATTACTCAATTAGATACTGTAAGTCATGGTGAAACCGTAACTGTTTATGACATTACTGAACCAGAGACACATTCACTTATTGCCAATGGTTGTGTTGTTCATAACTGTGGTGAACAACCTCTTGCACCATATAGTGTCTGTAATTTAGCAGCAGTAAATCTCGCTGAAATGGCAGATAAAGAGAATAAAGTCGTTGATTTTGATAAGCTTGAAAGAACAGTAGCAACCGGTGTGCGTATGCAGGACAATGTCATTGATGCCACTCCGTATTTCTTAAAAGAGAACACTGATCAGGCTCTCGGGGAACGGCGTGTCGGCCTTGGTGTAATGGGTCTTCATGACCTCCTTATCCACACTGAAACCGTATATGGTTCAGATGAGGGTAATGAACTTGTAGATCAAGTCTTTGAAACCATTGCTACGACTGCTTACAGGACAAGCATTGAACTGGCTAAAGAAAAGGGAAGCTTTCCGTATCTTACAGGTTCAAACGACAACGAAACTAATCATCTGAGAGAAAAATTCACGCAAACAGGATATATGGAAAAAATGCCTGAAGATATTCTTGAAGGGATAAAAGAGAACGGAATTAGAAACTCTCACCTTCTTACCGTGGCGCCAACAGGCTCCACAGGAACAATGGTAGGCGTCTCAACAGGGCTGGAACCATACTTTTCTTTCTCTTACTTCAGAAGTGGCAGGTTAGGGAAGTTTATCGAAGTAAAAGCGGAGATTCTTCAGGATTACTTGAACAAGCATCCGGAAACAGATCCGAATAACCTGCCTGAATGGTTTATTTCAAGCATGGATCTGACTCCTGAAGCTCACGCTGATGTCCAGTGCGTTATTCAAAGATGGGTAGACAGCTCTTTAAGTAAAACAGTAAATGCCCCTAAAGGGTATACAGTTGACCAGGTAAAGAGTGTTTATGAACGCCTCTATAAAGGCGGGGCAAAAGGCGGAACTGTTTACGTAGATGGAAGCCGTGATTCGCAGGTATTGACGCTGAAAGCTGAAGAAAACGATGAGTATGCAGTTGACCTTACGGGTGGAGAAGCAAAGGATGAGCAGAAAAGTAAAGTGGTCCTAGTTGATACAATTGCAGACCTCAGATCTACTTCTGTTACTTACGGGAGTGAAGTCGGTGATACGTGTCCTGTCTGCCGTAAAGGGACAGTTGAAGATATTGGCGGATGTAACACTTGTACTAATTGTAACGCCCAGTTAAAGTGCGGTTTATAAAATGAGTCTTGTTCCTGAGGACTTTTAATTGAACGGGTCATTCATAAGGAACAATTTGATTTATAACAGTTAGACAAACGAATAAAAGCAGTATAAAGCACCTCCAATTTTAGACAGGTTCTAAAATCAGGAGGTGCTTTTACTACACGCGGAGTGTACCGTGTACCGGCAGATAGTAAATAAACTCAGCCTAAGTTAATAAGGTCTCTCCATCTGAATCAAGATATTTTTTGCATAGCCACTTTCAGGCCTGCTTAAGGAAGATTATTCTATTGTTTTTCCTGCCCTGGTAGAGAGTAAAGGTTTTTTATAGTATAATTCTAACTGCACTGCACACTATTAATCACTATATGCCGAATTGATTTTCTGGAGGGGACTCTCATGCCTACACCTAGTATGGAAGACTATTTAGAACGTATTTATATGTTAATTGAAGAAAAAGGATACGCCAGGGTTTCCGATATAGCTGATGCCCTTGAAGTGCATCCGTCCTCTGTTACTAAAATGGTTCAGAAACTCGATGCAAAAGAGTATTTGATATATGAAAAGTATCGCGGACTTGTTCTAACTGCTAAAGGAAAGAAAATTGGTAAAAGACTTGTTTACAGGCATGAATTACTGGAAGAATTCATGAAGATTATAGGAGTAAATGAGGAAGGTATTTATGAAGATGTTGAGGGAATTGAACATCATTTAAGCTGGGATGCGATTGACCGCATCGGGGATTTAGTTCAGTATTTTGAAGAAAACCCGAAAAGAGTTGAAGATCTCAGGCTTGTCCAAAAACAAAATGATGAGCTGAATGAATAAAGCCGGCCGCATTGAATCAGACCGATTCAGTGTGGCCGGTATTTTTTTGTTAAAAATAAATACACATGAATAAGAGAAGGAGGGGTTTGATGAAAGTGGACGCTGTGTTTGCGGGGGGCGGGGTTAAAGCTTTGGCTTTTACCGGGGCAATGGAAGCCATGTCGTCAAAAGGCATTTCCATAGAAAGGGCAGCCGGGACGAGCGCAGGTGCTATTACTGCCGCTTTTATTAAATCAGGCTATAAAGCAGATGAAATTTACAATTTGTTTAATGAAATAGATGTTAAACAGTTCCTCGATCCGGGCCCTGTCGGGACAATTTTTCCTTTTTTAAGGTGGCTTCGTTTATACAGTCAAATGGGCCTTTATAAAGGGGAAGCATTCGAAGAGTGGCTGCAGGACGCCTTAGCTAATAAAGGAGTCAGAACGTTTGGAGATTTGCCTGAAGGCTGTTTAAAAATGGTAGCTTCGGACATCACCAATGGCCGGTTTATTATCCTCCCGGACGACTTGCCGAAATATGGAATTGACAGCGGTAGTTTTTCTGTAGCGAAAGCAGTCAGAATGAGCTCCAGCCTTCCTTTTTTCTTCGAACCGGTAAAAATAAAAAACCAGAAAGGAAACGAAGCTGTTATAGTGGACGGCGGTGTCCTCAGTAATTTTCCGATCTGGCTGTTTATAAGAAAAGGAGAAATAAAAAGAAAAAGGCCTGTATTAGGCCTGCGGCTGTCTCCGGAATATGAAGAGACACCTCATAATAAAATAACGAACAGCCTCTCATTGCTTCACTCCATGTTTGATACAATGAGAACTGCCCATGACCAGCGGTACGTCGCGAAAGTCCATGCTGAAAATATCATTTTTATTCCGGTAAAAGGGGTTTCCACCACTCAATTTCAAATGACTGAGCAAGAAAGAAAAGACTTAATTAACCTTGGCAAAAAATCTGCAATGAATTTTCTCTCTAAATGGAGTTATTAGCCAAGCCGTTAAAAGATTTCACGGCTTTTTCCCTGCTGTTCATATACTTTAGTTACGAGCAGGAGCAGAGGTACGAAAAAGGTCAGCCAAAGGCCTGCAAATATGCCGGCGACCAAGGTCATAAATGGAAAATTGAAAGGCCCGAATGAATAAATTAAATATCCCATTACAAGGCCAAAACCGCCTAATAATAATGAAAGCAGTTTAGCCGTCATATTCCCCGGCTTGATTTTGGCACGAACTTTGAACTGCTCTAAAGTGACTCCTGTCCCTGCTCCTAATAGGATTCCAGGGAGCAGGAGAAAGCCTGTTTCAGGATAGATTAATCCTCCAAGGAATAATGGAAGAATAATTGAAAAAGCAAATAAATAAGGTTCCGGCATAGCGCCCATCCAGTCAAGGCTCCGGTAATACATATAACTTATAAAACCGCCAATCAGTATACCTCCAACAATTGAAAAAACCGGCGTATTCTGGATAAACAGATAACTCACACTGATTACAAGGGGCGGGAAAAGGCAAAGCATCACTTCTACCCGTCTTTTAACTAATGGAATGAAAAAAGAAAAAAGAGTCATGGAAGCCTGTATATGCGGGTGAGTTAAAGGCAAGAGCTGCTCTTCAGTATATAAGTAGGGAAAATACATAGTAATAATAAACCCGAAAGAAAGTGAGAGAACGGTTAAATAAAGCACTTGAAAGCCTAAGCGTTTACTGAGTGTCCAGTAAATAACCCCTGTAATGATCATAAAACTCAGTAAAAGCCACTCCGACCATACCCCTTGTGTTAAATAGGGGCTTGCCATATCGCTCAGCATACACTCACTCCTTTCGTTCAGTAAAATGGTATTTTATACGGCAGAAGGAAAGAAAAAAACCAAGCGTTTAAAACAATGCTCGGCTCTTTTTCTTCTGTTTGTTCTTTTTACCCTCAATTACCGTAAGTTTAACATCTGACTGTCGTTTAACAAGGGGCCGGTTGATTGACTTCTTCTTCTCTTTCTTTTTGTTTGAAAAGGAGATGGGTTTCTTTTTCTTCGGCTGTCCCTGGTAAGCATGCATGCCCTGCTGGTGGGCAAACGATGCTTGGCGACGCATTAGTCTGGGCATTATAAAACTTTTAAACAACAGAAGAATTAAAGCGACTATTCCGACAGTGACAAGAATCTGTGTGACAAATGCCCCCGGATTAGTAAAAAGCCTGAATCCGATCCCAATCACTGCCAGACCCATGATTGTTAAAATCACAGGGTGGTAAGAATTACGAAACATATCCACACACCTCCAATCGTTAATATGACTAACTTTCTAACAAGTATGTGCTTTATAAGTTTTTTTATTTAAAAACATGAGTGAAATTATAACATCTGTACCCTAACTACTTAATACTATTCTACATAAAAAGGTTCAATCCCTCTATTTAAATAAACCCGTTATATTACTATTCCCCTATCTCTAATGGTTTACACCTGACATTTGAACCCCATAATAAATTTATACTTTCTGGACATAATGTATATGAGGTGAGATTAAATGGAAAAAAAGACTGATAATTATTCAAATGAAAACACGTCATTCAATTCTGCAGTTGCTGTCACCGGGTTTGCTGGGGGAATAATATGGAGTGTGATCGGCTACATTGCCTATTTTTTTAATTTTATTTCTTTTGGGCCTGCAATTGTACTGATGCCTTGGGCCTTGGGAGAATGGAAAACAGGCCCGTTAGGCCAATGGATAGGGATTGTAATTATAGGTGTTTTATCAATCGGTTTAGCATTTTTGTATCGTTTGTTATTTGCAAAAATAAACAAATTCTGGCCTGGTCTCCTGTTTGGAGGCGCCTTGTGGCTGCTGGTTTTTTTTATAATGAACCCCTTATTTAAAGGAATAAACTTTATACCTGTGCTGGATTTTAACACTTTAGTAACCTCATTATCACTATATCTTATTTACGGGCTTTTTATCGGTTACTCTATATCATTTGACTATTACGAGAGGTCCAGGCAAAACGAGGCAACTGTTCAAGAGTAAGGACGTGTGATAGAATGTTCTGTGGAACATTCTTCTTTTTTATTCTTTTTAGAAAATTAAAACTTAAGGCTTTTGTCATGGACTGACGGAGTTTCTGAGGTTTAAAAATCTTTCACAGTAACAAAACTGCAGCTAAAAGAGTATGATCGGAGGAAAGTGCCATGGATATCCTCATATTAAACGGTCCAAACCTGAACCGTCTGGGGAAAAGAGAACCGGATATTTACGGAACAGTAACATTAAAAGACATAGAGGAAAAAACAGCAGATTACGGAAGCAAAAAAGGAATAACAGTAACATGCAAACAGTCTAACTGGGAAGGGCAGCTGATCGACTGGATTCATGAAGCTGCTGAAAAAATGGACGGGATTATTATTAATCCGGGAGCGTTTACCCATTACAGTTATGCTATCAGAGATGCTGCGGCAAGTATAGACATTCCTGTAATAGAAGTCCACATTTCTAATATCCATGCCAGAGAAGATTTTAGAAAGAACTCAGTTATAGCCCCTGTTACTGGAGGTCAAATCAGCGGATTCGGCCCTGCAGGCTATGAAATGGCTATTGATTATTTGGTGAGGAGGAAAAATATATGACACGTTTAAACGATTTACGCCAGCAGTTTAAGAAAAATAAAATTGACGGTATGCTTGTAACAAGCCAGTATAACCGCAGGTATTTAACAAATTTCACAGGAACTGCAGGAGTAGCTTTAGTATCAGAGAAAGAAGCTAAATTTATTACTGATTTTCGTTATGTTGAGCAGGCTGAAGCCCAGACAGAAGGATTTGAAATTGTAGAGCATACCTCTCCTATTCATGAAGAAGTGGCAAGGCAAGCGAAAAAAATGGGAATAGCCTATCTCGGATTTGAAAAAGATTATCTTACATACAGTCAATATGATGTCTATCAAAATACTTTAAAAGCAGAGTTTGTCCCAGTGAGCGGTCTTGTGGAAAATATGAGACTTATTAAAACCCCTCAGGAATTAGAGGTCATCCAGGAAGCGGTCGATATAGCGGACGCTGCTTTTACTCATATCCAATCTTTTATCCGTCCAGGCGTTAAAGAAATAGATGTCTCCAACGAACTGGAATTCTTTATGAGAAAACAGGGAGCAGTTTCATCTTCATTTGATATCATTGTCGCTTCCGGATACCGGTCGGCGCTCCCTCATGGCGTAGCAAGTGAAAAGGTTATTGAAAAAGGGGAACTGGTCACTCTGGATTTCGGAGCTTACTATAAAGGATACTGTTCAGATATTACGAGAACGGTAGCAGTCGGTGAGCCTGGCGAAGAATTAAGAAAAATATACAATATTGTACTGGAAGCCCAGCTAAAAGGTGTAAATGGGATTAAAGCGGGAATCACAGGTAAAGAAGCTGACGCTCTTACCCGGGATTATATTAAAGAGCAGGGCTACGGTGAATACTTCGGCCATTCAACCGGTCATGGAATGGGTCTTGAAGTACATGAAGGACCAGGGCTTTCCTTCAGATCGGATAAAGTATTAGAGCCGGGCATGGTGGTCACAGTTGAACCAGGTGTTTATGTTGCCGGTAAAGGCGGTACAAGAATAGAAGATGACATTGTAATTACTGAAAACGGAAATAATATTCTTTCTAAATCTACAAAAGAACTACTCATTCTCGGAGAATAAATAACTAATTAACTTATCTTTTAGGAGGACATCAGATGATTTCAGTAAACGATTTTAAAACTGGATTAACAGTTGAGGTTGACGGCGATATTTGGCAGGTTATAGAATTCCAGCATGTTAAGCCAGGTAAAGGGGCGGCTTTTGTCCGTACTAAACTTAGAAGCATGAGAAACGGAAGCATTCAGGAAAAAACTTTCAGAGCTGGTGAAAAAGTGGCTAAAGCTCATTTGGAAAACAATAAAATGCAATATTTATATTCCAGTGGAGAGACTCACGCATTTATGGATACAAGCAGTTACGAGCAAATTGAACTTACGAGTGACCAGATCCGTGAACAGCTGAAGTACTTAAAAGAAAATATGGAAGTGCAAGTGCTCCAGTATCAGGATGAAATACTCGGAGTAGAAGTCCCGGTTACTGTTCACCTTACTGTTACGGAGACTGAGCCTGGAATTAAAGGTGACACCGCTTCCGGAGGAACTAAACCTGCGACAGTGGAAACGGGGTTAACAGTGCAAGTGCCTTTCTTTGTAAATGAAGGGGATGTCCTTGTCATTGACACGAGAGAAGGTAAATACGTTTCAAGAGCCTAATACAATGATAACCATCGAGAAAAGCCGAAGATGTATCTTACGATATTTCTTCGGCTTTTTCCTTTTGTACTTAACAAAAATTATTGTGACTAAGTATAAAGGCAGTTATTTCTCTCCACGGACGAATATTCTTTTATAAGTTGTGGTACAGAACTTATAAAGGATCTGTAATTCAGCCTCTATATTTTTGCAGAAAAAAAAAGAGCAAAATACTTTTAGAATTTTCCGAAATCATGTAAAGTTATCTTATAAAAGGAAAGGGTGGTTTGAGTGGAAAAGAAATATTTAACTATTTCTGATGACGTGACAGCAGGCTATTACTATTTTTCCGAGTATGTTATTTGTGTAGAAGTCACAAAACAAGGAAAGTCTTTAGGGTCTTTTTGTTCTGACATTAGTCAATTTGAAGAATGGGATGAAGAAGAAGTGGCTGAACTGGTTAAAAATCACGTACATCAAGTAGAAAATGCTCAAACTTATCAGCCGGACCGCTCGCACGTGCTTAATGGAGGTATGGAAATTAAATATCATCAGCACTGGGAAGACTTTTATTGTGTAGAGGTGTATGAAAAAGGGAAAGAAATTGGATCATTTTGCGCTGACAGAGCCTCTTTTGAAGAGTGGATGGAAGATGACCAGCATCTTTCTGAAGTCGTCAGATCCCAGCTTCAACGGTAAAAAATACCTGTAAATGAAGATCCGTAAGGCCTGATCTAACCGGCCTTTCGGGTCTTTTTTTGTGCTTAGAGATAAATAAAAGCTTACAAGCAATAAAAAGGTGCTCTCTGTTGAAAGTGTCATAAATAGGACAGGAGTACATATATTTTTCTTAGACAACCATTATGGAACAAATGACTTGTCTGAAAAGAGGTTGGGAAAATGGATGAAATCTTAAGAATCGTGCCTGAGACGATTAAAAAATACTTAAATATTGGTACTCAGGAAGACTGGATGTGGATAGAAGAAATAAGATTACGGATCGGAAAGCCTGTAGAAGTTGTCAGTACAAAACCCGTGTCTGGCTATAACGGTCCCCCGCCGGTGTTTTCTGAAAAGGAAGCCGCTTTGATGATGTCCTTATTAAGCCAGCATTCGTTATACCGTCTTGAGGAAGAACTGAGAAGGGGATACATTACCATTTCCGGCGGTCACCGGGTCGGGATTGCCGGGCGGGTCGTGGTTGAAAAAGGGGAGGTTAAAGGTCTTCGGGAAATCAGTTCCTTTAATATCCGAATTGCAAAAGAAAAGCTTGGTGTCTGTTCCCCTTACATTCAGCACATTTATCAAAAAGGCCGATGGATGAACACACTCATAGTCGGTTCGCCCAAAACAGGTAAGACGACTCTCCTTAGAGACTTGGCTAGACAGATAAGCACGGGCATGCCGCAAAAAAGTATCCCGCCAAAAACAGTAGCTATAATCGATGAGCGTTCCGAAATAGCCGGATGTGTGAGAGGAGTCCCCCAGCATCATTTCGGGACGAAAGTAGATGTTCTTGATGCTTGTCCTAAAGCGGAAGGCATGATGATGATGATACGATCCATGAGCCCGGAAGTGATCATCGTGGACGAAATTGGGCGGGAAGAAGATGTCAAAGCAGTAATGGAAGCTGTACACGCCGGTGTAACAGTCATTTCCACAGTGCATGGGCATTCTGTCAGCGATGTAAAAAGAAGACCTGCAATTAAAACGTTAATAGAGCAGCATGCTTTCGACTCCCTGATAGAACTGACGGGAATTGGGAGAAAAGGGAACATCAGAAAGCTAAACGGCGAGAGGCTGTCAACAAACGTGGTGATTACCCAATGATGTGGGCAGGAGCCACACTCATAATTCTTGCTTCAGCCTGTGCCGGATGGGAGCTTTCCGGCAGGCTTGAACGAAGAACTAAACTGTTAAGGCATATAAAAGTAGCTCTGGAAACACTTGATACTGAAGTCGCTTTTGCAATGATTCCTTTATCCCAGGCTTTAAATCAGGTTGCCAGACAGCTGCCTTCTCCAGCAAAAGATTTCTTTTTGCAGGTGGCTGAACGTTTGGAAACGAAGCGGGAGCCGGCAGCTGAAGCATGGGAACAGGAATTGGATTTATGGAAATCCCGTGTTGATCTCGATGAAAAAGATGTAGAGATTCTGAGACAGTTTGGCCAGTCACTTGGACAACAGGACATCCAGGGTCAAAGAAAGCAAATTCAGCTGGCACAATCTTATTTAAACAATATGGAAACCATGGCGTGGGAAGCGCAGCGTAAATATCAGTCAATGTACAGGAGCTTAGGTATTCTGGGAGGATTATTGCTCGTTATTATGCTGCTCTAATGTAAGAGTAAGGGGGAAATCCATGAATTATGATGTGGGCTTGATCTTTCAGATTGCAGGGGTAGGAATTGTAGTGGCTATGATTCATACCGTCTTAAAGCAAATGGGAAAAGAAGAAATTGCAAACTGGGTCACTTTAATTGCTTTTGTGGTCGTCTTGTATATGGTGGCAACCGTCATCGATGATCTGTTTCAGAAAATCAGAAGTGTTTTTCTATTCCAAAGCTGAGGGAGGACGAACATATGGAAATCATTCAAATAGTAGGTTTAGGAATGATTACCACCTTCCTTGCTTTAGTTGTGAAAGAGCATAAACCGGTGTTTGCATTTCTTCTCACTGTATTTACCGGTATCATTATCTTTTTATTTCTAATAGACAAAATAGCCATAATGATTCAGATGATAGAGGAGCTCGCTGCTAATGCAAATATAAATCTCGTATATGTGCAGACCATCTTTAAAATAATCGGCATAGCCTATATCGCCGAGTTTGGTGCACAAATTGCACGGGATGCCGGACAGGGAGCTATAGCCACTAAAATTGAACTGGCAGGAAAGGTATTGATAATGATTATGGCCATCCCTATCATTTCAGTAATCATTGAAACTATATTAACGCTGATACCGGCAGCTATGGGGGATCTGTCATGAATAAACTCTTTATTGTTTTTCTTTTGGCTTTTTTCTTTATCCCCGGAGGGACAAGCTCAGCGGAGGAGCAGGATCATTTAAGTGAAAAAGACCTGATGGAAAAGCAGATGACCGAGCTTAATTTAGAAGAAATCAGCGATTTTTGGGATGAGGTAAGGATAGAATATGACGGGTTTCTGCCGGAAATACAAAAGGAGAGTTTCACTGACCTTTTTAACAGTAACGAAGGTTTTTCAATAAAAGAGTGGACGCTGGGTTTTGTGAAATTCTTTTTTCATGAATTACTCGCTCATGGGAAGCTGCTTGGAACATTAATACTGCTCACAGTGTTCAGCATGGTATTGATGAATCTTCAGCAGGCTTTTGAAAAATATAAAATCAGTAAAGTCGCTTACGCGATAACATATATGGTGCTTCTCATTATCGCATTAAACAGTTTTTATGTCGCCATGGGGCTGGCAGAATCAACCATAGAAACAATGAGCCATTTTATGGTTTCTTTAATCCCTTTAATACTTGTATTGATGGCAACAGTGGGAAGTGTCACTTCTGTCGCGCTCTTTCATCCGATCGTCATGTTTATTGTCCATAGCAGCGGGCTGTTTATCCAGTATTTCATTCTTCCTCTTTTATTATTATCTACCTTATTAGCCATTGTAAGTACGATGACTGACCATTATAAAGTTTCAAAACTTGCAAATTTACTTAGAAATATCGCAGTGGGAGGCCTGGGAATCTTCTTAACTGTTTTCCTTGGAGTCCTGTCTGTGCAAGGAGCCACGGCCGCAGTGACGGATGGCATCGCGGTGAAAACAGCGAAATTCATCACCGGCAACTTTATACCGGTTGTAGGGCGGATGTTTACTGACGCTGCGGAAACCGTTATGGGTGCTTCTTTACTGTTAAAAAACACCATAGGCGTCCTTGGGCTGCTCGTTTTACTTATCATATGCATTTTCCCAGCGTTAAAAGTGCTGGCGATAGCTGTCATTTATTCATTTTCAGCGGCTGTTCTTCAGCCTCTCGGGGGCGGCCCGATCATTGATTGCCTCTCAATCATTGGAAAGAATGTTTTATTCATTTTTGCAGCCTTAGCAGCAGTTTCTTTAATGTTCTTTTTATCTGTCACAATCATGGTAATATCAGGCAATTTATCTGTCATGCTCAGATAACAGCCTAAAACGGGAGGGGAGAGCATGGGAGTTGTCACCAGCTGGATCAGCAATATAATAATGCTAGTTTTATTTGCTACGATACTTGAACTTATGCTTCCCAGCTCTTCTACGCACCGGTATGTCAAGCTGGTTGTCGGGCTGATGATTCTCGTTGTGATGCTCCAGCCTGTATTGGCAATTTTCAACAAAGATGCAGAAAATATAGTGAAACAAATTGATAAATGGGGGCAGGAAGTCAATCTTGAAAAAGGGGATTTGGACGAACTTGAAAAAACAGAAATAGAAACAGTGTCTCTTGCATATATTTCTGAACAAGTGGCTGTCCAACTGAAGGGAGAAGCCTATTCCCCCATTCTTAAGGAATTCAAAAAAGAAATAACCGACATTGAAGTTTCTTTTAACTCGCTGCACAGCCAGCCGGATCTGGACAATTTAACTGGCATTTCTGTCACTGTTCAGTCTCCTGATGCAGCTGAGAATGAAGAAAGTGAAAGTGAAGAGGAGACAGGCATATTTATTAAGCCCATAGAGATAAAGAGTGAGGGAGCTTCATCAGAGAAAAAGGAGGATACGGAGGGGAAGAAACTCATGGAGATGCGCTTAGCAGAAATTTGGGAAGTACCAGCAGAGCTTATTCTGGTTTTAGAAAAAGGAGGGGATAACAGGTGAAGAAGAACTCATCAGAAAAGTCATTGTTCCACTCCTTTTCATTAAATAATAAAAAAGGGAAAAAGGTCCGCTTAAGCTATTTTATTGTGTTGATTCTTATCGGGGTTTTTATGATGTTGATTGGAAGTTTTTTACAAAAAGAAGAAGCGTCAGAACCCGTGATAACTGCACTGGAGGCGGAAAGTAACGGAGAGGAGGAAAAAGAGACGGCGGTTTTTAAATCTGAAAATAAGACAGAAGACAAAGGCCTGAAAGATGAGTTTGAAGCTTATTATGAAAAACAATTGAAGCAGGCTTTAGAAGAAGTGGTGGGGGTTTCAAATGTAACTGTCATGGTGAATACCGCAGGCTCCAGTAAAAATATTTATGAAAAAAATGAGCAAACAAAGGAACAGCACACTGAGGAAACAGATCGGGAAGGCGGTACAAGAGAAGTATCAGATACCTCTAAAGATGAACAAGTTGTCATTGTGAGAAGCGGAGATAAGGAAGAACCGCTGATTATCCAGCAGAAAAAACCTGAAATAAGCGGAGTGCTTATAGTTGCAAATGGAGTTGACAATATACAAGTTAAGACCTGGGTAGTGGAGGCTGTCAGCAGAGTTCTTGATATCCCGTCCCACAGAGTCTCTGTCATGCCAAGAAAACAAAAGGAGGACGTCTCATGATTTTAAAAAGACAGACAGTCTGGTTGCTTACAATGCTAAGTTTAATTATTGTTTTATCTGTATATTACATTTCAATGGATCAGATTCAGGATCCGCAAACAGCAATGACCGATATGGAAGAAGACCAGGACAGCTTAAATAGCCTGGAAGACGATCTTGGATTTGAATGGGTGGAAGGGGAGGACATTTCCTTCGTTGAAATTGAAGATGCAGAAGAGGTACTTGGTGAAGGGGCGTTAGCGCCGCAGATGAACCCGGATGAGATGTTTGACTCAATACGTCTGCAAAGACAGGATTCACGCGGCAAATTAAATGAAGAATATACTAATGTTATTATCAATACAGAAACAGACCCTGAAATCCAGGTTGAAGCACTTGAAAAAATTGAATCTCTCCAGGCGATGTCCCAGCAGGAGGAAATGATCGAAACTATTATACGTTCCAAAGGGTATGAAGACGCTCTTGTGATGGCTGACAATGATCAAGTAAATATTTACGTTAAAGCGAGTGATTTGACAACAGAGCAGGTAGTGGAAATAAACCAGCTCGCCTATGAACATTTAGGTATTGAAACTGTCAGAGTCGGCTTTCACCCTGGGAATGAGTAAAAGACACTTTTAAAAATAAATTAAGAAAGATGCCTTGGCGTTAATCGTTCCCGTCTAAGGCATCTTTTTTTAACTTTAGGGAAAGGGTTTACCGGTTATTTTAAAAATAATATCTACTTCTCAAAGTTTAAAGGCGCTATAATAAAGTATACCGTTAAAAGCTGAAGTCTCCAGGAGGCAGACAGCATGTCTATTTTATTGTGCTGATTAACGTGGGGTTGGCAAGGGAAGAGTGAAAGTATATGTTAGTTAAAGGAAAAAATGATTTTTGTCTCAGCAGGTGGTATAATACCCAATTGAATAAAAATTTTAAGTAATTGATTTTCTAAGGAGAGATTTGAATGGAATGGTCAGAACTTACTGAAGGTGCAAAAGCTGTTTTAGAACAAACGAGAAATATAAAAAATGACAAAATCCAGATCGTTGAATTTGATGTCGGTTATAAACAATCGGAAGAGGAAGCAGGGGATGGAGAGCCTGTCTCAATTCAGGAGGAAGATTATCAGAGTTTAAAGAAATTTACTGCTGAAAACGAGTATAATGAAAAGTATCACATGGCAAGAAATAAAAATACTGTTAAAATTATACTTATGGAAAATGGAAAAATTCCTGAGAACCTTTCAGACTTTCCAGTATTCAGAGAGTATAAAATTACGGAAGAATAACTTTCTGAAAGGAATTCTTCCGTACCAGCTGCCTGGCAAGGAGGGCTTTTCCTGATCTGTCGGGGGACAGCCAGGAACCAGATAAAAAAAGGTTCCCATTTACTAAGATTTGCGGTAGCATATTTTTTAGGACTACGTCATAAGACATGCCTTAAGTAGATGGAATTTTCCAACTTTTATAATCATTATTTAAAAATTTAGCAGATTTAATTGCATGTTGGCTTTACTAAATGTACAACACTTTTGACGCTTCCAGCTGAAAAGTGAGCGACTGCTTAGCAAGCCCTGGATAAGCCGGAATAAATGCAGATAAAGCTCCCTGCTGGTTCAAAGTGTACCGTATATTAAAAACAACACGTCTTCAACAGAGCTTAAAAATTATGAATGGAGTGTGGAGTATGATGAAAATTCAGGAAATACGTGAATTAATTAAGCTAATTGATGAATCAAGTATTGACGAATTTAAATTTGAGCAAAACGGCTCGAAAGTAACTATGAAAAAATATTCTGAACAGCCACTCAGTCAGAACGTTTCCCTGGCAGAGCCAGTAAAACCCATACCGTCTGAAGTGCCTCAGGCAGAGTCGCCTGTGAAGCAGGAAGCAGTAGAAAAACCAGCCGCTTCTGAACCAGCTGCAAAGAATGATGAGAAAACGGCAGAGCCTGATGAAAATTTACATACGATTACATCGCCGATGGTAGGGACTTTTTATGAAGCACCTTCCCCTGATTCTTCTGCTTATGTTAAAAAAGGAGACAAGGTGAACCAGGAAAGTGTCGTTTGTATAGTTGAAGCAATGAAGCTTATGAACGAAATTGAATCTGAAGTAAACGGCGAGATTGTCGATATCCTTGTAGAGAATGGGCAATTAGTAGAATACGGCCAGGAACTGTTCTTAGTGAAGCCGGAGTAGGAGATGACGTCCATGTTAAAAAAAGTTCTTGTTGCAAACAGGGGAGAAATAGCAGTCCGAATTATACGTGCTTGTAAAGAGCTGGATATCGAAACAGTAGCGGTTTATTCAGAAGCAGATCATGATGCGCTTCATGTCAGGATGGCAGATGAAGCATATTGTATTGGCCCTGTATCTGCCGCATCCAGTTACCTTAATTTTACAAACATTATGAGTGTAGCAACTTTAACGGAAGTAGATGGAATCCATCCTGGCTATGGTTTTTTAGCAGAAAACGCCGATTTTGCAGAAATATGCGCGGCGTGCAACATCACGTTTATCGGTCCGAGCCCGTGGGCAATCAGCCAGATGGGAACTAAAGATGTCGCTAGAACGGTGATGAAAAAAGCAGGAGTTCCGGTTGTTCCAGGCTCTAAAGGGATTATTGAAACCCCTGATGACGGGGTGAAAATAGCTGAAGAGATCGGATACCCCGTGATAATTAAAGCAACTGCGGGAGGCGGAGGAAAAGGAATACGGGTTGCTCATAATGAGAGTGAGCTTCGTAAAGGTATTTCCGTTACCCAGAAAGAAGCACAGGCTAATTTCGGAAATCCAGGTGTCTATCTTGAAAAATACATTGAAGATTTTCGTCACGTAGAAATTCAGGTATTAGCAGATTCCCACGGAAACGTCATCCATTTGGGTGAACGGGATTGTACAATTCAGCGGAGATTGCAAAAACTGGTAGAGGAAACGCCTTCCCCTGCTTTGGACCAGAATATCCGGGAGGAAATGGGACAGGCTGCTGTCCGTGCTGCTCAAGCTGTAGAATATACAGGGGCAGGGACAATTGAGTTTATATACGACCATATAGAAAAGAAATTTTACTTTATGGAAATGAATACAAGAATTCAAGTTGAACATCCTGTAACTGAAATGGTTACTGGAATAGACATTATTAAAGAACAACTTTTAGTTGCTTCAGGAGAAAAGCTTTCCTATACTCAAGATGAGATCACCTTTAACGGGTGGGCTATTGAATGCCGTATTAATGCAGAGAATCCGGATAAAAACTTTATCCCTTCGCCAGGAAAGATTACGATGTATCTGCCTCCTGGAGGCTTGGGAGTAAGGGTGGACAGTGCGGCCTTCCCCGGGTATACAATTACTCCTTACTATGATTCAATGATAGCTAAAGTCATTACGTACGGAAAAGACCGGAAAGAGGCTATGGCAAAAATGAAAAGAGCCCTCGAAGAATTTGTAATAGACGGGGTTGATACAACCATTCCGTTTCATTTACGCCTTTTTAATCACGAAGTGTTTGTCGGGGGCGATTTTAATACAAAATTTTTAGAAACTTATTCGTTAAAAGAGGAAGACAATTAACTGATAGAAGGGGGATCAATATGTCGGAAAATCATTTAATTCATATGTCGGAAGATAAAAGCGATTTAGGGAAAGTTGAAATTTCTCCTGAGGTGATAGAAATAATCGCAGGAATTGCAGCATCAGAGCTTGATGGCGTTGCCATGCTTCGGGGAAACTTTGCTTCCGGAGTCGCAGAAAGATTAGGCAGAAAAAGTTCTCATGGAAAAGGCGTGAAAGTTGACCTGGGGGATGACGGTGTAAATATAGAAGTCTTTCTCATTACAAATTACGGGGTTTCTATTCCGGACGTCTGTCATAAAGTCCAGGAAAATATTGTGCAGACTTTAAAGAATATGACAGCTATAAACGTTTTATCTGTTGATGTTCACGTGGTGGGTGTGCACTTTGAAGATAAAAATGAATCTGAAGCACCAAAGAAGGAACAAGGGACATAAAAAGGATGCCTCAAAAGTGATAAGCTTTTGAGGCGCTTTTTTTCTGAGGGCATATATTTGGATATTCTGTATTCGGCATAAAAGATATGCTATCATCTAAGAGGGCATACTATAAAGAAGTAATAATGATAAGTAAGATCGTACCATCTTGCACATTTGGTGCAATAAAAGGAGAAATTTTAATGAACCGCAGATTAGCAAGAATCAGAACTGTACAGGCTTTATACCAGATCGAAATGACAGAGGTCTCACCTGCGGAGGCGATGGCATCTGTATTGGAAGAAGATGAAGAGGATTACAGGAATAATCCTTTTTTCGAATCCCTGGTTAAAGGTACAACTACCCATTTAGAAGAAATAGACAGATTGATACAGGGAGCTTTGGAACATTGGACGCTTTCCAGGATTTCCAGAGTGGACCGGGCTATTTTACGAATGGCTGTTTACGAAATGAAATATGAAAATGACATACCTGTTAATGTAAGTATTAACGAAGCAATTGACTTAGCTAAAGGGTTCACAGGAGAAGAAGAACCAGGTAAATTCGCAAATGGTGTTCTGTCAAACATAGCAAAAATGCTTGAAAGCTGAAGACACCAGTGTTTAAGTGCCTGCTTTTCCAGCGGGAAACAGGTGAATTCAGTTTTTTATAAAAATGCCAAGGGGGAGTCTTTATGTCTGCAATAGTCATTTCAGGTAAAGAACTTGCACAGGAAAAGAGAATGGAAATGAAAAAGGAAACAGATCTTCTTAAAGAAAAAGGAGTGACACCTGGCCTTGCTGTCATTCTTGCAGGTGAAGATCCGGCATCCCAATCCTATGTACGTGCAAAGCAGCGGGCGTGTAAAGAAACAGGGATTCATTCAGAACTGGACGAAGTACCGGACACTATTTCTGAATCGGATTTGCTTGAAAAAATTGATCAGTTAAATAAAGCTGATCATATTCACGGAATCCTTGTCCAGCTGCCGCTACCGGATCATATATCTGAAAAGAAAGTCATAGAAGCCATTGATCCTGAAAAAGACGTTGATGGTTTTCATCCTATCAATATTGGACGAATGATGATCGGTCAGGAGGCATTTTTGCCTTGTACGCCATTCGGAATAGTTGAAATGATTAAATCCAAACAAATAGATATAGAAGGCAAACATGTAGTAGTGGTAGGGCGCAGTAATATTGTAGGTAAACCGGTAGGCCAGCTGTTATTAAATGAAAACGCCACTGTCACTTATTGCCATTCCCGCACTAAAAATATGAGAGAGATCACACGATCAGCTGATATTCTCGTCGTTGCTGTAGGCAAGGCTCACTTTATCACTGCAGAAGATATTAAAGAAGGCGCTGTCGTTATTGATGTTGGAGTCAACAGAAATGACGAAGGTAAACTGATTGGCGATGTGGACTTTAACCATGCCAAAGAAGTAGCTTCTTATATAACGCCTGTGCCGGGCGGGGTCGGGCCGATGACTATTACGATGCTGTTACATAATACAATATTATCAGCGAAAAGAACTGTTGAATAAGGGGCCGCTGTAATGAATCATAACTTTTTGACTGTAAGTGATTTAACCCAGAAAATTAAGCAGCTTCTTGATAGAGAAGCGGGCCTGCAGAACGTATGGATCCGGGCTGAGATCTCGAATTTTAAGCGCCATAGCCGCGGACATATGTACTTTACATTAAAAGACCAGAAATCAAGAGTGCAGTCTGTGATGTTCGCAGGGAATAACCGCTTTCTGAAGTTTCTGCCTGAAGACGGAATGCGTGTGCTCGTACGCGGGGATATATCTGTCTATGAGCCCTATGGCCAATATCAGTTTTATGTTAAAGAAATGCAGCCGGATGGCATAGGAAATCTTTACCTCGCATTTGAAAGACTAAAGAAAAAGCTGGAAATGGCCGGTTATTTTGCCAAGGAGAAAAAAAAGCAGGTTCCTGCGGTACCAAACTCAATAGCTGTTATTACCTCTCCAACAGGAGCAGCAGTAAGAGATATTATTACCACTTTGAAACGCCGTTACCCGCTTGCTAAAGTCACTTTATTGCCAGTATTGGTTCAGGGTCCTGATGCCCCTGAATCAATTGCCCGGGCGATCAGGCAAGCAAACGAAGCCGGACGGTTCGATGTAATTATTTCCGGAAGAGGAGGCGGCTCTCTTGAAGAGTTATGGGCGTTTAATGAGGAAGTCGTTGCTGAAGCTATTTTCCGGTCTGAACTTCCAATTATATCGGCTGTCGGACATGAAACTGATATTACTATAAGTGATTTTGTTGCAGATTTACGGGCTCCTACTCCTACGGCAGCGGCTGAACTTGCTGTACCTGATATAAAAGAACTGCTGACTCATGTTTATGAGAGGAAAGTCCGGTTGACGCGGGCGATGAAAACACTCATGAATCAGCAAAAAGAACGCTTGTCATTTTTAACACGCTCTTATGCTTTTCGTTATCCTAAACAATTGCTTGAACAGAAAGAACAGGATTTGGACAGAGTCCATGAAGCACTTTTAAGAGAGTCGGGGAGACTGCTGGATAAGAAAAAAGATCAGCTGGAAAGGCTGAACCAGCGCTTAGTTTCTTTACACCCTGAAGACAGAGTCAGACAGGAGGCAAAGCAGCTCAGCCAGTTGGAAGAGGCTTTAAAAAGAGGCGTCTCAGAACAAATAAAAGAACAGAAGCATCGTCTCTCTCTCCAGATATCCAAACTGGACGTTTTAAGTCCCTTAAAGATAATGGAGCGAGGATACAGTCTTGTATATGATGAAGAAAATAAGCTTGTCAAGCATATTAATCAGGCTCCTGTACATTCCAGCTTGTCCGTTCAACTGGCGGATGGAAAACTCCAGTGTGAAGTTAAAAGCCAATTACCGGGGAAGAATATGAATGATGGAGGAATTATAAATGAATGAGAAAGAAACTTTAACTTTTGAAGAATCAATGAAGAGCCTGGAAGAACTCGTCGAAAAGCTGGAAAAAGGCGATGTCCCTTTAGAGGAAGCTATTTCGATGTTCCAGGAAGGGATGAAGCTGTCCAAGGAGTGTCATGACCGGTTGCAGAAGGTTGAAAAGCAGATGACCGAAGTGCTTTCGGAAGATGGAGAAATTAGTACTTTTCAAGTGGAAGAGGAGTCGTAAACCTGTGAAGAGGCCATTATCTATGCATCAATTCATCCAAAATGAAAAACAGGAAATAGACAAAAGGTTAATATCTTTTATTGAGCAGCTGAATGCTCCTGCTTCTTTGAAAGAAGCAATGATCTATTCATTGGAAGCTGGAGGGAAAAGAATCCGGCCTGTCCTGCTTCTCGCTACTATGCACGGGTTTGGTAACGTCAGCGAATCCGGCTATAAGGTTGCATGTGCAATTGAAATGATCCATACATACTCACTTATTCATGATGATTTGCCTGCTATGGATGATGACGATATGCGGAGAGGCAAGCCGACAAACCATAAAATTTTCGGGGAAGCTCTTGCAATTCTCGCCGGGGATGGATTATTAACTCACAGCTTTAAAGTGGTGGCAGACTTAAAAGATGTGGATTATAAAGAAAAAATAAAGCTCGTAAGTATCATTTCTGAGGCTGCGGGGCCTTCAGGGATGGTTGGCGGACAGGTGGAAGATATGGAAGCTGAAGGAGAAGAGCTGGAATTAGAGCAGCTGCAGCAGATCCACCACAGAAAAACTGGAGATCTTTTGGCTCTTTCACTTGAATGCGGCGCGATACTTTCAAATGCTACCGACAAAGAAGTCGAAGAGCTTAAGTTTTTTGGGAAACATCTTGGTTTAGCTTTCCAAATTAAAGATGATCTGCTCGATGTAGAGGGTGATGAGGAAAAGATAGGAAAGCCGACAGGAAGCGATGAAACGAACGATAAAAATACGTATCCGAAAATATTAGGCTTAAATCAAGCAAAAGAAAAGTTAGCTTACCATTTGGATAAAGCCAAGTCCCACCTCGAACAGGTGAATATGGACAAAACAATCCTTAAAGAGCTGGCCGATTATATCGGGACGAGAAGCAACTAAGATCTGAGAATTAATGGCTCAACTGACAAAGGCCTGCAAGTTGTCTGACCTGTGCAAACATGGTATAATTATTTAGGTGAGTGGTGCAGTATTCTAGTCGGTTCTCCATTCTCGAAAGCGGGCCTAAAAATCCGCTAAAGGGCACATCGATGAAGTTCCTAGTCTTGGCTTGAGGCGCCCAGCCTTGGGTCCTGACTGGGAGTAAAGGCTGTAGGGCGATCCACAATGGCATGTGGGCGATGACCCTGCAGCCGCGGAGGCCCTTCCATGTGGTCCCGCACCCGGCGGCGGCTATGTGTAAGGGTATGAACCTGCATTCGCAAGTATGGGAACTTGTGAGCAGCGTAGCCTGCCTTGAGTGGAAAGTGAGGGGATTATGGATGCTAGGTTGTATAGCAATCATCCATATGAAATCATTTCTGCAAAAGAGGATAGAGAATGTATAAGAACTGCCGAGGAAAACTCCTAGACTGTTCCACAGGACATTTAAAGGGGATTATAGTGCGTTCTAAGTGGTAATCCAGTCTGGCGCCTGGCGACAGCGCCAAGGCGGGTTTAAAGGGAAACCGCCCCCGCGGCGACGCGGGAGTATCCGCTTGGGAAAACCTACTGGACCTAAGACGCAGTTTTTACTCTTTGAATGACCACTCGCCGTTTACATATTAGGAAACAGGGTATAATTTATATGGAAGAGAACAGTGTTTGTTCAGAAATTTCAATTAAATAAAACAAAGGCCGCATGTTAATCTTTATAAGCAGAAAGACGTTGATTATAGATGAGAAATTCAATGAAAAAATCATTGCACTGGAGTTTAATTATAGCCGTTATCACCTTTGTGCTGGCGGCTATTTTTTCAATTGTCTCCACTGCCCTGCTGAGCGGTGTAGCATGGGGGGCAGGCATGCTGATTGTCTTTGTTATCGTATTGACAGGGGTCGTTTCCGACACGATAGGAGTAGCGGCCACTGCAGCAGATGAAAAGCCGTTTCACGCTATGGCCTCCGAAAAAGTTCAAGGGGCAAAACAGGCTATGTTAATTACGAGAAATGCAGATCGTTTTTCCAATTTTACAAATGATGTCATTGGGGATATTGCGGGTATAATCAGTGGTACAGCTTCAGCATATGTCGTTCTTCACCTTGCTTTGCAAATGGGTTATGGAGAAGGATCCACAGTACAGTTTGTTATCTCTGTGCTGTTTACCAGCGTAGTAGCAGCCCTCACTGTCGGCGGGAAATCTGTCGGTAAAACCTTGGCCATACAATATTCTACAGAGATCATTGCCTATGTGGGTAGATTATTTTACTTTTTAGAGGTAAAATTGAGAATAACTATTTTTAAAGGAAATAAACGAAAAAAGAAGAAAAATATCAAAAAATAACAGAAAGTGAGGGTTTTTCTTGGATTTGCTAAGCATAAAAGAACCTACCTTTTTAAAAGAATGCAGCAACAAAGATCTGGAAGACCTTGCTGAAGAGATCAGAAGTTTTTTAATTAAAAACCTTTCTTCTACAGGAGGACATCTGGGGCCGAACCTTGGAGTGGTAGAACTGACGCTTGTTCTTCACCAATTATTTGAAAGTCCGAAAGACAAGTTTATTTGGGATGTGGGCCACCAGGCATACGTTCATAAAATTTTGACTGGCAGAGCAGGCCAGTTCGACAAGCTTCGCCAGTATCAAGGCCTGTGCGGTTTTCCGAAACGCTCTGAAAGCATACATGACGTTTGGGAAACAGGCCACAGTTCAACCTCGTTGTCCGCAGCAATGGGCATGGCCCTTGCCAGAGACTTAAAGGGTACTGATGAAAGTGTTATACCTGTGATTGGCGACGGTGCTTTAACCGGAGGTATGGCATTGGAAGCGCTTAACCATATTGGGCATGAACAAACTGACATGGTTGTCATATTAAATGATAATGAAATGTCGATCGCTCCAAACGTAGGGGCAATTAATACAATGCTCGGCCGCATGAGGACAGCAGGTAAGTACCAAAGGGCAAAAGATGATCTGGAAATGCTCATTAAGAAAATCCCTGCTTTTGGAGGCAGGCTTGCTGCAACGGCAGAGCGGGTTAAAGACAGCTTAAAATATTTACTTGTTTCAGGAATGTTTTTCGAAGAACTGGGATTTACTTATTTAGGTCCTGTTGACGGTCATGATCTTGAGGATTTAAAGAGTAATATTACTTACGCAAACAAAACGAAAGGTCCTGTGCTTGTCCATGTTATTACGAAAAAGGGTAAAGGCTACGCCCCTGCAGAAAATGATGCGAAAGGGACATGGCACGGCCTTGGTCCATACAAAATTGAATCAGGCGAAGTCGTGAAAAAACCCGGGCCTCCAAGCTACAGCGGCGTATTTGCTAATACACTTAAACGAATTGCTAAAGATGATAAACGGGTCGTAGCGATTACAGCGGCAATGCCCGGGGGCACAAAACTCGATACATTCGCTGCTGAGTTTCCCGATCGTATGTATGATGTAGGGATAGCTGAACAGCATGCCACTACAATGTCTGCAGGGTTAGCCACTCAGGGGATGAAACCTGTGTTTGCAGTTTATTCAACATTCCTGCAGCGGGGGTATGACCAGCTGGTACACGATGTCTGCCGCCAAAACCTGAATGTATTCTTTGCTGTTGACAGAGCAGGCCTGGTTGGAGCGGACGGTGAAACGCATCAGGGAGTATTTGATATTTCATATTTACGGCACCTTCCAAATATGAAAATACTTAATCCTAAAGATGAAAATGAACTGCAGCACATGATTTATACTGGTGTCATGCACGATGATGGACCTATTGCAGTCCGTTACCCGAGAGGGGGCGGTTTTGGAGTGAAAATGGATGAAGAGCTGAAACAAATTCCTTTAGGAGAATGGGAAGTTCTAAAAGAAGGAAGCGACTTGTCTATTCTTACTTTTGGTACGATGATCCCTGTAGCAATGGAAGCTGCTGAACAGCTTGAGAAAAAAGGGATTAATGTTGAAATAGTAAATGCCCGGTCAATTAAACCATTGGATGATGCCAAACTGACGGAACTGGCCAAACAGGAACGCCCTGTGCTGACTTTAGAAGAAACGGCATTACTGGGCGGGTTTGGCAGTGCGGTACTGGAGTATTTCCATGAAAACCATTTCCATTCGATGGTAGTAGAACGCATGGGCATCCCGGACAGGTATATTGAGCACGGCAGTGTGCCGCAATTGCTTGAAGAAATCGGGTTAACTTCCCAGAATGTCGCATCTGCCGTGGAACAGATGCTTCCCAGAAAGAGGCAGCGGGCATAATCTTATGAAAAAAGAGCGTATAGATGTATTACTTGTGGAAAAAGGCTTAATTGAAACGCGTGAGAAGGCAAAACGGACAATAATGGCTGGATTAGTGCTGGCGGACGGTGAAAGAATAGACAAGCCGGGTACAAAAGTCAGTGCTGATACAGAACTCAGGTTAAAAGGCCAGGCTTTGCCTTATGTGGGCCGCGGAGGCTTAAAACTCAAGCGGGCCATTGAGGCATTCGGACTCGACTTAACGGATAAAGTTATGCTTGATATCGGCGCTTCAACAGGAGGTTTTACGGACTGTGCCCTTCAGGAAGGGGCACGTCTCGTTTATGCCCTGGATGTCGGGTATAACCAGCTTGCCTGGAAATTAAGGCAGGACGAACGCGTGATAGTAATGGAAAGAACGAACTTCAGGTATGCTGAGCCAGAACATTTTATTAAAGGCGTGCCTGACTTTGCAACTATAGATGTCTCCTTTATCTCATTAAAATTAATTCTTCCTGTATTAAAAAAGATTCTGGCAGAAGACGGCCAAATTGCCGCTTTAATCAAACCCCAATTTGAAGCCGGACGGGATGAGGTCGGGAAAAAGGGAATTATTAGAGATAAAAAGATTCATCTTAAAGTAGTTGAAGAAATGGTCCGTTACTGTGAACAATTAAATTATTCAGTTAAAGGGCTGACTTCCTCCCCTATCCGTGGAGGAGAAGGAAATATTGAATTTCTGATTCATTTATGCGGCACTAATGAACCAGGTAAAGAACTTTCGGAAGAGGAAATTAAAGAGGTTGTTTCCCGCGCGCACCAATAGCCAGGAATTTGAGGCAGAAGGCTTTATCGGACTGCCTCTTTTTTATGGGCAAAACTAACAGGATGTTTAATGAAGGAGGTTAAAGGAAAACAACTATGTAAGCGGCATCCTGTGACCATGTTCACTAATTTGTATTATACATGAATTGTATATTTATAAGGCATCCTTTATAATAACAGTTAGGAAACAACAACAATTAGTGGAGGAAAAGCATTTATGAATAAAGGACAGAGACATATTAAAATCAGAGAAATTATTGCCAATCAGGATGTAGAAACTCAGGATCATCTCGTTGATCAGTTAAGGTCTGCCGGTTATAATGTCACTCAGGCGACTGTGAGCAGAGATATTAAAGAACTGCATCTTGTAAAAGTTCCTATGATAGATGGCAGATATAAATACAGCTTACCGTCAGATCAAAGGTTTAACCCTCTTCAAAAATTAAAGAGGGCCCTCATGGATTCATTTGTGTCTATCGACCATACGAATAACATGATTATATTAAAAACGCTGCCCGGGAATGCGAATGCCGTAGGAGCGTTAATTGATAATTTAGACTGGGAAGAAATAATGGGAAATATAAGCGGAGATGATACTATCCTGATTATCTGCCGTGATGAAAAGGATACGGAACCAATTAGTGAGAAATTCTTACAAATGCTATAAATGACTCAGCATCGACAACCCAGTTTAAGAAGGTGAATAGAATGTTGATGGAATTATCAATTCGGAATTTTGCAATTATAGATGAAGTGTCTGTCTCCTTTGACGAAGGGCTGACTGTTCTAACGGGTGAAACAGGTGCTGGAAAATCGATTATTATTGACGCGATAGGACTGCTGATCGGCGGCAGAGGATCAGTTGATTTCGTCCGTCATGGAAGTAAACGGGCAGAAATAGAAGGTTTATTTTCAGTGGAGTCATCTGTGTCCAGTGAATTATCTGACTTGCTGGCTGAATTGGGGATCAGGCCTGAGGAGGAAGAAACGGTTGTATTGCGCCGTGAAATTACTACCCAGGGCAAGAGCATCTGCCGGGTTAACGGGAAGCTTATTACTTTAGCGGTATTAAGGGAAGTGGGACAGATGCTTGTTGATATTCATGGTCAGCACGAGCACCAGAAATTACTTCAGGCGGATAAGCACCTTTCCTTTTTGGATCGTTATGCCGAATCGTCTCTTGATAAGCCTAAGAAAGAGTATGAAAGGCTTTATCAGCAATTTTTAAAAAAGCGGGAACAGCTTCTTCAAATTACAGAAAATGAACAGCAAATGGCTCAGCGGCTGGACCTGATTCAGTACCAGTACAATGAAATTGAAAAAGCTGCTTTACAGGCTAATGAAGACGAAGCGTTGGAAGAAGAAAAAAAACGGCTGGATAATAGTGAAGAGCTGTACAGAACTGTCCATGGGACCTACGAGTCTTTATACGGAGACGGCAAGGGTCTGGAGTGGATAATGGCTGCAATGAATCAGATTGAAGAAGCGGCAGCGCTGGATGAGAATTTACATACACTTAAAGAAACGGTCACAAACTGTTATTATCTCCTTGAAGAAACGTCTTTCTCTTTAAGGGACTACTACGAAAATATTGAGTTTGACCCTGACCGTTTAAATATTATTGAAGCCAGGTTGAGTGAATTAAGCCAATTAAAAAGAAAATACGGTGAGTCGGTAAATGACATCCTGGAATATGCCTCTTCGCTGGAAGAGGAAATTGATACTTTGACAAACCGGGAACAGCGGCTTGCAGAATGGGAAAATGAACTTGTATCAATTGCAAAAGATTTGGTGGTAGAAGCAGAGCATTTAACAAAATTGCGGAAAGACCATGCCGGTAAATTGAAAAAAGCGATACAAAAACAGCTCAAGGACTTGTATATGAAGGACACTGTTTTTGAAATTGATTTTAAAAATCCAAATACTGGCCTTATTTCAGATGTTCAGCACTTATTGAAATCTTTCCCTTTTAGCCGGTCAGGAATGGACACTATTTCCTTTATGGTCGCCACAAATAAAGGTGAACCTTTAAAACCGCTGGCGAAAGTTGCTTCTGGCGGTGAAATTTCCAGAATGATTCTCGCTCTGAAATCAATTCTCGCCCGCCATGAAGGGGTTACTTCAATTATTTTTGACGAAGTTGATACCGGAGTAAGCGGCAGAGTGGCTCAGGCCATTGCTGAAAAAATACACCATGTATCGATCGGATCGCAAGTTTTATGCATTACTCATCTTCCACAAGTGGCAGCTATGGCAGATACTCACCTTTTTATTTCAAAAAGTGAGAATAAAGGCAGAACGAGTACAAGCGTGCGTCCGTTAACTCTGAAAGAACAAACAGAAGAAATCAGCAGGATGATTTCAGGTGTGGAAATTACTGATTTGACCAGGCAGCATGCAACAGAATTACTTAAACAGGCAGAAAGGTCAAAAAATAATTGAATTTTCCATGAAAAAACTAACCAAAAGAGGTTAGTTTTTTTCTTTGCTTAAAGTTATAAATGATCGGTTTAAAGGCAAAATTAGTATTACAGCCATGGTGGAGGTGAAGGTTAGAGACGAGGAGAGTGAATAAGTTTGAACTTTGGATGGGTACGAAAAACGACAGGAATACTTCTCCTTGCTATTTTGTTCTCTGCTGCATTCTATCCGCCTTTACAAAATTATCTCCAGATCCCGCATAACATTGCAATTTTTGAAGGGCAAACATACGATATCCCAAATGCGGTGTCCGTTTTGAATTATGATGATTCTTCTGTTGCTATATCAAATAAAGAAGACAACCCTGTGATGGAAGCGTTAAGTTCATCAGAAAGCACCGTCAGCATGGGAATAAAAGGGCTGCCATTAAAAGCAATGGATGTGTCAGTTTACCCTGAATTGAAAGTTATTCCCGGCGGTCAGTCAATTGGAGTAAGAGTGAAAACGGATGGAGTATTAGTAGTAGGCCATCATTTAATGGATACAGATGCAGGTAAAGTATCTCCTGGAGAAGCTTCAGATATTCGTGTAGGAGACAGCATTATAGAAATGAATGGGATTAATATCAGCAGTATGAATGATATACAGCCGTTAGTTCAGGAAGCGGGCGAACAGAATAAGCCGATTTCTTTTAAAATAAAGAGGGATGGCAAAATAATGAAAAAAGAGCTTACTCCCGTAAAAGGTAAAGGAGACCCTCGGTTTCATCTTGGATTATTTATAAGAGATTCCGCTGCTGGAGTAGGGACACTGACTTTCTACGAACCGCAATCAGGAAATTACGGAGCCTTGGGCCACGTCATATCCGATATGGAAACAAAGGAACCGATCGAAGTAGGGAATGGAGAAATAATCCGCTCGGATGTGACTTCGATTGAAAAAGGATTAACTGGAGAGCCGGGCGAGAAATTAGCAAGATTTTCTAATGACAGAAAAGTGTTAGGTAATATTACTAAAAATACAAGCTTTGGTATTTTTGGAAAGATGCATGACGAAGCACGTAACGAAGAATGGATGGATCCAGTGGAAATAGGATTAGCTCACCAAATAGAAGAAGGGCCTGCAGAAATTTACACCGTTGTTGAAGGTGAGGAAGTACAACGTTTTAATATTGAAATTATAAGCAGTACCCCTCAGCAGTCTCCAGCGACTAAAGGGCTCGTCATAAAAGTAACCGACGAAGAACTTTTGGAGAAAACAGGAGGAATTGTCCAGGGTATGAGCGGAAGTCCTATTATTCAAAACGGGCGTATAGTGGGAGCGGTGACACATGTATTTGTTAACGACCCGACATCCGGTTACGGCTGCCATATAGAATGGATGTTAAAAGATGCAGAAATTGATTTAGAAAAGAACGAAACGAAAAAAGCAGGTTAAATATAGTGGTTAAAAAAAGCATCACCTGAGGTGGTGCTTTTTTTATAATATTTAGACGTCTTTACAGATAAATTATGGTATAATACAACCAAATAATTTTCGACAAATCAGCAGGCATTATACGTATTTAATAGCGATTAGACTCGAATTTAGGAGTATACGTGAATAAATAAGAGTAAACTAAAGATTAACTTGAAAAATTCTAATAATTAAAAGGATTTCATAAGGTGTTGTCGAATAAGGAATATTAAGTTATTTAAACCATAATTTCGGGGAGGAACTTAGTGTGAAAAAAGTTAAAGTTTGTGTGGCCGACGACAACCGTGAATTAGTCAATTTACTTGAGGATTATATTCTTTCTCAAGAGGATATGGAAGTTGCTGGAAGGGCTTATAATGGACAGGAATGTTTAAATTTAATAGAGGACACGGAGCCTGACGTTTTAATTCTTGATATTATTATGCCTCATTTAGACGGGCTGGCAGTTTTGGAAAAGCTCAATGGGATGCAGTTAAATAAACGGCCTAATATCATCATGCTGACCGCTTTTGGACAGGAAGATGTGACTAAGAAAGCAGTAGATCTGGGTGCATCTTATTACATTTTAAAACCTTTTGATATGGATACTTTAATGAATAAAATCAGAGAAGTTTCAGGAAACCAGAGCAATTCCTATATTCAGCGCCCTGCAGCTTCAGCGGCGGATATGAGGCGCGAAAATAAACCGATGAACCTGGATGCAAGTATTACGAGCATTATCCATGAGATCGGGGTGCCGGCGCATATTAAAGGATATATGTACTTAAGAGAAGCTATTACGATGGTTTATAATGATATAGAACTGCTCGGATCTATTACAAAAGTGCTTTATCCTGATATTGCAAAGAAGTTTAATACCACTGCAAGCCGTGTGGAGCGGGCTATTCGCCATGCGATCGAAGTAGCATGGAGCAGAGGCAACATAGAGTCCATCTCCAAGATGTTCGGTTATACAGTGAATGTATCCAAAGCAAAACCGACTAATTCTGAATTTATCGCGATGGTTGCCGATAAGTTAAGGATTGAACATAAAGTAAGCTGAAAATAATAAAGCTGCCTTTTGTCAGTACATCTGATAAAAGACAGCTCTTTTTTATTTTGTATTTTTCTGGAATTTAGGGGCTACTTTATTATTTTTCCGGTCTCTGTGTAAAATAAACCCTCCAATAAACCATACACCGATCACCAAAGAGATTATCCCTGCTAAAAATTGTAAATAGTAGGAAGGGTAGGGACTGTTTAATATTTGAAACAGAGTATCTCTCATAAGCTTGATGCCGTAACCGGCAATGAAAACCGGAATAAGTAAAATGACAAGGGCTATAAAACGCTGAACAGTCATAGGTCCATTCCTTTCTTAATGAAACTCTCCTTTATTCTATACTATAATACTTTTTCAGTCGAGCAGAATTGGCCATGCAGATTATGATGTGAAAAAACCTCACTGTTTCCTTTAATTTATTTTAAAAAAGTGTATAGTTAAAGGCAGGTATGAAATTTATTGCAGGGTGATTTTAAATCTCCAAAAAGGCGGGCATGAATGATGAAAAAAGTTCTGATCATTGGCGCCGGGGAAGGCGGGGCCTCGTTACTGGAAGTTTTATCAGCTACTGATCAGCTGGCAGTGACAGGTGTGGTGGACAAGAATCCTGCCAGCAAAGGTATTATTAAAGGAAAAGAAAAGGGCATCCCAGTATTTGATGATTGGCAGACAGCTGTATCTGAAATACCTTCGATTGATGTCATTATAGAAGTGACAGGTGAGGAAAAGCTGTATGAAGAAATAAAGGGATATTTTTTAAACAAGCCTGTTACGGTGATTCCAAGTTCTGTAGCGTCCATTATGTTCTTTTTAATGGAAGAGAAAGAGCTGTTGATTGATGAAGTAAAAAATCACAACAAAAAGCTGGATAATATTGTTAATTCTACTCATGATGGAATGATTGCTATTGATAAAGAGGAAAAGATTACTTTAATTAATAAGCGTGCTGAAGAAATGACCGGCCTGAATTATAAATCCGTCATGGGCAAGAAAATAACGGATGTAATGCCTACAAGCCGTCTTCCGAGAGTTTTAAGGACGAAAAAAGTGGAACGGAACCGCCGGCAGGTCATTTCGAACCAGCATAAAATTATTACTACACGGGTACCTATGATAGGAGAAAATGAAGTCATAGGGGCTTTGGCTATTTTTAAGGACATTACAGAAATAGTAAATATGGCTGAAGAAGTAACAAATTTAAAAAGTATTCAGACCATGCTTGAAGCAATTATTAATTCGTCAGATGATGCCATTTCTGTGGTGGATGAAACGGGAAAAGGTTTGTTAATAAATCCTGCTTATACGAGGCTTACAGGTCTTACAAAAGAAGAGGTTATCGGAAAGCCGGCTACTACCGATATTTCTGAAGGGGAAAGTATGCACTTGCAAGTTTTGGAAACAAAAACACCAGTCCGCGGGGTCAAAATGAAAGTAGGGCCCTATCGAAAAGATGTCATTGTGAATGTAGCACCAGTTATAGTGGATGGGCATTTGAAAGGGAGTGTCGGCGTCATTCATGATATGTCTGAAATGGAGGCACTGACTAATGAACTTGAAAAAGCTAAACAGATTATCCGTACCTTGGAAGCAAAGTACCGGTTTGAAGATATTTTAGGTGCTTCAGAAGAATTAACGTTTGCGATTGAACAGGCGAAAGTAGCGGCCGTGACTCCGGCTACTATTCTTTTAAGGGGCGAATCAGGCACAGGTAAAGAATTGTTTGCCCACGCCATACATAATGAGAGTAACCGAAAGTACAATAAATTTATCCGCGTAAACTGTGCAGCAGTATCTGAATCTCTGCTTGAGAGCGAACTTTTTGGGTATGAAGAAGGCGCTTTTTCAGGAGCTAAGCGGGGAGGCAAAAAAGGCCTTTTTGAAGAAGCGGACAAAGGAAGTATTTTCCTGGATGAAATAGGTGAATTGTCACCGCAAATGCAGGCTAAATTGTTAAGGGTTCTTCAGGAACATGAAATTGTCCGGGTTGGAGGAACCGCTGCTATTCCTGTAGATGTGAGGGTCATTGCTGCTACTAACGTAGATATAGAGAAAAAAATAGAAGAAAAAGAATTCCGGTCTGACCTGTATTACCGGTTAAACCGTATGCCGATTTATATTCCGCCTTTAAGAGAACGGAAAGGCGATTTGCCGGCATTGTCTCTCCACATTATTTCAAAATTAAATCAGGATTATGGACGAAATGTGATAAAGGTTTCTGAAGCTGCATTAAAAGAACTTGAAAATTATCATTGGCCGGGAAACGTCAGGGAATTAGAAAATATCCTCGGGATGGCGATGATTCATATGCACTATACAGAAAAAGAAATCAAAGTGGGCCATCTCCCTGTCTTAAATAAACCAGCTCCCGAACAAGAACCATACAGGGAGTTCAGTGTGCAGCTAAATGGAGAGAAAACATTACAGGAACTTATGGATGAGCAGGAAAAGCATTTTTTATTGGAAGCGTTAGATATAAATAATGGAAATAAAACAAAAACTGCTAAAATGCTGGGTGTTTCTATACGCAGCTTGTATTACAAACTTGAAAGATACAATATTTAACAACTATGAATAACTTTGCATGCAAAAAAATGCAGAGTGTGCAAAGTTATGCAAGGTTTAATGAAGTGGAAATACTGGTATGAAAGCGTTAACTTTATTTTTCCATCTTGGCATCTTTCTTGCATTAATTATAGAGCGGAGCCATTGGAATTTATGAAAGGTGGAGCATCATGGATCTAAACACATTATTCCATAAAATAAAAAACCAGGAATCACAAACGATAGCAGTTGCCCATGCAACAGACCCTACTGTGTTTGAATCCGCAGAAAAGGCACTGGAGAAAAACCTGGCCTCCTTTATTTTTACCGGGCCGGAAAGTGAAATGAAAAAGGCGCTTAATGAAGCTTCCTTTACGTTTGGGGATGATACCCGGGTATCATTTATTAACACGGAAAGTGATAAAGAATCTGCCCAGACAGCAGTTGAGATTGTAAAACAGGATAAAGCGCGAGTATTAATGAAAGGGATGGTTTCAACCTCATTGCTTTTAAAAGCTGTCCTTAACAAAGAAAATGGCTTAAGAACCGGAAAAATTCTCTCCCATCTTGCGGGCTTTTCATTGCCCGGCAGAGACAGTCTTATGTTTATTACTGATGCTGCCATGAATATTTCTCCTGATTTAAAGGAGAAAGTCCAGATTATTGACAATGCAGTTGATGCAGTAAACAAAATGGGAGTAGATAAACCAAAAGTCGCTGTCATTGCGGCTGTAGAAACAGTTAATCCTGCAATGCAGGCTACATTGGATGGAGCGGCATTAACACAGATGAACCGCAGAAACCAAATAAAAGGCTGTGAGGTGGATGGCCCGTTAGGTTTCGATAATGCTGTTTCCAGGACTGCAGCCAGCCAGAAAGGGATTACTTCAGAAGTTGCCGGGAATGCAGATATCCTTCTCGTGCCAGGAATAGAAACAGGAAATGTTCTTTATAAGTCTTTAACTTATTTTGGGCAAGCAGTTGTAGGAGGAATGATTGTAGGGGCAAAAGCGCCGATTGTGTTAACATCGCGCTCAGATTCTGCAGACAGTAAATTATTTTCAATGGCAATGGCTTTAAGTACTACAAAATAATTTGACTTTTTAGGGGGAAGAATCATGGAATTATTTAAGTATATGGAGAAATATGATTACGAGCAGACAGTAGTATGCCAGGATAAAGAATCCGGGTTAAAGGCTATTATTGCAATCCATGATACAACATTGGGGCCGGCACTCGGGGGCACCCGGATGTGGACGTATAACAATGAAGAGGAAGCATTTGAAGATGCATTAAGACTGGCTAAAGGCATGACATACAAAAATGCGGCGGCCGGACTAAACCTGGGAGGGGGAAAGACGGTTATTATCGGCGATCCCCGCAAAGATAAAAACGAAGCAATGTTCAGGGCATTCGGACGCTTTATTCAAGGGTTAAACGGCCGTTACATCACAGCAGAAGATGTTGGGACCACAGTGGAAGATATGGATTTAGTTTATTCCGAAACTGATTATGTTACCGGAATTTCACCTGCCTTTGGCTCCTCTGGAAACCCTTCCCCTGTTACCGCTTATGGGGTATATGTAGGAATGAAAGCCGCTGCAAAAGAAGCCTTTGGAGATGACTCTCTCGAAGGGAAAACTGTCGCAGTACAAGGAGTCGGCAATGTCGCTTATAACTTATGCCGCCATTTGCATGAAGAAGGAGCCCGGTTAATTGTAACAGATATTAATAGAGAAGCTGTTCGGAGCGCCGTTGAAGAATTCGGGGCAGAGGCTGTCGATATTAATGATATCTACAGCGCAGACTGTGATATTTATTCCCCATGCGCTTTAGGAGCGACAATTAATGATGAAACAATTCCACAGTTGAAAGCAAAGGTTATTGCAGGAGCAGCAAATAATCAGTTGAAAGAAAGCCGCCATGGAGATATAGTGCAGGAAAAAGGTATAATCTATGCGCCTGATTATGTCATCAATTCAGGAGGAGTCATTAATGTAGCTGACGAACTTATCGGTTATAACCGGGACCGCGCAATGAAAAAAGTAGAGACTATTTATGACAGCATTACGAAAATTTTTGATATTTCCAAGCGCGATAATATTCCATCTTATCTTGCAGCCAATCGTATGGCAGAAGAAAGAATTGAAATTATGAGAAAATCACGCAGACAATTTTTAACTAATGAAATGAGTATTTTAAGCCGTGGAAGATAATAGGCCTTAACCTGCTCTTTCAAGACAGGAGCAGGTTAAGCAATGGTTTTATTGAATTTGGAGGGAAGCAGAGTGGAACATCAGGAGTTTAGAATATTATCCATAAATCCAGGCTCCACTTCTACAAAAATAGGAGTTTTTGATAACGATAAAGAAGTCATGATTGAAACGATCAGGCATGACCGGGGAACATTAGGCGCTTTCGATTCAATTATTGATCAGTATATGTTTCGAAAAGAAATGATTCTGGAAACCTTGGACCAAAGCGGAATCAATCTGTCAAAACTTTCAGCTGTGGTAGGCCGGGGAGGATTACTTCGGCCTATCTCGGGCGGGACTTATCATGTAAATGAGGACATGCTTAAAGATCTTCGAGACGGTTATTCAGGGCAGCACGCTTCAAACCTGGGAGGCATCATCGCCTATGAGATTGCTGACCAGTTAAATATTGAAGCCTATATAGTAGACCCTGTAGTCGTTGATGAAATGGATCCGGTAGCCAAAGTGTCGGGTTTTGCCGATTTCGAAAGAAAAAGTATTTTTCATGCTCTAAACCAGAAAGCAGTAGCGCGGAAAGTAGCCTCTGAGCTTGGAAAACCCTATGAGCACCTGAATTTAATTGTCGTACATATGGGGGGAGGAATTACGGTCGGCTCTCACAAATCGGGGAGAGTGATTGACGTAAATAACGGGCTGCATGGCGAAGGGCCTTTCTCTCCTGAAAGAGCTGGAACTGTCCCTGCGGGAGACCTTGTTTCGCTTTGTTTTTCCGGCGAGTATTATGCAGATGAGGTTATGAAAAAGATGGTCGGCCAAGGGGGACTTGTCGGGCATCTTGGGACCAATGATGCTGTGGAAGTGGAAAGCCGGATTTCCAAAGGGGATGAAAAAGCTGAATTGGTTTACGAAGCAATGGCTTATCAGGTTGCTAAAGAAATAGGCAGTCACGGGGCAGTTCTGGGCGGAGAAATAGACGCCATTATTTTAACAGGCGGTTTAGCTTACGGAAAAGAATTTGTCCAGAAAATCGTCTCTCGTGTAAAATGGATGTCAACAGTCATTATTAAACCGGGTGAAAACGAAATGCAGGCACTCGCAGAGGGAGCATTAAGAGTTTTGCACGGTGAAGAGGAAGCAAAAACTTATAAGGTAAACTAAGGTGAAAATCAAGCTTTACGTCAGGAGGGATTTCTTATGGCTAAAGAATATGATCTGGTCATATTAGGAGCTGGTACAGGTGGTTATGTGGCTGCTATCAGAGCTTCCCAACTCGGCTTAAGTGTGGCTGTAGTCGAGAAAGGAAAACTTGGAGGCACGTGTTTACATCAGGGATGTATTCCGAGTAAAGCTTTACTCAGAAGTGCTGAAGTGTATAAAACTGTGAAACAGGCAGAAGAATTTGGTGTCACGGCGGAGAAAACCGCATTAAACTTTGAAAAAGTTCAGGAAAGAAAATCCAGGATAGTTGACCAGCTTTATAAAGGTGTTCAGCACCTTATGAAAAAAGGGAAAATCGATGTGTATGAGGGATTTGGCCGTATATTGGGCCCATCAATTTTTTCCCCGACCTCGGGTACGATATCGGTAGAACGAAGCGACGGTACGGAAAATGATATGTTAGTTCCTAAAAACGTATTAATTGCTACAGGCAGCAGACCTAAATCTCTTCCTGGCCTGGAAATAGATGAAGAGCACATCCTTTCCTCAGACGGGGCATTGAGGCTGGAAAAGCTCCCTGAATCTATCACAATAATCGGCGGAGGAGTCATTGGGATAGAATGGGCCTCCATGTTTGCAGATTTTGGTGTAAAAGTAACCGTTCTTGAATATCTGGATCGTATTCTGCCTCTTGAAGATGAGGAAGTCTCAAAAGAAATGCAGCGTGCAATGAAGAAAAAAGGTGTCAAAGTTATCACTGGCGCCAAAGTGCTTTCCGACCAGGTTAAAAAAGAAGGCAATCAGGTTCATGTCACTTACGAACATAGAGGGAAATCAGTTCAGGCCAGTGCAGAAAAGGCCCTTGTATCAGTCGGAAGAGCAGCGAACATTACCGATATCGGGCTGGAAAACACAGACATTCAAGTGAAAAATGATGTCATAACAGTCAACAAAAATTACCAGACAAAAGAATCCCATATTTATGCTATTGGAGATGTGATCGGAGGCCTTCAGCTGGCTCATGTTGCTTCTCATGAAGGAATCGCTGCAGTCGAGCATATGGCAGGGGCAGTAGCACATCCAGTTGAGGAAGAGATGGTTTCAAAATGTACTTACTCATCTCCAGAAGCGGCAAGTGTAGGCTTGACTGAAAAAGCTGCCAAAGAGAAAGGGTATCGTGTAAAAACAGGCAAGTTTTCATTCAAAGCTATTGGAAAAGCGTTAGTTTACGGTGATACAAGCGGTTTTGTGAAATTTGTATCCGATGCAGATACAGACGATTTACTGGGAGTTCATATGATTGGACCGCATGTGACCGATATGATCTCCGAGGCAGCTCTGGCAAGAGTCCTTGATGCTGCCCATTGGGAGGTAGGCCAGACCATCCACCCGCACCCGAGCTTGTCAGAAGCAATAGGCGAAGCTGCTTTAGCGGTAGACGGAAAAGAGATACACGGCGGGTAAGCTGGTTCTTCCGATTTAAGAATAATGAAAGGTTAATAAGGAGGTTTTACTATGAGTGAACTTCGTCATCATACGATAGGTCTCACAGATGATGATGTGCTGAAAATGTATGAAACAATGCTTTTAGCACGAATGATTGATGAAAGAATGTGGCTGCTGAACCGGGCGGGCAAAATAGCGTTTGTTATTTCCTGCCAGGGGCAGGAAGCTGCTCAAGTTGGGGCTGCTATGGCTCTTAACAATGAGAAAGATTACGTCCTTCCGTATTACCGGGATATGGGGGTAGTTCTCCAATTTGGAATGACACCTAAAGAATTGATGCTTTCAGGATTCGCTAAAAAAGAAGATCCTAATTCCGCAGGGCGCCAAATGCCAGGCCATTTTGGACAAAGAAAAAACAGAATTGTGACCGGCTCATCCCCGGTTACTACCCAAGTCCCTCACGCAGTAGGTTTTGGACTTGCAGCGAAAATGAAAAAAGAAGACTTTGTCGCTTTTACTACTTTCGGTGAAGGTTCTTCCAACCAGGGAGACTTCCATGAAGGAATTAATTTTGCAAGTGTACATGACCTGCCTGTAATTTTTATGTGTGAAAATAACAAATACGCGATTTCTGTGCCTCTTGATAAACAATTAAATATTGAGAACGTATCAGACAGAGCGGTCGGTTATGGAATTCATGGCGAGTCTGTTGATGGAAATGACCCTCTTGCAGTGTATGAAGCAGTTTCCAAAGCTAGAGAGAGAGCGTTAAATGGAGGAGGCCCTTCATTAATTGAAACAGTATCCTACCGTCTGACTCCACATTCAAGTGACGATGATGACAGTGTTTACCGAGCTAAAGAAGAAGTTGAAGCAGCCAAAAAGATAGATTCCATTCATACGTTTGGTTCTTATTTAAAGGAAACAGGTGTTTTATCGGATGAGAAAGAGGAAGAAATCCGGGCAAGACTCCGTCGGGAAATTGATGAAGCAACAGATTACGCAGAAAAAGCGCCATACGCAGAAGCAGAATCCTTAATGGATTATGTTTACGGAGAGGAGTGATCGTATGCCTGTTATGTCATATATTGAATCCATTACTCGTGCAATGAGAGAAGAAATGGAACGTGATGAAGATGTATTTGTACTTGGAGAAGATGTAGGGAAACGTGGGGGCGTTTTCCGTGCCACTGACGGACTATACGAACAGTTCGGTGAAGAACGTGTCATTGATACTCCATTAGCAGAATCCGCTATTGCCGGTGTCGGTATTGGAGCTGCCATGTATGGTATGCGTCCTGTGGCAGAAATGCAGTTTGCTGATTTTATTATGCCTGCAGTCAATCAGATTGTCTCTGAGGCAGCTAAAATACGTTACCGTTCAAACAACGACTGGATTTGCCCTATTACCATCCGTGCACCTTACGGAGGAGGCGTCCACGGAGCGTTATACCATTCACAGTCTGTAGAGGCACTTTTTGCCAATATACCGGGATTAAAAATTGTCATGCCTTCTACGCCGTACGATGCTAAAGGGCTTCTTAAAGCAGCAATCAGGTCAAATGATCCCGTTTTATTTTTTGAACATAAACGTGCCTACCGTTTGATTAAAGGCGAGGTCCCAGAAGAGGATTACACTCTTCCTATTGGAAAAGCCGAAGTGAAACGTGAAGGAAAAGACATCACTGTGATCACATACGGCCTTTGTGTCCACTTTGCCCTGCAAGCTGCGGAGAACCTTGAAAAAGAAGGGTATAACGCCCATATTCTTGACTTAAGGACAGTTTATCCTCTTGATAAAGAAGCGATTATTGATGCTGCTAAGAAAACTGGAAAAGTCCTTCTCGTCACAGAGGATAACAAAGAAGGAAGTATCATGAGTGAAGTAGCAGCTATCATCGCAGAGCATTGTTTATTTGATCTGGATTCGCCGGTTCAGAGGCTTGCAGGTCCGGATGTTCCAGCTATGCCTTATGCTCCGCCAATGGAAAAAAGGTTTATGGTAAACGCAGATAAAGTAGAGGAAGCCATGCGGGACCTGGCGGAATTTTAACCTGTTTTTCAAGTGATTTATACTAAGCCCGGACTATACACTGAAGGAGGATAATTGGATGGCTACAGAAATTACGATGCCTCAATTAGGCGAAAGTGTTACTGAAGGAACGATTACTAAATGGCTTGTTGCTCCTGGAGACCAGGTTAATAAGTACGATCCTATTGCAGAAGTAATGACTGATAAAGTAAATGCCGAGGTCCCGTCTTCATATACAGGAACAATTAATGAATTGATTGCTGAAGAAGACCAGACAATAGAAGTGGGAGAAGTCATTTGTACGATGAACATAGAAGGCGGTGAGGCTGTCGAGAGTAAAGAGGAAACAGGCTCTCCTGCTGTTCAGCAAGCTGAATCAACTGACAGCGGGCAGCCGGAAAGCTCCTCTTCAGATACTTCCTCAAAAAAACGTTATTCACCGGCTGTACTCAGGCTCGCGCAGGAAAATAATATCGATCTTAACCAGGTGGAAGGCTCAGGGCGGGGAGGGCGCATTACCCGTAAAGATCTAATGGCAATTATTGAAAGCGGCGATGTGCCTGGCCAAGACACCGGTTCTGCTTCTCAAAAAGCGCCTGAGGCAGTTAAGGAAGCGAAACCTGCGGACATGCCGTTAAACGGCAGGGAACAGGAGAGAACAGACGTAAGCAAACCTTCCGGGGGGACAACGAGCGGGAGAGCAGAGGAAGTCCCGGTAAGCGGTGTGAGAAAAGCCATTGCACAGAATATGGTGAAATCCAAGCATGAAGCTCCGCATGCCTGGATGATGATTGAAGTGGATGTCACTGATCTCGTCCGTTTCCGCGAAAAGGTGAAAAATGAATTTCAGGATAACGAGGGTATTAAATTGACTTTCCTGCCTTTCTTTATGAAAGCTGCAATCGATGCACTAAAAAAGTACCCGCAAGTGAACGCTAAATGGGACGGGGATAAAATTATACGTTATAAAGATGTCCATTTATCGATGGCCGTGGCCACAGAGGAAGAATTGTTTGTACCGGTCATTAAGCATGCGGATGAGAAAAACATTAAAGGCCTTGCCAGGGAATTAAATGATATTTCCCGTAAAGTCAGATCAAACTCTTTAAAGCAGGAAGATATGCAGGGAGGGACCTTTACACTCAATAACACCGGGTCTTTTGGGTCTGTACAGTCCCAGCCGATTATTAACACTCCTCAGGCAGCCATTTTATCTGTTGAATCGATTGTTAAACGCCCGGTTGTTCTTGAAAACGATGCAATTGCGGTAAGGCATATGGTAAATCTGTGTATGTCACTCGACCACAGAGTGCTGGACGGCCTTATTTGCGGCAAGTTTATGAATCATATTAAACACTCATTGGAAAACATGAATGAAAAGACGGTATCCATATACTAAGTCAGACAGTCTATAAATAAAATTATGAAGTAATCTGCCTGGTTTGCAGCATTACATGTGTTTGAATTTTCCGGCCCTGTATTGTGGGCCGGTTTTTTTCATGTTTTTAGAAAAGGTGTTCATAATAACTATTAAAGGAGGTATATAACCAATGTCTTTAATGCTCGTATTTTTATTAGCGGTCCAAACAGCAGTGGGATTTCCGTGCGGCGGTTCGGACTACACAGATTATAACGAGAATAGTAATGCTGTCATGTATGAAACGTCTGCGTTAAAGCCTCACTTTAATTATTATTATGAACTTTTATTTGAAAAACACAGACCGGATTTAATGGAAGAGTGGAAAGAGGTGGAAAGAGAGAGGGAAGCACTCACTAAAAAGCTTAAAGAATTTAATAAAGAAAAACGGACCAACTTATGCGACAGCATTCCAGATGAGTGGTATGAACATCATCAGCTCGCCCAGGAACGGTTTCTTCAGTCCGTTAAAGAAAGAGAAACGTCTAAAATAAAAATTAGCTTATATCATTTACTTGCTGTAAAAAAAACCTGGAATGAAGAGATGAAAGAAGCGTTAAAAAAATCTTAAGAGTTATTTGCTTTAATCGTAATGATTTTGGTTTACAAAATAAAAAAACTAAGCTATAATCCCTTTTGTACTAATAAAACGTAATTATTACGAAAGGGGATTGCTATGTTTAAAAAGTTATCGATTACTTTTTCATTAATGCTGGCTGGAAGTACATTTTTAGCTGCTTGCGGCGATAATACCAATGAAGAAGTTAATCTTGGAAATGAATCTGAGGAGAACAGTAATGCTGAGTCCGAAGCGGAGGATATTGAACCCGTTCATATTATGACTACTCTTTATCCAATCGAAGACTTTGCCAATCGAATTGGCGGGGACTTAGTAGAAGTAGATAATATGGTTCCTGTAGGAGCCGATGCCCATACATTTGAACCGACTGCAAATCAGATGATCGAAGTAGCAGAAGCAGAATTATTTATTTATAACGGTGCGGGGTTCGAAGGTTTCGCGGAGAGTATTAAAGACACTGTGGAATCACATGATGTGGAAATAGTTAAAGCAACAGATGGAATTGAGCTGATTGATTACCACCACGACCACAGCCATGATCATGACCATAATGACGATCACGGCCATGAAGATAACGACCATGACCATAATGACGATCACGGCCATGAAGATAACGACCATAACCATGATCATAATGATGACCACGGACATGAAGACAACGACAATAACCATGATCATAATGATAATCACGGACATGAAGATAACGACCATAACCATGATCATAACGATAATCACGGACATGAAGACAACGACCACAACCATGATCATAATGATAATCACGGACATGAAGACAATGACCACAACCATGATAATAATGATGATCACGGTCATGATCACGATCACGGTGATGAGGACCCTCACGTATGGCTCGATCCGATTCGTTCAATTGAATTAGCGGAAAACATAAAGAACGCGCTTATTGAGGCGCGCCCGGATGGAGAAGAAGAATTTACAGCAAATTTTGAAGAATTAAAAGCAGAATTAGAAACGTTGGATGAAGAATTCATGGAAATGGCTGATAATAAAGCAAAAGATACTATTATTGTATCCCATGCAGGATACGGTTACTGGGAAGACCGATATAGTATTCACCAAATTGGAATAGCAGGTATTTCACCTACAAATGAGCCATCCATTCAGCAAATTCAGGAAGTAATCGCTCATATGGAAGAGAATGATATTAATTACGTGATGTTTGAGCAGAATATCCCTACTAATATTGCTGAGACAGTGCGGGAAGAAGCAGATGCTGAAGATTTATGGCTTCATAACCTGGAGGCGTTAACAGAAGAGGATATTGAGAATGGGGAAGATTATTTCAGTCTTATGAGACAAAATATTGAAGTTCTTGAAACAGCGCTGCATTAAGGGGAGTTTAAGGCGGTTAAGAAGGCGTTTTGCCTTGTTGACCGTCTTTTTTATAGCATAAGACCGTATTTAAAGCAGAAGAAAATTCGATGGTACTGCTAAAACTTTATGGTAAGCCATGTTTTCCTAATAGTTTATATTGGTAAACAAGCTTTATACGTTGTAAAATAGAATTACAGTCTAATCAGAAAGGGTGTCTTTTTGTGGAATTCCAAATGTTTATGAATGATGTAGTGCAAGCTGCGCGTAACGATATGGTTGAAGCTGGCTATCAACAGCTGACAACCCCTGAGGAAGTAGAGGAAGTCTTCAATAAACCGGGAACAGCTCTCGTGCTTGTGAATTCAGTCTGCGGGTGTGCTGGCGGAATAGCAAGGCCTTCTGCAGCTTATATGAAAAACTATGAAGTCCAGGCTGACCATTATGTCACTGTCTTTGCAGGCCAGGATAAAGAAGCGACTGAAAAAGCGCGCTCTTACTTTACCGGTTTTGCGCCATCGTCTCCTTCATTTGCTTTATTAAAAGACGGAGAAATTAAAATGATGCTTGAACGCCACGAAATTGAAGGACATGAGCCAATTGAAGTGGTTAAAAGACTCGAAGAAGGTTTCGATACGCACTTCAAATAAAAAGAGTTAATAAATAAGGGGGAGGCGGTGGAAGCCTCCTCTTCTTTATGCTATAATGCAGTTTGTCATTATTTATATACATAAGTTTTATTATAAATATAATAGGGGGAAAGAGTTGTGAACGAACTTTATAAACAAATTCATGTTTATTTAAATATGGACGAAGAAATTCCTTTTGATGAATTTGAAAAATATTATAAAAAGGTATTAAAATATTTTAACGAACAGGCAGACCAGTTTGAGGAAGAAGATGTATGGAAAGCCTTATTTATTTCTGAGAACGTCATGTCTAATGCAGAAGGGCGTGCAAAAGAGGAAAAAGGAAATAAAGCGAAAAAATATTCAAGAATGGCACAAAGACTTACTTTATGGGCGCAGAATTTTGCTGCCCGTCTGGCTGAAATGGGATATAATAAAGACCAGATGAATGAACGTTTTGAAAAAATGTTTGAAGATGATACAGAATAAAAGATTTTTAATATAAGTCTTGATTTTTTGTTTGAGGATTGTTATACTCCTATAGTGCGGATGAAACGTTCCGCCTTTTCTTTGCGCCTGTGGTGAAATGGATATCATACGAGATTTCGGCTCTCGCGTTCCGGGTTCGAATCCTGGCAGGCGCGCCATAATTATACATATTAATCTTCAGCTTCCTGCTGAAGTTTTTTTTGTTTTAAGGCACTTGAACAATTTGTGCTGAGCAGTTTCAATTCAGCAGCCGCAATAAAGTCTAACTGAAGCGAATTGATCATTATTTCACAGAAATATGTTACGATAAGGAACATAATATTGTTGGAAACAGGTGAACTTTTATGTTCAAAATTGGATATAGAACACTAAAAACAGCTATAGGAGCTGCTCTTGCAACCTTTATTGCACAGGCGCTTGAACTTGATTTCTTTGCTTCTGCCGGAATTATTGCAATACTTTGTGTACAGAAGACAAAGAGAAAATCGGTTCAGGATTCCTGGGCGCGCTTTTTAGCCTGCATAATTGGAATGGTTTACGCGGTACTGATCTTTGAGTTTATCGGTTACCACCCTCTGTCTATTATCGTTTTACTCCTTTTATTTATTCCTACGACGCTTGCGTTAAATATACAGGGAGGGATAGTCACCAGCTCAGTTATCAATTTTCATATTTACACGGTTGCTGATTTGAGCCTCGCCCTTATTATTAATGAACTTGCTTTAATTATTATAGGAATAGGTATAGCTTTAATAGTAAATATGTATATGCCGAGCAAAGAGGACCAGCTCGATCATATGCAGACAGAACTTGAAAGTTATTTTTCAATTATTTTTAAGGAATTCGCCGGCTATATCCGCAAAGGTGATAACAATTGGGACGGGAGAGAAATTACGAAAGCAGCTTCTTTACTCGTAAAGTCAAAAAACCAGGCTTTATTAAATCTGGAAAACCACATTTTACGATATGAAGATGTTTATTACCATTACTTTAAGATGCGTGAAAAACAGCTGGATATTATCGAAAGGATGATGCCCCTCCTTACCTCCATTGAACATCACGTGGAGCAGGCTGACATGCTTGCGGATTTTCTGGAGGAACTGGGAGAAGGCGTCCATTCCAGCAACACAGCACATATATTTATTAATAAACTTGATAAGTTAAAGAATTCTTATAAAAATATGCCATTGCCGGCGACACGTGAGGAGTTTGAAGCCAGATCCGCCCTTGCTCATTTAGTCCGTGAACTTGAGCAGTATCTTGCGATAAAACACCAATTTAAACCGAAAAAAGAATATAAGGTGTTTCGTTGAATAAGCTTCCCAGTATAAACACACTCTAAAGAAAAAGAACGGAGTGGTCGGGGATGTTAGCATTATTTCTCTCGATACTTTCGATAGTATCTCCTGTATGGCCTCTCGGGGACAACCCTTTGCCGGGGGATCCTTATGTCATTGTGAATACTTCTATGAATGAGATGGCTTATATTAATGAAGGTGAAGTAAAACAGACTTTTAAGATAGCCACAGGGAAAAACGGGGAGGAGACACCTGAAGGCGAGTATAATATTATTGTCAAAGCAGTTAACCCCTATTACCGGAAGTTGGATATCAAAGGTGGGGATAAAAAAAACCCCCTTGGCACAAGATGGATGGGTTTTGATGCAGACGATACTGACGGCCGGATATATGGCCTCCACGGGACAAACAGGCCTGAATCGATCGGCTTTAATATTACAGAAGGATGTATCAGGCTTAAGAATTCAGATGTAGAAGTATTGTATGACGAAATACCACTGGGGACTAAAATTCTCATTACCTCCAGCGGGGAGTCATTTGAAGAGCTCGGGGAAATATACGGAGCAATTCCAAATAGCGGTGAATAGAAGTTTGAAGGGCAGCCCGATTCGGGCTGCCCTTTTGTCACGCTTTATAAATAAAATTTGTGAGGAATAGAAGTTTAGGGAGAGGAGCTATTAGAAATAAGCGACTCCTGTTAAGACTGTTCCTAAAAACATTATAACGATCATCATATATACTATTGCTTTACGAAATTTACGGGGCATGTTTTTTCCCTCCTCCTGCAATTCTCTAACTCTATTTTAAATTGTTTTTACACGCTTTTCAACTCTTTTAAAAAGGGCTTGTAAACTTTTATGAGGTATATACTTCCTCCTGTGGGCATGCCTTCACAAAGGACAATTCGTGAGCCTTCCGGAATGGAAGAAAAGTAGAAAGTTTTTAAGAACTGGAGAAAAAAAGGAATTCCTTCTATGGGTAAGAAAGATATGGTATGGTATATTATATTCAGATCATTTTGTAATTTAACTAAATTCTTACTAGTTAATTAATGAAGATAAAGCGGGAGGAGATGACGGTATGAACGAAAATGACCAAGCTTATGACAGATGGAAGAAAAAAGTAGAGGAAGAATTAAGTAAACGTCCTGAAAGAAAAGAAAGCTTTCAAACGTCTTCATCAATCCCTGTCGAAAGGGCTTATTTTCCAGAGAAAATTGACAACGCTTACATAAAATCATTAGGTTTTCCCGGAGAATACCCTTATACGCGAGGCATCAGAAGTACCATGTACAGGGGTAAACACTGGACAATGAGGCAGTATGCCGGTTTCGGTTCAGCAAAGGAAACAAACGAAAGGTTCAGATACCTGCTTGAACAGGGGCAAACGGGTTTATCGGTTGCTTTTGATTTGCCGACACAGATCGGTTACGACTCAGATGACACAATGGCTTTAGGGGAAGTTGGTAAAGTAGGAGTAGCTATAGATACGCTCGAAGATATGGAAATTCTTTTTGACGGCATTTCTCTGGATAAAGTAAGCACCTCTATGACAATTAATGCCCCTGCTGCTGTTTTGCTTGCCATGTACATTGCTGTAGCCGAGAAACAGGGAGTCCCTCAGGATCAGATCAGGGGAACCATTCAAAATGATATATTAAAAGAATATATTGCGAGAGGGACATATATTTTCCCGCCTAAACCTTCCATGCGGATAATTACAGATATATTTGCCTATTGCTCTGAACATGCCCCTTCATTTAATACGATCAGTATCAGCGGGTATCACATTAGAGAAGCAGGTTCTACAGCCGTTCAGGAGCTGGCTTTCACGTTATCGAACGCAGTGGCCTATGTAGAAGCGGCATTGGAAGCAGGACTGGATGTAGACCGTTTCGCTCCAAGGCTTGCCTTCTTCTTTAATGGACATAATGAATTTTTTGAAGAAGTGGCAAAGTTCCGTGCAGCAAGACGTATGTGGGCAAAAATAATGAAAGAGCGTTTTAAGGCAAAAAACCCGAAAAGCTGGCAGCTTAGGTTCCACACACAAGTAGCCGGTTCCACACTGACAGCCCAGCAGCCCGAAAATAATGTCGTGAGAGTCGCTCTGCAAGCATTAGCTGCTGTAATGGGTGGCACACAGAGCCTTCATACAAATGCAAAAGATGAAGCGTTATCGCTTCCAACCGAAGATTCAGCAAGAATTGCTTTAAGAACACAGCAGATTATTGCGCACGAAACTGGTGTTGCTGACACAGTCGATCCGCTCGGAGGCTCTTATTATGTAGAGTCACTGACAGATCAGCTTGAAGAGCAGGCTCAGAAGTATATGTCTCAAATTGATGAGATGGGCGGAGCGGTATCTGCGGTAGAAAAACAATATATGCAGCGGGAGATCAGGCGAGCAGCTTACGATTCCCAAAAAAGGCTCGAAAACGAAGAAGACATCGTAGTGGGCGTAAATAAATTTCAGGTTGGGGAAGAACAGGCTCCGGATTTGTTAAAAGTGGATGAAGCATTCGTAGAGGCTCAAAAAGACCGGCTGAAACAAATACGTTCTGAAAGAGATGAAGATTATGTACACAGTGTCCTGGAGAAGTTAAAGCAGACAGCACAAGACAATGGGAATCTTATGTACCCGATCATAGAGGCGGTAAAAGCGTATGCCACAGTCGGTGAGATTTGCCACAGTTTACGGGATGTATTTGGAGAATATTAGAGAGCTGGAGGTAGCCATTATGGATAAAATACGAGTACTAATTGCAAAGCCCGGTTTAGATGGGCATGACAGGGGAGCGTTAGTTATTTCGCAGGCATTAAGAGATGCAGGGATGGAAGTAATTTATACCGGGCTTCGCCAATCCCCGAAGCAGATCGTCCGCGCTGCTATTCAGGAAGACGTCGATGTGATTGGGTTATCCAGTTTATCGGGAGCCCATAATGTTCTTTTTCCTGAAGTGCTGAAAGAATTAAGAAACAAAGAAGCAGAAGATATTCTTGTATTTGGAGGCGGAGTTATTCCTCTCGAAGATGTTAAATCTCTTGAGGCTCAAGGCATTTTAAAAATATTCACGCCAGGCACCCCGACAAAAGTCGTCGCGACATATATTGAAACGGCCGTAGCGGAGCACAGAGGTGAGAAGGAATCTCACGTGCTGGAACCGCCGAAAAAAGTTGATCATATTGGTATTGCCGTCCATTCGGTGGAAGAAGCCGCATCCTTTTACTCCAATCATTTTCATTTAGTGATAGATCAAGTGGCAGAAGTGCCTGAGCAAGGGGTGAAAGTAGGTTTTCTGCCTTTAGGAAACTGCAAATTGGAACTGCTGGAACCGTTAAACAGTGACAGTCCGATACAGGCTTTTCTTGATAAACGGGGAGAAGGGCTTCATCACGTAGCGTTTGCAGTTGATAATATTCAACAGCGGCTGGACCAGTTAAAAAAAGAGGGGCTTAAACTAATTGATGAAGAGCCTAAAACAGGCGCATCAGGTCACCCTATTGCATTTTTACATCCTAAAACAGCTCATGGCTCATTAATTGAACTTATAGAAACAGAGGAGTAGAAAGGAGGCCTGCAACGAATGGATATGTATGAAAAAATTAATGAACTTTACGATAAACGCAGGAAAATTGAAATGGGCGGCGGCGATAAAAGGATTGAGAAACAGCATCAGAAAGGAAAATTAACTGCAAGGGAACGGATTGACCTGCTGGTAGACGAAGGGACCTTCGTAGAACTGAATGCCTTTATGGAGCACCGGTTTGATGAACCTGGAATGGAAAAAGGATCCGCTCCCGGAGAAGGAGTGGTAACCGGTTATGGAGAAGTGAACGGGCGGATTATATTCCTCTTTGCACAGGATTTTACCGTTTACGGAGGAGCCCTTGGCGAAATGCATGCAAAGAAGATTGCCCACGCCATGGATTTAGCTGTTAAAAATAAAGCTCCTTTTATCGGACTGAATGACTCTGGCGGGGCGAGAATACAGGAAGGTGTTCTATCGCTGGACGGATATGGCCATATCTTTTACCGTAACTCAATATATTCAGGAGTTATTCCTCAAATTTCGGTTATTATGGGACCTTGCGCAGGAGGTGCTGTCTATTCACCTGCCATTACGGATTTTGTCTTCATGGTGGATAAAACCAGTCAAATGTTTATAACCGGCCCAAAAGTAATTGAATCAGTTACCGGAGAAACAATTTCGTCAGAACAATTAGGAGGTGCTTCGGTCCACAGTACAAAAAGCGGCAATGCCCATTTTGCCTGTCAAACAGAAGAAGAGGCCCTCTCTCAAGTGCGTGAACTGCTCAGCTATTTACCGCAGCATCAGGAGGAAAGCCCTCCTGTTAAATCTGTTGAGAAAGACGCGGATGACTTTCTATACGATTTGCTGGACCATATTCCGGTAGATCCCTCTAGGCCATATGATGTTCGTAAAGTTATTAACCAAGTCGTTGACGCAGGAAGCTTCATGGAGGTTCACCGGCAGTTTGCTAAAAATGCCGTGGTTGGTTTTGCCAGACTGGGAGGCATGTCTGTCGGACTGATTGCAAACCAGCCAAAAGTGATGGCCGGAGGGCTTGATATTGATTCGTCAGATAAAATATCCCGATTTATCCGCTTTTGCGACAGTTTTAATATTCCTTTAATCACTTTTGAAGATGTGACAGGATTCCTCCCGGGAGTTCAGCAGGAGCATGGCGGGATTATCCGGCACGGAGCTAAAATTTTGTATGCTTATTCTGAAGCTACTGTTCCAAAAATAACAGTCATTACGAGGAAAGCATATGGAGGCGCCTATGTGGCACTTAATAGTAAGGCAATAGGCGCTGATCTCGTATTCGCCTGGCCGAACGCAGAAATTGCCGTCATGGGGCCTCAAGGAGCCGCCAATGTCATTTTTGCGAGGGAAATTAAAGAAAGTGATAATCCGGAAAAAGTCCGTCAGGAGAAAATTGAAGTGTACCGTGATAAATTCGCCAATCCTTATATTGCAGCGGCCAATGGAATGGTGGACGATGTGATTGACCCCCGTGAAACAAGAATCAGATTGATCAAAAGTTTATCAATGTTAGCCAAAAAAGAGGAACAGCGTCCTGCTAAAAAGCATGGAAATATTCCATTATAGCGGATAAACAAGGATAAGCTGGGACTATCCAGATTTATTTGCTACAATAGCGTGGTAGGATTAAATAGCAATGGAGGAACAAACTGATATGGTTAATGAACAAAGGCTTATTGATGAATTTATCGAACTTGTGGAAATTGATTCTGAAACACGCTATGAAAGAAAAATAGCGGACGTTCTGACGAAAAAGTTTGAAGAACTTGGCGTAACAGTTAAGGAAGATAACTCAGCTGCTGTGACAGGACACGGGGCCGGAAACCTGATTTGTACATTGGAAGGTTCAGCTCAGGCTGATCCGGTTTATTTCACTTCGCATATGGATACGGTTGTCCCTGGTAAAGGTGTAAGCCCGGTTATTGAAAACGGTTATATAAAATCGGATGGTACAACAATTCTCGGAGCGGACGACAAAGCCGGTCTTGCTGCTATGTTTGAGACTGTGCGTGTTCTTAAAGAAAATGGAATTGAGCACGGCACAATCCAGTTTGTTATTACGGCAGGAGAAGAGTCTGGGCTTGTAGGGGCTAAAGCCTTAAACCCGGATGATATAAAAGCTAAATATGGATATGCTCTGGACAGTGATGGGGAAGTAGGGAATATCATTGTGGCAGCGCCTAACCAGTCAAAAATCAGAGCTGTTATTCACGGAAAGACAGCTCATGCGGGAGTGGCACCTGAAAAAGGAGTCTCTGCAATTACAATAGCTTCCAAAGCAATTGCCAATATGCCGTTAGGACGAATTGATGAAGAAACAACCGCCAATATCGGACGATTTGAAGGCGGCAGCCAGACTAACATCGTTTGTGACCGGGTTGATATACTTGCAGAAGCACGCTCTCTTATAAAAGAAAAAATGGAGACACAAACAGCTGCAATGAAAGAAGCGTTCGAGACAGCTGCCGAAGAGATGGGCGGGCGAGCAGATGTAGAAATTAAAGTTGCTTATCCCGGGTTTAAACACGGAGAAGAAGACCATCTTGTAGCTGTGGCTAAGGAAGCTGTCAGTTCAATAGGGCGTTCACCGTCATTAAAACAAAGCGGAGGCGGGAGTGACGCAAATATTATCGCAGGACATGGCATTCCCACTGTTAACTTAGGAATCGGTTACGAAGAGATTCATACAACCAATGAAAAAATACCAGTCAAAGAGCTGGTCAAGGCCGCTGAACTGGTTCTGGCCATTATTAAAAAAACTGCCCAGTAAAGAAATGCGGCGAATAAAGAGACAAAAGAATAGTAATCATTAATAGAGGCTGGGACAAAACTAAAGACAAGTTTGTAAAAGACGAACAATGGTTTTATCAGACATTTTAAAACGTGGATCACTTTTAGTTTTACCAATTATTAAATAGCCTCAGGTTCTTTTGATTTAAGGATAAGGACAGAAGGCGGCGATGCCCAAGCCCCTGGGCTAACGGCCACCTGGCGTCCTGAAATCACTTCTTTTCTCAAAAAGAACAGCCGAACAAGATTTTCAAATTTTGTTCGGCTTTCTTTATGATTACTATTCTTGTGTCCCAGCCCCTTTCTCTTAGGTTATATATCAAACACCATTTGGAGAAATATGGTAAGATATACATGGCAAACAGTGTGAGAAGGAGGTATTATCGTGATGAAAGTAAGTCATGAGGATCATTTATTATTAAATTATATTAGAGGACTGGGAAAAGTTCTTGAAGAAGAATGGCAAGTAAACGCCCATACTTTAGGTATTACGTCTGCTGAGCAGCACGTCATGTGGATAGTGCATACTAAAGGTAAAATATCAGTATCAGAGATTGCCAGAATCGGTCTGTGGGACCGTTCAACAGTTATGCAAATGATTAAAAGGCTCTCGAAGAAAAACTTAATACATTTATCAAAAGATAAGAAAGATTTAAGGCTCACTTATGTGTCTCTTACGGATGATGGTAAAAAGAGGCGGGAGGAATCTGAGCGGAAAGACTTTAAATTGTTCAAATTTATAAAATCTTATTCAGAAGAGAACGAAGGGTTTATAGAAGAGTTAATCCACTTTCACAGAGAGGCCAACCTGCATTTTCACGGAAGGGATTTTGTTGAGTGGGTAGAAAGTTCGTCTAATGAATCGATTTTATCCCTTGAAAAAGGAGAACATACATAAAAAAGGTAATAATACGTATGATTTTATTTTTTAATGCACTAAACATTCGTGTTTAACCTTGCTTTACTCAATGTCCTTTTGGTAAGATATACATGGTCAAAGTAAACCAAAAGGGAGAGATCCTTGATGAAGCATTATGATGTAATTGTAGTAGGGATGGGGCCTGCAGGTATATTTACTGTCTATGAGCTTACCAATCAGCAGCCTGATTTAAATGTCCTGTTTATTGATAAAGGCCATGCAATCCATCAGCGGCGCTGCCCTATTAATGAAAAGAAAATTGAAAAATGCCCTCCGCCAGCAGGCAGGAAAGACTTTACCGGCTGTCTGCCTGCATGCTCGATAACAAGCGGTTTTGGAGGCGCAGGAGCGTATTCAGATGGAAAATTTAATATTACCACTGCTTTTGGAGGATGGATGCAGGAGTATTTATCACCTTCCGAAGTTATGGAGTTAATTAAATATGTGGACCAGATTAATTTGGCACACGGAGCACCTGAAGAATCTACAGATCCGACTACAGATGCTGTACGGGACATTGAACGTCGCGGAATGGGTGCCGGACTGAAATTGCTGAGGGCATCTGTTCGCCATCTCGGAACAGAAGTCAATTTGCAGATTTTAACCAGCATTTATGAAACGCTGACAGAACGATGCGATTTTATGCACCGCTCTGAAGTTGAAGATATTCTGACCGAAGAAACGGAAGCAGGATGCCGGGTTACCGGAGTGAGGCTTAAGAAAAAAGAACAGGAAATAACCGCAGATCAAGTCGTTATAGTGCCAGGAAGGGACGGATCTGAGTGGCTGGGACGCCTGCTTAGAAAACGCGGCTACCGAATGGTAAACAATCAGGTTGACATAGGTGTCCGGGTAGAAACCTCTGATGTCATAATGGAGGAAATAAACAGGCATCTATATGAAGCTAAGTTTGTGTTTAATACATCAGTAGGAACGAGAGTACGTACGTTTTGTTCCAACCCTTCCGGCCACGTTGTTGTAGAGAACCATAGCGGGATCATGACAGCCAATGGCCATGCTTATAAGGATCCGGAACTTGGAAGTGAAAATACGAATTTTGCTCTGTTAGTCTCGCATACTTTCACGGAACCTTTTGATAAGCCTAATTCTTATGCCCAGGAAATCTCCGAAAGGGCGAACGATCTCTCTGACGGTTCGGTTATTGTGCAGAAATTCGGCGATATTATGAAAGGCAGACGATCTACCCGCAAACGAATTAACGAAGGATTTCTCGAACCAACTTTGAAGGAAGCAGTACCGGGAGATCTTGGCCTTGTTCTCCCTTATAATACAATGAAAAGTTTAGTCGAAATGGTAGAAGCATTAGATCATGTTACTCCTGGAATTGCTTCAGAGCATACTTTATTTTACGGTGTAGAAGCTAAATTTTATTCTTCCAGACCAGTTTTAACTTCAGAGTTTGAAACAGAAATAAGCGGATTGTATGCTGGGGGAGACGGCGGAGGAGTGACAAGAGGATTAGCCCAGGCGGGAGCGAACGGCGTCCATATTGCAAGGTCGATACTGAAGCGGCGCAAGCAAGCCCCTTCCACACCTAAAAAAGAGCCTTTCCCTGCTTATTGAAGCAAGGAAACAGGCTCGGTGTTTCCAAATTCCAGAGATTCAAGAATGGACTCTTCTGAATAACCGGTACTATATGAAAGTTCCTTAATCGTCGGTGGAGGCCAGTCATTTCTTTCATGGGTGGCTACTACTTGAGTCACTAATAATAAGATGACATTATAATAGGCAGGCTGATCACGGACAATGAATTGCATCATATACAAGACCACCTCTCATCTTTAATACCTTCCATTTTAACATAACATTAAGGTAAATGTATCAACAACAAGTGACAAAATGTGTAAAAATAGTTAAAAACCTCTGATTCTCAGAGGTTTTTTATTATATTTATTGTGTTTTTTTCTTAATAAGGCCACAATGGTCTTTATTACAGGATTAGTATATTATTTTTGGAACAGACGTTCGTTGATTTTTCTTATTGTAAAAGGCATTATAGTAGTTAGAGAAGAGATGTAGAAAAGGGTGTAGGATTATGGGGAAAGGCCGAATTATTTTCCACGTGGATATGAACAGTTTTTATGCTTCTGTGGAAGCAGCTTATGACCCTGAGCTTAAAGGAAAACCGCTTGCCATTGCTGGTAACGCTAAGGCTCGCAGGGGAATTGTCGTTACAGCCAGTTATGAAGCCAGAGCCAGAGGAGTTAAACCGCCTATGCCTCTTTGGGAAGCGTTAAGGGAGTGTCCCGAACTTATTGTGCGGGAGCCCAACTTTGACAAGTACAGACAGGCCTCTTCCCGTATGTTTCAGCTGTTATATGAATATACCCCTCTGGTTGAACCCGTATCAATCGATGAAGGCTATATGGATGTGACCACTGCTCATACTTCCCAATCTGCTTTGGATCTCGCTAGCCACATTCAAATACGGATAAACAAGGAATTAAATCTGCCGTGCAGTATAGGAGTGGCCCCGAATAAGTTTCTGGCAAAAATGGCCAGTGACATGAAAAAGCCAATGGGGATTACAGTTTTGAGAAAAAGAGAACTGGCCGATAAACTATGGCCTTTGAAAGCTGTAGAAATGCACGGTGTAGGGAGTAAAACAGCAGAAAAACTTGAAAAGTTAGGTATATATACGATAGGTGATATCGCTGAGGCAGACAGGTATATGCTTCAACGCCATTTAGGAGTCTCAGGACTGAGGATATATGAAAAGGCTAATGGAATTGACAACAGAATTGTCGATCCCGAGGCTGTAAATGAATTCAAAAGCATTGGCAATTCCACCACTCTTCCTGAAGATACAACGAGCGGAGTTTATGTGAAAAAGGTATTAATGAACTTGAGTGATTCGGTAGGAAGGCGACTGAGAAGGAAAAATGTTTACGCAGGAAATATCCAGTTGACAATCCGTTACCATGACAGAAAAACGATCACACGGTCGAGCAAATTACCTTATCCAGTTTTTACTCACGAGGATATCTTTGCGGCAGCGTGGAATTTATGGGAAGAATACTGGAACGGGGAACCCATTCGCCTGCTTGGTGTGACAGGGATGGATTTAGTAGAGAAGGGACAGGCTTATAAACAGCTGGACCTCTTTTCCACTGAAGAATATGAGAAAGGTGAACGGTTAAGTGGAATAATAGACGAGTTACGAAATAAATTCGGAGAAGAAGCCTTATTAAAAGGCACACAAGTAACCAACAAAGACAGAAGTGATGCTCTTCGCGATAAAAAAAGAAGAGGAACAAGCCTCGAGAAAGACTTTCTCAGAGACAGACTTTTTGATAAGGAGCAGGAGTAGCTGAAAGCTGCTCTTTTTTATTTTTATAAATATAGAATAAGGATCCTTACTGTATCCTGCAAGAGAAATATTCAGGTTTTATAGTTCAGCCTTTCTCAACTTTTGAGGAAGATAACCCGATATAAGTTTAAGAGTAATAAAGTGGGAGGAGAGGTGTTGAGTGGAAATACATAACCAGCAAGTAAACATACAGTCAAACACCACTGGCCGCCTTGTTCAATTAAAAACAGGCGATATATACAGAGCGAATGTAGAATCGCGGATCTCTGACAGAGAAGCGCTCATATCTGTTCGTGGGCAGCTGGTCCATGCAGAATTTGAAGGGAAAGTTCCTGAAAAAGATATTATTAATATCCAGGTTCGGGAGAGAACAGGGGAAGGAGTGAGAGTACGAGAAATAACCGGGGAATTTCAACAGGCTAATAATCGGCACAGTGAACATCTTTCAGGGAACAGTCAATCGGCAGAAAGGGTGCTTCGCGAGCATGGTTTCCATGAATCTGGGAAAGCGCTGAAAGAAGCTGTTCAACGGATGATGGACCGGGGGGTCCCATTGACGAAAGAAACTGTTAATGATTTAAAAAGATATGTTGAATCCGGAAGGGGAACAGAACAACAGCGCAGACACACGATTGATATGATGGTCTCAAAACGACTTGAACCAACGCGGAACCAGCTTCAGGCGATTCACGCATCGCTCCACGGGCGCAACTCCTCTGCACAGTTAAAAGAAATAGCCAGAGGAGTAAACACAGAGATGAATGGTAAAGGATCAGCCGGAACAGAAGTTAACCGGACACCGACCAGTAGCGGAGAGTTTATAAGAGCGGTCGAACAGGTTCAAGACAGCTTAAGGGAAGGCCGAAATGTTCGTGAAGCGATAGAATATCTTCAGCAATTAACAGGGAGAACCGGAAATGAAGCGGTTCGAGAGCTCGTCAACCAGACCCTTAGGGAGATGCTTCAGCTTCAGGCCACCCAAGGCCGCGCTGCGGCTGCAGACAGGATGCAGGAGCTCGCCCGCATGTTAACAGGCAGCAGTTTAAAGACAGAGCATGGACAACAGCCGGTGGCAGCAAGCTATAATGCAGTTTCGAGCAGTGGAATCAAGAGTGCTGGTCAGACAGTGACTGGTAACTGGGCAGCCCTGTTACAAAACGAAGCAGACATAAACCGTGTGGTTGAGACTATACGTGAAGAACTTCCTTTTTTAAATATACCTGCTGATCAAATGGGATCAGTCAACCGATTGATAGAAGAAGCTCAGGAGCGTCTTAACTCAGGCAGAGAGTTAAAAGCACGGCAGCTGATAGTTAATTCAATTGAGCAGATTAGATCAGTACTTCCTCCTGAACAGTCCGCCCGGTTGGAAGCAGGAGCTAACTCAGACATCCAGCAGTATATAAAAAATGATATTTTGCAAACATCCGGCCTCTCAGCTAAAAACGTTCTTATCACTGAGGTGACGGAAAGGCTCGCCAAAGCGACCGACCAATTTAAAGTTTTTCAGAAAGATGTAACCAAACAGCTTGCGAGAATAGAAGTTATGGTTCAGCAGTTCAGACAACAGGCGGTTAAACAAACCCGTCCTATGCTTGAAAATGTAATTAAACAAATTGACAGAGCCATAATGAAAAGCGACTGGATGCTTTATGCAGATATGAAGACAGAACGTAAAATGCTTGGAGCGACCAGCCGGCTCGCTGAAGCAAAAAAAATACTAGCAAAAGGAAATTACCAGGAAGCACGTCTCATTGTAAGAGAAGTACAAAAAAGTATGCAGCAGATCAATTTTAAGCCATCTAATCAACGAGTGCAGCATTTTCTAACCCAAGAGCAGGGATGGCGTGAACAAAAGACGCCGGCCCATCGTCTGGCACAGCACTTTGACCAGACTGCGAGAGGTTTTACAGGCCATGAAGGCTCTTCACGGCAATTATTTGAAGGATTGCGAAGCATGGGTTTCAACAGAGAGACCGAACTGGCTCAAATGCTTGCTTCGGGCAGGGACTTAAGTCAGCGGGATCAGCAGCAGAATATGAAAGCCCTGCTTCTGCAAATGGCACGTGGAGGCGAAGAGGAAGGAAGCAGACAGCAGCAGGCCCAACAGGCTTTACATAACCTGACTGGACAACAGTTGATGAGCCGGACAGAGAGTCAGCAGAACTTTCAGATGGTTCAGTTTCAAATTCCCTTGATGTTAAAAGGGGAGGCAGAAAACCTCCAAATCTATGTGAAGTCTCGTAACGAAGGCGATCACATAGACTGGGAAAACTGCCAACTGTATTTTCATATTGATACGAAAAAACTTGGGCCACTCGGGATTGGTCTGAATGTAGTGGATCGATCTCTCAGCATCTCTCTTAAAAATGATTCAGCGAATTTTTCAAAAATAGTTGAACCGCTGGCACAAAAATATATAGAGAACTTGAAAGAAGTAGGTTTTAATGTAAATGGAATTAATTCAGGTCCAATGAGCCCAGCCGCTAATGGAGCGAATCAAAGTGAAAAGAAAACGGATGACGTAGCTATTCCAGTCATCACCAAAGAAGGGTTTGATTATAAAGTATGAGGGTTTCCAGGCACATTAATCAAGTGAACAGAAGAAAAGTAAATGGACCTTTTGCAGCTGTCATCCGTTACGATGAAGCTTCAGGAGAAGAGCCTGCAGTGGTCGCACAGGGAAAAGGCTATGTCGCTCAAAAAATTATTGAACTGGCTAAAGACAATAACATACATATTGAACAAGACACACTGCTTCTCGAAAATTTACTCGATATGGATCTTGGCGACAACGTGCCACCGCAGTTATACGCTGTTATAGCAGAAATTTTATTATTAATAGAAGAAATGGAAAGAAGTTATTAATAAACACCGGTAGGTTACCGATAAAAATAATAGATCCCCGGGGCGGACTCAATAAATAGAAGTGCTGATTCTACGGAGGTGAGAAAAATAATTTCAAATAAAGCTCTGCATGAAAAAACTTCTCAGGAAATTACCTCTTTATTATACGAAGCTCTGCTGGAAAATTTGGAGATGGCAGTCAGCGCATTAAAAGATAAAGATTATTTGATAGCTAATGTTAAAATGCAAAAATCAAATGACATTCTTTTCCGGCTGGGCGCAGGACTTAATTATGAGGCAGGCATTTTAGCCGACCAGCTTGATCACTTATATAACTATTTAAGCGACAGGCTTATAAAGGCTAATTACAATAAAGACATTTTAATCGTTGAGGAAGTTATCCGGCATATAGAAACAATATATAAGGCATGGAATGAACTATTAAAAAAATCAAAAGAAGAGTCTCATGAACTGAAGATTGTAAAGTTGCAAAAGGTAGCCTATGAAAAAAACTCTGCCTTTGAATAAAACAGGGAGTTGTAGCTTATGAAAATTAATAATAATATCCAAGCTCTCAATGCTTACAGGAATTTAAATCAAAACCAGTTTCAAACCTCTAAAAACCTTGAAAAACTTTCTTCAGGTCTTCGTATTAACCGTGCGGCTGATGATGCAGCTGGACTAGCGATCTCTGAAAAAATGCGTTCACAGATCCGCGGTTTAAAGCAGGCAGAACGTAATGCCATGGACGGTATCTCCCTTATCCAGACGGCTGAAGGAGCATTAACTGAAGTACACTCAATGTTGCAGCGTATGCGGGAACTCGCAGTACAGGCAGCTAACGATACTTATACTGATGAAGACCGGGAGCAGATTCAAAACGAAATTAATGAGCTTGTTGAAGAAATAGACAGTATTGGTCAAAAAACAGAATTTAATACGAAAACATTACTTGCCAAGCTGGATGAAAATGGTGGCTTTGCAGCTGCAGATGAAGAAGGTCTCACTTTTATCTTTCAAATAGGAGCAAATGAAGGACAGAATGTAAAAGTTCAGATTAAACCCATGCATGCTGAAGCCTTAGAACTTAGAGATGGTAATGGGGAAAACTCAATTTCTATTGATGTAAAAGATGGTGCAGACGACGCTATATTAAAAATTAATGAAGCCATCGAAAAAGTCTCTAACGCACGTTCCCAGCTGGGAGCCATGCAAAACCGAATGGAACACACGATAAATAACCTGCAGGTCACCCATGAAAACTTAACAAGTGCCGAATCCCGTATTAGAGATGCTGACATGGCACTTGAAATGACAGAGTTTACGAGAAACAATATTTTAAATCAGTCAGCAACTGCCATGCTTGCCCAGGCAAACCAGCTGCCTCAGGGAGTGCTTCAGCTCCTTCAATAGCGGTAAGCTTTAAGAAAGGCTGCTTCTGCAGCTTTTCTTTTTAGCTATGTAGAGTCCTCTGTTAGCTGAATTCCACAGAAAGTTTAGAGGTTTTCGGTTGAATTGGAACGTGCTTATATTTTATGAACTTCTTTAGGGTTTGTAAATCATTCCTTTATTTCCAAGTAAAAGTTCACTATAATTAATTGTAAGCAGTGACGAAAGGAAGAGTAGTGTGGACATACAAAAAGTCGGGCGAACCGGAGTAAATAATGTAACTACGAAAAAAAACACCGGGACCGAGGCAAAAGTATCTTTCCAGGAAATTATGCAGCGTGGACGTGACTCAAGCCAGTACGAACGGCTCGGACATCTGCTGCAGAAAATTGATGATCAGGGGAAGACGCTTTCTGAGTCAAGGACTGTTGAAGAACTTCGAAAGTATAAAGCTCTTGTTAAAGAGTTTATTGATGATGCAGTAAAACTGGGGCTTAGTCTGGAAGAGCGGAAAGGATTTAACCGCCGCGGAAGAACTAAAGTTTATAAGATCGTCAGGGAAGTAGACCGAAAACTGCTCGATTTAACCGATGCAGTTATTAAAGAACAGAAAAATAGTCTCGATATCCTTAATATGGTGGGAGAAATTAAAGGATTACTTGTTAATATTTATGCTTAGAAAACCTTACAGGCTATTGCAGCCTGAAAGGTTTTTTCTTTATCTGCTAAAAATATCTATAATTTTTTTCTCACTCCGCTTAGCCTTCATGGTTTATTGGACGAACGGTTATGTCCTGTCAGAGGGGTGGTACCAGGCATGATTGTCATAAAACGAATTAAAAATAGCTGTGTGAACTTTATAAGAAGTATATGTTAAACGATTGACATAGTTATTACTCCTCATTATAATTTAATTTATAGTTATGAAAACGTTACCATATTATTTATCACTTTTAAATTGAGAGGAGAAGAAAGAATGGGGATTAAAAATGAAGTGATGCTGATTACATATGCTGACAGTATGGGGAAAGATTTAAAAGAACTGAATGAGGTCCTCACGAAACATTTTCAGGATTCAGTAGGAGGAGTGCATCTGTTACCCTTTTATCCATCTTCGGCTGACAGAGGATTTGCTCCAATGACTTATAAAGAGGTTGATAAACCATTTGGCACTTGGGAAGATGTAAAAGCCTTATCAGATAATTTCTATTTGATGTTTGATTTCATGGTCAATCATATTTCGAGAAGTTCTGAATATTTTCAGGATTTTATTAATAAAAAAAATGAGTCTGAGTATGCTGATTTATTTATTCAATACAAAAACTTCTGGCCAAACGGTGAGCCGACTCAGGAAGATGTAGACAAAATTTACAAGCGGAAACCGCGTGCCCCGTATATTGATGTGACATTTAATGATGGGTCTGAGGAAAAAATATGGTGCACGTTTGACGAGGAACAAATTGATTTGAATGTCTATCATGAGCGGACTAAACAGTTTATTAAAGAGAATTTACACTATTTAGCTGAAAAAGGTGCCTCTATTATTCGGCTTGACGCATTCGCGTATGCAACTAAACAGCCGGGGACAAATTGTTTCTTTATTGAGCCTGACACGTGGGAGATGCTGGATGAGATTAAAGCGCTTCTTGATCCCTGCGGTGTAGAAATTCTTCCTGAAATACATGAACATTATTCTATACAGATGAAGCTGGCTGAAAGAGGCTACTGGGTGTATGATTTTGCTTTACCAATGCTTGTTCTGCACGGTTTGTACAGCGGACGTGCTGACCGTCTTGCCAATTGGCTGAGAATGTCCCCGAAAAAGCAATTCACCACGCTCGATACGCATGACGGCATCGGGGTGGTGGATGTGGCCGATTTGCTTACAAGTAAAGAGATTGAAGAAACAAGAGATGACTTGTTTTCAAAAGGAGCTAATGTTAAGCGGGTATATAATACAATGGAATACAACAACCTTGATATTTACCAGTTAAACTGTACTTATTATTCAGCTTTGGGAAACAAAGATGATGCATACGTTCTTGCGCGTGCTATACAATTCTTTGCCCCGGGTATTCCTCAAGTTTATTATGTAGGGCTGCTCGCTGGAGAAAATGATATTGAACTTCTTGAAAAAACTAAAGTGGGCAGAAATATTAACCGCCATTATTATACAAAAGAAGAAATTGATGAGACGATGAACCGCCCTGTGATGTCCCATCTCATTAATTTAATGAAATTCAGAAATTCCTATCCTGCTTTTGAGGGTGATATTGAGGTCATTGAACAAGAAGGTACTTCATTAATAGAAATTATCAGGACAGCAGGAGAGCACCGGGCAGTTTTAAAAGCGGATCTTGCCACGTACGACTATGAGGTGACATATTATGATCCGGATCTTAGAGAAACAAAGAATTTAGAAGGAATAAAATAATCATTTTAACGCACCTTCATCCCAGGTGCGTTTTCCCAATAAATGGGGGGACAGACCCCCCAGTAATTACCAGGGGGGCAAGATGGCTACTATAAAGGATATTGCGGTAAAGGCAGGAGTTTCTGTCACAAGTGTTTCAAGAGTGCTTAACAGGAGGGGGTATTTAAGCGAAGAATTAATTAATAAAGTGCATCAGGCAATGGAAGAGTTAAATTATCAGCCTAATGAAGTAGCCCGGTCGCTGCAAAAGAAGGAATCCCGGATTATAGGGCTTATTTTACCGGATGTCTCCCATCCTTTCTTTGGTGAATTAACCCGTGCGATTGAATCTTACGCCTTCAGCAGGAAGTATAAACTGCTTTTGTGTAACTCGCAGCTTGATCCCCTAAAGGAAAAAGATTACTTGAGTATGCTCAAGGCAAGCCAGGTAGATGGCATAATTATGGGCAGCCATACAATAGATACTGAGGAGTATTTACACATTGCCCAGCCGCTTGTCACAATTGACCGCCGGATTTCCAGCCGCATTCCTTACGTTAGTTCCGATAATTTTCAGGGGGGTATTTTAGCCGCTGAAAAGCTTATAAAGAAAGGGTGCAAGCAAATCGCATACATCGGCGGTAATGTGGAACTCGATCTTCTTGCTAAGAAACGGTATGAGGGCTTTAAAAAAGAAATTGAACAATCCAAATGTAAACTCCATTTTTTCCAGACTAATATTAATGGTTTTAACTATGAAGAATACGAAGAGCTGGCAGCCGGTATATTCAGGGAATGCCCGGAGATAGATGGTATATTTGCAAGCAGTGACATTATAGCAGCAGCCATCCTGAAAGAAGCAGGACGGCTTAACAGGCGTGTGCCTCAAGAGGTGAAGGTCATTGGATATGATAATGTGCAGCTTAGTCGAATTATAAGTCCTCCACTTACGACGATCGGCCAGCCGATCAAAGAGATAGGAGAAAAAGCAGTGGATCTGATTATCAGCCAGATTAGAAATGAGAGGGTTGCAATGGAAACTGTCCTGCCGGTTCAGCTTATTGAAAGAGATACTGTATAAATTTCCGGAGAGAAAGTGAAGAGGCTGGGACAAAAGAATAGTAATCATAAAGAAAGCCGAACAAATCTTATAATTTTTGTGCGGCTTTTTGCTTTTGTACTTAATAAAAAAACTCTGTTAAATAGTAATTGGAGTGATTTCAGTCCGCCAGGCGGGCGCTTGCCCAAGGGCTTGTCCTTTTAATTTGCCGATTCACTCTCGGCGAAGGCTTACACCACAGGCATAAGTGCAACATAGGTCATTAGGAGCTTCGGCTAACCCCTTCACGTCCTGTGAAAACGCCGAAGTCACCACATCCGTGTGGAAGTTCGCTGTGTTTTCTTTACCCGAGGGCTTGTCTTCAACTAACTTTCCCGAAGGACTCCTTCGGGAAAGTGGATTTTCAGACTTCGCTTATCCTCTGGGTGTCCTCGCCTTCGTTTATCGGATTATTAATATATTTAAGGGGTGAGTTATTTCTGCATGATTGGCTAAAATTCAACTCAGTCTGGAGCTTCGTTGAATTGGATCTTCAGACTGCGCTTAATCCCTCGGGCGTTGCCGCCTTCTGTCCTTCAATCAAAAAGCAGAGGCTATATAATAATTGGTAAAACTAAAAGTAACCCACCTTATAAGATGTTTGATAAAATTATTGTTCGTCCTTTACAAACTTGTTTAGTTTTGTCCCGGCCACTGTAAAATGGAATTATACAGAAGTGAAAGGTTTTATTTCTTTAAAAATATACGTTTTAGTTGCATTAAGCCGTTTCTCGAAATTGTCGAAAGCCAAAATAGGATGGACTTTTTTCATTTTAAGAGAATATAACGTTTCTCTGTCTATTTTCAGGCTGTAAATATACTGGTCCTCTTCGTGGCCTGTAGCAGGATCTACAATTTGATTATAGCCGGAGATAGTTATCGTCTGTAGAGGAGGCAGATAAGCAAAAAAGAAGCTTGCTAAGTAAAACGCGGTTCCCCCTGCCATCAGAGCATAATGTTCACGGTGATCCCGGTGTGTTTTATTTTCAACTTTCAGTTTTCCTGACTTCAGAAGTCTGGCCTCCTGTAACGGTACCTCTTCTAACTTTGGTAAATTTATATCAGCCAGAGCACAGGTGGAAGAAGAGATCTTAAAGTCCACATCTGTCTCAAGAGGAAAGTCCAGTTCGTCCAGGAACAGACTGACCCATTCTTCCATCGCTTCAGGCAGGCCTTCCTTTACCTTCTTCGCTAGGTCGAGTCTAAAGTCTGTTTCTTGCTGAAGGGATTCTATTTCCTCATTATATTCACGTAAAGCTTCTTCAAAATTATTTTCCGCGAGCTTTTGGATCTTTTCTTTAAACGCTTTCCTGTTGGCAGGGAAGAGTAATATAAATTTTTGGAAGAAGGTCAGCTTGCTTTTTTCAGCATCGTGCAGTTTTTGGTAAATGTCATCTTCATCAGGCTTATTTAAAAGCGGGTCAGGAGATATACGAGCAGCCTTTTCTAACGACTCCATTGGCTGAAAGAGATTGTGGTGGAGATCCAAAAGACGTTCAGTTTGACTATTTATTTCTGTTTCTTTTTCCTTGTAAATATCTAACAGATAATTTTTATATTCCCGTCTTACCTTTCTTTCTTCCTGCTCAGTTAACGGTTTACCGTCACTTTTTTCAAAACGCACATCATGCAGTTCTTCATCCCATATAAGTTCAACAGGCTGGGTGTGGGACCCGCGGTTAGTATTTGACTGTGTGACTCTTCTTTTCCCGTTTTTGTCTAATTTCGTTCTGTATGACATCCCTGTCCCCGGAAGGCCGGCGTTCCCGTATAAACCTCTTCTGCCCATAGTTACTGACGCTCCGCGGCGGCCGACGGACGTGCTGATCCCTCTTTTGCTGAAATTCAAACGGACTCCAGGCGCTACTCTGACTCTCTTTTGAAAGCGGAAACTCATAGAAAAACCTCCTTGAAAAAGCTCATTATCTTGTATGTTTGTTATTCCAGAATTAAAATAGGATAAATGAGACAGAAAGGGTGATCCTGTGTTCAAACATACTTTTTATTACAAAACTGATATTCCGCAGCCGCTTGAAACAATTTGGCCGTTTTTCCAAACTAATGAAAATCTCGCTGCTATAACAGGCTTTCCTAAAATTAAAGTTTTAGGAGACAAAGAAGTATTTAAAGGGTCGGCTGTTCATCTGGAGCTGAATTTCTTTATAGTTAAACTTAATTGGAAAGGAGAAATTACAGAGACAGCAGACAGAAAATACTTTATAGACGAAGGACTAAAGATCCCATTTCCTTTTAAATCATGGCGCCATGTACACGCCTTTAAAAGATTAAATAGTAATGGAACAAGAATGATTGATCGTGTGGAATATACCTCTTTCCTGCCGCCCTTTATAGTGAACCTCCTGCTCAAAGGCATGTTTGCAGACCGTAAAAGGCATCTCAAAAAAACGTTTGGCTCATTTTAGCAAGCCCGCATATGCCGCTTTTCTAATGAATTCCATTACCATGCGGGCTTGTACTGTTCCGGTCCATTAATTTCTTCTCCTAATTCTTCAGCGGCAGTGCGCGCCCAGTATGGGTTTCTTAACAGTTCTCTGGCAAGGAAGATCAGATCAGCCCTGTCATTTTGGAGAATTTCTTCTGCCTGAAGGCCTGAAGTAATCATGCCTACCGCCCCGGTAGGAATAAAAGCTTTACGTTTAATCATCTCAGCATGGCTAATCTGATAACCCGGATAGACATTAATCGGTGTTCTCACGATTCCGCCCGTACTGCAATCGATGAGGTCCACACCGAGCTTTTTCATTTCTTTCGCATAAAAAATAAAATCTTCAGCCTGGTTTCCCTCAGAGTGATATTCATCTGCAGAAATTCTTACAAATATAGGTCCTTCCCATTCCGTCTTAACTGCTTCCAAGACTTCTTTTAAAAATTGAAAACGATTTTCTCTGGCTCCCCCATACTTATCTTTTCGTTTGTTAGCTAATGGTGATAAAAACTGGCTGATTAAATAGCCATGAGCAGCATGAACTTCAATAATATCAAAACCGGCTTCTCTTGCCCGTCTTGTACCGTCTTTAAAAGCATGGACAGTGTTCTCAATATCTTTGTCTGTCATTTCAAGCGGGATTTTACCTTGGTCATCAAAAGGAAGAGCTGAAGGGGCGAGAATTTCTCCTTTGTAAACCGCTTTTCTGCCGGCATGTCCGAGTTGAATTGCAGTTTTAGATCCATGGGCTTTTATTCCCTCAACGAGCTTTTTTAAGCCGGGCACCTGTTCGTCACTCCAAATCCCTAAATCACGCGGAGAAATCTGTCCCTGTCTTGTAACCGTTGTTGCTTCTACCATAATAAGGCCGACCTGACCGACAGCCCTGCTGATATAATGTGTCATATGCCAGTCATTCACTTTTCCGTCTTCATTTGCTGAATACATACACATAGGAGACATCGTAATACGGTTTTTTAATGTTACACCTTTAAAGGTCATCGGAGTAAAAAGTTTGGCTTTCATTTATATGGCTCCTTATATTTTTTTATTTGGTTTTTATAGAAGAATAGTGCTTCAACTTTACCATACCTCTGTTTGTTTTGTCAGACGAAACGGCATAGAGAATCCTTTACTGATGCACACTAATGCTGAAAACCTGGTGAGGGGAAGGATGAATGTTAGTGAAGGTGTTGTATGCAGTATTAATTAAATGGTTGTTTCAAATAACCGTTCTGTGGCTTGTATTTACTTTTTATGGCTTCTCGCTGTTTTTTTTAGTGATGTTCGGATTAATAATGTCTCTCATTACTTTAGGTATCAGCGATTACGTCGCCTTTTCTTTTATAGGGAACTTACCGGCAGCTATCGTGGATGGAATAATTGTCTTTCTGTCTATGCTGATTTGGCTGTCATTAACCACCGGACTCGACTTCGGTATACTTGCTGCTTTACTTCTTTATAGCAGCTTAGTGATTTCGGGAGAGTGGTTTATTCACCGGTATGTCATCTATCCCGTCCGGCGAGGGGGAGGCGGGGACCGTCATGCAGGATACGAATAAAAAAACAGGTGCCGGGATTTTCTGGCACCTGTTAAACGGTTGTGTTAGTCGCGTGTGTTTTTTCTTTGCTCGTGAAAATAGCCATTAATATAAGCTAAAATTTTGCTGCGGGGAATTATACCAAGAAAAGCTCCCTGAGTATTTTCTACACATACAAACGGGTGATTGATAGACAAAGACAAAACTTTTTCAAACGGCTGATCATCATTCACACAAGCGATATTATCTGTCATAACCTCTTTTACTTTCCATTCGCCAAGTTTTTCGTGTTCGATACGCTCAATTCCAAGTATCGAATCAAGAATTTGCGCTTTACTGATTAGTCCCTGGAGTTTAAAATTCGTATCCAAAACAGGGATAGCGGTATAGCCGGACTTAACTAATACGAGTAGAGCGTGTTCAAGGTTATTGTCTGGCTGAACATGAGCGACCTGATCAGCAGAAATTAAAAAGGTGGTAATAGAACGGTTTAATACATCTTCTTTTAATTCAGGCATTATCATGCACACTTTCTTTGTTAAGATTTTACAAGTGATCTTATTCCACAAAATGTTAAACTTGAAACCATTTTTTAAAAACCCATTATTTGCTTCCCATATTAATGTTAGACGGAGGACAGTAAATTGTCAAATGTAATGTAAACGCTTTCAACTATAAAATATGATGGCCGGAGGGAAGGTGTGTGTCTTTTTAATTAAGTGTTAAACCCCAGTCAGGTCTAATGCGTTTGTGATACTTATTGTCCAGGGCGTGCTATTTGTTTAAAGGTTTATTCTTCTAGCCATACTGTAAAAAAAGGAGGTAAATTTATGCATAGTAAACAGACAGTCCGATACTTTTGTGAAAAATATCCTTCTGGTAATTGCTATTATTATAAACAGGAAATGATAACCTTTAAATCATGGAATGAGCCGGGCTCCTTGCAATGGGGAAGAAAACGCCCTGTAACAAAACAGACATTTATGTTGAGAAAAAAAGAAGGTTATAAATGCCAGACGGTGTTCTGCCATAAACCTCCTGCAGCTATACTTCCATTTAGAAAAGTAAAAACCTGATCATAAAGAGGGATTTTATCCTCGTAGAACGAACCATTATTTATAGACAATTTAATGGCCTTTTATTAAACCTGGAGGGGGGGTAAATGATGACTAAATGGCAGAGTAAAGAACAATTAACAGAACTGACCATTTCTTTAGTTGAATACGCCAGTGTAACCGGTTCGGAAGAAGAAATCGGTATAATGGAGTTTATAGAATATGAGCTCTCTAAAATTGGTTATTTTAAAAATTATTCGGATCATTTACATACTCATTATACTGAGGATGGAAGAAAGTTTGTTACGGCTCTCGTGAAAAGCAAAAAGCCGACTGGCAAAACCATTATTTTAATGGGGCATTTAGATGTGGTGGATATAGAAGGCTACGGAGAATGGAAGCATTTAGCCTTCAGACCCCGTGAACTGACCAAACAAATGCTGGAGCAGGCGTATCAGCTGCCAGCCACCGTACAGGAAGATTTAAAAACGGATGAGTGGCTATTTGGGCGCGGGACGATGGACATGAAAGGCGGAGTGGCTTTGTGCCTGTCAATGATAGAACTTGCCGCTGAAGGCTATTTCGAAGGCAACCTTTTATTTGTCGGCGTTCCGGATGAGGAAGTAGATTCAGCAGGAATGCGTTCAGCTACACCTGTACTTGTTGAATACGAAGAAAAATACAATTTAAAGTATATACTTTGCTGGAACACAGAGCCGGGTTTTTCAAAATACCCGGGTGATAATAGTTATTATATCTATCAAGGGTCTATAGGAAAAATGCTTCCGGGGTTCTACTGTTACGGAAAGGAAGCTCATGTGGCTGAACCTTTTTCCGGCTTAAACGGAAACTTTATGGCTTCTGTTCTGACAAGTATAATAGAACTGAATCCTCTTTTGACAGAGCAGGCAGGAAATGAAAGGACGCCGCCCCCAAGCACGTTGATACAAAAAGATTTGAAAACAGACTATTCCGTTCAGATCCCTCTGACTGCTGTGTCTGTTTATAATTTGCTAACAATGGAAAAGTCAGTAGACGAAGTCACAAATGATTTATTAAAGGTTGCAAGATCAGCAGCTAAAAAAATGCTGGCTATTTATGAAGATAGAGAAAAAGCTTTCTCCAACAACCTGGATTATGAACCGGAAAACAGGAAAGTAAATGTAATGACCTATAAAGAGCTGTGGAACCAGGCGCTTAGAATTACAGGCAAGGAAGATGTAGAAAGACTGATTTCTTTAGTACACTCAACAGACGCTCTTGCAGATGAGAGACAACGAACAATTCAGATTGTTAACCATATTGCAGCTTTATGTAAGGAATTAACACCTATGATTGTACTGTTTTACGCTCCACCATATTACCCGCCTGTGAGTTCGAAAAAAAACACATTTGTAGAAGAGTTGACCCGCAAATTAACCCATATTGCAAAGCAGGAGGGGAATGTGAATCTGGAAACCGTTCAATATTTTCCCGGCCTGTCGGATTTAAGTTATACATCTTTGGAAGAGCCGGCTTCAAAGCTGAACACATTAATTGAAAATATGCCAGTATGGGGGCAGGGGTATAACTTACCTTTAGAAGCGATGGAAAAATTGAATATGCCGGTGATTAACTTTGGGCCTGCTGGAAAAGATCCACACAGTTGGACTGAACGTTTGAATATCACTCAATCGTTTGGCAAATTTCCTGAAATTATGAAGAAGGGGCTTGAAGAAGCGTTTAAATAAACAGTTAAGAAACAGCGTTGGTGCTCACAAAAGGCGAACGCTGTTTTTTTAATAAGTTAGGGGTAAAAGTGCCTTATTTAAATACAACCGAACGAAGTTGAATGCAGGATATAAAATTAATTAATTGTTGACACATAAATAAATACCCCGTATAGTATATTTATACCCATTGAGGTATTGACAAAAAGAGAGGATGAAAAGGAAAGATGATGAAATTATACCATTTTCCTCAAAAACACTTATTAATCGTCGTCCCGATAACATTAATTTTCAGCTTTATAGCAGGCTTGTATGTTGATACGTCACTTTTGAGGCCGACCATTTTAATCGCTACAATCCTCATGATTTTTGCGACAATGGTGGGGTTAAGAATTCAGGAACTTACAAAACTGAAAAATGAAACAAAAATGATCGGCGCCTCATTTTTAATTAATTTTATTATGATTCCTTTAATAGCATTCTTTATTGGAATGATTTTCTTTTCAAATGAACCGCTTATGTTTGCCGGCCTGGCCCTGGTAGCTCTGCTTCCGACAAGCGGTATGACTATTTCCTGGACTGGTATCCAGAAAGGGAATGTACCTGGAGCGGTAAAACTTACAGTATTCGGCCTTGTTGCAGGTTCATTGCTGACTCCGTGGTATTTATTAGTTATGGTTGGCCAATACGTAAACATTAATGTCATGACCACAGTTCAAACTATTCTAATGGTTGTATTTGTCCCTTTAGTATTAGGGCAGATCACCACAAAGCTGTTATTAAAAAAATATTCAAAAGAACATTTTCAAAAGAAAATAAAGCCTAATATGGCTCCTCTAAGCATCTGGGGGCTGCTTTACGTCGTTTTTGTAAGTACCAGCGCCCGGGCTGAAATGATCGTGGCAAACCTCCAATTAATACTTACTGCTTTAATTGCTTTGATAATATTTTATTTGCTTAATTATATGCTTGTCACATTTATTGCTTTAAAATTCTTCAATAGGAATGATGGTATTGCTCTTGTAAATGGAACAGTGCTGAGGAATCTGTCAATTGCGGTAGGGATTGCTGCAACTGCTTTTGGCGGGGAAGCAGCCTTGCTTGTAACAATAGCGTTTATGCTTCAGTACCAAAGCATTACTTATTATGCCAGGATTGCAGGGAAACGCTGGTTTAAGGAAATCACACAAAACAATGTAAAACCGGCATCCGTGCAGGTGCAAAATTGATTATTAGAGTGATTTAATTACTCAATAAAATAAACTGTTATTTTAAGAAAGGTGATTGAAATTGATGAAATTTAAAGTAAATGGAACAACTGAAGGTTTAAAACTTAATGCAACAGCAGGTAAACATAATTTTGTGTTAGACGAGGGGAGCCAAATGGGGGGAACTGATCAAGGCCCCAATCCGCTGCAAGCCTCACTTGCAGCATTAGCTTCATGTGAAAACGTAACGGCAAGAATGGCAGCTAAAGAAATGAATTTTGATTTAAAAAATATTAAATTTAATATCACCGGTGAATTTAACCCTAAAGGTTTTATGGGAGAGCCAGGGGTCCGTCCTTATTTTGAGAGAGTAGAGGTAAAGGCTTTTGTGGAGACAACTGAATCAGAAGCAAGGCTGAAAGAATTACAGGAAATGGTAGAAACCCGCTGCCCAGTCTACACTATGATGAAAGCAGCTGACATTGACATGTCTGATACTTGGGAAAAAGCGGAATAAATAGTGATGCGAGTCTGGGGCAAAAGAAAGTAAACACAGGACATTTCTTCAGACTTTCGCTTTTATACTTGAAGAATAAGTGATTTTAGGCCGCCAGGTGGTGCTTGCCCAGCGGCCTTTAACTAACTTTTCTGAAGGGTTGCTTCGGGAAGTCAGCGAGGACTTTTCTTCCTGATATGATCCAGGGGAACCACCATCTCTTTGAATCGCCATAGTCTCTTTTCAGGGATTATGGTTTTTTTTTCTCAAAGAAACTAGAGGCTGACCTCAAGCCTTTGAGAAAAGCTTTCTAATCTTGCCAGAAGCCGTCGAAGTCCTCGTCTATTTCTGTTTCAAGTAATGAAGAGGCAGGAACAATAGTCACGTTATTTTCTTCAAAATATGGTACCGCCTTTTGAATTCCCATATAAGTTTCTTTTCCTTTTATTCCCACATGGCCTATTCCAATCGCTTCTCCATTTGCTTCTGCCAGGTCTGCCAATTTTTTAGCCATTTTATAAACATGGTTTGAAGAGGAATGGGTGTTATCTAAAAAAATATCTCTCTCATCAAACAGCAGGCCGTATTTCTTGGAAACTGAAGGGAGGCAGGATTTAGGGTTAGTACCGCTGTCAATCACATAAAAGTCGTGCGCTTTTGCTACAGAAAGAATTTCATTAATGATTTCTTTGTTTTCAACAATTTTGGATCCCATGTGCTGGTTAATTCCTTTAGCATGAGGCACATCCTCAATAGCCGCTTTAACCCGGTCATGGACTTCTTCCGCAGTTAAATTGGAAAGAATAGGATTTGGGCCGAGCCAGGAAACTTTTCCTTTCTTTGGTTCCATAGGCAAGTGAATTATTACTTCAAAACCCAGTTCATTTGCCCGTTCAGCAATTTCAGTGGAATGTTCCATGAAAGGCATGATTGCTACGGTAACAGGAATATTACCAGCTAGAAATTCTTCTGTCCCTTTGCCTGTTCCTCCGAAATCATCAATAATAATAGCTGCTTTTCCAACTGGCCAGTCGTCATTTGCTTCAACTACACTTTCAGTTAAAAAAAGAAAAAATAAGACACAGACCCAAAATACTTTTAATGGCTTGGCAGTCATTTTAATACCTCCCGAAAATTTAGCTGTCGTTTTAGTATGTAACGGATGGATAAAATAAATAAATAAAAAACCTCCAAATCCGGAGGTTTTTTTATTTGCGTATTTTAAAAGCAGCATTTAGCTGCCCGCGCAGCATTTTATCTCTTATATCAGACTTTTTCATTTCTTCTTTTCTAATTTCAAAAGTCTGCATTCCATCTTCCATTTTATTGGCCACATCAACCAGCCTCTCCACGTCAGCAAAAGAATATTTTCTCGTGCCCCCTTTACTGCGGTCAGGGAAAACGAGCTTCCTTTCTTCATAATAACGGATCTGCCGCTCGGATAAGCCTGTTAACTCACTAGTTATACCGATGCTGATTACCTTTTTGTCTTTATAACTAAATGACAAAGCCATCCCCTTCTTTCTCCACAAAAAATAACTTTTTTATAATATATCATGGATTAAGAAAGGATATTGAATTTTTGTAAGAAAATCTGACATAGATCAAAAAGTTACTTATTTACTACCTGGCGTTCAAGCAATTCTTTTAGCTCCTTGACTTCTTTTCTCAGCTCTTTGACTTCCTCATGCGTATTTTCTGCTTCTTTTTCGTCATGATCAGCTTTTTCAACGTTGTTAACAATTACGCCTATAAAAAGGTTGAAAACAACAAAGGTACCAACGAGAACAAAAGCTACGAAATAGAGCCACGCCCATGGAAGTTCCGCAAAAATGGGCCTCATCACATCACTTGCCCAGGATTCGAGAGTAACAACTTGGAAAAGTGTGAGAAGAGACAGCTGCAGACTTCCAAAATATTCAGGTGCTGTAGACTGAAAAAGCATCGTACCGATAACTGCGAAGATGTAGAATATAATACCCATAAGAAGCATAATGTTTCCGAGAGCCGGAATAGTCATTAACAATGCATCAACAAGCTTTCTTAAAGAGGGGATAACTGAAACGGCTCTAAAAACCCGTAAAACCCGTAAAATCCGAAGAACAGTTACAAAATAGGCTCCTACAAACAAATGACCGGCAGCAACAATAAGAAAATCAAACCAGTTCCAGCTGTTTTTAAAAAAGTGCTTAATCGTTCGTGCGGCCAAGAGTCTTAATGCTATTTCGATTGTAAAAATCCATAACAGAATTTTGTCAGCTGTCCAAAAAAAAGACCTGTATTCTGAATATAAAGCTGGATAAGTTTCCAGGCCAACTACGACAGCATTTATCAGAATAAGGGTAATAATAATACCTGTAAACCATTTATGCTCAACAATTGAATGCAGCTTTGATTTCCATTCAGGCGGCAGCGTCTTTTTTCCCATTGTTAAAACCCCTTCAGCATACTTTTAATAATCAAATCTGTTAAACTCGCAAATAATACGGTTTTATATAAATTCTATACTATTCTACTAAAAACATAAGCCAGAAGAAACCTCCAATGATTAATCATTGGAGGACGTTTTTAAGCACCTTTTGTAGCTGTACTTTTATTTAATATTTTACGGCTGACCTCATAGGCGCTTGAAAAGGACAGTTCTGACAGCTGGCCATACCCTTGGCACCAGTCACCAGCAAAATAGACATTTGGGAGACTGGTGAAGTGAGTAGGGAGGCCGCGCTGATTCATAGCCCATCTAATGGCCTGCAAAACCGGTTTTTTGGAGGCGCGGGGAATGGCTAAATGTTTCCGCCATCCTTCAAAGTGTTTATCATAAAACTCTTCCATTCTTTCTCTCATTTGATCATGTGCTTCAGGATCATTAATTTCATTTTGCTTTAAGTATCCCACAGCCTGTAGAATCTGGCCTCCGGGCGGGGCTGCTTCCATATCGTAATAAGAGATATCCGTAATGAAAATCTGTCTGTTTTTATCGAAGATATAAGTGTAATCAGACTCAATACGTTTTTTAAGCCCGATGTCATAAAACATCACGTAAGTCGGTTCATAATCAGTGTATCTTTCCAAATCTGATTTAATCGGCGACTCCCTGAATAATTTCTGAAGTTCTTCAGGAGGAATGGCGAAAATGAAATGATCAGCGGAAAAGGAATGCTTTTTAGTTTGTACTTCAGATACACGTTCGCCCTCTGTAACAAGGTTTGTTATCTTTGTTTTTTCAAGTATCTCTCCGCCATTTTCTTTAATAATCCTTTTGAACTCATTGATAAGCACGATCCATCCGCCTTGGATGAAGCTCACAGGAATACTTGTTTTAAACAAGCGCCTGTAATAATCAAAAAATACATCAGACGGGATGCTGTCAGGATCTCCAGAAAAAAAGTTGGTAGTAGCCAGGTTAAGCATCATTTCCTTGACTGCCGGACTGATTTTTCTAAGTTCTATCCATTCCTGTATAGATAAATTAGGGTCGCCTTTTTCAATGCCAAGCGTGGTAAAAAGCATATGATAAGCAAAACGGAATTTATCCATTCCTTTTAATAGTTTTGTCTGCAGCATTCCTCCTATATTGGAAGGAATAACGGAAGTATCCTCACCCATATCATATTTTGCTTTCAATTGGGTGTAATCTTCCCAATGTATGTTTAATCCGAGTTCCTTTTCCATTTTGGTCAGGTAAGAAGTGTCTCTTGCATAAATGGCGTGAGCTCCAAAATTAAACTGGTAGCCTTTAAGTTTTATAGTCATGGCTCTTCCGCCAAGTTTTCCCCGCTCTAATAGCGCCACTTTTTTGCCGTGATAGGCGAGGTAAGCGGCTGAGGATAAACCGGCGAGCCCGCCTCCTACGATAACGGCATCGTACTGGCTCTTTCTCATTTTGTTACCTCCCGATAATAGTGAGAATATGTCTTAATCTGTGTGTGTAAATGCTGTTTAAGTGCTGTAATTATTATATCTTACTAAAGAGGGCTTTTAAAGCAAATAAAATAATTCCCGGTCCCTTTAAGAAAAGGGCCGGGAAATACTGGCACTATAAATGATTTTTATTGAAGGCCAGTTCATTCGTTTCTGATCCACCTAATTCTTTTGACCTCTCAAATGCTCTGTGAATACAGTTTATCAAGATATCTTGCATACCCTGTTCTTTTAACACTTTAAATCCTGCTTCTGTGGTGCCGCCGGGGCTCATAATCTGCTGATACAGGATGGAAGGAGAAAGGTCATTCTCCTGCACTCGAAGTCCAGCTCCAAGTAATGTTTGTGAAACAAGGTGGCGTGCCAGCTTTTTATCAATTCCTATTTCTTCTGCTGCCATTTCCATTGATTCCATTAAATAATAAATGTATGCGGGCCCTGTGCCTGTTAAGGCAGTCATCGCATCCATTGATTGTTCAGAGACTTCGGCTGTATCGCCTACCAGCTGAAACAAATGGTTTATGGAGGTTTTTTGGTCTGCGGTCACCCACTTCCCTGCTGCATAAGGCGTCATAGATGCATTTACAACGGCAGAAGTGTTAGGAATTGTGCGCATAACAGGAACCTGGGTTTCAGGAAAAAAATCTTCCATTGAATTAATTGTTACACCCGCCATAACGGATACTAAAGGAGTTGCCGGGTTTAGAAAGTTTTTAAAAGGTGCGAGTGCCTTTTGCCAGTCTTTCGGTTTACAGGCAAGGATGAATATATCTCCATGGGCGTAAATCTTTTGTGGAGACCTGGAGGTTATTATTCCGTAAGTCTCTGCAAGCTCCTTAAGACGCAAATCATTGGAGCGGTTCGAGGCCAGTATATTTCCGGGAGGTACTTTTCCGCTTCTCACCCAGCCAGCTGTAAGAGCTTCAGCCATAGACCCTCCGCCTAAAATTGATATGTTTACCATTATTTACTCCCACCTTATCTATTATCTTTTAATTTAGAATATTTAAAATTTCTCCCATTATGAATCTCAATGGCTGAAAAGTCAACCAGAAATGATAACATTTTTTTACCTCGATCCCATATGCCGTTATAATGAGTACAGACGTTTGAAAGAGAGGGATACTTTATGAAAAAAAGTTTACATAACGAACGGGTCATAATCACTGGAGCTTCCAGCGGAATAGGAAAAGAAATGGCTATAGAAGTTGCTGCGAGGGGAGGCGAGCCGGTCCTTTTAGCCAGGTCCGTCGGCAAGCTCGAACACCTTTCCCGGCAAATATACGAAAACACAGGTGTTAAAGCCCCTTATTATAAGCTGGATGTTACGAGATCTGCAGAAATCAAATCTACTTTTAATCATATTTTTAAAGAAGCTGCAAAACCAACGACGCTTATTAATAACGCTGGGTTTGCTATTTTTGATTATGCGGAAAATGCCACTGAAAAGGATATTGAAGACATGTTCCGGGTGAATGTTTTCGGAACGATTGCCTGTACACAGGCAACTATTCCTTATATGAAAGAAAATAATTATGGGCAAGTGATTTTTATCGCCTCTTTGGCGGGTAAAATGGCGACTCCTAAGGCAAGCGTCTATTCGGCAACAAAACACGCTGTTTTAGGGTTTGCTAATGCTCTGAGAATGGAAATGAAGGAGACGCCGGTTCACGTAAGCGTGGTGAATCCAGGCCCTGTAAGAACGAATTTTTTCCAGACTGCTGACTCAACAGGAGACTACGAGAAAAATGTTGAAAAAATGATGCTGGAGCCCGGCTATGTTTCTTCAAAGATCGTTAAACTTGTAGTTAAACCTAAGAGAGAGATAAACCTGCCTGGCTGGATGGGAGCAGGCGCTAAATTATACCAGCTTTTTCCGGGAGTAGTAGAGAAACTTGCAGGTAAAAGATTGAACAGCAAATGACAGGAGACTTCGTTCATTTAATGCGGTGAACCATAATATATACGAATTGTAAACGGGAATGTTTGTTCCTGCTAATGTCAGATCCGTGATAACCTTTGCTGGAACTGAATTCTTATTCATTTTATCCTTAAAAATGTAACCTAAAGTTCACAAAAAGTTCACAAATTATTTTCCCAAATAGTGTATAGTAAAGCATGTAATCAATAAATTCCGTGATTGATTTCACAAACATTTCACGGAAAAAAAGAGAGGAAGTCTAAGTTGATCGTAAAAGATTTAGTGGAGACGAGAGAACTTTTAACTGACGAGACAAATGAAAATGTTTTTGTAGTGTATGAACGCTTTGAGAATGTGGATTGCCAGTGTGACGGCCGTAATTTGGAAGAAATTGAGTGTGATCCCGAAGAAATGGTTCAAATCCTGCTTGGAAATCCCGAATCTGCAGACTCATTAAAGAGTGTAAAAACATACCAGGTTGGTGAAACATTCAGTTCAGTCGACGCGATCATTAAAGATATTTATACAAATTACAGCGATTATTTAAAAAAAGATGACGTCCTGGTGCCTCTTGGTTAATCCAAGAGGTTTTTCTTTGTCATTTTCTAGTCTATAATTGAAACAGAGCACAAAAAAAGGAGAGAAATCTATTGGTAAATGTATTGTTTGTATGCTTAGGGAATATTTGCCGTTCTCCTATGGCTGAAGCCGTCTTTCGCACTGAAGTTAAAAAAGCGGGTCTCGATCACCTGATTTATACTGACTCAGCAGGGACAGGAAACTGGCATATTGGAAAGCGGCCTCATGAAGGAACGCTGGAAATACTTGATAAAAACCAGGTCGATCATACAAAGATCACCGCCCGGCAAGTTGGGGAAAAGGATTTAACGGATTTTGATTATATTATTGCTATGGATGCCTCAAACTTAGGAAATCTGAATCGCTTAAAAGGCAGCAATAAGTCAGGGGAGCTTTTCAGGTTACTTGACTTTGTACCGGAGGCTATTACAGAAGATGTCCCCGACCCGTATTTTACCGGCAATTTCAATGAAGTCTACGAAATGGTAGAAAAGGGATGCGCCAACTTGCTGACATACATTAGGAAGAATGAAAACATTTAGCTGAAGACAAGCCCCTGGGCAAGCGTCCGACTGTCGGACTGAAATCACTCCTTTTCTCAAAAAGAAAAGCCGAACAAAATTCAAAAATTTTGTTCGGCTTTCTTTATGATTACTATTCTTTTGTCTTAGCCCCTTTAAATAAATAAGTGTTGGAATTTATATGGCTCGAAGGATGAATTAAATTAAAAAAGCAATTTCCGTTGCATCTGGTTTAACAATTTTACCGTAAGGGAAATATTCTTTACAACGATTGGAAAAGGAGAGGAGTGGAACCTGGTGAGTGAACTGAACCGGTTTATACATGCCAGACACTGGATGAAAAGTAATGAGAATTTTTTAACGACCTGGCATGCACATGTAGGATACAAATTAGACTTATTTCACCACTTCGCTGAAAACACCTCTGTCAGCCAGGTTGCAGATCAGTGCAGTATTGACTTGCCGCTGTTAATTAGATGGGTTGAAGTAGGCTTGGAAGTAGGCCATTTGAAAAAAAGTATCAGAGGTAAAATTAAAGCAAAAAAGAAAATGGTGAAGTACGCTTCAGCTCATAGTTCTGAGTCTGTCGGAATATTACTGAGAGAAATGATGGAATTACATATTCCCGCATTACTCGAGTATCCGGAGTTGATGAAAACGGGTGAGCGAATTACTTACTTAGAAGACAAATTTGCAGAAGTGGTAGCTGAGACGTCGACTCTATTAGAAAAAGCGGCAGTGCCGCCTGTATTGAAATGGATAAAAAAAGAACAGCCAAATTCTATTGTTGATATGGGCTGCGGTTATGGAGGCTATTTAAAAAATATTCATGACCGTTTTCCTGATATTGAATTGCAGGGCGTAGAAATTAACAAGCAGGTTTGTGAGAAAGCTGAGGCTGCATTAAATGGAGCAGTACCGGTCTACAATGGAGATATGGTAGAGTTTATCGAGTCATTTAATAATAAAGTTGATTTGGTCATGGCGCATAATCTGCTTTATTATTTCCCTAAGGAAGAAAGAGAAGAACTTTACACGAAGATATCACGAATTTTAAATAAAGGCGGATCAGTTACATTTATTACTCCAGTCATGGAAGCAAAATATGGCCAGACCTTTACCACAGCTTTTAATACATTTATGACTGTCCACGATAATTTATATCCATTGCCCACGCTCGATGAAATAAAACGAGACAGCAAAAAAGCGAAACTTAAAGTGAAAGAAGTGACACCGCTTATAAAGGAAGGCGGCTGGTATCTGGTTACTTTGAGAAAGACAAAGTAAACAGCAGCTCTCCCTCTTTAAAAAAGTGTATAAAGGACATCCCTCTCTGAATATCTTTATTGTACAACTGACTTTAGTTTCAATTAAGAGGAGAGGGATATTCTATGTGTGGTATTACTGGCTGGGTTGATTTTAAACGAACGTTGGCTCAAGAAGAAGAAAAAGTAAAAAGAATGGCCGGCACACTCTCCAGCCGCGGCCCTGACACCAGTACCACGTGGACAATGAACCACGTGGTTTTTGGTCATACGAGACTTATTGTAGTTGATCCTTCCGGAGGCGGCCAGCCGATGACACGTTATAAAGATGGGGACTTATTTACGATTTGTTATAACGGAGAATTATATAATACTGAAGATATTAGAAAAGAACTTTTATCTTATGGCTACTCCTTTCAATCATACTCAGACACAGAAGTGCTGTTAACTGCCTATATACACTGGCGTGAAAAATGCGTTGAAAAACTGAATGGCATATTTGCTTTTGCAGTATGGGATTCAGAAAGGAACTGCCTGTATTTAGCCAGGGACAGGTTAGGAGTCAAACCTTTATTTTACTACATTCTCGACGGAGGCCTTTTGTTCGGCTCTGAAATTAAATCACTCCTTGCCCACCCGGCTGTTAAATCAGAGGTAGATGACGGGGGGTGGAGAGAAATATTTGGTCTAAGCCCTTCCAGGACACCTGGACATGGTGTTTTTAAGAACGTGAAGGAGCTGAAGCCTGCACATTGGCTCATAATGAATGAAAGCGGAATAACGTCAAACAGGTATTGGCAGGTAAAAAGTTTTGTCCATCGAGGAACGATTGATGAAACGGCAGAACAGATACGCATTTTATTAAAAAGGACAGTGGAAAGACAGATGGCTGCTGATGTGCCTGTTTGCACCTTCTTATCAGGCGGACTCGATTCCAGTGCTATCACGGCATTTGCAGCAAACTATTCAGAAACTAATAATTTACCTAAGCTTAAAACCTTTTCAATTGATTATGAAGAAAACGATCTTTACTTTAAGGCAAATAAATTCCAGCCTAATGAAGATGCTCCTTGGATAAAGAAAATGTCTCAAGCTTTCAATACAGATCATTACCAGGCGATTATTACACAAACTGACCTTTTTAATTATTTGAAAAAAGCAGTGAGGGCGAGGGATTTGCCTGGGATGGCGGATATAGATTCTTCTCTTTTGTGGTTTTGCGGAGAAGTCCGGAAAAAGGTTACAGTCGCTCTGTCCGGCGAATGCGCAGATGAAATATTCGGCGGTTACCCGTGGTTTCATGATAAAAAGTTTCTTTCCGGAAACAGCTTCCCGTGGATGACCTCGATTAATGAACGGGAACAGCTGTTGAGGCCGGAATGGAGAAAAAAACTTAACTTAAAAGAATACGTCGATTTACGTTATAAAGAAACTGTTAGAGAGACACCGTTATTAAACGGAGAGAATAATACAGAAGCGGCACGTCGAAGAATGTTTTACCTGAATATCAACTGGTTTATGTCAACGTTGCTTGACCGTAAAGACCGGATGAGCATGGCGGAAAGCCTGGAAGTGAGGGTCCCTTTTGCAGACCATGAGTTAATTGAATATGTATGGAATATTCCATGGGAAATGAAAATGCTCGAAGGCAGAGAAAAGGGAATATTAAGAAAGGCTTTAGAAGGAATGCTCCCTGATGATGTCCTCTATAGAAAGAAAAGCCCTTATCCAAAAACCCATCATCCGGTCTATAAAAAATTAGTCTCAAATTCAATGAAAAAAATTGTCGAGGAGAAAGATTCCCCGCTTTTCGATTTCTTTAATTATGAAAGTTTGAAAGATCTGGCCGAGACAGAAGGTCATTCTTTTCAAAAACCTTACTTTGGCCAGCTTATGACTGGGCCGCAGCTGATCGCTCATTTACTCCAAGTGGACACGTGGATGAGAGAATACAGTATCAAAAAAATTTAATCAGTTTATGGCCAGTCTTCTTATATTAATTCTGTATCTATCGGACAAATCACTCCCTTAAAAAGAGGAATTTTCCAGTTATGCAGAGAATGTATTCTATTGTAGTTAAATCTAATTGGGGAGGTATCTTCATGGAGCTCGGAGGCTATAAAAATCACGAAGCCTGGGTAAATTTGTCGGAAGGTACAATTCAGTATCGGAAGTTAAACGAAGAAGACCTTAAAAATTATGTCGGTGCGAGGGGGTTGGGGGTAAAATACCTGGTAGATCAGGGAGTTTATAATGTTGATGCTTTTTCCCCTGACAATATTCTTGCGGTCATGACAGGCCCGCTGACAGGAACCAGAATTCATATGAGCGGGCGATTATGTACGGTGACACGGTCACCTTTAACTGGCACAGTGACAGATTCTCATATGGGCGGATGGACGGCAGCCCGGTTAAAATGGGCGGGATTTGACAATTTAATTTTTACGGGAAAAAGCGATAAGCCAGTGTACTTATATGTAGAAGACGGAAAAGCAGAATTGAAAGATGCCTCTTCTTTATGGGGAAAGGGCGTAAGGTCAACTGTAAAAGCTCTCGAAGACCTTTATGGAGCTAAAGATACCAGTATTATGACCATCGGCCAAGGCGGTGAAAACCTCATTCGCTTTGCAGGCTGGATGAATGAAGATGACCGCGCAGCAGGAAGGGGAGGAACAGGGGCAGTAGCAGGTTCAAAGAATTTAAAAGCGATTGTCATTAAAGCATCCCAGCGGGGGAATATGCCTGAACCTGCCCGTCCGGATGAGTATAAGACAGCAGTGAAATCAGGCTTGAAAGCGATTAATGAGGGAGCTCTTACAGCGCCGAATAAAGGCGGGCTTTCAGTATACGGGACGAACGTCCTTATGAATATTATTAATGAGTCGGGCGCATTGCCGACAAATAACTCCCAAACAACCGTATCAGAGCATGCGGAAGCTGTTAGCGGTGAGACAGTAAGAGAAGAAATTCTGGTCAGCGAACCGACTTGCCATGCCTGTCCGGTAGCCTGTAAAAAAGAGGTGGAAGTCACGGTAGGCAAGTATAAAGTAAAAGTGGAAAGCTTTGAATTTGAATCCGCCTGGGCGCTGGGGCCAAACTGCGGAACCGGAAATAAAGAAGCTGTCGCTTATATGATAGACCGATGTAATGAATACGGAATAGATACTATTGAACTCGGCCACGTTTTCTCCGTCGTCATGGAAGCCTATGAGAAGGGCCTTATTAAAGAAGGGCTTAATTGGGGAGACGAAGACAGGATGATCGAATGGATTGATAAGATTGTCCACCGCGAAGGCGTCGGAGATCTACTGGCGGAAGGTCCGTCTCGTGCGGCGAAAAATTTTGGAAACGCTGACTTGGCGATGGTAGTTAAAGATCAGGCAATCCCAGCTTATGATCCTCGTGGAATTCAAGGGATCGGGCTGGGATATGCGACAAGTAACCGGGGAGCCTGTCATTTAAGAGGATATACGGTATCGGCAGAAATAGCCGGGCTTCCTGAGCCGGTCGACCGGCTGACAGTAGAAGGAAAAGGAAAACTTTTAAAAGTATTTCAAGACCTGCATGCTTTCTCAGACTCCCTCGACCTTTGCAAATTCTCAGCTTTCTCTGAGAGTGCTGATTTATATGCCGAACAGTATTCTGCTGTAGTCGGTATTGAGTTAACAGGCGAGGATATTATGAAAATAGGAGAAAGAGTCTATAACATTGAAAGATATTTTAATAATAAGGCAGGATTTGGAGGGAAAGAGGATACTCTTCCGAAGCGCTTCCTGAACGAAAAAGCAGGCGGAAACTCAGAAGGATCTGTTTCCCACCTCCCGCAAATGCTCAACGAATATTATGAAGCACGCGGCTGGAAGGAAGGCATAGTCACACCGGAAAAGCTTAAAGAACTTAACATTGAAACGAATGTAGGAGCTTAAAGTAATAAAAAATGACCGGATCTGTTTTTCGGGAAAATTAACAGGAGCTAAAATAGCACGGGGGCATCTCAAAAGCCAAACTTTTGGGACGCCCTCTTATTTTTTTGAATTTACTGCATCCATCTTAACGGTTTAAAAGGCATACTAAGAGGGAATGTGTCCTTCATTAGTCCCGTAATACGCTTGGTCTGCTCTTAAAAATGCCATACAGCAGCTAACCGCCTGCCCTAAATGTTTTAAGGCGGAATTTTTTTAATATATTTTCCAGTTCCTGTTCTTTTTCAGCTTCAAATTTCACAATGACGACCGGAATTTCTGAATGCATAAACATAACAGGAGGTTTACTAATTAATAGACATAACCAGTTCTTATGCCTGACGACTGCTCGGCCGTTCTCAACCTTGCCGGCTATACCTCCTAACTGAGTCAGATAGGAAATCAGTTCGGTTTGGGATATACCCCGGTTCTCTATTGTTTCAATAACAGTCATGCTTATCCACCTGCAACAGGGGGGAAGAGAGCGAGCTGGTCATCAGGTTTTACTATCGTCTCTAACCCGTGTAAATGAATAATATTGCGGCCGTTAATAAAGACATGGACATGCTGTTTTACTTGCCTGTCCGTTGTAAAAATTTCTTTCTCCATAGCCGGAAACTGGCTGATGACCTCATCCAGCAGATCACCGATACGACTGTTATCTTCATAATCCACTTGAATGGTTTTCCCGCCGCAAATCTCTCTGAAAGTGGCAAAAACTTTTATTATCACCGGCACATCACCTCTTTCTCTTATTATGGAGTGAAATGAAGTAATTTACAATCCTGTTTCAGGATTAATTAATTGCAAAAATAACAAAATGGATATACAATTTGTATAACTTTTGTTTAGGGGTTATACAATGAGGGAATAGTTTTTAAAATACACCGGTATAAAGAGGTGGGAAAAATGCCGCAAAGAAAAATAGCAATTATCGGAGCCGGTCCTGGAGGACTCGCAGCAGCAATGATGCTTTCTGCCAAAGGCTTTCAGGTCCAGATTTTTGAAAAACAGGATTACGTGGGAGGCCGAACCTCCTCATTTACTAAGCAGGGTTATACATTCGATTTAGGTCCTACTTTCTTCAGTATGCCATTTATTCTGGAAGAGATATTTGAATCTTCAAATCGCAGATTAGAAGATTACGTCACGTTAAAAAAGCTTGACCCTATGTATACATTATCTTTTGATGATTTAACAATAAAGGCTAGTTCTGATCCTGAAAAAATGAGACAGAATATCGAGAAACATTTTCCAGGGTTCGGAAAAAACTATGACAGGTTTATGAATGATACGAGAAAGAAAATGAAGGCCCTGCTGCCTGTTCTGCAGAATAAACACGCGTCTCTTTTTGATTATTTACGGCTAAGGAGTCTAAAAGCTCTACCCCAGCTGGAGATTGGGAAGTCGCTTCACGACGTCTTGTCAAAATACTTTGATGACGAACGGCTGAAATTATCTTTTACATTCCAGTCAAAGTATTTAGGTATGTCGCCTTGGGACTGCCCCGGCGCTTTCAGCATTCTCTCTTTTATGGAGCACGAATATGGAGTCTTCCATCCTGCAGGAGGTTTAAACCAGTTAACTAAAGCCATGGCTGAAGTTGTCAGGGAGCACGGAGGAGAAATCCATACAGGCACGGGAGTTAAGAAACTCATACTTAATGGCACGAGGGACATAAGCGGTCTTGAATTAGATAATGGCGAGACAATTGATGTCGATGATGTGGTTATGAATGCGGATTTTGCTCAGGGAATGAGCCAGCTGGTGGATGATGAAAAACGGCGAAAATATAAAAATATTAAGTTGCAGAAGAAAAAATATTCCTGCTCCACTTTTATGATTTACGCAGGTATTAACAAGCCGGTGGACCTTGATCATCATACCATTTTGTTTTCCGAGGATTATAAAAGAAATGTAGAAGAAATTACGAAGTCGAAAATTATGTCTGATGACCCATCTGTTTATGTGCAGAATGCGTCCATTACAGATCCTTCTATGGCTCCTGAAGGTAAATCTTCTCTTTATATTCTGGCGCCGGTGCCCAATAACTTCAGCGGGATAGACTGGCATCAGGAAAAAACAGACTTCCGTGATTTAATACTGGATCAAGTAGAGAAAAGAGCAGGTTTGACCGATATAAGAAACAATATGGAAGTTGAAGAAATCCTTACACCTTACGAATGGGAATTTGACAAACATGTTTATAAAGGGGCTACTTTTAACCTCGCTCATAACCTTGGACAGATGATGTATTTCCGTCCTCATAACAAGCTGCGTGAGATGAACAGGTTATGGCTTGTTGGCGGAGGAACGCATCCGGGAAGCGGATTGCCTACCATATTCGAATCTGCGAAAATCACAGCTGATCTAATTGCACGAGCCTACGGAGTGAAGGAGGAGAAAGCATGAAGACAGCTATTATTGGGGGAGGCCTCGGGGGAATGGTTTCCGCTCTGTATTTACAGCAGAAAGGCGAAGACGTAACGGTTTATGAGAGACACAATAAACTAGGAGGCCGTCTTGCTTTTTTGGAAAGGGACGGTTACCGGATAGACGAAGGCCCGACTATTGTCCTTCTTCCTCACATGATTAAAGATATTTTAAAAGAATTAAACATTGACCTTTCTAAACTGGAAATGGTCAAGATTGATCCTATTTATCCTCTTCATTTTAAAGATGGAAAAAAACTCCTTAAGTGGAGTGATAAACATAAGCAGGCTGAAGAAATTGAAAGGCTGTTTCCAGGTGAAAGCGATCATTTCCACGAGTATATGGATAGCATGAGAGAGCGCTTTGAAAAGGGAAAAGAAGCCTTTCTTGACCGGCCGTTTGTTAACCGGCGCTCGTTCTGGACTAAAAATAACATTAAGACTCTGATGAAACTCAAAGCTTATCAGACTGTAAGACACCAGACTAAAAAGTTTTTTAAGTCTAAACAGCTCCAGGAAGCTTTCTCACTGCAAACATTATATATTGGCGGATCTCCTGAACAAACGCCGGCTATTTATTCACTGGTGCCTTTCAGCGAGCATGAACATGGAATCTGGTATATTAAAGGCGGCTACGCGCATCTAGCAGAGCTGCTGGAGGAAGAGCTGTCAAACCGCGGCATTAAAATTGAATATAAGGCAGAAGTCGAACGAATTGAAACTGCCGAAAACCGGGCCATCTCTCTGTCAGTTAATGGAAATGATTTTTCGTTTGACCGTTTTATTTTAAATGGAGACTTCCCTGTTGCCGAAAAGCTGCTGCAAAAGAAATCCGGCAGATCTTACACTCCTTCGGTGGGTACTCTTCTTATCTATCTTGGTATCGAAGGCACGCTAACTACCAGTCATGTGCATCAATTTTTTATGGGAGAAGAGCTGGACAGCCAAATGAAAGAGATATTTGTTAAAAAGACACTGCCTTCAGACCCTTCCTTTTACTTGTTTAATCCGTCGTTAATAGACGCGTCACTAGCCCCGCCGGGTAAAAGTGCCGCCTATCTGCTTATTCCGGTACCGGCCTCGGAAGAAATTAAGAGAGAAGAATATCTCACCTATGCTGATAAAATTATCGATCAGTTAAGTGAAAGGCTGGATAAGGACCTGAAAGAAAAAATAATCTGGAAGGAAGTCAGGACTCCGATCGAAGCGAAAAGAGATGGGTTATTTGACGGGGGCAGTTTCGGAATCGCTCCGACGTTATTCCAGTCAGGGGTATTCCGTCCGCAGCTCAAACCTTTCGAGTATGAGAACATTTATGCTGTCGGAGCGTCTGTTCATCCGGGCGGCGGCGTTCCTATCGTCATGCAGGGAGCTAAAATACTGTCACAGTTTATAGATGAAGAACAAAGGGACAGTGATCAGAAATACAACCAGGGTTAAAGTAAACGGCAAACGGTAACCTTTTGGATGAACATTCAGCAGAGGAGGAGTGGCTTATGCACGTAAATGAAGCCTACCAATCTTGTAAAAAAATAATAGACTATCACTCAAAAACTTTTGCTAAAGCTTTTCAGCACTTACCCTTAAAAAAACGCCGGGCAGTTTGGGCAGTTTATGCGTTTTGCCGTACAGCTGATGATATTGTAGATGAAGGGCTCACTCCCGATAAAGACATACGGGAATTTAAAAGGCAGCTCGATTTATTTTCAGCCGGTCAGCTGCCTGAGCCTTCTCCTCTGTGGATTGCATTAAAGGATACCTTTCAACGTTTTGACTTTGACTTAACTCCTTTCTATGAGATGATTGCAGGCCAGGAAATGGATTTAAAGAGAAAGAAGTATACGTCGCTCGATGACGTTCTTGATTATTCCTATCACGTTGCCAGCACGGTAGGGCTCATGCTTCTTCCTATTCTCGCTCCTGCAAATAAGGATAAGCTTACAGAGAGTGCTATCTATTTAGGATATGCCATGCAACTGACTAATATATTAAGAGATATAGGAGAAGATTTAGGCAGAGGCAGAGTTTATATTCCAGAGGAACTGATGGTAAAGCACGGTTATACTTTGTCTATGCTGGAAGAGAATGATATTAACCTGCCATTTAAGGCTCTGTGGGAAGAGATGGCGTGTCTTGCAGAAAAATATTATGAGCTAAGCCTTGAATCAATTCATTTATATCCGGCTGCTTCCAGGATGCCAGTAAAAGCAGCTGCCCACTTCTACCGTGAGATTCTGAATTCTGTACGTTCAAACGGGTATGATGTATTCGGGCAAAGAGCTTTTGTAACGAGTGAGGAGAAAAAACAGATATTAAGTACAATCGCTGAATAATTTGAAGAGGCTGGTACGAGATTAAATTTTAATTGAAGGACAGAAGGCGATGACGCCAGAGGGATTAAGCAGCTACAAGCAACCTGCATTAATGATTTTAGATAGAAAAATGGCTCTCACATAAGTGAGGGCCATTCTTTTTCACTTGCTTTTGTTCAGCCTCTTCTTATTCCGTTCACCGGCAAAAGAATGTTAAAATTCTTCAATAATCAGTCCGGCTGCATTCCGGCCGCTTAAAACAACCATAGGAGATCCGCCTCCGGGGTGTGTACTTCCCCCTGCAAAAAACAAATTAGAAAGGTCCTGTGACCGATTATAAGGACGCAAAAAAGTGTCCTTTTTTCTGTTGGAAGCAATACCGTAAAGGGCTCCCCGGTAGGCATAGAAGCGTTCAGCTATATCACGGGGAGAGACCGTTTCCGACTGAATAAGCGAATCTTTGATCGGAAGTCCTCTGTTGCTGAGCAGTTTATAAATCTTTTCTTCAAGCATTGAGCTCTCTGGGGCGGTTCCCTTGTTTGCAAGGGGAGGAGCGTTGACAAGAATAAACATATTATCTCCATCAGGTGAGAGGGAAGGATCAGTTTTAGATGACGTACAAATATAAATAGTAGGGTCAATTCCATACTGGCCATCCTGAAAAATAGTTTCAAATTCTTCCCTGGTCCGGTCGCCAAAATAAACATGATGATGGTGAACATCATATCTTCCTGAGAGAGCGGCTAATATGACAAAGGCAGAAATAGAAGGTTCATATTGATCAAATTTGCCGTCTGGCAGTGAAGGTCTCTCTTTTTCTTCAACCAGCCTCGGGTATTGTGTGAGCAGGTCCCCGTTTAATACAAATGCCTCTGCTTCCACCAGCTTGCCTTCTGCTGTTTCAACCGCCTTTATTGTTCCGTCTTTAGCTATGCATTTGACGACTTCTTCACCTTTACAGATGTCTACGCCAAGTTTTTGAGCTGCTTTCTCAAAGCCAAGAGCAATTTGATGGTTCCCGCCTTTCGTGAAATATACCCCGTCGCCCATTTCCAAATGGCCGATTAAAGCGAAGGTAGCCGGAGCGTTAAAAGGGGAGGAGCCAATATATGTGGCATAACGGTTAAATGCTTTTATAATTCTTTCATCTTTAAAATAACGTCTATGAAAGCGGTCAAGGCTTTCGAGAGGTCTGGAAGATGACATGGCTTTAGCGAGAGGCAGGGATAAATAATCTTTCCATGAAGAGAATGTCCTGTTTAAAAAATGATTCTCCGCCAGCTGATAGAGTTTTTTTACTTCTTTTAAATACTCACTGTATTTGGCAGCAGAGGAACTATCCAGCCTGTTTAACTCTTCAGTCATTTCTTCTTTGTCAGAAGAAAAAAAGAGATGGGAACCATCTGAAAATTCGTTCTTAGTATGAGTGGTTAATTTAATAAACTGAAAGTAATCATCCGGGTTTTCTCCGGCTTCAATTAAAATATTCCGGAAAACATGAGGCATAGTAATAGTGTTAGGACCGAAATCGAAATGATGGGTGCCAAGGACCACATCTTTGAGTTTTCCTCCGGTATAATCATTTTTTTCAAACAAGGTAGTTTGAAACCCTTCCGATTGGAGTTTAATGGCAGCAGATAAACCAGCCAGGCCTCCTCCGATCACCACGGCGCGCTTTTGTTTATTCATCGATAGGTCCGTCCTTTCCACTCAAATCCACGTTGGGATAACCCTAAGTATGACGAGTAAATCATTAATAATATCATCGACAGAAGGGCAAAAGGAGTCAGGCTGAATAGCCACCATTTCTGTCCCGTAAAAAGGTCGACTGTTAACTTTATAAGCATGGTTAACAAAAGAGGAGAGAGCAATATAAGATTATTCTGAATCAGCCCCGCTGCAGCAATAGGCAAAGGTAAGATGAAAAATACAGAATAAAAAAAGAGAAGTCCAATGACTATGAAAGGATTTCTTCCGAGTCCCGGAAACAGATTTTTTGAGAAGCCTTCCCATACTTCCCTGCTCGTCTCGTACATATAACACAGGACGCTGTTTGTATTATTCACCAGTCTTACCTTATAACCGGTTTTTTTAATTTCCCGTGCGATATGCACATCTTCTACTAATGAGTTTTTTACTTTTTCATGCCCTCCCATAGAAGTATAGGCGTCCCGGCGGAACAGCATAAATGAGCCGTGAGCAGCTGTGGCCGCAGGCCATCTGGTTAGATTTGAGAGTAATACCGGCAAGTGAAGAAGCACCACAAAATGCTGCATAGGAACGAGAAGGTGACCTAACAAGCTTTTAACCGGGTACCGGGGGAAACCGGTCACGAGACCTGTATCAGATTTAACTGCATTTAAAGACCGCTCGATCGTTTGCGGGTGCAGCCGCACATCGGCATCGATAAATAACAAATAGTCTGCAGATGATCTTAATGAGAGCTGATGGCAGGCATGCACCTTTCCTACCCAGCCATCAGGCAGAGGTTTTCCTTCAATAATTTTAAACCGCTGATCATTGCCAATGGTCTTTTCCAGCAGGTGCCTTGTTGCATCTGTCGAGCTGTCATCCAGAATAATATAGTCGGAATTTTTATAAGAAAGGCTCTTTAAAGACTGAACAAGGCCTTCTATATTGCGCTCTTCATTTCTTACAGGAATAAGAACGGATACACGCGGTTTGAGCCCCGGTGAGGAGGTGCCCTGGTCCTTCAGCCTGGGCAGACATATGGCGTTAGTTAATACCCATACGCTCATAGCGGCTAATGCAGCCAGGTAAAGGTATAGCAGCATTTATTTCCCCCCTTTAAACCGTGTCTTCAGATTTTCCCATTTCTGGCCGATTCCCTGTTTTCCTCTTAAAAGAACATTAAATGATTTAAATTGCCCGTTTACGACGGTTTGTTTTAATTCATCCAGCTGAAAGGTTACGGCGTCTTCAAACAGCTTTGTTTTTTTATGCCTATTCATATCCCTTTCCATATGTAAAGGTTTGCCGATATGAATATACCAGTCCGGAAGCTGATGATGAAAAAGGCCATGATAAAACGTTACAGGAATCACAGAAATATCCGGATTTTTGTCGTGCAAATAGGCTGCACCAGAGAAAAATGAGAGGGGCCTTTTTTCAAGGTGTGTTTCCTCCCCCTGAGGGAACAGAAACAGGTGTTTCCCCCGATTTAGCTCATCTGACGCATAGGTTAATGATTCCATTAAAGATCTCTTTGACGAAGGGTTTACCGAAAAGGCGCCGAGCTTTCTGAAAAAAGGGAAACGTTTCAGGCCGTCTTCTCCCATCATCGCTATTCCGTCCAGTTTAAGAAGGCGCTGGTTCAAATAAAACAGGAATAAGCCATCCCACCATGAACTGTGATTTATAAGATAAAGTCCCCCCGAAGCAGATGATGGTATATAAGAATGTTTAGTGATAAAAACTTTATTAAAAGATTTTTTAATTAATAAGCGGTTATACTGGTGAAAAATGTGCTCAAAGGCTTTTTTTCTTTCAGCTTTTATCATAGGCGGAGGTCCTTTTCTTTAAAATATGATACACAAAGTAGTAACACATTGCAGTAGCGGCAGAGAGCGCGGGAGCCAGCCAAAGCTGATTAACCAAAGCAACGATTATAAACATCAGGGCCATCATGCCGTATAGCAGCCTCATCCGGCCTGACCAGTATTCCGACCGACGGTTTATCCAGCCGTCCGATCGGTGATAGAGGCCGTAAATAAGTAAATGCAGGACAAAAGATAAAATAAACCATCCGTAAAAATTTGAGAAGGGTATGTCATAATAAAGGCCCCCTTCATCCCATACCCAGTATTGTTTAACATCATAGGCCACAGGATCAATAATCAGGTCAAGTGAAGTAGCTACCAGCGCCCCATAAAGGGCGTAACTGAGCCCTTTCAATCGGGGTACAGCTTCTGCCAGAGGAGCGGCCAGCACATGGGAAGTACCTATTACCATTACCCACGCAAATCCGATCGTCACAGGTACACCGATTATTTTTGGCCCAAAGTCTGATTCATACGTATACTCTCCAAAAAAGAGACCAGTATGAACCCCGAAACTCTCTATAGCTATTGAAAGAAAAAAGACAATCGCTATGGCAATTAACCCATATACTTTTGAACCGCTCCGATAAAAATATATCATTGCCAGTAAGCCTGAAGTGATGAGAAAGACAACATTAGCCCATTCAAGCCAGGGAGGTACAAGGTCAAAAGATAATAAAAAAACTCCGATAATATACCAGATAACAAAAAAACGGAATATGTAATAATCAAACTTCGGCATAAACAGGTCCCCTTTATTTTTCTGTAATAAGCTTTATAAATAGAGTGGTTCAGGCGCATGTTCTATGTCAAATTATATCGGACAGTGGAAAAATTGTACAACAACCTGCTATGGTATAGCTGAACAGGAGGAGAAAAAATGACTAAACGAAAACAAGTGGTTGTAACAGGAGCGGCACAGGGAATTGGCAAAAGCATTGCAGAAAGGTTTGCTCAGCAGGGGCATCACGTCTGGTTAATTGACATAAATGAGCAGAAAGGTAAACAGACAGAAGAGTTATTTTTAAAAGAAGGACTGAAAGTAACATTTGCTGCTGTAGATGTAACAGATCCCAATGAGATTGAACGATTTCTGGAAAGAGTTAAAAAGTTGGGCCTCACCATAAAAACACTTATAAATAATGCCGGAGTTTCAAGGTTTCTGCCTCTTGATGACCTTACTCTGGAGGAATGGGAACTAGTGATGAACACAAATGTACGAAGTGCATTGCTGTTTTCACAAGGAGGTTCGAAAGTAATGGAACCGGGTAGTTCAATAATAAATATCGCCTCAACCCGAGCGCTGATGTCGGAACCGGGCAGTGAAGCTTATGCTGCTTCAAAAGGGGCCCTGTTATCTTTAACCCATGCTTTAGCCTCCAGTCTGGCCCCTTCAGGAATCAGGGTAAACTCTGTCAGCCCAGGATGGATTCAAACTGAAAACTATGAGCAGTTAAGAGAGGGTGACCACAGGCAGCATTGGTCAGGCCGTGTTGGAAAGCCTGATGATATAGCAAGAACCTGCCTTTTCTTAGCGGATGAATCCAACGACTTTATTACCGGTGAAAATATCGTTGCAGATGGCGGGATGACCAGGAAAATGATTTACAGGGATTGAGATACCAATAAGAATCACGTATTATAGTAGATTAATTAAAATGATCAATAAGGAGATAATATCAAATGAGAAATATTCAACTGATTGCAACAGATATGGATGGCACCTTATTAAATGACGGCCGTTCAGTTTCTAAGGAAAACGTACAGGCCATCAGGGAGGCTCAGGCTGCAGGTATAACAGTTGCTGTTGCTACAGGCAGGGATTATACAGAGGCGGTGCTTCCATTAAAAGAAGCAGGACTGCGACTTCCTTTAATCTGTGTAAACGGTGCTGATTTACGTATGGAAGATGGTAACATTATTCATCAGAAAACTCTTGGCTATGACCAGTTTGAATTAATGAACAATATATTAACTGAAGAAGATATTTATTTTGAGATTTATACTTCCAAAGGCGCTTATACTAATAATGAGAAAAAAGGATTGGATTTAGTCGTGGACCTTCTGCTGACTACAGGAGAGTTTTCTTCCTATAGTCAAGCGATGGAACTGGCAGAAAAAAGGTTCGAAGAAGGAGCGGTTAATAGAACGAAAGACTATCGGGAAGTGATTAAGCAACCTGAAACAAGCTTATTTAAACTGCTCGCATTTTCAAAAGATACTGAGAAGCGGGAAAGGGCTAAAAAACGATTAATGTCAGGGATGGACGTAAGTGTCAGTGCGTCTGCCAAAGATAACCTGGAGATCACACATCTTGATGCGACTAAAGGAAAAGGAATTGAAATTATGTCTGATTATTTTAATGTCGGATTGGATGAGACAATGGTGATAGGCGATAATTTTAATGATGTCCCTATGATGAAGACAGCAGGTTATGCAGTAGCTATGGGAAATGCAGAAAGCGAAATTAAAAGTATTTGTGATCATGTAACGAAAAATAACACCGATCATGGGGTGGCTCATGCTGTCCGTTCTATTATTCCAAACTATCAGAAGTAATCAAATAAAAAAAGCAGCCTTAGATGCTTCAGAGTGTCGAGGAGAGGCTGGGACAAAAGAATAGTAATCAAAAAGAAAGCCGAACAAAATTTTTGAATTTGTTCGGCTTTTCTTTTTGAGAAAAGGAGTGATTTCAGTCCGACAGTCGGACGCTTGCCCAGGGGCTTGTCCTTTTAATTTGCTGATTCACTCTTGGCGAAGGCTTATACCACAGGCATAAGTGCAACATCGTCGCAGGGATCTTCGGCTAACCCCTTCACGTCCTGTGAAAACGCCGAAGTCACCACATCCGTGTGGAAGTTCGCTGTGTTTTCTTTACCCGAGGGCTAACTTCCCCGAAGGACTCCTTCGGGAAAGTGGATTTTCAGACTTCGCTTACTCCCTGTGGCGTCGCCGCCTTCTGTCCTTCAATCAAAAAAACAGAGGCTATTTAATAATTCGTCAAACTAAAAGTAACCCACCTTATAAGATGTCTGATTAAAATTTTTGTTCGTACTTTACAAACTTGTCTTTAGTTTTGTCCCGGCCTCTTCTTCTTACCTTACTTTAATGAAAAGTGAATGGGAACGGTGATTGAAGAACGAAAGGTGGCAACTCCAGCGGGAACAGCAACGGCTGAAGATCCCCGAGAGTGTTTTTCTCTCGGGAGCTGAAGCGTTGCCCTCGGAAGCGGCCACCTGAAGGGATGAAATCACTTGTTATATACTTAGCTGTTTTTTTACTGGAATTGTCAGGCTGCTTCTGCACTTTTTTCCTGTTTCTGTTTTTGCTTTAGCTTTATATCTTTTAAATAATAGGTGCCGAGGAAAATGCCTACCAGCAAGTAGCCGACAGCAAAATCGACAGAGGCGCCGAAAGCCATGCCAGGTGCATGCATCAGACCGACCCAGCTCAGCAATGCACCAATGAAAGCAAAGATCGCTGCTTTATGGAATTGCTGGTCAATAATAAATACTGTAACAGAACCTAATATAATTGCGGTAAACATGGCGCCTTGGCCGAGCGGGACAATCCCTGCTGATAAGTCTGCTACAGCATCAGGAGCCGCGTTATCGAACCGTGTCATTAAATAATTTGCAAAGTAAGGAAGCATAGCTATTGCGACAGCAGGATAATATTTCTGACTGTTCGTACTGAACGCGGAAGATACCATTGAAATACCTACAAAAACTAATATAGGGGCTACTACAGCTACAGGTATAATGGCACTTAATGCTGCGATAATACCAAATGTGGCAGCTAATGCAAAAACCCCGGCATTTAACAAACTGTACCCGCGTCCAGCCTCCATTTTTTTAGCTCCTACTGTAGCGATATAAACAGTGGTAGGAAATAAACCGCCGAACACGGCTCCAAGCATAGTCCCTGCACCGTCAACGGCCTGACATTCCCTCACATCATAATCGTCCCCTTCAGCTTTCATGGCTTCTACGTTATTCATTGTTTCAACTGCGTTATAAATGGTGATTGGCAGAATGACTGCTAACAGTGCGATCATCGCCCCAAATAAATACTGGAAGCCTTCAAATACGGCCAGGGTAGGAAGGATGGGATAGAAACCTAAATGTGAAAAGCCTTCTTGAATGCCTGCAGTATCTGCATAACCAAGGCCAAATGCTAAACCTGTACCAATGATCATTGCAAATAATGAAGCAGGAATTCGAAACGGCAAGGTGACCCTTCCTACGATTCCAAGAAGGATGACTGCAAGAACAAACAGACCAACTACAGGCATTTCAAAAGACGTAAAGAGCATTTCACCTGCAATAAATGTTAATGCTACACCTGCGAGAGCACCAAGCATCGCCGCTCTTGGAATATTTTTCTGAAACCATTTTCCTGTGAAACTTGCTAAAAATTCGATTAAACCGCTGATAAATGCAGCGGCCAGGGCGATTTTCCAGGCAAGCTCAGGGTCACCTGTCAAAGTGTTGGCAGGAACAAGGACACCGAATAAGAATATAAACATCACCGGTGTGCTTATTCCATAAGACAAAGCAGTTACATTATTTCTCTTTTCTTTTTTTGCAAGCCGGTTTGCCATATAAGCATAGTAAACATTTCCAAAGATGACAGCTACAGCTGCACCTGGAATGACCTTTCCAAAAACGAGATCAGCTGGGAAACCGAGTCCAAGCATAGTTACAGCAATAATGACAAAGTTAGCTAAGTTATTTTGAAATAAAGCAAAGAAAGCATCGGTATCTTCTTTCTTAAACCACGGGTACCGCGCAGTATTTTCACGCATAAAGAACTCTCCTTAATATATTTATTAATTTATTTTTGACCAATAATAGGTTCTTCTTGTAAAAATTGAACCTTGCCATTTGATAAACTTGATATTCTTGCCAGGGCATCTATACGAAAACCTTTTTCTTCCAGAAGCTTTCTTCCTGGCTGAAAAGATTTTTCGATTACGATACCGATGCCAGCTACTTCAGCACCTGCCTGCTGAACGAGGTCAATGAGGCCCAAAGCAGCTTGACCATTGGCCAAAAAGTCATCTATTATCAGGATCTTGTCCTTTGAATTGAAGAGGTCTTTACTTACTGAAATGTCGTTAGTCTGATTTTTCGTATAAGAATGAACCGAAGAAGTAAGAAGGGAATCCACCATAGTTAATGACTTTCTTTTTCTGGCGAAAACAAGTTCACAGTCAAGGGCCAGGGCAGTCATCAGCGATGGAGCGATCCCTGAAGATTCCAAAGTCAGTATTTTCGTTACTTTCTCATGCTGGTAGCGTGAGGCAAACTCCTTGCCAATTTCTTTCATTAGTACAGGGTCAATGCCGTGATTAAGGAAAGTGTCCACTTTTAATACATGGTCATTAATCACTGTGCCATGGTTAATAATCTTTTTTTGTAAATAGTCCATAATAATTCCTCCAGAGTATTAATCAATCCACAAAAAAACCCGGTATTCCTGTTCACGCCTCACAAATACGGAGTGAACAAAATACCGAGTTTAGCTTTAAGATGACAGGGAAAACTAACATACATAGCGTAAGTCAAACGACACACACTAATGTTAGCTAACTCAATGATATTTTGACACTCGTAGTCAAACGATTTAAGGTCGTCTGGTAGAGACTCGTGAGCCTTATTCCCACAGTTATACGAGTTATTTTGTTTTCAGATGGATTGATTATATCATATCTGGGTATCTATGCAAGAGAATTCCCGAACATAATGTTATAAAGAGAAGGTTTTGTACGGAATTCACCGCAGGGAACGGAGATGTTTGACAGCTTCTTAACATAATACTCTGACCTGTTTACATCCAGCTGAATTTTGTTTAAACTATTGCTTGTTGTGGAACATGTATATACAACAGAGCTAAAAAGAAAGGGTGGATAAATGTGTTAAAAAAACTATTTGGATTAGACAAAAAAGAAGAGTCAAAAGAAGTAGAAATGCCGGAAGCAGACGGAAAAGATTTATTAGCAAGCCCTGCAAATGGAGAGGTTGTTCCGCTTTCAGAAGTGCCTGACCCTACATTCGCAGAAAAGATGATGGGGGACGGCGTTGCTGTTAAGCCTTCCGAAGGTTTAATTGTTTCTCCTGTACACGGGGAAATCGTTCAACTTTTTCCTACTAAGCATGCTGTTGGTATTAAAACAGTTAATGGAATTGAAGTGCTTATTCATATCGGTATTGAAACAGTCAACATGCAGGGTGAAGGATTTAAAGCCTTTGTAAGTGAAGGAGACAAAGTGGCTAAAGGTGATAAATTAGTCGAGTTTGATATGAACCTTGTAAATGAAAAAGCTGAAAGCACTATCACCCCTATTATTATTACAAACGGGGATGCCGTAGACAGCCTTGAAAAGCAGGAAAACGTACAGGCTAATGGCGGAGAAACCATTGTAATGACAGTCCACAGCAAATAAAAAAGAAGCCGGGATAAAAACCGGTAATAAGAATGGCCCTCACATGGTGAGAGCCATTCTTTATTTTCTTTAGTTTTAATTAAACTTATTTCACGCTCTTTCTTTTAAAAGTTAGGATAGACATACGGGCTTTCCGGCTCATCTATTTCCTCAATGTGAGCCTCTGTCACTACAGGAATCTGCTGATCCTTATAATGCCCTTTTTCAATTGTTCCCCATGCTACCATCCACGTGTCATCTTCCACATTAGCAGAATCTGCAGCCTCTATCATTGTGCCGTAAACTGAAGCATCTGCAGTACAGCATGTCATTGCAAAACGGGCAGCAACAATCTGGTCAGGATCAAAGCCGGGTTCCCGGTAAGCAAATCCTGTAATTTCTATTTCTTTTCCAATAAATTCATCGAGGTAAAGATCAAGAACAGTCATCATATCAAGGTAATTTTCATCTGTAACTATCACTGTGTCTTTCTCTAGCATCTCTTCTGCTAATTCCTGGTAATAGTCATCAAACCATTCTTCATCATATATTTCTTCCATTGTGTAATGTTCTTCTTCCTCTTCTGAAGAAGCTCCTATAGAATCCAGATAGCCATCCGGATCATCTAAATAAGCTTCAGCCCTGGCAGTATTGCCACTTTCAGCTTCAGAAGCTGAATTTACATTTCCTTCTGCAGCCTGCGGGTTTGATCCTCCTCCAAATTGTATACCCCGGTTTGCGGCTACAGAACTGTCCAGAGAACGGTCAGGGAGTGTAAAGCCGAATAAAACAGGGAGAATGAAAATACCGTAAATAATCAATTTCAGCCAGGAAGGGCCACTTATTTGATGATCATGTTCACATCCGCAGGAAGAATCCTCTTCATCATCTTTTGTACTTCTGAATACCTGTACAATACCTAAAATGAAAAAGGTAACTAAAGCAAAATAAATGAACGGCATCATTGTCGGGGCAATGTAATACACAATATTTCCGGTTAAAACCAGACTGAGAATTAACATGGCAAAGCCTATGAGAATGATCCCCTGTATAAAAGCATGAAATGAGTGGTCATAGTTCTTCAATTTAATCCCTCCCAGGCGCTACAAAATTAATCCATACAAAATAATGACGGAGAAGTACACGATAAAGGTAACAGTAATCATAAAAGCAATCACAAAACGTGCTTTAAAAAATGCGAAGAGCATAAATGTGTTTTTTAAATCGAGCATCGGTCCGTAAACAAGAAATCCGGTTAGTGATGCATCTGTAAACTGGGAACCGAAAGATGCAGCTACAAATGCGTCAGCTTCTGAACAGAGTGAGAGCAAATATGCAAATACCATCATCACAAATGTTGAAGTATATGTGTTAGTTCCAATTGTTTCAAGAAGACTGCGGTCTAAGAAAGTCTGGAATAATGCAGCAACAAAAGCACCAAGTATCAGATATTTTCCCATCATAAAAAATTCATCAGAGGCATGGTAGACCGTATCACGAACCCTCGCTAAAAAGCCTGGCTTTCCGGATCTCTTTTGAGACTGGTCTTCTTCAATATGCACATGGTGGCTTGCTAATGAGACATTAGCTTTATTTCTAAGCTGATCCGGTTTCTTTCTGAAAATACTGTAAAGAATAGCTCCTATAATAATAGATAAGACAAACGCCAAGCCCATTCGTGAGTAAAGAATGGTGGGGTTATTCCTGAACGCAAAGTAAGTTGACGCAAATACAACCGGGTTAAGAATTGGCGCTGCAACCAGAAAAACTATTCCTGTGTGCAAAGGCATCCCTTTCTTTATTAACCGTCTGACGACGGGAACGATGGCACATTCGCATAAAGGAAGGATGGCGCCCAGAAGTGCTGCTGGAAACAAAGCTGCATAGGCGTTTTTTGGCAAAAACCTTTGAATAGTATCTTCTGAGACATATATCTGAATAAGTGCAGAGACAAATACACCTAGCAAAATAAAAGGGATTGCTTCAATAACAATACTCAGAAAAATGGTGTTTACATTTATCCACGCATTAGGAATAGATTCCATTCGTTCGCTCGTACTGACCTGGTCACTGAATAAAAATAAGATTAGAAATAAAAAGAGCAGACCAAGACCCAGTAAATCTTTTCCAAATACTTTTCCTGTTGAGGTACTCATAAGCTACTCCTGTCTTAAAAAAAGTGGCTGTTCTATTTTGATTCCTTCAATAGTTTAGCAAAGGACTTTGGGACAGTAAATTTAAATAAGAATTTGTAATAGGAATGCAATAAAAAAAGATATCACTTATCTGAGATTAAGAGATATCTTTTTTTTGAACAAAGTTAATCAATCAGCTGTTAAACATCCATCACTGTTGATGGGTCAATTAGCGTGTATACGAGAATGGCGACGATAAAACAATAAATTGCAAAGTAAATTAATTTACTTTTCTTAAGGAAATTTATCAGCCAGACAATTCCTAAAAGTGAAAAAAAGAAACATACGATAAATGATATGAAAAGATTAAACGGACCTATATAATCAAGCATTTCTGCTGAAAATTCGTCCAGAGCGAGGACACTGGAGCCTAATATAACCGGAATAGCCAGCAAAAAAGAATAGCGGACTGCTGTATCCCTGTTTAATCCCATCAATAAGGACGCAACAAGCGTGGCCCCCGAACGGGAAATGCCTGGAATAACTGCAATAGTTTGTCCTAAGCCGACAATTACGGCATCCAGCCCATTCATCGACGATTCATCTCTGTTTCCCAGCCGGTGAAACCTTTCTATAAAAATCAGAGCCAATCCAGTAACCGTCAGCGACGCGGCAATTAAAGCAGGTGTTTTCATCGCATCAGCAATAAAATCGGATAAAAGCATTCCTAATACACCGGTGATAAAGGTAGCTATTAAAATATAAACTCCGAAGAAAAACGGCACCTTGTCCTCTTTGGACCGGTAAATAATAAACTTGAAGAATCCCTGGATGACACTCCAAAGATCTTTCCAGAAATACATAATTACAGCAAGGACGGAGGCCATATGTAAGTAAATTTCAAATGCCAGCCCCGGGAAGGTGTAACCGAACACTAATTGGGTAATCACTATATGAGCCGTGCTTGATACCGGCAGAAACTCAGTGATCCCCTGAATAATACCAAATACAATTGCTTCAAATAACGTCACTTTCATCTTCCTTTCTGCTTGGTTATTATTAATACAGGTTAGCAGACTTTTTATCAGGCCCTGTTTTACGCGTTTTTTCTATCCAATGCAGCCGGCCTTCTATGTTAATCTCTGTGGACAACCCGGGCCCATGGCTCGTCCACAGGCAGAATTTTGATTTCAGATAAAATCTCCATCTAAGGGAGCTCAGGAATTAAAATCAAGATTATAAATACAGGTTCCTTTAAAAGCACTACTGAAATATCATATAATAAAAGTATCGAAACAGGAATCTTTTTTTGTCTGGTTCTATCAGGGCTTGTCTTCAACTGACTTTTCCGAAGGATATTCCGGTTTTATTTTTAAAGTATATTTAAACATATGCAGTACTTCTATGAACATGTTTTCAAAGTGGAGGTTTTTATGAAATTAAGACGATTGTTAACTTTAATTATATTTTTAACTGCTGTCGGGCTTGGGAGTTATGTAATATACGACAATCAGGCTGAACAGAATAATGATGAAAATCAGCGTTTGTTAGATGAGTATCTTGCAAATGAAGGGATTGAAAGGGACGAACAGGGAGAAGAGCCCGCTCCCACTTCTGGGCTGCAAGTAGGTGATGAAGCTCTCGATTTTGAGCTTCCGCAAGTTTATGGCGATGAGCAGTTAACGTTATCAGAACTGGAAGGGAACTATGTCGTTTTAAACATGTGGGCGTCCTGGTGTCCTCCTTGCCGGGATGAAATGCCCGATTTTATTGACTTCTACGAAAAGTATAAGGATGACGGAGTAGAAGTGGTGGGAATTAATATGACGACTCAGGAGAGGAACAACGAAGCAGTTGAACAGTTTGTCGATGATTTTGATATTCCGTTTTACACCGTGCTTGATGAAGACGGAGAAATTCTGGATGGTTATGAAGTAAGGCACATGCCAACCACCCTTATTATAGATCCGGATGGCAAGGTGGCTATGAGGCGGCCTGGATTTATAAACTATGAAATGCTGGAGGATTATTACAAAGATATAAGGCAGAGTTATGAAAAAGAGGCATAAACAAAGAGACGTCATTACCGTTTTACACCCCCTCAGTCAGAATGTTGCTCTGTCACTGGGGGGGATTAATAACGGGAAGACGTCTCTTTTTTCTAACGGTGTTTATCATATTGGGCTAATTTAGTCATCTTCTTGAGGTTGCTGGTTAATTCTTCTGATAAGGCTGGTGTGTTTGTGCTTTTAACATTTTCTTTTAATTGAGAAACCTGGCTTGCACCTGTGAGAGCAGTGCCTACAGCAGGCTGATCCATAATGTACCTGAGTGCCGTCTGCTGCAGGGACATTCTTTCATGGCCTGCCAAATTTCTCAATTCCGGAAGCAACTCTTTAAGCTCGTTTTCAGAATAGGCTAAATACCCATCCTCTGTAAGCTTTCTTTCAAAGTTATCCGTAAGTAAGCCTTTGGCTACAGGACCGCGGGCTATAATTGAAATTCCGTGTTTATCAAACAAAGGAAACCATTCTTCGGGTCTTCGGTCGAGAAGGCTGTACTGCATCATCACGCTTACAATATTTGATTTTTCAGCAAACTGTTTTATAACATTTGGTCTTATAGAGGATATACCATAATACCGGATTGTTCCTTCTTGTGATAAATCTTCGAATGCTTCAATCACTTCATCAATAGGGTCATCAATTGTTCCTCCATGTAATTGATAGAGATCCAAGTAGTCCACATTCAACCTTTGTAAAGATTGTTTTAAAGCATGTTTTATGTAGTTTTTATCCGGATTCCAGCGCCAGCCGTCTATTCCTTCGCCCCATTCATTTCCACCTTTGGAAGCAAGAATAATTTTATCCCGGTGCCCTTTAACAGCCTTTCCGACGCTTTCTTCATTAAATCCAAATTGATATAAATCCGCAGTATCAAAGAAATTAATTCCATGGGCGACGGCTTCATCAATAAGTGCACTGTTTGAAAGATGGTCGTCTGAAAGGGACATGCACCCGAATCCTAATTCAGAAACATATAAATCCGACGTTCCTAATTGATTTTTCTTCATTTTAACACCTCCGTTAATCTCCTACCCGTTCCTGCTTTAAATATATCCCCTTTTTCTTCCGTAACTATTTCAACATAAATAAATCGGGATATCAAACAGTCTGAGAGTATAAGTTTAGTCGCAGGGAACCCCCTAATGAAAAACGGGGGTGTTTTTGATATGCTGAACACGTACAAGAATAAATAAACAGGAGGAGTACACTGTGTCTGACTATTTAAAAGAAACAACTTTAGGAACAAAATCCATTTTCAAAGGAAGAATCATAGATGTAGAAATTCAGGATGTCAGATTACCGGATGGCAAGGAAAGCAAAAGAGAAATCGTACACCATCCCGGGGCTGTAGCCGTCATTGCCTTTACTTCGGATGGGAAACTGATACTGGTTAAGCAATATCGTAAAGCGCTTGAGAAGGCTATTGCAGAAATACCTGCCGGGAAACTCGAAAAAGGGGAAGATCCACTGGAATGTGCGAAAAGGGAACTTGAAGAAGAGACAGGTGTGGTAGCCGGCAGCTGGTCAAAACTTCATTCTTTTTACACAAGTCCGGGTTTTGCTAATGAAATTGTATATATATATTTAGCGGAAGGATTGTCTCATGGAATAGAAAGCACCGATGAGGATGAATTTGTTGAAAGAATAGATGTGACATTGGAGGAAGCAGAAGAAATGATCGCTTCCGGAGAGATTCATGATGCAAAAACAATATATGCCATTCAGTATTGGCAGCTGGAAAAGTTGAAAGCCTCTGAGGGTCAAAAATAAAAGCAGATGCAAAAAAAATATATGGATTTGCATATTCATCTGGGACGGGACATTTACGGCCATCCGGTAAAAATTACTGCTTCAAATAAGATGACTCTCCAGGCGGTGATCGACGAAGCGGTTAGCCGCAAAGGGATGGACATCATAGGGCTTGTGGACTGTCTTTCTCCTGCTGTCCTTAAAGAAATTGAAGATTTATTAAAAGAAGGGGTCCTTACGGAATTAACCGAAGGGGGATTCAGTTATAAAGGAATACTTACGATTCTGCCGGGTGCAGAGATAGAGATTTATGATGAGAGGTGCCGTGGACCGGTCCATGTATTATGTTATTTTCCTGACTTTAAAGAAATGCAGGATTTTTCAGTCTGGTGCCGGCCTAATATCAAAAATATCCATTTAAGTACTCAGCGGATCTACGCAAACACCAGTGATTTACAGAAAAGAGTTAAAGAAGCAAAGGGATGGTTTATCCCTGCACACGTGTTCACTCCTTTTAAAAGTGTGTACGGTAAGGGCGCTGATGTATATATGGCCGAACTATTTAATCTCGACTGGGTAGACGCTGTTGAGCTTGGATTAAGCGCTGACCTATCTATGGCTGAAACTCTGCCTGAATTGGATGCTCTGCCGTTTCTGACAAACTCAGATGCTCATTCGGTTAAAAAAATCGGGAGGGAACATCAGGTCATTGATGTGTCTTCTCCGACTTTTGCAGAAGTAGAGAAGGCCATAAAGCAAAAGGCAGGCAGAAAGGTAGTGAGAAATACAGGCCTTCATCCGGAGCTAGGCAAGTACTATCAAACGGTATGCGGGCAATGTTTCCTGCCGGCAGATAAAAACGTCTGCCTAAAGCATCCTTCAGCTCCTGTCATTAAAGGAGTAAAGGAGAGGACAAGGGAACTGGCCATGCAGCAGGAACAGGGAAAAAGGGAAAAAATGAAAGGGGTGGAACGGGCTTCTTATCTGCACCATATACCGCTTGAATTTATCCCGGGTATCGGCCCGAAAACAGTGGATCACCTAATCACCTTATTTGGCTCTGAAATGGCTGTGCTTCATGAAGTTCCGCTTGAAGACCTTGTTTCAACAGTGACTGAAAAGCAGGCTGATTTTATAAAACGCATGCGTGAAGGGAGATTAAAAATACAGCCCGGAGGAGGCGGAAAGTACGGAAAAGTAAAAATTTAAATCTATTTTCTTTATCATAGTTTGATTCCTCATTTCATAGACTCTGATAGACACACAATCAGATGATAGAAATGAGGGTATATAGATGGGGAAGCTCTATGCAAGGAGAAATAAGCTGACAGAATATCTTGACAATAACAGAGCTGCATATATCTTTACTACCGTCTTGCTTCTTATGGGAGTAATTTTCGGCGCAGTCATTGTAAACAGTATGAACTTTTCCCAGAAAAATGATTTATATGCTTACTTAACTCTTTTTTTTAATGAAGTAGAGAAGGGGGAGTTTGCCAATCCGGCGGCTATTTTCACTCAGAGCTTTGCTTATTACAGTAAAATGCTGGGTTTTATATGGGTGTTAGGGCTTTCGGTGATAGGGATCCCTGTCGTATTTATTCTTCTGTTTATAAAGGGGTTAACGGTAGGTTTTACGGTAGGATTCCTTGTAGACCGGATGGGTTTTGAAGGGTTTTTATTTGCTTTTACATCAGTATTTCCGCAGAATATATTCTTAATTCCGGTATTTATTCTGGTGGCCTCCACAGCTACAGCTTTTTCCATTCGTATCTGGAGACAAATTATTAGACGGGGCCATGAACCGATCTTTCAGCACTTTGTGTCCTACACATTTTTTATTTTTATAATCGGAGCTGTTTTAGTGCTTATTTCGGCCTTTGAGGCATTTATTTCTCCATCAGTAATGCAATTTGTTATTAGAAACTTTATCTTTTGATAATAATTATTAAATAATAATTATTT